>NZ_JBISHE010000009.1:0-355230 GCF_045066555.1 Microbacterium sp. Ld4 | reverse complement strand
CGGGATGATCGCTGTCGCCGTCCTCTGGTACGCGATCTCGATGAACCCGCGGATGATCCTGCAGCTCGTTCCCCTGGCGCTTCTCGCCCTGATCGTCGGTGTCGCCTACCGGCGCGTGCGCGCGTCGTCCTCATCGGCACCGTCGCGGGGTTCGTCCTCGGTGGGCTGTACGGCCTCATGCTCGTCGCGGGCCGGCGGGCGTCGGCATCCACCTCCCTCCCGTTCGGACCGTGGATGCTGGTCGGTGCGTGGTTCGGGATCCTCGCCGGTCCGGCGCTCGCCACCGGCATCCCCTCGCTCTGACACGATCCGGGCGCGATGGCAAGGGCGCCCGCGGCGGCCGGTGCGCTGGATACCATTGGCGCTCGACGCGAGGCCGACGCCCGGCACCGACACGGAAGCGACGGCATGGACGACACGACGAAGAAGACCCCCCTCTTGGCACGCGTCATCGCGTGGGCGCTGACGCTCCGGCTCGTCCGCTCCTACCTGCGGTACTCCGAGCGTCGCGGACCGATGCTGGCCGACAGCATCACCTACCGCACCCTCTTCAGCGTCTTCGCCGGGGTGCTGCTCGGCTTCTCGATCGCGGCGCTCTGGCTCGCGGGTAACCCGCAGGCCTGGGATGCGCTCATCGACGCCGTCGACAACGTGATCCCCGGCCTCCTCGGCAAGGGCCGTCTCATCGACCCCGACCAGCTGACGCAGCCGATCGCGCTCTCGTTCGCCGGCCTCGTCTCGGCGATCGGTCTCATCGTCGCAGCCATCGGCGCGATCGCGTCGCTCCGGACGGCCATCCGGCTCATCGCGGACAAGGTCCACGACGACACCTTCTTCCTCCTTGTGATGGTGCGGAACCTCCTCCTCGCGATCCTCATCGGCGTGGGGCTCGCCGCCGCGGCGGCCGCGACGATCGTCGGCACCGCGGGGATCGGGCTCGTCAGCGACATCACCGGCCTCCCCGAGGACAGCCCGCTGCTGCGCGTCGGCAGCGCCGCCGTCGGGGTCGTGATCACCTTCATCCTCGACACCGCGATCGTCGCGCTGCTGTTCCGGGCCCTCTCCGGAATCCGCCCGCCCGCGCGCGTGCTGTGGGCCGGAGCCCTCCTGGGTGGCATCGGCCTCACGGTGCTGCAGCAGCTGTCGAGCCTGTTCGTCGGGGGAGCGACCTCGAATCCGCTGCTGGCCTCGTTCGCGACCCTGATCGCCCTTCTGCTGTGGATCAACCTCTCCGCGCAGGTCATCCTCATCGCGTCCTCGTACATCGTGACCGGCACGCAGGAGAGTCACGACCGCGTCCGCAGCGTCCACGGGGCGAAGGATCTCTTCGAGCGGCGCGTGCAGACGGCGGAGGACCAGGTCCAGGCCGCCACCGACGAGCTCCGCGCCGCGCGCGACGCGCTCGCCGAGCAGCGGAAGCCGAGCTGACCGGGTCCGCCCGCGTTCCGATCATGTGAACACCGGCCGGGTGTCTCCCCGGTGCGCGCGCGCGCCCTCGCTGCGGTGTGTACGGTCTAACTCGTGAAGAACCCCCGTACCCCTTCGCGTCCGTCGGCCAGCCACGTCCTCGCGCTCGCCCCCGTCACCGCGCCGCAGATCACCGTCGATGCCTTCGTGGAGCAGTTCCTCCGCAACCTGAACAACGGCCGCGGCGTCGCGCTGTCGACCTCGGCGCCGAACGACCGGTACTTCGCCCTCGCCGCGACCGTGCGCGACTACCTCATGGCCCGGTGGCTCGAGGACGTGCGCCACCAGCGCACCGTGCAGGCGAAGGGAGTGGCGTACCTCTCGGCCGAGTACCTCCTCGGCCGTCAGCTCGACAACAACCTCCTCGCCACGGGCCTCACCGACATCGCGGGGGAGGCGCTCGCCGCCTGCGGGATCGACATCGAAGAGGTGCGCGCGCAGGAGATCGAGCCGGGCCTCGGCAACGGCGGACTCGGGCGACTGGCCGCGTGCTTCATCGACTCGCTCGCCACGATGGGCGTGCCGAACATCGGCTACGGCATCCGGTACGAGTACGGCATCTTCCGGCAGACCTTCGTCGACGGCGAGCAGGTCGAGCAGGCCGACTCCTGGCTCGCGCTCGGCTCGCCCTGGGAGTTCCCGCACCCAGAGGCGGCGCAAACCGTCTCGTTCGGCGGTCACACCGAGACGTGGGACGACGCCGGTGTCAGCCGGACGCGCTGGGTTCCGGCATGGAACGTGCGCGCGATCCCGCACAACTACATGGTCCCGGGTTACCACAACGGGCGGGTCAACACGCTCCGGCTGTGGAGCGCACAGGCCACCGAGGGCTTCGATCTCCGCGTGTTCAACGCGGGCGACTACCAGGAGGCCGTCCGCGCGCAGACGTACGCCGAGAACATCTCCAAGGTCCTCTACCCCGAGGACTCCACGCCCCAGGGCAAGGAGCTGCGCCTCCAGCAGCAGTACTTCTTCGTCGCGGCATCCCTCAGCGATTTCGTGAACTCGACGCTGCCGGCCGACTTCGACATCACCCGGCTCCCCGAGCGGGTCATCTTCCAGCTCAACGACACGCACCCCGTGATCGGTGTCCCCGAACTGATGCGGATGCTGGTCGACGAGAAGCACCTCGAATGGGATGCCGCGTGGGCGATCACCCGCGAATGCTTCGCTTACACGTGCCACACCCTGTTGCCTGAAGCGCTCGAGGTGTGGTCGTCCGACCTTCTCGGCCGGCTCCTGCCCCGCCACCTCGAGATCATCTACCGGATCAACGAGGAGTTCCTCGCCGAGGTCCGGGAGCGCTTCGGCGACGATGAGGAGCGCGTGCGCCGGATGTCGATCGTCGCCCCAGACGGCGCGGTCCGGATGGCTTTCCTCGCGACCGTGGCTGGCTCGAAGGTCAACGGCGTCGCCGAGCTGCACTCCCAGCTGCTCCGCGAGAAGGTGCTGCCGGACTTCGACGAGTTCTACCCCGGCAAGTTCACCAACGTGACCAACGGCGTGACCCCGCGTCGCTTCGTGCGCCTGGCCAACCCGGGGCTGTCGCGCCTCATCACCGATTCGATCGGACCGGGATGGCTGACCGATCTGGAACGCCTCCGGGAGCTCGAGCCGCTTGCCGACGACGCCGAGTTCCGGCGCGAGTTCGCGGCGGTCAAGTCCGCCAACAAGCGCATCCTGGCCAAGACGCTGCAGGCGCGCGACGGCCTCACCGTGCGAGACGACCACATGCTCGACGTGATGGTCAAGCGCCTCCACGAGTACAAGCGCCAGACGCTGAAGCTCCTGCACATCGTCAGCCAGTACGAGGCGATCGTGTCGGGGCGCGTCGCCGTCGACGACGTCACCGCCCGCACCTTCGTATTCGGCGCCAAGGCGGCGCCCGGGTACGCGATGGCCAAGCGCATCATCCATCTGATCAACGCCGTCGGGGAGGTCGTCAACAATGACCCCCGCGTCGAGGGGCGCCTGGCCGTGCTGTTCCCGCCGAACTACAACGTGACGCTGGCGGAGCGTGTCGTCCCGGCCGCGGACCTGTCCGAGCAGATCTCCCTCGCCGGCAAGGAGGCGTCGGGCACCGGCAACATGAAGTTCGCGCTCAACGGGGCGCTCACGATCGGCACCGATGACGGCGCCAACGTCGAGATCCGCGAGCTCGTGGGCGATGAGAACTTCTTCCTGTTCGGCATGACCGAGCCGGAGGTCGCCGCTCTCGCCGATCGGGGCTACCACCCCATCGATGCGGTACGCGCCGACGACGACCTCGCCCGCGCGCTCGACCTGATCGGTTCGGGGGCGTTCTCGGGTGGCGACGGTTCCGTGTTCGAGCCGGTGGTGACGGGGCTCCTGCACCACGATCCGTTCATGGCCCTCGCCGACTACACCTCCTACGTGGCCGCCCAGCAGCGGGTGGACGCGCTGTACGCCGACCAGGAGGCGTGGACCCGTGCCGCGATCCTCAACGTCGCGCGGACGGGGTTCTTCTCATCCGACCGGTCGATGCGCGACTACATCGACCGGATCTGGCACACGCCGCCGATCCAGTGAGCGGCCCTGCTCAGCGCGCGTACCGCTCGACGAAGGCCCGGAGGATCGTGGCCGTCTCGGTCACCGACGTCCGGTTCACCGCGGCGACCACGTCGCCCAGTTCGGTCGGGTCGAAGTAGCCGTAGTCCTGGTAGGCGTGGATCCGGGTCAGGATGCCGCCGAGATCGAGCTCGGGGTGGAACTGGGTCGCGTAGACGTTCGCGCCGACGCGGAACATCTGCACCGGGCACGCACGGGACGATGCCAGCAGCACCGCGTTCGGTGGGAGGGCGCTGATCGCCTCCTTGTGGCCGACGAAGGCGGCGAAGGCGTCGGGAAGGTCGCGCAGCAGCGGGTCGCGGCGTCCGTCCTCCGTGAGGCGTACGTCGGCGACGCTGATCGGTTCGCCGTAGGTCCGGTCGATCCGCGCGCCCTGGTGGGCCCCCACTGTGCCGATGCCGTAGCAGGCGCCGAGGAAGGGGAAGTCGCGGCGGACGACCTCATCGAGGAGACCGCTGAACTCGACTTCGACCCGCCGCTGAGTCGCCGACTTCTTCGCCTCCGGGTCGGAGGCGTTGAACGGACCGCCGCCGACGAAGATGCCCGAGATGTCCGACAGGTCGAGATCCGGCATCCGCTCCCGTTCGAGCCGAACGCGACGGAGATCGCGTTCCTCGAGGCCGGAATGCCGGAGGAACAGGGCGTACTCCTCGTCGGCGGGGACGTCTTCCGCGCGCGTGGCGAGAAGGACGAACGGACGGGGCATCCCCACAGGCTACGCCGGGCGGGGTACCACTCCGCACCGCGCCGTGCAACCGTGCGGGCGCGGTGCGCGGGCACGGATAGGGTCGGCAAAGGAGGTTTCACACATGGCTATTGCACGACTTCACGGCGGTCCCCTCGACGGACAGGTCATTCCCCTCGAGGAAGACGCATCCGATCAGCTGATCCTGCCGTACAGCGAGACGCAGGTCGTCTACGAGCGCGCCGGCGCCGACCAGAACACCGGAGACGACGACGGTCCCACGTCGACGGACTTCCACTTCGCCGCCGCGCAGGGGGACATCGACCCCTCCGCCGACGAGCGCGACGACCGCGTCAACCTTGACGACTGAGCCGGAGCACTCGCTCGAGGTAGAACGCACCTACGACGTCGACGCCGAGACGCCGCTGCCCGACTGGGCTCGGCTTCCCGGCGTCGTCGCCGTTGATGCCCCCGAGCCACGCTCCCTCGACGCGCAGTACCTCGACACGGCCGACCTCGCCCTCGGACGAGCGCGCGTCGCCCTTCGTCGGCGCACGGGCGGGCCCGATGAGGGCTGGCACATCAAGCGCGTCACGGACGCCGGCAAAGCCGAGTCGCGATGGCCGCTCGACACTCCGGATGCCGACGGCGCGAGCCCGGTCCCCGAAGCGATCGTCGCGGCTCTCGCCGACCTCGCCGCCACTCCGTTCGAGCCGCTCGCGCGGATCCGCAACTCCCGCACGGCGTATGCGCTGCGGGATGCCGCGGGTCAGCTCGTCGCGGAGTTCGTCGATGACCGGGTCACCGCGACCGATGAGCGCGCCGGGCGCGTGTCCTCGTGGCGGGAGTGGGAGCTCGAACTCGGTCCGGCGGCACCGTCCGGTGACGACGAGCGTCATGCGCTCTTCGAGGCTGCCGACCTGCTGGTCGCCGAGGTCGGTGGCCGCCCCGCGGCATCCGAGTCGAAGCTCGGTCGCACGCTCGGCCTCTGACAGCCGGAGAAACCACTGACGCCGCCCCCGGCTTCGTTGGGGCGGCGTCAGTCGTGGCGATCAGGCTAACCGAAACGTATTCGTCTCGATAGGCCCGGTGTCGCGTCAGAGGTTGATCATGTGACCCGCGAGCCCGTGGAACGCCTCCTGCAGGCCCTCCGACAGCGTCGGGTGGGTGTGGACGTTGCGCGCTGCTTCGAGCGCGGTCAGGTCCCACTTCTGGGCCAGCGTCAGCTCCGGGAGAAGCTCCGAGACGTCGGGGCCGATGAGGTGGCCACCCAGGAGCTCGAGGTGCTCGGCGTCGGCGATGAGCTTGACGAAACCGACCGGCTCACCGAGCCCGTTCGCCTTGCCGTTGGCCGAGAACGGGAACTTCGCGACCTTGATGTCGTGGCCGGCGTCGCGTGCCTGCTGCTCGGTGAGACCGAAGGAGGCGACCTGCGGCGAGCAGAAGGTCGCCCGGGGCATGTTGCGGTAGTCGCCCAGCGTCTGCGTCTCGGCACCGCCGATCGTCTCCGCCGCGACGACGCCCTGAGCTTCTGCCACGTGGGCGAGCTGCAGCTTCGCGGTCACGTCACCGATGGCGTAGATGCCCTCGACGTTCGTGCGCATGTGGTCGTCGATGTCGATCGCGCCGCGCTCGGTGAGCTTCACGCCGGTGTTCTCCAACCCGAAGCCGTCGACACGGGGAGCGAAGCCGATCGACATGAGGACCTTGCCGGTCTCGATCGTCTTCTTCTCGCCGTCGGCGTTGGCCGAGTACGTGACGGTGACCTTGTCGCCGGAGTCCTCGATCTTCTCGACCTTGGTGGAGGTGAGGATCTCGATGCCGTACTTCTTGTACTGCTTCTGGATCTCCTTCGAGACCTCGACGTCCTCGTTCGGCAGCGCACGGTCGAGGAATTCGATGATCGTCACCTTGACGCCGTAGTTCGACATGATGAAGCCGAACTCCATGCCGATCGCGCCCGCGCCCACGATGACGAGCGAGTCGGGGAGCTCGCGCGTGAGGATGTGCTCCTCGTACGTGACGACGTTGTCGCTCAGCTCGACGCCGGGAAGGAGACGCACGGTCGATCCCGTGGCGATGATGACGTTGTCGAACGTCACGGTCTCCTGCGAACCGTCGGTCTTGGTGACCTGGATGGACTTGCCGTCCACGAAGGAGCCGCGCCCCTCGTATTCGGTGACCTTGTTCTTCTTCATCAAGAAGTGGATGCCCTTGACGTGCGTGTCGGCGACCTTGCGGCTGCGGTCGAACGCCGTGCCGAAGTCGAAGTGCACGTCGCCGCTGATCCCGAAGAGATCGGCCTTGTGCTTGAAGGTGTGGGCCAGGTCCGCGTTCTTCAGAAGCGCCTTCGAAGGGATGCAGCCGACGTTGAGGCAGACTCCGCCCCAGTACTTCTCTTCGATGATCGCGACGGACTGTCCGAGCTGGGCAGCGCGGACCGCCGCGACATACCCGCCGGGGCCGGCGCCGAGGATGACGACGTTGTAATGAGGCATGGATTCAGCCTAACGCTCCGGCGTGCCTCACTGCCGCGTGGCGCCGCGTCGTCCGCGGCTGATCGCCACGGCGATCACGATGCCGACGGCGAGGAAGAGGACGCCGCCGCCGACGGCGTACGGAACGGCGTTGAAGCCCTCCGACGAACCCTCCGCCTGCTCGCCGATACTCTCGCCGCAGTCGTCTGCAGCGGCTGCGGCTCCGGCCTCACCGACCGAGAACGTGAAGTCGTCCGAGATGGGGTGTCCATCGGATGACACGGTCCGCCACTGCACGAGCACGGCGCCCTCGACGGTGCCGCTGATCGCCTGGGTGATCTCGACCCCGTCCACGACGGGCTCGCCCTCGGCGATCGACGCGCAGTTCTGATCGAAGACGGCGATCTCCGTGGTGCCCTCTTCCGTGAGCGGGGCATCGCTGAACGTCAGCGTGATGGTCTGGGGCGTCTCGCCGAGGACCTCGTCCGCGGCAGGATCCGAGCTGACCAGCTCGTCGTGGGCGACCGCGGGGGAGGCCGGAGCGAGCAGAAGCAGTGAGAGTGCGAGGCCGGCGAGAGTCATCCCCGCGCGGGAGCGTGTGACGGTAGGCATGTGACGAACGTAGGCGCGTGCCGCCGCGGGCGACTGGGCCTGTCGGGGCTCGTCGGTGGGCGCTACCATGTGCGTCTGCGGCCCCGCTCTTGTCTCGCAGGGGGTCGGTGCGAGAGGGTACGTAAGAGACTTTTCTGTGCGTGCCCGACGTCACAGCAAGATGCAGAACGAACCGCCCCCACCCCGCTGCCGTCTCTTCGGCGAGCGGGGGATCGGTTAGTCTGGAACCAGGAGGACATCGTGGACGACACCAACCGGCCCGGCGGCGATATTCATCGCGACGCCGAGACCTCGGCGCAGCCGCGACTCGTCGACGCCACCCAGACCTTCGGGCATGACTCGGACCTCTCGTTCGTGCCGTTCGGGAGCGAACTGACGGCGGCGGAGGTCGAGGCGATCAACGCTCTTCCTGCGCGCGCCGCTCTGCTCATCGTCCGGTCGGGTCCGACCGCGGGCGCCCGCTACCTTCTCGACACGGACGTGACGACCGTCGGTCGCCACCCCGAGGCCGACATCTTCTTCGACGACGTGACGGTGTCTCGTCGTCACGCGGAGATCACGCGCACCGGTTCGGTCTTCGAATTGATCGATCAGCGCTCGCTCAACGGCACCTACGTCAACGGGGAGCGCGTCGACCGTGCCGCCCTCATCGACGGCGCTGAGGTCCGCGTGGGCAAGTTCCGACTCAACTTCTTCGTCGCGCCGGCAGAGCGGGCGATCAGCGCGTGAGCCCGGCCACTGCACCCCGAGGACGTCCAGCGTCCACGGGGTCGCTGAGTATCGGGCAGGTGCTGGCCCGGCTGAGCCCCGAGTTTCCCGCGCTCACAGCGAGCAAGCTCCGCTTCCTCGAAGTCCAGGGCATCGTCACGCCCGTGCGCACCGACTCGGGGTATCGCAAGTTCTCGTCTTCCGACGTCGAGCGACTGCGCACCGCGCTCACGATGCAGCGCGACTACGGCATCCCACTCGCCCGCATCCGTGAGTACCTCGAGGAACGCGGCGACGCCGACGCGTCCCAGGCGCCGGCCTCGATCGTGCAGGCGGCGCGCCGCTATCGCCGTGAGGACCTGATCTCCGCCGCGGGCGCGAGTGTCGGTCTCCTCAACGATGCGGTCACTGCCGGGCTCATCGTCCCCGCCGACACGTACGACGAGCGAACGCTGTCGCTTCTCCGGTCCATGGTCGCGCTCGAGGCCCACGGCATCCAGCCGCGGCACATCCGCAGCGTACGACAGACCGCGGAACGCGAGGTCTCCCTCATCGAGAGTGCGATCGCACCGCTGCTGCGTCGCACGGATTCATCGTCACGTGCGCGCGCGAACGAGCTCGGCCCCGAGCTCGCCCGTCGGATCGACGAGATCCGCGACGTCTACATCCAAGCCGCGCTCGAGCGGCTCACGCCCTGAGTCCGGCGACGACACGCCGACGCCTCGGAGCGGATGTCGTTGCCGGGTGCCCCTCGCTCATCTAGCGTGGAAGAACCGAAACCTGCAGGAGGTCCCGATGAATGCGCATGATGCGCTGGGCGACCAGAAGTTCTCGACGGAGCTTCTGTTCACCGACGGGCTTCCGGCGATGGACGACGAGGTCGGCTACCGTGGCGCCGTCGCGGCTCGCGCCGCCGGCATCACCTACCGTCAGCTCGACTACTGGGCCCGCACGGAGCTCGTGCAGCCCACCGTCCGTGGCGCATCGGGCTCGGGAACGCAGCGTCTCTACGGGTTCCGCGACATCCTCGTTCTCAAGCTGGTGAAGCGCCTCCTCGACACGGGGATCTCGCTGCAGCAGATCCGCACCGCCGTCGATCAGCTCCGGGCTGCCGGCATCCGCGATCTCGCCGGCACGACGCTCATGAGCGACGGCGCTTCGGTGTACCTGTGCACGTCCAACGACGAGGTCATCGACCTCGTCAGCCGCGGTCAGGGTGTCTTCGGCATCGCCGTCGGCAAGGTCCTCCGCGAGGTGGAGACCACGCTGGTCGAGTTCGACCCGCAGACCATCGACCCGGTCGATGAGCTCGCCGCGCGTCGCGCCGTGAAGAGCGCCTGACCCGACCACAGGCTGCACGAGGCAGCATCCGTTCGACTCCCGATGGTCGGCGCGCGTGTCGCGCGGTCTCCGACGGGGGCTGACCGCCCGGATTCAGGCGGGGGAGGCGGCGCCGGAGACGGGAATCCGGCCCGTGCGGACCACGCGGTCGAGCAGCGAGTCGAAGTCGGCGGCGAGCTCCTGAGCGGAGTCTCCCGGCCAGATGTGCAACGGCTTCGCCGCGCCCTGGGCCTGCTGGAGCGAGGTTCGCTCAGGCAGCTGCGGCGTCAGGACCAGCGGGCCGAACATGTCACGGAGTTCCTTGATGCGGAACTGGTGCTCGATCGACTGCGGGCGGACGCGGTTGACGACGATGCCGAGCGGCTGCAGGCGAGGGGAGAGACCGCGGCGGATCTCCTCGATCGCGCGGAGGGCCCGGTCTGCGGCGGCGACGGAGAAGAGGCCGGGCTCGGTGATGACGATGACCCGATCGGATGCCGCCCACGCGGTGCGCGTCAACGCGTTCAGCGAGGGGGCGCAGTCGATCAGGACGAGGTCGTAGTCGGCCTCGATGGTGGCGAGGGCCTCCTCGAGCTTCCACACGTCGCGGACGCTCGGGTGCGGGCCGTCGAAGTTGATGGCCGACGGGCTGCCGATCATGACGTCGATCGTGCCGGGATGCACTTTGGCCCAGCCGCTGGAGGTGATCGCCTGACGGACGACCTTCTCCTTGGGGTTGGCGAGCACGTCTGCGACGTTCAGCCGGCCGGCCACCTGGATGTCCATGCCGGTCGAGACGTCGGATTGAGGGTCGAGGTCGACGACGAGAGTCCGCACCCCACGTGCGAACGCCGCCGAGGCGAGGCCGAGGGTCACGGTGGTCTTGCCGACGCCACCCTTGAGGGAGCTGACGGAGAGTACGTGCACGGTCGTCTACGTTACCGTCCCCTAGGCTGTGAGGGTACTCAGCACGAACGACGGCGATCCCCGCAGCCGTCGCGTCCCTGCCCCCCGTTGAGGTGAGAGCATGTTTCGCAAAATCCTGGTTGCCAACCGTGGTGAGATCGCCATCCGAGCGTTTCGAGCCGCGTACGAATTGGGTGCGCGAACCGTCGCGGTCTATCCCTACGAGGACCGGTACTCGCTCCACCGTCTGAAAGCCGATGAGGCGTACCAGATCGGCGACGAGGGCCACCCGGTGCGGGCGTACCTCGACGTCGACGAGATCGTGCGCGTCGCGAGGGAGAGCGGCGCCGACGCCATCTACCCCGGCTACGGATTCCTGTCGGAGAACCCCGACCTCGCCGCGAAGGCGGCAGAGAACGGGATCGCCTTCATCGGCCCCGCCGCCCGCGTGCTCGAGATGGCGGGCAACAAGGTGACGGCGAAGCGGCATGCGGTCGCGGCGGGTGTGCCCGTCCTCCGCTCGACCGAGGCGTCCGACGACGTCGACGCCCTGGTCGCGCAGGCCGACGACATCGGGTTCCCCATCTTCGTCAAGGCCGTCGCCGGTGGCGGTGGTCGCGGTATGCGCCGCGTCGAGAACAAGGACGGACTCCCGCCCGCTCTCGCCGAGGCCATGCGCGAAGCCGGCAGCGCGTTCGGCGACGCGCGCGTCTTCCTCGAGCAGGCCGTCCAGCGGCCGCGCCACATCGAGGTGCAGATCCTCGCCGACAAGGGCGGGCACACCGTCCATCTCTTCGAGCGGGACTGCTCGGTTCAGCGGCGGCACCAGAAGGTGGTGGAGATCGCGCCGGCCCCGAACCTCGACGACGACGTCCGCCGGTCTCTTCACTCCTACGCGATCGCCTTCGCGAAGTCCATCGACTACGAGAACGCCGGCACGGTCGAGTTCCTGCTCGAGACCGCCGGGCCACGCGCCGGTGAGGTCGTCTTCATCGAGATGAACCCCCGTATCCAGGTCGAGCACACGGTGACGGAGGAGGTCACCGATGTCGACCTCGTCCAGTCGCAGATGCGTATCGCCGCGGGAGAGAGCCTCGATGACCTCGGTCTCCAGCAAGAAGACATCCAGCTGCGCGGATTCGCGCTCCAGTGCCGCATCACCACGGAAGACCCCGCCCAGGGCTTCCGCCCCGACACCGGCAAGATCACGACCTACCGGTCGCCCGGCGGAGCGGGTATCCGCCTCGACGGCGGAACGACCGCCGCCGGGTCGCAGATCAGCCCTCACTTCGACTCGATGCTGTCCAAGCTCACCTGCCGCGGGCGCGACTTCGCCTCGGCCGTCCGCCGCTCGCGCCGCGCACTCGCGGAGTTCCGCATCCGCGGCGTATCGACCAACATCCCCTTCCTCCAGCGTGTCCTCGACGACCCCGCCTTCGTGGCCGGTGATCTGAGCACCTCGTTCATCGACGAGCGACCCGAGCTGGTCCACGGCCGCGAATCGAAGGACCGCGGGTCGAAGATCGTCTCGTGGCTCGCCGACGTGACGGTGAACCGGCCCAACGGAGACAGCCCCGTTCACACCGACCCGGGATCGAAGCTGCCGCGCATCGATCTCTCGGGCGAGCCCCGCCCCGGATCCCGTCAGCGTCTCCTCGAACTCGGGCCCCAGCGTTTCGCCGAGGCACTCCGCGCTCAGACGGCCCTCGCGGTGACGGAGACGACGTTCAGAGACGCGCATCAGTCCCTTCTCGCCACCCGCGTGCGCACCCGCGACCTCGTCCGCGTCGCCCCGTACGTGTCTCGGCTGACTCCCGAGCTCCTCTCCGTGGAGGCATGGGGCGGCGCCACCTACGACGTCGCGCTGCGCTTCCTCGGCGAGGACCCGTGGGAGCGGCTCGACGCGCTCCGAGACGCTTTGCCCAACGTCGCCATCCAGATGCTCCTCCGTGGACGGAACACGGTCGGGTACACGCCGTACCCGACGAAAGTCACCGATGCGTTCGTCGCCGAGGCAGCGGCATCCGGTGTCGACATCTTCCGGATCTTCGACGCTCTCAACGACGTGGCGCAGATGCGTCCGGCCATCGAGGCGGTCCTCGCGACCGACAGCGCCGTCGCCGAGGCCGCCATCTGCTACACCGGCAACCTCCTCGACCCGGGTGAGGACCTCTACACGCTCGACTACTACCTCCGCCTCGCCGAACAGGTCGTCGATGCGGGCGCCCACATCCTGGCGATCAAGGACATGGCCGGACTGCTGCGCCCCGCGGCCGCTGCGCGCCTCGTGACGGCCCTCCGTGAGCGTTTCGACCTTCCGGTGCACGTCCACACGCACGACACGGCAGGCGGTCAGCTCGCGACGCTGCTCGCCGCCAGCGCCGCGGGCGCGGACGCCGTCGACGCCGCCGCCGCGCCGATGTCGGGCACGACGAGCCAGCCCTCGCTCTCTGCGCTGGTCGCCGCCCTCGCCGACACCGACCGCGACACCGGTCTCGACCTGCCGTCGGTCTCGGACCTCGAGCCGTACTGGGAAGCGGTACGCAACCTCTACGCGCCGTTCGAGTCGGGTCTTCCCGGCCCCACCGGACGCGTGTACCACCACGAGATCCCGGGCGGGCAGCTCTCCAACCTGCGCCAGCAGGCGATCGCGCTCGGGCTGGCCGAGGACTTCGAACTCATCGAGGACATGTACGCCGCCTCGAACAAGATCCTCGGGCGCGTGCCGAAGGTCACTCCGTCGTCGAAGGTGGTCGGTGACCTCGCCCTCCACCTGGCTGCGGTCAAGGCCGACCCGGCCGACTTCGAGGCTCATCCGGAGAAGTACGACGTCCCCGATTCGGTCGTCGGATTCATGGCGGGCGAGCTCGGCGACCTGCCGGGCGGATGGCCCGAGCCGTTCCGCACGAAGGTCCTGGCCGGGCGAACGGTGAGACTCGGGGAGACCGAGATCTCGGACGACGACGCCGAGGCGTTGGCGGGCGATTCGGCCACCCGACGCGAGAAGCTCAACCGGCTGCTCTTCCCGGCGCCCACGAAGGCTTTCCACGAGGTCCGCGACACCTACGGGGATCTGAGCGTCCTGGACACGATCGACTATCTCTACGGGCTCGTCCCCGGCCAGGAGCACGTGGTCGAGATCGAACGCGGCGTCCAGCTGTACGTGGGCCTCGAGGCCATCGGCGAGGTCGACGACAAAGGCATGCGCACGGTCATGGCGACCCTGAACGGCCAGCTGCGTCCCGTCGCGGTCCGCGACCAGAAGGTCACGGTCGAGGCGCGCGAAGCCGAGAAGGCCGACACGTCGAAGCCCGGTCAGGTCGCAGCACCGTTCTCGGGCGTCGTGACGCTGAAGGCGGAGGAGGGCGCGAAGGTCCAGGCCGGTCAGCCGGTCGCCTCCATCGAGGCCATGAAGATGGAAGCGGCCATCACCGCTCCCGTCGACGGCACCGTGGAACGTCTCGTCGTGCCGAGTCCCGTGCAGGTCGAGGCAGGCGATCTTTTGCTGGTGATCCGCCCCGCCGAGTAACCTGGTCAGTCGGGCGTTTCCGCCCCAGACACACCAGGAGTGATCGCCCGTATGCGTGACCGCGAGAACGAGACGTCGGATGACGTCGACAACGGCGTGCTCGCGAGCACGGACAACCTCGAGACCACCGGCATCGGGATCATCCCGGGGTCGACCGCTCAGATCGAGGTGGCTCTGCCGCCGCTCCACGACGGCGATGACGACGACTTCGTCGAGGACGACGTCGTCGACGCCACGAAATCGTCGGACCACGCGGAGCGCGCCCAGGAGCACGAGGACGTCGAGGAGCGCGAGGGCGTCGCCCCCCACGCGGCCGAGTCCGCCGGAGACGAGGGGGTCGTCGACGCCGACGTCGTCGACGCGCACGACGAGCCCGCCGCCGATGAGGCCGTCGCCCTGGACCACGCCTCGCTCGAGTCGTCGACGCCGCAGCCGATGCCGGATGCCGTGACCACAGGCGTCGCCCTGACGGGCACGACGCGCCGCGCCCTCCACCACACCGGTGCCATCGACAAGCGCACCCTCGAGCGGGTCCGGCCGGGACGCGGCGAGGAGGACCCTCTCCAGTCGCGGCGTCTCACTCAGCTCGGCGCCGATCGTGAGAGCGCGGATCTGCTGACGACCGACCGCCTCGTCGACCGCTCGCGCGTTGCCGACCCCGAGCCGGAGGGCGCCTGGCAGCGCTTCATCTACCGGGCGACGGCGCGCCGCGTGAACCTCGGCGACAGCCCCCGGGCGCGCGCGGCCCGTGAGCTCGATCATCGGATCGCCGCACCGCTCACCGGAGGCGCGAAGTTCGTCCCGGTGCTCTCGCGCAAGGGTGGGGTCGGCAAGACGAGCGTCACCACGCTCCTCGGTATGGCCCTGGCCGACGCCCGCGAGGACCGCGTCATCGCGATCGACGCCAACCCCGATCGCGGCACCCTGGCGGAGCGGATCGGTCGCGCGAGCGGCAAGACGGTCCGCGACCTCGTCCGGAACCGCGAGGACATCACCGGGTTCAACGATCTCTCGGCCATCGTGTCGCGCGACGAGACCCGGCTCGACATCCTCGCCTCGGATGCCGACCCTCACCTCTCCGAAGCGTTCAGCGACCGCGACTATCTCGATGTCGCCTCCGTGGCGGCGCACTACTACTCGATCGTGCTCACCGACACGGGAACGGGGATCGTCCATTCCGTCATGGACGCGACGCTGGAGCTCTCCGATCAACTCATCGTCGTCGCGGGGCGGAGCGTCGATGAGGCGCGTCTCGCGTCCGAGACACTCACGTGGCTCGAGATGAACGGGTTCGCCGACCAGGTGCGGAGCGCCGTGGTCGTGCTCAACACCTCGAGGCCGGGGGCGAGCCTGGTCAAGCCGAGCGAGCTCGAAGCCCACTTCCGGTCTCGTGTCCGCGCCGTCGTCAGCCTGCCCTACGACGCCCACATCGCGACCGGCGGCGCCGTTTCGTTCCGGCACCTCGATCCCGCGACGCGCCACGCCGCCCGTGAGCTGGCCGCGCTCGTGGTCGAGGGGCTCCGCACCCCCGCAGGAGGTCAGTGAGATGACGGCGCGTCCTATCCGGATCTTCGGAGACCCGGTTCTCCGTGCCGTGTGCGATCCCGTGACCGAGATCGACGACGGCGTTCGAGGGCTCGTGCAGGACCTTCTCGACTCGGTCGCTCTGCCCGGCCGCGCCGGAGTCGCCGCTCCGCAGATCGGAGTCGCCGCACGCGCGTTCAGCTACAACGTCGACGGTGAGATCGGCTACGTCCTCAACCCTGTGCTCGAGGTGGCGGGCGACCCCGTTCCCATGGGGGAGGGATGCCTGTCGGTGCCGGGTCTCTGGCACGACGCGATACGGCATCCGTGGGCGCGTGTCACCGGCATCGATCTGGACGGCGAAGAGGTGGTCCTGGAGGGGGAGGGTCTCATGGCCCAGGCACTCCAGCACGAGTGCGACCACCTCGACGGGATGCTTTATCTGCAGCGGCTGCCCGCGGACGTGCGTCGCGTGGCGATGCGCGAAGTGCGCGAGTCCGACTGGTTCTGACGGTCGCATGAAGAAAGGCCCGGTTCGCACCGGGCCTTTCTTCATGCGGAGGGTGTCACTGGCCGAGCGAGATGTTCGTCGTCGTCACGGGAGCCGTGTAGAGCTCGTCGATGTCTGCGGCGAAGTCCTCGAGGATGACGTTTCGCTTGATGCTCATCTTCGGGGTGAGGTGGCCCGACGCTTCGGTCCATTCGGTGTCGAGCAGCACGAACTTCCGGACGGATTCCGCCCGCGAGACGTTCTTGTTCGCGCGGTCGACTGCGCTCTGCACCTCGGCGAGGACCTTGGGATTCGCGATGGCGTCGGACATGGGGAGGTCTGCCGGCAGACCGTTGTTCCCGAGCCAGGTCGGGAGCATCTCTTTGTCGAGCGTGATCAGCGCCGCGATGAAGGGCTTCTGGTCGCCCACGACGAGCACCTGGCCGACGATCGGGTTCGCGCGGATCGGGTCCTCGAGTGCGGCGGGGGCGACGTTCTTCCCGCCCGCGGTCACGATGATCTCCTTCTTGCGCCCGGTGATGGTGAGGTATCCCTCGGCGTCGAACGAACCGATGTCTCCGGTGCGGAACCAGCCGTCGTCGAATGCGGCTGCGGTCGCTTCGGGGTTGCGCCAGTACTCCTTGAAGACGTTGACCCCGCGGACCTCGATCTCGCCGTCGTCGGCGAGCCGGACGCCGACGCCCGGGAGCGCCGGGCCGACCGTGCCGATCTTGGACTTCGTCGCGAGGTTCACCGTCGCGGGGGCGGTGGTCTCGGTGAGCCCGTAGCCCTCGAGGATGTGCACGCCGAGGCTGTGGAAGAAGTGGCCCAGGCGCGGCCCGAGCGGCGCGGATCCGGAGACCGCGAACGTCACCCGGCCGCCCATGGCCGTCCGGAGCTTGCTGTAGACGAGTCGGTCGAAGAGCGCGAACTTCACCTTCATGGCGAGCGGGATCTTCTCGCCGTCCTGCAGACGCCGGGAGTGCTCGATCGCGACGGCTGCCGCCGCGCGGAAGATCTTGCCTTTGCCTCCTGCCTCGGCTTTCTGCTCCGCGGAGTTGTAGACCTTCTCGAACACGCGGGGGACCGCCAGCAGGTAGGTGGGCCCGAAGGAGCCGAGACTCGCAAGGAGCTTCGTGGTGTCGGGCTCGTGGCCCGTCTTGACTCCTGCGTGCACGTTCAGCAGCGAGATGAACCGCGCGAAGACGTGCGCGGCAGGAAGGAACAGGAGCGTGGACGCCCCTTCCACCTCGACGACCTCGTGCAGCGCCTTCGCGGAGTTGCGGGAGAGTTCGACGAAATTGCTGTGCGTGAGCACGCAGCCCTTGGGCCGCCCGGTCGAGCCGGAGGTATAGATGAGCGTGGCGATGTCGTCGGCGTTCGCGAGTGTGCGCCGACGCTCGACCTCGGCGTCGGTGACCGCGACGCCGAGGGTGCGCAACGAGTCCAGGTCGCCGGACTCCATCGTCCAGACCTCGCGGAGAAGAGGGACGTCGTCCCTGATCTCGGCGATCCGCTCGGCGTGGCGCTGTGCCTCCGCGATGATCGCGATCGCGCCCGAGTCGGAGAGGATCCAGCTGATCTGCGACGCCGAACTCGTCTCGTAGACGGGGACCATGACGGCTCCCGCGAAGAACAGTGCGAAGTCGACCAGCGTCCAGTCGTAGGTGGTGCGCGCGATGAACGCGACTTTGTCACCGGGCTCGATGCCCGAGGCGATGAGGCCCTTGGCGAGGGCGACGACCTCCCGGTGGAATTCGGCCGCGGTGACGTCACGCCACGCGCCGTTGTCGGGGACCGAGAACAGGGCGCGCGACGGGCTCGCCTTCACCCGCTCGATCAGCAGGTCTGACGTGTTCGCAGTCGGGTCTGCGGGAACGATCGCGGGGACGTCGAAGAGGACGGCGCTCATGGCAACTCCTTTGGTACCGGGTGGCGTCGGGTCGGTGCGATCGAGTCTATGGCACGGGCCCTCCGATCCCATGGCCTGCAAGGGCACGCGCGGCCGCACTAGACTCTCGGATGCCGTGCGAACGCGCGGCCGGAGGGGAGTGGCGTGCTCAACGTCGGCATCGACATCGGTGGAACCAAGATCGCCGGTGGCGTCGTGGATGAGGACGGCACGATCCTCGAGCGGCGTCGTGTCCCCACCCCGACCGAGCCGCCCGCTCTGGCCGACGCCGTCGCCGAGATGGTGCGTGACCTGGTCGCATCGCACGAGGTCCACGCCGTCGGCGTGGCGGCCGCGGGGTTCATCGACGTCACGCGCTCGGTCATCCTCCACGCTCCGAACATCGACTGGGTCGACGAGCCGCTGCGCACCGAACTCGAAGGCCGCATCGGCCGGCCGGTGACGCTCGAGAACGATGCGAACGCCGCTGGATGGGGCGAGTTCCGATTCGGCGCCGGTCGCGACGTGCGCGACATGGTGATGCTGACCCTCGGCACCGGAGTGGGCGGCGCGGCGATCATCGGTGGCGAACTGCTGGTCGGCGGAAACGGCATCGCCGGTGAACTCGGACACATCCGGTTCGAGCGCGGCGGGCGGCCCTGCGGCTGCGGCCAGCGCGGATGCCTCGAGCAGTACGCCTCCGGTCGGGCGCTTCAGCGCGAGGCCGGCGACATCGCGGCATCCGGCGAGCTCGGCGCCGCTCTTGCGGCCGCGCGCTCCGAGGACGGCATCGTTCCCGCGGCGGCCATGGCAGAACTCATCGCCGCGGGCGATCCGGGTGCGCTCGAAGCCGTCCATCGTGTCGCCACCGCCCTGGGCGAAGCGTGCGGGGGATTCCAGGCGGTGCTCGATCCCGAGCTGTTCGTCATCGGCGGCGGGGTCGCAGATCTCGGCGAGCGACTCCTCCACCCGGTCCGGGAGGCCTACGCGACCGCCCTCCCCGGATACGGAGAGCGCCCCATCGCGTCGTTCGCCATCGCCACGCTCGGCAACGACGCGGGACTCATCGGCGTCGCCGACCTCGCGGGCGGGCGCGTGTGAGATGGTCTACTGGATCCTGAAGTACCTCATCATCGGGCCCGTCGCGAAGGCGATCTTCCGGCCCTGGATCGTGGGGCGCAACAACATTCCGTCCTCCGGTGCGGCGATCCTCGCCAGCAACCACCTCTCGGTCAGCGACTCCGTCTTCTTGCCGCTGATGATCGATCGGCAGATGTCGTTCCTCGCGAAGAGCGACTACTTCACCGGCAAAGGCCTGCGCGGCTGGGCCACCCGCATCTTCATGAAGGGCACCGGCCAGATCGCCATCGACCGAACGGGCGGCAAGGCGTCGGAGGCATCGCTCAACACCGGGCTGCAAGTCCTCGGCCGGGGTGATCTGCTCGGCATCTACCCCGAGGGCACCCGGAGCCCCGACGGCAAGCTCTACCGCGGCCGCACCGGTCTTGCCCGCATGGCACTCGAGGCCAAGGTTCCGGTGATCCCCGTGGTCATGATCGGCACCGACGAGGTCATGCCCATCGGGCGTTCGATCCCTCGCGTCGGACGCGTGGGCATGGTCATCGGGGAGCCGCTCGACTTCAGCCGCTTCCACGGCATGGAGTCCGACCGTTTCGTGCTGCGCTCGGTGACCGACGAGATCATGGTCGCCCTTCAGCGCATGGGGGAGCAGCAGTACGACGACGTCTACGCGACCACCGTCAAGCACCGGCAGGCCGCCGCGCAGTCCTGAGGCGTCACACGCGCGGGCCCGACCCCGAGCGCCACTAGAATCGAGGGATGCCCACCTCTCTCGACCACTGGCGCACGCTCCCGATCAAGCAGCAGCCACTGTGGACGGATCGGGATGCCGTCGCCGCGGTGTCCGCCGAGATCGCCACGCTTCCGCCCCTCGTCTTCGCCGGCGAGGTCGACAACCTCCGGGCGCGGCTCGCACACGCGGCATCCGGCAAGGCGTTCCTCCTCCAGGGAGGTGACTGCGCCGAGACGTTCGCCGGTGCCACCGCCGAGCAGATCCGCAACCGGATCAAGACGGTGCTGCAGATGGCGGTCGTCCTCACGTACGGGGCATCCATGCCGGTCGTGAAGATGGGACGCATGGCCGGGCAGTTCGCCAAGCCCCGCTCAAGCGACACCGAGACCCGTGGCGATGTCACCCTGCCCGCGTACCGCGGCGACATCGTCAACGGCTACGACTTCACGGAGGCGTCGCGGACGCCCGATCCCGCCCGTCTGCTGAAGGGCTACCACACGGCGGCATCGACGCTCAATCTGATCCGCGCCTTCACGCAGGGGGGCTTCGCCGACCTGCGCGAGGTCCACAGCTGGAACCAGGGCTTCGCGAAGAACCCCGCGAACCAGCGCTACGAGCGCCTCGCCGGCGAGATCGACCGCGCCATCAAGTTCATGGAGGCGGCGGGAGCCAACTTCGACGAGCTTCGCGGCGTCGAGTTCTACACGGGCCACGAAGGCCTCCTCATGGATTACGAGCACCCCATGACGCGCATCGACTCGCGGACGCACACGCCGTACAACACGTCGGCGCATTTCCTGTGGATCGGGGAGCGCACACGCGAGCTCGATGGTGCCCATGTGGACTACTTCTCGAAGATCCGCAACCCGATCGGCGTGAAGCTGGGCCCGACCACGTCTCCCGACACCGCGCTCGCGCTCATCGACAAACTCGATCCCGAGCGCGAGCCCGGTCGGCTGACCTTCATCACCCGCATGGGTGCGGGGAAGATCCGTGACGCCCTGCCGCCCCTGCTCGAGGCGGTGAAGGATTCGGGTGCCACGCCGCTCTGGGTGACCGACCCGATGCACGGAAACGGCATCACGACTCCGACCGGCTACAAGACCCGTCGTTTCGACGACGTGGTCGACGAGGTGCGCGGATTCTTCGAGGCACACCGCGCGGTCGGGACCTTCCCCGGCGGCATCCATGTCGAGCTCACCGGCGACGACGTCACCGAGTGCCTCGGCGGTTCCGAGATGATCGATGAGGCCTCGCTCGCGACCCGCTACGAGTCGCTGTGCGACCCGCGCCTGAACCACATGCAGAGCCTCGAGCTCGCCTTCCTCGTGGCCGAGGAGCTCGAGAAGCGCTGAATCCGGATCGTCGGGGGCGGTCGGCGGCGCCGGTCGACCCCGACGCTCCCCTGTGTCGCCGCGCGGCACAGGGGAGGCCGCGCCGGCAGAATCGGGTCAGCCGGTCACGCAGTGACTCGGGTCAGCCGGTCATCGCAGTGACTCGGGTCAGCCGGTCAGGCGGAGGGTCAGGGACACCTCGGTGCCGCGCGCACGGTTCTCTCCCGCGCCCGGGTCGGACGACTGCACCTCGGTGAGCGCGTTCGGCACGGCGTTCCAGAAGCCCTGATACGCAGGCGTGAAACCGGCGTCACGGAGCCGCTGTGCGGCATCCGACAGCGTCAGCCCGGCGATGTCGGGGATCGGGAAGAGCTGCGGTCCCTTGGAGACGACGAGCCCGACTTCGTCTCCCGGACGCCACGAGCCGCCACCGGGACGGTCGCCGATGGCGATGACCACGCCCGCGTCGACGGAGTCGGAGAACTCCTCGGTCGAGGCGACGGTGAGGTCTGCATCCTCGAGGGTGCGCGTGGCGTCCTCGAGCGTCCGATCGGTGACGTCGGGGAGGGGACCGAGCGAGACGCGAAGCTCCGCCTCGGTGCCCTCGAGAACAGTGCACCCTTCGGTGCACTCGGTGGGCTCCGCCTCCGACCCCGGCGCCGAGACGAAGACGCGCACGACATGGTCGGCGTCATAGCTCGTGAAGAACGTGTTCCGCTGCGCGACGTCGATGTTGGCTTCGCCCAGAATCCGTTCGACCTCGGCGACGGGGCGGTCCTGCAGTGTCGGCAGGTCGGTGCTCGCGGGCCCGGCGGAGATCTCGACCGTGACGCGCGAGTCCCGGTCGAGCCGTTCGCCTTCACCAGGCGTCGTGCCGAGCGCCTCGCCCTCGGGGACGTCGAGACTGTTGACCTTCGCCTCGACGGCGATGAGCGCGTTCTCTGCGAGCCGGCTCTCGGCCTCGTCGAAGGTCATTCCCGACACATCCGGCACCGGCGTGAGCGATCCGGGTCCGCTGCCGAACCACCAGCCCGCGCCCGCGGCTCCTGCGGTCAGGAGGAGGACCAGTGTCAGAAGCCAGACGCCCTTCGTCGCGTTGCGGCGCGATCTGGCGCGCAGGCGGGTCGTGTTGTCGACCTCGGTGGTGACGCTCGGAGCGGTAAACGTCCCCGGCATGACCCGCGTCATCTCGTCGGAGTCGAGGACATCGTCGACGACGACCGACGGGCCCGCAGGGGTCGATCGCACGACCTGCGGGAAGACGCCGAGTTCTTTCTCGATCTCGCGGAACCGATCCAGCATCTCGCGTGCATCGGTGGGACGGTCGTCGGGGTCGCGCTCAGTGGCCCAGAGGACCAGTTCATCGAGCTGCTCGGGGACGCCAGGGTTCTTCACACTCGGACGGGGCACGGAGTGCGTGGCGTGCTGATAGGCGATCTGCATGGGCTGCTCGCCCTTGTAGGGCTGTTCGCCGGTCAGCATCTCGTAGAGCATGATGCCGAGTGCGTAGATGTCGCTGCGCGCATCCGCCGTTCCGCGGGTGACGAGCTCGGGCGCGAGGTAGGCGATCGTCCCGAGGAGCATCTGACCGGTGGCGGTGTTGGCGCTGGTCGCCCGCGCGAGTCCGAAGTCGCCGATCTTGATTCGGCCGTCCTCGGCGAGCAGGACGTTCTCGGGCTTCACATCGCGGTGGACGATCCCGGCCCGGTGCGCGGCGGCCAGGCCGGACAGGACGGCGTCCATGACCGTGACCGTCTGCGGCAGGGTGAGCCGACGCTGCTCGCGGACGAGTTCGCGAAGGGTGATACCCGGCAGGTACTCCATGACCAGGTAGGCCATGTCGCCGTCCTGACCCTGATCGAAGACGTTGACCACGTGCGGGTCCGCGAGCCGAGCGGCCGAGCGGGCCTCCTGGATGAAACGGTTCTGGAAGACGGTGTCGTCGGAGAGGTGGCCGTGCATCACCTTGAGCGCCACACGGCGCTCCAGGCGGAGGTCGGTGGCCACGTACACCGTGGCCATGCCGCCCCGAGCGATGCGGGCGCGCACCCGGTACCGGCTGTCGACCAGACGGCCGATCAGCGGGTCGGTCTGCTGGCTCGTGCTCACGATCAGAGTCTACGGAGCCGACGCCGTGAGACTCCGGAGCGGCTCACCGCTCGAGGGGGGCAATCGCGCCTCACCCGTACTGTTCTAGCCACCGGTAGGCGTGCGTCTCCCACAGGCCGTAGCGATCGGGGTGGGCGGAGATCTGCACGGCCTGCGCGGCATCAGCGAAGGCCATCGACTCCCATCCGGAGATGTCGAGGAGTCCTCGGGTGTCGGTGCCGTTAGGGTCGCTCGCGCCGCCGAAGAACGCCGCGGCCGCGCGCCGCGGATCGCGGACCTGGTCCGGCGTTCCCCAGCCGGTGCTCGGGCGCTGCTGGAACAGTCCGAGCGAGTCGCGATCGCCCCAGTCGAGGTTGCGGATCCACGATTCGACCATCGCCGTCGACAGTGCGACCGCGATCCCCTTGTCGGAGACCCCGCGGCTGCGCCCCACGTCGATGATCGTCCGGGCATTGGCGATCTGCTCGGCGTCGAGCACGACGTCCGCGGGTGCCACCTCGCGGCCGGCGGCCGCCGCAGCGGGAGCCGCCGCAGCACCGGGGACCCGCAGGATCTGACCGGGATAGATGATGGACGACGCGTCGAGGCCGTTCGCGGCCAGCAGCCGGGTCACGCCGACGTCGTGGCGGGCGGCGATGGCCCACAGCGTGTCTCCGGCGCTCACGGTGTGCGTCGTCGCGCCCGCGGCGGGCGACGGCGCAGGGGAGGGTGTCTGCACTGCCGACCGCTCGGCGCGAAGAGCGCCGGTGACCGACAGCTTCTGCCCCGGGTGGATGACCGTGGAAGCGCCGAGGTCGTTCGCCGCCGCGAGGTCCGCAACGGTGATGTCGTGGCGAGCGGCGATCGACCAGAGGGTGTCGCCCGCGCGGACGGTGTACGCCGCCGCACGAGGCCGTTCGGCCTTCTTCGCCGCGGCGGGCTGTGACGGGGTGCTGCCGAGGCGGAGCACATCGCCCGGGTGGATCACGGAGCGCCACGAGAGGTCGTTCCAGACGAGCACGTCGGCTGTCCGAAGTCCATGGCGCGCGGCGATCGCGCTGATCGTGTCGCCGTAGGCAACCGTGTAGGTGCGGATGTGCGACGAGGCGGCGGGGATGCCGACGACGACCTCTTCGGGAGGAGTCTCCGTCCGCTCGGGAGCGTCTGCCCTGACAGGGGAGGAGTCGGAGCGTTCCGAGGCGACGGCAGGGGTGACGGGGGAGGCCAGGGAGAGGGCGATGGACCCGATGATCACGGGCGCGGTCAGGGCGCCCGTCAGGGCAGGGGTCGCGTCGTTTCGTCGCACAGGTGTTCCTTCGTGTGATCCCCAGAAGCATCCGACCCCAGTCGGCATTCCCGCCACACGCTGTCACGGATGAATACCGGTGTCAACTGATGTCGACTCCTGTGAAGGGTGTGACAGGAGAGGCCCGTGAGGTGTCGGGATATTCGGAACGAGCGGCTGACGCAGACCGAAACGCGGGGTGGAATAGTAGGTACGTGACCACAGACACGCCCTTCCCCACCGACTGGCTGAGCCTTCCCGAGATCGTCGAGCTGACAGGCGAGCCGCTCGGACGAGTGCGCCGCATGCTCGACGAGCATCAGTTGGTCGCCTCCCGTCGACTCGGTTCGCCGCGCGTGCCCTCCGTCTTCTTCATCGACGAGGCTCCGATCCCCTCCCTCCGCGGCACGGCGATCGTGCTGAAGGATGCCGGATTCTCGGACGACGAGGTGATCGACTGGCTACTGGCTTACGAGGACCAGATCGGCGTCGCCCCCATCGAAGCCCTTCGTGCGGGACGCAAGGCGGAAGTCCGTCGCGTCGCGCAGACTCTCGCCTGACGGGAACGGCGCGATCCGGCAGCGCCGCTCAGGCGCGTCGAACCGTGGCCGCCCGTGCGAGGTCGCGGAGGTCGCCGACGGCGGCGTTGCCGAGGGGTGCGCCGCGGAGCGCCCGATCGGCCTCGGCCGCCCAGGTGGAAATGTGCTCCTCCACCCGCAGCAGGGCGCCGGTGTCGGTGATCGTCTGCTGGAGCGATGCGACCTGGTCTGCGGTGAGCTCGGAGTCGCCGATCAGCTCGTCGAACACGCGGCGTGCGCCGGTCGCGAGCCGTTCGCGGGTGTAGGCGATCAGAAGAGTGCGTTTGCCCTCTCGGAGGTCGTCTCCGACCGGCTTGCCGGTTTCCGCACTGTCGCCGAAGACGCCGAGGACGTCGTCCCTGAGTTGGAAGGCGAGTCCGATCGGGTGCCCGAAATCGCTCAGCGAGCCGTATTGCTGAGCGGAGGCGTCTGCGAGGGTCGCACCGAGCAGGAGGGGGTGCTGCACGCTGTATCGCGCGGACTTCAGCGAGGCGATCCGAAGGGCTCTCTCGGCATGAGCGTCGTCGGGTACGGCGACGTGCGCCGATTCCTCGGCGACGTCGAGGAACTGCCCGATCGTCACCTCGCGACGCATGCGGGCATACTCCCGTCGAGCCGCCGCGGCGATCCTGGGCTCGATGCCCGCTTCGAGGCCTTCCTCGAGCAGGTCGTCACTCCACGCGACGAGTAGGTCTCCGAGTAGGACGGCGGCGGAACGGCCGAACGACGAGGCGTCGCCTGCCCAGGATGCCGCGCGGTGCCGGCCTTCCCATGCGCGGTGCGCCGCGGGCTGTCCACGCCGGGTGTCGGAGTTGTCGATGATGTCGTCGTGTACGAGAGCCGCGGCGTGGAAGATCTCGAGGGCGGCGGCCGCGGCGACGGCGGCGGGGGGCAGCTCGGCAGGGACTTTGCCGTCCGCGGTCGCGGTGGCGCGCCATCCTGCGAGAAGGAACCGGGCACGAAGGCGCTTGCCGCCCGTGACGGCGACACCTCCCGATTCGACGAGGGCGGACGCCTCCGCACCGAGGTCGGCGACGAGGGTTCGCTGCTCCTCCAGGAACCTCTCGACTCGCTGGGAAACGGTCGCGATCGGAGAATCAAGGGAGGACACGGGCCTAGCCTAGTGATCACGCGGACGCGTACACTTGAGAGACCGAACCGAGGGGGATGCATGCCGCTGTCAGAGCAGGAGCAGCGTCTGCTGGACGAGATGGAACGCCATCTCATGCGCAACGACGCCGATGTGGTGAGCGCCGACCGCGGAGCCAACACCCTCAGCTACCGGAACATCGTCTACGGCTCGATCATCGTCCTGCTGGGCATCGCTGGTCTCGTCGTCGGCGTCGCGTCGTCGTTGATCGTCATCGGCGTCGTGGCCTTCGTGATCATGGTCGGTGGAGTCGTGCTCGCGTTCACTCCGACCCGCGGATCGGCCGCGACCGCTCGGACGGAGTCCACCGGAAGCCGGAAGCCGGCTCCCGCCCGTTCATCGTCTTCGTTCATGGATCGCATCAACGACCGGTGGGACAAGCGCAACGACGATCGCTGAGGATTTTCCTCCACCGCCCTCCACCAGATGAGCACCGACCTCCGGGTCGGTGCTTTTTTGCGTTAACGGCCTGCTTTTCCGCGGTCGATTCGTCGACGGCCGTCTTCGCGTTCTCGCGGGCGCGACGGCGGGGGGAGGACGCGGGCGGCGTTCGCCCAGCTTGTGCTCGTAAAGTGGAGGGAAGTGGAGTAAAGTGGCGCTCACCTGAGTGGGCCGAACGAAGGGGGGCGACCAGACATGTTGCTGGGCACGCACACCCCCAAACTCGACGACAAAGGTCGCGTCATCCTCCCGGCGAAGTTCCGGGACGATCTCGGCTCCGGCGTCGTCATCACCCGAGGTCAGGAGCGGTGCCTCTACGTCTTCAGCTCCGCCGAGTTCGAGCGCGTCTACGAGCGGATCCGCGAAGCCCCGCTGACGAACAAGCAGGCCCGCGACTTCCAGCGCATGTTCCTCTCCGGAGCGAGCGCGGAGAAGCCCGATTCCCAGAGCCGGATCACGATCCCTCCCCACCTCCGCACCTACGCCGATCTCGGTCGCGAACTCATCGTCACGGGCGTCGGCGCGCACGCCGAGATCTGGAACGCGGAGGCGTGGAACGCCTACTCGGACAGTAACGAGGACGTCTACTCCGACATGGAGCAGGAGGTGATTCCGGGACTCTTCTGACCCTCGACTGTGACTCCCAGCCGCTCGCCCTGACGCACTTCCCCGGCGCCAGGTCGAAGCGGATGGGGATCAGGGTCGAGGGAACGGATCCCCGTTCATCATGGCTCTCGACGACATCCACACCCCCGTCCTGCTCGACCGCTGCGTCGAGCTGCTCGCTCCCGCGCTCCAGCGCGACGACGCCGTCGTCGTCGATGCGACCGAGGGCATGGGCGGTCACTCCGAGGCGCTCCTCGAGCGCTTTCCGAATGTCTCGCTCATCGGACTCGACCGCGACACCGACGCCCTCCGTATCGCGGGGGAGCGACTTGCGCGCTTCGGCGACCGTGTGTCCCTCGTGCACACCGTCTACGACGGGATCGGCGACGCCATCAGGTCGACCGGTCGCCGGAAGGTCGACGGCATCCTGTTCGATCTGGGGGTCTCGTCCTTCCAGCTCGACGAGGCCGAGCGAGGGTTCGCCTACTCGCAGGACGCGCCCCTCGACATGCGCATGGATCAGACCGCCGAGGTCACCGCTGCCGAGATCGTCGCCACCTACGGCGAGGGCGATCTGCGCCGCATCTTCGAGCGGTACGGCGAGGAGAAGCTCGCCGGACGCTACGCTCGCGCGATCATCGCGGCCAGGCAGCAGAAGCCGCTCCTGCGGTCGGCTCAGCTCGTCGAGGTGCTCATCGCCGCAACGCCCATGGCGGTGCAGCGCGAGCGCAGCGGTCACCCTGCGAAGCGTGTCTTCCAGGCTCTCCGCATCGAGGTCAACCGCGAACTCGCCGTGCTCGAGACGGCTCTCCCCGAGGCCCTCGCCGTCCTGCCCGTCGGCGGTCGGATCGTCGTGATGTCGTACCAGTCGCTCGAAGACCGACTGGTCAAGCGTGTTCTCGCCGACGCCACGTCGTCGACGGCTCCGGCAGGGCTCCCGATCGAACCGGTCGAGCACGCCGCCAAATTCCGACTCCTCGTGAGGGGTGCCGAAGTGGCGTCCGATGAAGAGAAACTCCGCAACCCCCGCGCCGCCTCGGTGCGTCTGCGTGCGGCCGAACGTGTGAGGGAGGCGACATGAGCGCTCCAGCCCTGGACATGCTGATCGCTGCACAGCCTGCCGAGCGACCCGGACAGGGACGCGACCGCCGGCTGCGGGCTGTGCCGGCGGGTCTTCCCCGCCGCCGTCCCAAGCTCATCTTCGGCGTGATCGCGCTGGCCGGTGCGCTGTCGATCGGCGCCGCTCAGATGGCGCTGTCGATCGCGACGACGCAGGGTGCCTACGAGGTCCAGACCCTGACCTCGCAGCAACGGCAGGCGACGTGGGACAAGCAGATCCTCCAGGAACAGGTCGACGGCCTCAGCTCGCCGCAGTTCCTCGCCGCGAACGCCTCGGCCCTCGGCCTCGTCGCCGGGGGAGACCCCAACTACCTGAAGCTCAGCGACGGCTCCACCCTCGGCGAGGGCAAGGGCGCGCCGGATCGCTCGAGCGTCCAGGCCCTGTCGCGCGCCGCCGTCGACAACGCGCTCGTCAGCGGTGTGCCGCTGGTCACGGACCCCGAGGCCAGCCTCGAATCGAGCGTGTCCGTCGATGAGAAGCTCCTGCTGGATACGCCGACACCCCCGGCGATCACCGACGGACTTCCCACCCCGACCACACACTGAAAGACATGACGACACGCGCAACCCGAAGCCCGCGACGTCGAACGGTGGTCGCTCTCGCCGTCGTCCTCGTCGTCCTCACCGCCTTCGTCATCCGGCTCGTCGACATCCAGGTCGTCAATGCCGACCAGCATGTCAGCGACGCCCGCAGCAAGGGCATGTCGAAGACCACGGAGCTCTCTGCCGTCCGTGGCGACATCGTGGATGCCGAGGGCACCCCGCTCGCGACGAGCACCATCCTCTACGACGCCGCGATCGACCCGTCGCTCGCGGTCAAGGGCCTGCCGGCTCGCGACGAGGAAGGCAAGATCATCCTCGACGCGCAGAAGAAGGTCGTCCGGATGACGTGGGACGAGCTGGCCCCTCCGATCGCGAAGATCCTCGACAGGGACGTCGATGAGGTCCGGGCCATCGTCTCCGATGCGAATGCGCTCGATCCCAAGGATCAGTTCGAGTACCTGGGGCGATACCTCTCCACCGCGCAGTTCCGGGCCCTCGCCGACCTCGCGTATCCGTTCGTGCAGTTCGAGGACCACCCGTCGCGGGCCTACCCGAACGGCGCCGTCGCGGGAAACCTGCTCGGCTTCGTGGGGAGCGACGGAAAGCCTCTCGAGGGGTTCGAAGAGGTCCAGAACTCGTGCCTGTCCGGTGCAGCCGGCAGCATCAGCTACCAGCGCGGCGCCGACGGCGTCATCATCCCCGGCACCGCCATCGAGGAGCCCGCCGTCAACGGCGGCACCCTGAAACTCACGATCGACGCCGATCTGCAGTGGTACATGCAGCAGCTCATCGCCGAAGAGACCGACCGGTACAAGGCGGACTGGGGCGGCATCATCGTGATGGAGACCGCGACCGGCAAGATCCGCGCGATGGCGGAGACCCCGACGGTGGACCCCAACGATCCGGGCGCCAGCGAGCCCGAGGATCGCGGCTCTCGTCTGCTCCGGTACTCCTACGAGCCCGGCTCCACGTTCAAGCCCGTCACCGCGGCCACCGCGATCGAGCAGGCCGGCGTCACGCCCGGCACCACCGTGACTGTGCCGGACCGCATGGTCTTCCCGAACGGCGCCGTCGTCAACGATTCCGAGAACCACGCGACCGAGAACCTGACCCTCACGGGAGGGCTCGTCACCTCTTCCAACGTCGCGATGTCGCAGTTCGGCGAGATGGTCGATCCGCAGGTGCGCCACGACTACCTGGAGAAGTTCGGGGTCGGCCAGCCCTCCGGTCTCGCCTGGCCGGGCGAGCCCGCCACCACGCTGCACCCCGCCGACCAGTGGGACAGCCAGACGCTGTACACGACGACGTTCGGTCAGGCGTTCACCGTCACGGCCGCACAGGTCGCGAACGTCTACCAGACCTTTGCGAACGACGGCGTGAAGATGCCCGCGACGCTCGTGGAGTCCTGCACCAAGGCCGACGGCACCGTGATCACGCCCGATCTCCCCGAGCCCGAACGCGTCATCGAGAAGAAGACCGCCGACGAGGTGTCGCAAATGCTCGAGAACGTCTTCGCCCAGGGGACTCTCGCGGAGGACATCGCGATCCCGGGCTACCGCATGGCCGGCAAGACCGGCACCGCGCAGGTGTCGGACGGCAAGGGCGGGTACAAGCCGAACCTCTACTTCACGTCCCTCGTCGGCTACGCCCCGGCGGATGATCCGCAGTATGTTGTCCTGACGGTCTTCGACGAGCCCAAGAAGCAGCGCATGTCCTCGGCCAACCGCTCGGTGTTCACGAAGGCGATGACGCAGGTGCTCACGCACTACCGTGTCACGCCGTCCGGATCGGAGACCCCGCTCCTGCCCGTCAACGGCTGACCCGACCGAGCGCACGAGGAGAACACCCGAATGATCCGGATGACGCTTGCCGAGGTGACCCATGCCATCGGCGGCACCCTCCACCTCCACGACTCCGACACCGTCGACACGGTCGTGGACGGTGTTGTCGACACCGACTCCCGTGAGATGACGCCCGGATCGGTCTTCGTCGCCAAGCCCGGTGACGTGACCGATGGGCACCTGTTCGTCGGCGCAGCCGTCGAGGGGGGCGCCCGGCTCGCCGTCGTCGAACGCATCGTGCCGGCAGCCGTGTCGCAGGTCGTCGTCTCCGATGTCGTCGCCGCGCTCGCGTCGCTGGCCCGAGTCGTGGTCGCCCGGGTCCGGGAAGGCGGACGACTCCGCGTCGTCGGCATCACCGGCTCCAACGGCAAGACCACGACCAAGAATCTGCTCGCCCGCGTTCTTCAGGAGGAGGGCGAGACGGTCGCTCCTCGAGCCTCGTTCAACAACGAGGTGGGCGCGCCGGTCACGATGCTCCGGGTGACCGAGGAGACCCGCTTCCTCGTGAGCGAGCTGGGCGCGTCACGTCCCGGCCGCATCGCCGAGCTCGCCGGTCTCATCGAGCCCGACGTCGGGGCTGTGCTCATGGTCGGTCTCGCCCACGCGGGTGGCTTCGGCGGAGTCGAGGCGACGCAGAAGGCCAAGCAGGAGCTCGTCGAAGCGACGCGCGCCGGTGGCGTCGCCGTGCTCAACGCCGATGATCCGCGCGTCTCGGCGATGGCGGATGCCGCTGCGGCGCGCGGCGTCGCGGTCCGCTGGTTCGGTCGTTCCGCGCAGGCCGACGTCCGCGCCGAGGACGTCGAGGTGACGGCATCCGGCACCGTGTCCACCGTCGTGATCGGGGAGCGCCGGATGCCGCTGCGGCTCCAGGTGCTGGGTGAGCACCACGTGATGAACGCCCTCGCGGCGGTCGCGATCGCCGAAGTGCTCGGTGTCGACCCCGCAGACGCCGTCGCGCGCCTCGAGACGGTCGAGATCGCCGAACGCTGGCGAATGCAGCCGCTCGGCTCCGACCGCGTCCGCATCATCAACGACGCCTACAACGCGAGTCCCGACTCGATGGCGGCCGCCCTTCGGACCGTGGCCCAGATCACGACGCCCGGCCAGCGCAAAGTCGCTGTGCTCGGCGCTATGAGCGAGCTCGGTGAGCAGGCCGGTGAGGAGCACGACCGGATCGGGCTCCAGGCCGTTCGCCTCCGGTACGAGCGCATCGTGGTCGTCGGCACCGCCGCCCGACGCCTTTACCTCGCCGCGATCAGCGAAGGGTCGTGGGACGGCGAGGCCGTCTTCTTCGAGACCGCCGACGAGGCCTTCACCTACCTTCAGACAGAGCTCAGAGACGGCGACCGCGTCCTGGTGAAGTCGTCCAACTCCGCCGGGCTCCGGTTCCTCGGCGATCGTCTGGGAGAATCGTTCTCGTGAGATCACTGCTTGTAGCTTCGACGATCTCGTTGTCGTTCACCCTGCTGCTGACCCCCCTGTTCATCCGTCTGTTCCAGAAGATCGGCTGGGGTCAGGTCATCCGCACGCCGGAAGACGCGCACAACCCGAGTCATCACGCCAAGCGCGGCACGCCCACCATGGGCGGGATCGTCTTCATCCTCGGCACGATCGTCGGCTACTTCGCCGGGACGCTGACCGGCGGCACCGCGCCCACGGTCTCGGGTCTTCTCGTGCTCTGGATGCTGGTGGGCTTCGGTGTCGTCGGGTTCATCGACGACTACATGAAGGTCCGTCAGCAGCGGAGTCTCGGCTTGTCGGGGTGGCGGAAGATCGTCGGTCAGGTGGCGGTGGCTGTGCCTTTCGGCATCATGGCGCTCAACTTCCCGAACGCCTACGGCGAGACCCCCGGGTCGCCGTACATCTCCTTCTTCCGCGACATCCCCACACTCTCCTTCATGGCGCTCGGCGCGATCGCGGGCTGGATTCTCTACCTCGCCTGGATCTCGTTCATGTCGGTCGCGTGGTCCAACGCGTCGAACCTCACCGACGGGCTCGACGGTCTCGCGACCGGCGCCGGCATCTTCACGATCTCGGCCTACAGCCTCGTGACGTTCTGGCAGCTCCAGCAGCGCTGCCACTCCACCGCTCTCGTCGCCGACTACACGGCCGCCTGCTACGACACCCGCGACCCGATGGGCCTCACGATCGTCGGCGCCTCGTTCGTCGGCGCTCTCATCGGCTTCCTCTGGTGGAACGCCCCGAAGGCGAAGATCTTCATGGGCGATGTCGGGTCGATGGCGATCGGCGGCGTCATCGTCGCGATGGCAGTGCTGAGCCGCACGCAGATCCTCGCGGTCATCATCGCCGGTGTCTTCATCATCGCTCCGGCATCCGTCATCCTGCAGCGGTATTACTTCAAGGCCACCGGCGGCAAACGGTTGTTCCTCATGAGTCCCTTCCACCATCACCTCGAGATGCGCGGGTGGCCCGAGATCACCATCGTGGTCCGCATGTGGCTGATCGCCGGCATCCTCGCGATCTTCGGCGTCAGTCTGTTCTACGTCGGATGGCTGGCCGCCGTATGAGTGCTCCGATCGACTCTCTCACCTCCTGGCATTCCGACTGGTCGGGGCTCCGCGTCGCCGTGCTCGGTCTGTCGATGACCGGGTTCTCCGTCGCCGACACCCTCGCCGAGCTCGGCGCGGAAGTGCTCGTCGTGACCGAGGAGACGTCCGATGAGTACGGCAGGCTCCTCCCCGTCATCGGCGCCGACCTCTGGCAGGGCCCTCTCGACGTCGTCCCTCCGGCCCTCGTCGCGTTCGCTCCGGACGTCGTCATCGCCTCGCCCGGCTTCGCCCCTCATCACCCGGTCGTGTCGTGGGCGCGAGAGCGAGGGGTCGCGGTTTGGGGCGACATCGAGCTCGCCTGGCGCGTCAGGGACAAGGTGCCCCGCGCCGACGGAACGCCGGCCGACTGGGTGCTCATCACCGGGACCAACGGCAAGACGACGACGACACAGCTGACCGCCACCATGCTCGTCGCGGGGGGCCTCCGCGCCGCGCCGTGCGGCAACATCGGCGTGCCCGTCCTCGATGCCGTCCGCGACCCCGCCGGTTTCGACGTGCTCGTGGTCGAGGTCTCGAGTCACCAGCTCTGGTACCTCGGGCTGCAGGCCGGCGCCGACCAGGTGTCGCCGCACGCCAGCGTGTGCCTCAACCTCGCCGAGGATCACCTCCAGTGGCACGGGTCTTTCGACGCCTACCGGGACGCCAAAGCCGTCGTCTACAACCGCACCCGCGTCGCCTGCGTCTACAACAAGAGCGACATCGCGACGCGCGAAATGGTCGAGGACGCCGAAGTCATCGAAGGCTGCCGCGCCATCGGCTTCGACCTCGGCGTGCCCGGCCCCAGCGACCTCGGCATCGTCGACGGCATCGTGGTCGACCGTGCGTTCCTCGAGGAACGCCGAACCAACGCGCTCGAGCTGACCACGATCGACGACCTGTCGGCATCCGGACTCGCAGCCCCCCACATCGTCGCGAACATCCTTGCCGCCGCCGCCATCGCGCGGTCTTTCGACGTCGCACCGGCGGCGATCCGCGATGCGCTCCGCGACTTCCGCCTGGCATCGCATCGCATCGAGGTCGTCGGAGCTGCGGGCGGGGTCACCTGGGTCGACGACTCCAAGGCCACCAACCCGCATGCCGCCGCCTCATCCCTGGCCGCCTACCCCGGCGCCGTCTGGATCGTGGGGGGACTCCTCAAAGGCGTCGACATCACCGATCTGGTGAAAGCGCGGGGCGGGTCGGTCAAGGCGGCCGTCGTCATCGGCATCGAGCGCACCGAGATCATGGCGGCGTTCGCACGACACGCGCCGACGGTGCCGGTGTTCGAGGTCGATCACACTCAGACTGAGGACGTCATGACCGAGGTCGTCGCCCTTGCAGCGAGCGTCGCCCGTGACGGAGACGTGGTCCTCCTCGCTCCGGCAGCGGCATCGTTCGATCAGTTCGACTCGTACTCCGATCGTGGCCGTCGGTTCGCCGACGCCGTGCAGGAACGAATCGGGAGGGATGCCGGTGACCTCGACGACCGACCGTCCGCTTCCGACGGACCCCGCTGACCCGGGCAGGGGATTCACCGCTCGGGTGAACCTCGGCCGGGCGTTCACGCCGGTTCCGAGCGAGTTCCTCCTCATCGCGTCGACGGCACTGATCCTCACGATCTTCGGACTCGTGATGGTGTTGTCGGCGACCATGGCGACATCGGGCGAGGGGGGTCCCTTCCAGACCGTCATGAGACAGGGAATGTTCGCCGTCCTCGGTGTTCCGCTGATGTTCGTCTTCAGCCGGCTCCCGGTGGCGTTCTGGAAGCGGATCGCTTGGATCGCGCTCGGAGCGGCGCAGGCATTCCAACTCCTCGTCTTCACGGGCCTCGGCTACGAGTTCGACGGGAACCGCAACTGGATTTCGATCGCCGGGGTCCAAGCACAGCCATCGGAGTTCCTGAAGCTGGCGTTCGCCCTGTGGCTCGGCTACGTCCTCTACCGGAAGCAGACCCTGCTCGGTCTGTGGCGCCACGTGTTCATTCCCGTGGTTCCGGTGTCGGCGATGGTCATCGGCTCCGTCGTCGCGGGCAAGGACCTGGGAACGGCCATGGTGCTGGTGCTCATCCTGCTGGGGGCCCTCTTCTTCTCCGGCGTCAAGCTGCGGCTGTTCATCATCCCCGTGATCCTCGCGGTGGTCATCGTCGCTTACCTGGCGATCTCGAGCCCCAACCGCATGGCGCGAATCGCGAGCTTCCTGAACCCGAACTGCATCGACGACTACCTCACCTCGTGCTACCAGCCCCTGCACGGCATCTGGGGGCTCGCCAGCGGTGGCGTCTTCGGCCTCGGACTCGGCAACTCGCGGGAGAAGTACGCGTGGCTGCCTGCGGCATCCCACGACTACATCTTCGCGATCGTGGGGGAGGAGCTCGGGCTCATCGGCTGCGTCGTGGTCCTCGCCCTGTTCACCCTGTTCGCGATCGGCGCCTTCCACGTGATCCGCAAGACCCACGACCCGTTCATCCGGATCGCCGCCGGTGGCATCACGGTGTGGATCGTCGGTCAGGCTCTCATCAACATCGGCGTCGTCCTCCGCGTCTTCCCGGTGCTCGGCGTGCCCCTGCCGTTCATGTCTCAGGGTGGAACGTCGCTCGTATCCGTGCTGATGGCGTGCGGTGTGCTCCTCGCCTTCGCCCGCACCCTGCCGAGCTCACAGCCCGTCGCCGTCGCGCCGCGCCGTTAGGCTTTTCCGGTGACGACGTACCTTCTGGCCGGCGGCGGGACCGCAGGCCACGTGAACCCTCTGCTCGCCGTCGCGGACGCGATCATCGCCCGCGACCCGGAGTCGACCGTCCTCGTCCTCGGCACCCGGGAAGGGCTCGAAGCCCGGCTGGTGCCGCTGCGCGGCTACGAGCTGCTCTTCGTCGACAAGGTCCCGTTCCCTCGGCGGCCTGACGCTGCGGCGCTCCGCTTTCCGAAGCGGTTCAGCCGGGCCGTGTCGCAGGTCCGCGCCCACCTCCGCGGCCGCGGAGTCGACGTCGTGGTCGGGTTCGGCGGGTACGCCTCCGCACCGGCCTATGTCGCCGCGCGCCGCGCCCGGGTGCCGTACGTGGTCCACGAGGCCAACGCGAAGCCGGGCCTGGCCAACATCCTCGGCGCACGGGGAGCGGCGGCATCCGGTGTGGCGTTCGAAGGAACCCCGCTCCGTGGTGCGGAGGTCGTCGGGATGCCGCTCCGCCCCGAGATCATGTCGCTCGATCGGGATGCGCTGCGCGCCGAGGCCGCTGAGGCGTTCGGGCTGGACGGATCTCGACCCGTTCTGCTCGTGTTCGGCGGGTCGCTCGGGGCCCGCCGCATCAATGAGGCGTTCGCCGGCGCGTGGCCCGCTGCCGTCGAGGCGGGCTGGCAGATCCTCCACGCCGTGGGCGAGCGCAACGACCTGGTCGACCCCCGTGATCCCTCGTATCGCGTGGTGCCCTACATCGACCGGATGGACCTCGCGTTCGCTCTGGCCGATGCGATCGTCTCCCGCTCGGGCGCGGCCACCGTCAGCGAGATCAGCGCGCTCGGCATCCCCGCCGTCTACGTGCCCTACGCGGTCGGCAACGGCGAACAGGCCCTCAACGCGGCGTCCGCCATCCGGGCGGGCGCGGCGGTGCTCATCGACGACGCGGCCTTCACCTCGGAGCGCGTGCGCACCGACGTCGTGCCGCTGCTGCGTGACGACGCCGCCCTCGCGCGCATGCGTTCGGCGGCGTCGCATGTCGGAACCCGTTCCGGCAGCGACAACGTGCTGCGTTTGATCGACCGCGCCCTCCAGCGCTGACGGGCGACGCGACAGCGCGCCTCGGCGACGGGGTGACCGCGCCGATCTAGACTTGGTGCGCCATGATTCGACCCGATCTCACGCTCCCGATCCCCGCGGACATCACCGCCGCCCACTTCATCGGGATCGGCGGTTCCGGGATGTCGGGACTCGCCGGAATGTTCCTCGACCGCGGCATCCGCGTGTCGGGGTCCGACCGATCCGACAGCGCGGCCATGCGCGGCCTCGCCGCCCGAGGCGCCGCCGTGCACGAGGGCCATGCGGCCGAGAACCTGCCCGACGACGTCGACGCGGTCATCTTCACCGGTGCGATCTGGCCCGAGAACCCGGAGTACCTCCTCGCGGTCGACCGCGGTGTGCCTGTCCTGCACCGGTCGCAGGCGCTGCACTGGCTGGTCGGCGGACGCCGGCTGGTGAGTGTCGCCGGCGCGCACGGCAAGACGACCTCCACGGGGATGATCGTCACGGCGCTCCGCGCGGCAGGCGCCGACCCCACCTTCGTCAACGGCGGCGTCATCGCCTCGCTCGGCGTCTCGAGCGGAACGGGCTCCGACGACCTCGTCGTGATCGAGGCCGACGAGTCCGACGGCTCATTCCTGCTCTACGACACCGCCGTCGCCCTCATCACGAACGTCGACCCCGATCACCTCGACCACTGGGGCTCCCGTGAGGCCTTCTACGACGGCTTCGTGCGGTTCGCGGATGCCGCTCGCGAGGCCGTGGTCATCTCGGCCGACGATCCGGGCGCACGCGCCGTCGCAACCTCGCTGACCCATCGACGCGTGGTCAGCTTCGGCGAGTCGGCATCGGCCGATCTCCGCGTCACCGACATCGTCACCGAAGGCCCGGTGTCGTTCACGCTTCACCACGACGGGGTGTCGGCCTCGGGCCGGCTGGCCGTGCCGGGCGCCCACAACGCGATCAACGCCGCGGGGGCCGTGGCCGTCCTCGTGACGCTCGGCTACGACCTCGAGGCCGCTCTGCGCGCCGTCGAGGAGTTCGGTGGCACCGTCCGGCGGTTCGAGCTGCACGGCATCCGCTCGGGGGTCAGCGTCTACGACGATTACGCGCATCACCCGACCGAGGTCGCCGCAGCGTTGTCCGCCGCTCGCACCGTCGTGGGTGAGGGGCGGATCATCGCGCTCCACCAGCCCCACACCTATTCGCGGACCCAGGCGATGTACCGGGAGTTCGCTGACGTGCTCGAGACGTTCGCCGACCACACGGTCGTGCTCGACGTCTACGGTGCCCGGGAGGACCCCGTCCCGGGCGTGACGGGCGAGCTCGTCAGCGGCGCGTTCGCCGACCCCGAGCACGTGCACTTCGTGGCCGACTGGCAGCAGGCGGCCGATTACACCGCATCTGTCGCACGGCCGGGCGACTACGTCATCACCCTCGGCTGCGGCGATGTGTACCGGATCATCCCGCAGGTCCTCGATTCGCTGGGCACGGAGGACTGACGATGCGACGGCCGTCTCCGCTGCCGTCGACGCCCGGTGGGGCTCCGCCGCGCGCGCCGAGACCGACGCCGGCGGCTCCACGAGAGGCGGAGAAGCCTCCCGCCTCGTCCGTCCGCTCCACCGCAGCCGACGAGACCGTCCCGCTCGATCCCCTCGAGGAGGCGAACGCGTCGCACGCCTCGTTCGCGGCCTACCTCCGAACGGATGCCGGAGCCCCGCCCGCCGAGGCCCCTCCCGCGGCCGACGAGACCGGCGATGCGAGATCGGCTGATCGGGCCGAGGAGCGCGCGATCGGCATCCGCGACGTCTGGGCCGCCGCCCGAGCCCGCCGGCGGGCCCTCCGCCGCGAGGTACGTCGCTTCACGGCGCGCCAACGCCGTCGACGCAATGCTCTCCTCATCTCCGTCGGGGCGGTCCTCGCCGTCGCGCTCGGGGCGGTGGGTCTCGCCTACAGTCCGCTGTTCGCGGTTGATCGCATCACGGTGGTCGGCACTGACCGCCTCGACCCCGATGCCGTCGCGGATGCGCTCTCGAGTCAGCGCGGGACACCGTTGGCCCTCGTCGACTCGAGCGCGGTCAAAGAGGCCCTGGTCGGCTTCCCGCTGGTCGAGACGTACTCGCTCGAGGCGCGCCCGCCCCAGGAGCTGATCGTGAGGATCGTCGAGCGCACACCGATCGGCTCGCTGTCGTCGAAAGCAGGACACACGCTCGTCGACGCGGCCGGTGTCGCTCTCTCGACCACGAAGGACGCGCCGAAGGGGTTCCCGACCCTCGAGATCGACGGCGGTGCCGGATCGCGGGCGTTCCTCGCCGCCGGCTCCGTCTACCGCTCGCTCCCGGACGATCTGCGCGCCCGGGTGACGGCGATGTCGGCCACGACGCCCAACGACGTCACGCTCTCGATCGACGGCGCCGACGTCCTCTGGGGCGGCACCGACAACCCCGTGGAGAAGGCCGCCGTGCTCCGCGCCGCGATGATCGCGAGCCCTCCCGAGGACGTCGAGATGTACGACATCTCGTCGACCGACGCAGCTGTCATCCGCTGACTTCTCATTCGATTGTCACGACACGCCCGCCGCCTTGGGGGAGTGTCGCCGACGCGCGCCTACGTTCGGAATCAGGAATTGCATACCGGGCAATTCTTTAAACCTCTGGTTGAGGTTGAAGGTTTACCCCAGGGTGCGGACGATACGGAGGCCGGCGTGAGCCAGAACCAGAACTACCTTGCAGTCATCAAGGTCGTTGGCGTGGGTGGTGGCGGTGTCAACGCCGTCAACCGCATGATCGAGCTCGGCCTGCGCGGCGTCGAGTTCATCGCCGTCAACACCGATGCCCAGGCGCTGCTCATGAGCGACGCCGACATAAAGCTCGACGTGGGCCGCGAGCTCACTCGCGGACTCGGCGCCGGCGCCGATCCCGAGGTGGGCCGTCGCGCTGCCGAGGACCACGCGGAGGAGATCGAAGAGGCTCTCGCGGGTGCCGACATGGTCTTCGTCACGGCGGGCGAGGGCGGCGGCACCGGCACCGGTGGCGCTCCCGTCGTCGCGCGCATCGCCAAGTCCATCGGCGCGCTCACCATCGGTGTGGTCACGAAGCCGTTCTCCTTCGAGGGGCGTCGCCGCCAGACCCAGGCCGAGACCGGCGTGGCGAAGCTCAAGGAAGAGGTCGACACCCTCATCGTGGTGCCGAACGACCGCCTCCTGGAGATCAGCGACCGCGGCATCTCGATGATCGAGGCCTTCGCCACGGCCGACCAGGTCCTCCTGGCCGGTGTCCAGGGCATCACCGACCTCATCACGACCCCGGGTCTCATCAACCTCGACTTCGCCGACGTCAAATCGGTCATGCAGGGCGCGGGCTCGGCGCTCATGGGCATCGGTTCCGCCCGCGGCGCGGACCGTGCGATCAAGGCCGCGGAGCTCGCGGTCGAATCCCCCCTCCTCGAGGCCTCCATCGAGGGTGCGCACGGTGTGCTGCTCTCGATCCAGGGTGGCTCGAACCTCGGCATCTTCGAGATCAACGACGCCGCTCAGCTCGTCAAGGAAGCCGCACACCCCGAGGCGAACATCATCTTCGGTACGGTCATCGACGACACCCTCGGCGACGAGGTGCGCGTGACGGTGATCGCCGCCGGCTTCGACGGCGGCGAGCCCGAGAAGAAGGTCGAGCCGATCACAGCGTCGCGTCCTGCGAGCGCCCCGGTGCTGCCGCCGCTGCCCGCAGACACCGTCGCCCGCGACCTCGCTGCGGCCGAGTCGGCCGCTCCGCGCGAATCGGTGTCCGTCTCGGCGCCGTCCTCGAACACCGAGTACGACTCGGCGTTCGGCGACGACGACCTCGACATCCCCGATTTCCTGAAGTAATCCGCGGCACCCTGTGGACCTGCGATCGCGGCTCGCCGACATCGATGCGCGCATCTCGGATGCCGCTCGGTCGGCGGGCCGTGATCCGTCTGCGCTGACGCGCATCGTCGTGACCAAGTTCCACCCCCTCGACCTCGTCGAGGAGCTGGCCTCCCTCGGTGTGCGCGACGTCGGCGAGAACCGTCAGCAGGAGCTCACCGCGAAGAAGGACGCCGGGCCCGGCATCCCGGTGAGGTGGCATTTCATCGGGCAGGCGCAGACCAACAAGGCTCGCGCCATCCGGGCAGCCGCGGACGCCGTCCATTCGGTCGATCGCATACGTCTCGCCGACGCTCTCCACGCGGCTCGGCCGGAGGGTGACGAGGATCCCCTCGACGTCTTGCTGCAGATCAACCTCACCGACGACGCCGGCCGGGGCGGAGTCGCAGAGGCGGACCTCCCCGCGTTGGCGGAGCACGTCGCGGCATCCTGCCCGTCGTTGCGGCTGCGGGGAGTGATGGGCGTGGCTCCCCTCGATGAGGCCCCGGCATCCGCGTTCGCGCGGCTTGCCCGCTTCTCGGACACCGTCACCGGCATCGTGCCGGATGCCGATTGGATTTCCGCCGGAATGACCGGCGATTTCGTCGAAGCGATCGCCGCAGGTGCGACACACCTGCGGATCGGTTCGGCAATCACGGGCCCTCGGCCCGTGCACGGATAGCCTCGTCCTAGACGAGCAAACGGAGGATGCGCGATGTCGAACCCGCTGAAGAAGACCATGGTGTACCTGGGCCTCGCCGATGAGGAAGAGGTCTACGAGGAGCCGGCTCCGCGCCGCGAGAAGCAGGTCGAGAACAAGACCGCTCCCGTGACGCCGATCCACCGCCCCGCCGTGGTCCGCCAGGTCGCACCGTCCGCGATCAGCGAGATCGTCACCGTGCACCCCAAGCAGTACCGTGACGCGCAGTCCATCGCCGAGAACTTCCGCGACGGCATCCCGATCATCATCAACCTCTCGCAGATGAGCGACGCCGACGCGCGGCGCCTCATCGACTTCGCGAGCGGCCTGTCGCTGGGCCTCTACGGGCGCATCGAGCGCGTGACGAGCAAGGTCTTCCTGCTGTCGCCGGAGAACGTCGCTGTCTCGGGCGAGGGGGCGATCGCTCAGGGCGACGCCGACTCCGCTCCGTTCACCCACTGACGTCGTGCAGATCGTCGGCTTCATCGCCGGAATCCTCAACGCGCTGCTCCTGATCTATGTGCTGTTCCTCCTGGCGCGTCTGATCCTCGAGTACATTCCGATGTTCAATCGGGAATGGCGTCCGCGAGGCTTCGGTCTCGTGCTCGCAGAGGTGGTCTTCACCGTCACCGATCCGCCGTTGCGTTTCTTCCGCCGCATTCTCCCCCCGCTCCGCTTGGGGCCCGTCGCGCTCGACCTGGGATATCCCGCCACGATGCTGACGTGCTTCGTGCTGCTGTCCATCACGCAGGTGCTCAGCCGACTGTGATCCACCGTCGGGTCTGCCCCGCTGCTCGTCGCGCCCGCAACGGCGTCGGACTATGCTGGCGGGGTACGGCTCGCGACTTGCGGGTCAGTCGATGACCGGCCCGCCTCTAGAGCCATGAAAGAGGAAAGATCCATGCCTGTGACTCCTGAAGACGTCGTCACCAAGCAGTTCGAGAAGGTTCGCTTCAAAGAGGGCTTCGACCCGGACGAGGTCGATGACTTCCTCGACGAGATCGTCGTCGAGTGGCGCAAGACCATCGCGGAGAACGAAGAGCTGAAGGCGAAGCTCGCCGCGTACGAGTCCGGTGAGACTCCCGCAGCTGCCCCCGTCTCCGAGCCTGCCGAGGACGAGGCCCCCGTTGCCGACGTCGTCGACGACGTTCCCGCTGACGCTCCCGCCCAGGTCGAGGCTCCCAGCGAGCCCGCCGTGGCTCCCGCCGCCGCCTCCGCCGGCATCATCGAGCTGGCTCAGCGCCTGCACGATGAGCACGTCGCCGAGGGCAAGGCGCAGAAGGAGAAGCTCGTCTCCGAGGCTCAGGCCGAGGCCGACGCCATCCTCAGCGAGGCCCGCAACAAGGCCCGCGACGAGATGACCCGCCTCGAGAACGAGCGCGGCACCCTCGAGGGTCGCATCAGCGAGCTCCGTCAGTTCGAGCGGGACTACCGCATCCAGCTGCGTGGGTTCATCGAGGAGAAGCTCCGCGACCTCGATGTCGCCGGCACCTCGGGCGCGACGCCGATCTCCGCGTCCTGACGCCACAGATCTTGTCGAGCCGAACGTCCGCTCCGCGGACGCCAGTGCGCGCTGCAGCGGCCGGCACCACCATCGCGATCCTCGCGGTGCTGGTGCTGGCCGCTGATCAGTTCACCAAGTACCTGGCCCTTCGCGACCTGCCGTTCCAGCAGGCCGTGCCAGTGCTGGGCGACTTCTTCCAGCTGTACCTGACGCGAAACCCCGGCGCGGCGTTCTCCCTCGGCGAAGGGGTCACGTGGGTGTTCACCCTCGTGCTCGCGGCCGCGGCGATCACGGTCGTCGTCCTCGGCGTCCTCCGGGTCAGGTCGAGAGCCTGGGCGATCGTGCTCGGGCTCCTGCTCGGGGGCATCCTCGGCAACCTGACCGACCGGCTTCTTCGGGATCCCGGTTTCCTCGTCGGCCACGTCGTCGATTTCATCCACACGCCGTGGATGTGGCTGTGGTTCCCGTCGGCCATCTACAACATCGCCGACATCTTCATCGTCACCATGATGATCTCGGTTGCGGTGCTGGTCCTCTTCGGCATCCGCTTCGACGGCACTCGCGAGCACAGCGAACCGGCGGAGGAATCCGCCGACGCGGCGGCCTGACATGCCCTCCCGCACGTTCCCCGTACCCGACGGGCTCGACGGCGTCCGCGTGGATGCGGCGTTGGCCAAGCTGCTGGGCTTCTCCCGCACCTTCGCCGCCGACGTCGCCGAGGCCGGCGGCGCCGTGCTCGACGGGCGCACCCTCGGCAAGTCGGACAAGCTCGTCGGCGGAGGCTGGCTCGAGGTCAGCTGGGAGGACAAGCGCGGCCCCGAGATCGTTCCGATCGCCGTGCCCGATCTCGGCATCGTCCACGACGACGACGAGATCGTCGTGGTCGACAAGCCGACCGGTGTCGCGGCCCACCCGTCGCTGGGGTGGGAGGGTCCGACCGTCGTCGGTGCGCTCGTGGCTGCCGGTTTCCGCGTCGCCACGTCCGGCGCCCCGGAGCGGCAGGGCGTGGTGCACCGCCTCGACGTCGGCACGAGCGGGCTCATGGTGGTCGCGAAGACCGAGCGCGCGTACACCGCGCTGAAGCGCGCGTTCAAGGAGCGCGAGGTCGACAAGGTGTATCACACGGTCGTCCAGGGGCACCCCGACCCGCTCGTCGGCACGATCGACGCGCCGATCGGACGTCACCCGAACCACTCGTGGAAGTTCGCCGTCACGCCGACCGGCAAAGATTCCGTCACGCACTACGAGACGCTGGAGGCGTTCCCGGGGGCGTCGCTCCTCGAGGTGCACCTCGAGACGGGGCGCACCCATCAGATCCGCGTGCACATGGCCGCGCACCGGCATCCCTGCGTCGGAGATCCGCTCTACGGCGCCGATCCGACGGTCGCCCAACGACTGGGGCTCACCCGGCAGTGGCTGCACGCGCACGAACTGTCGTTCGCGCACCCGGCCACGGGCGACCTCGTCACCTTCCGATCGCCGTACGCACCCGATCTCGCCGCCGCCCTGGAGATCCTCCGCGGCGACGCCTGACCGCTCTCAGCGGCCGCCGGTGAAGGAGGCGGGATCGTCCTCGGCGAGCGCCAGAGCGATCTTCCTGACGTGGGTCTGGTCGACGTCGACGAGCTCGCCCAGCCCGTACCAGCCGACCTCGGTCAGCTCACCGTCGGCCGGGTGCGGCTCGCCCGAGACCCACTCGCAGCGGAAGACGAGATCGAGGTAGTCGACCTCGTCGCCGTTCGCGTAGACGATCCGGGGCACCTGCTGAACGTGCGCAAGGCGGGTGACCTTGACTTTCACCCCCGCCTCCTCGAGGCATTCCCGAGCGGCGGCGTCCGCCGGCTCCTCGCCGGGGTCGACGATCCCCGACACCGGCTGCCACGAGCCGTTGTCGGCGCGCCGACCGATCAGGACCTTCTCGTCTTTGAAGACGATCGCCGTGACGCCGACGAGGGGCAGGGGAGCGGTGCCGATCTTCTCGCGCAGGGCGAGGACGAATTCCGGGGTGGCCATTGCGCCAGCCTATGCGGATGCCGGGGGCTCGGCCGCAGGGTCGGGCGCTGCTCGTAGACTCGTCGGGTGGCATCAGACTCCTTCGTTCATCTGCACGTGCACAGCGAGTACTCGATGCTCGACGGTGCGGCCAAGATCGGCGCGATGACGCAGGCCGCCGCCGATTACGGGATGCCGGCGATCGCCGTCACCGATCACGGCAACACCTTCGCGGCGTTCGAGTTCTACCGCGCGGCGAAGTCGGCTGGGGTCAAGCCGATCATCGGCCTCGAGGCGTACGTCACCCCCGGCACCCACCGCAGCGACAAGTCGCGCGTGACGTGGGGCTCGCCCGATCAGAAGAGTGATGACGTCTCAGGCTCGGGCGCGTACACCCACATGACGATGTGGAGCCAGAGCACCGAGGGGATGCACAACCTCTTCCGTCTCAGCTCGCGCTCGAGCATGGAGGGGTACTACTTCAAGCCGCGCATGGACCGCGAGCTGCTTCAGACGTACGGCAAGGGCCTGATCGCGACGACCGGATGCCCCTCGGGCGAGGTCCAGACGCGTCTCCGGCTCGGCCAGTACGACGCCGCCCGGGCCGCGGCGGCCGAATTCCAGGACATCTTCGGCAAGGAGAACTACTTCGCCGAAATCATGGACCACGGGCTCTCGATCGAGCGCCGAGTCATGACCGACCTCATCCGGTTGTCCAAGGATCTCTCCATTCCTCTCGTCGCCACGAACGACTCGCACTACACGCATCAGCACGAGGCAGACGCGCACGAGGCGCTGCTCTGTGTGCAGTCCGGTTCCACGCTCGATGATCCGGGCCGCTTCAAGTTCGACGGCGACGGCTACTACATCAAGACCGCGCAGGAGATGCGCCAGCTCTTCCGGGACCACCCCGAGGCGTGCGACAACACGTTGCTCATCGCGGAACGCTGCGAGGTCGAGTTCAACGAGTCGGCGAACTACATGCCGCGCTTCCCCGTGCCCGACGGCGAGACCGAGGACAGCTGGCTGATCAAAGAGGTCGAGAACGGCCTCCAGTTCCGCTACCCGGGCGGCATCCCCGATCGCGTGCGCAAGCAGGCGGAGTACGAGACCGGAATCATCCTGCAGATGGGCTTCCCGGGGTACTTCCTCGTCGTCGCCGACTTCATCAACTGGGCGAAGGACCACGGCATCCGCGTCGGGCCCGGCCGCGGCTCGGGTGCCGGCTCGATGGTCGCCTACGCGATGCGGATCACCGATCTCGACCCCCTCGAGCACGGCCTCATCTTCGAGCGCTTCCTCAACCCCGACCGCGTGTCCATGCCCGACTTCGACGTCGACTTCGACGATCGTCGCCGCGGCGAGGTCATCGACTACGTGACCGAGAAGTACGGCTCCGAGCGTGTGGCTCAGATCGTCACCTACGGCACCATCAAGTCGAAGCAGGCCCTGAAGGATGCCGGTCGCGTCCTCGGCTTCCCGTTCTCGATGGGGGAGCGGCTCACCAAGGCGATGCCGCCGCCCGTCATGGGCAAGGACATGGAGCTCGGGGGCATGTTCGACCCGAAGCACCCCCGGTACAAGGAGGCCAGCGAGTTCCGCTCGCTCGTCGACACCGACCCCGACGCGAAGACCGTCTTCGACCGCGCGATCGGGCTCGAGGGTCTGAAGCGCCAGTGGGGGGTGCACGCGGCCGGCGTGATCATGTCCTCCGAGCCGCTGCTCGACATCATCCCGATCATGCGTCGCGAGCAGGACGGTCAGATCGTCACGCAGTTCGACTACCCGTCGTGCGAGACCCTCGGCCTGATCAAGATGGACTTCCTCGGGCTGCGCAACCTGACGATCATCTCGGACGCGCTCGATAACATCCGATCCAACCGCGGCGAGGAGCTCGATCTCGACAAACTCGCCCTCGACGATCGCCCCGCGTACGACCTCCTCACCCGGGGTGACACCCTCGGCGTCTTCCAGCTCGACGGCGGACCGATGCGGTCGCTGCTGCGCCTGATGAAGCCCGACAACTTCGAAGACATCTCGGCCGTCATCGCGCTGTACCGCCCGGGTCCGATGGGTGCGAACTCGCACACGAACTACGCGCTCCGCAAGAACGGCCTGCAGCCGATCACCCCGATCCATCCCGAGCTCGAGGAGCCGCTGCGCGACATCCTCGACACGACCTACGGCCTGATCATCTATCAGGAGCAGGTCATGGCGATCGCTCAGAAGGTCGCCGGATTCTCGCTCGGACAGGCCGACATCCTCCGCCGCGCGATGGGCAAGAAGAAGAAGTCCGAGCTCGACAAGCAGTACGAGGGCTTCTCCGGGGGAATGAAGGACCGGGGTTTCGGCGAGGCGGCGATCAAGTCGCTCTGGGACATCCTGCTGCCCTTCTCCGACTACGCCTTCAACAAGGCGCACTCGGCTGCCTACGGCCTCGTGTCGTACTGGACGGCGTACTTGAAGGCGCACTATCCCGCGGAGTACATGGCCGCGCTCCTGACGAGCGTCGGCGATGCGAAGGACAAGCTCGCGGTGTACCTCAATGAGTGCCGCCGCATGGGCATCCAGGTCCTCCCTCCCGACGTCAGCGAATCCATCCGGTACTTCGCCGCCGTCGGGGAGGACATCCGCTTCGGGCTCGGAGCGGTGCGAAACGTCGGCACCAACGTCGTCGACGGCATCGTGACCGCTCGCGCCGACGGGAAGTACACGACGTTCCACGACTTCCTGTCGCGCGTCCCCGCCCACGTCGCGAACAAGCGCACGGTCGAGTCCCTCATCAAGGCGGGCGCCTTCGACTCCCTCGGGTCGACGAGGCGCGCACTGATGGAGATCCACGAGGACGCGACCGAGCAGGCCGTGCTCGACAAGCGTCGCGAGGCGAACGGCGAGGTGGGCTTCGACTTCGACAGCCTCTGGGGCGACGACGAGCCCCATCAGGTCGCCCGTGTGCCCGAGCGCCCCGAGTGGACCAAGAAGGACAAGCTCGCATTCGAGCGCGAGATGCTTGGCCTCTACGTCTCCGACCATCCGCTCGCGGGTCTCGAAATCCCCCTGGCGAAGCACGCCTCCACCTCGATCCACGACCTGCTCGTGTCCGAGGACATCAACGACGGCGACCAGGTCATCATCGCGGGACTCGTCACGAGTGTGCAGCACCGGGTGGCCAAGCAGAGCGGCAACCCCTACGGCATGATCACCGTCGAGGATTTCGACGGCGAGGTCACCGTGATGTTCATGGGGAAGACCTACACCGAGTACCAGTCGATGCTCGTGTCCGACGCGATCCTGGTGGTCCGGGGTCGGGTCTCGCAGCGCGACGACGGCCGCAACCTCCATGGTCAGGCCGCATTCACGCCCGATCTGGGCGCGGTCGACGCCGCCGGTCCTCTCGTGCTCGTCGTTCCCGAGCAGCGGGCGACCGAGACGACGATCGGGCAGCTGGCAGCGGTTCTCGACCGGCATCCGGGGTCGACCGAGGTGACCCTCAAGCTCCACCGAGGCGGTACGGCGAAGGTGTTCGAAGTTCCGGCGCAAGTGAAAGTCACCGTCGATCTCTACGGCGAGTTGAAAGGTCTGCTCGGCCCGCAGTGTCTCGGCTGACTCCGCAACCCGGCCGGGTAGGATCGCAGGCGGCGCGATCTGCGCCCGTGGAAGGAGCATCGTGACCGACGAGAAGACGACACCCCAGGACCCGCAGGACCCTGCGTTCGGGGGTGACATCGAGGACACCGTCGTGCGGATGCCCGACGCGACGTCGGATCCGGCTGCGTCGGGCGGTGCCACCGAATCGTACGATCGCGACACGTTCGCCTCGGGCTACGCGGATGCCGACGGCGCGGGCACTGTCGCAGCGGACGCGCCTGCCGACGACGCCCCGCGGGGCGATGCGCCGCGGGGCGAGGCCACCGCCATCTTCGCCACGGAGGAGCACGCCGCCGAGGAGCCGATCGCGCCTGCTGCGCACACGACCGGCGCCTCCGATGCGGCCGTCTCCGACGACGGCGTGCCGCACCAGTACGGCATCGGGCCCTTCTCGCTCCGTGAGGTCTCGCTCCTGGGCGTCTGGGCGCTCGCATTCCTTTTCTCGTTCTTCCCGCTGTGGGCAGACTCGTCGATCGGCGGAGTGATCGCCGGCGGCGCCACTGTGTGGACCACCGGCATCGACTGGGTGCTCGCCATCGGTGCGCCCACGGTCGCCGTGTTCCTCATCGTGCTCCGGCGCTTCTCTCCGGACGGCATCCGGCGTGTCGGATCCCTCGGGATCGACCAGTTCGCGTCGGTGGCCTTCTCCGTCGCGGCCGTGCTCTGGCTCAGCTGGCTGTGGGCCGGTATCGCGCGCGGCATCGCCACGGGCTACTGGCTGAGCAGCTGGGTGGTGTGGGTCGAGGTCTTCCTCTTCCTCGCCACGCTCGCGCTCACGGTCTTCGCGCCGATCATCCCCCCGTTCCACGAGGACTTCCTGCACCGCACCGAGCGCGTCGCGCACCGCGTCGCCCGAGGCGCTCGTCCCGTCGTCGCCCGCCCGCTCTCGGACGCGCGGTTCACCATGGCCGCTCCCTCGGTCGACCCGGAGCCCGCCCCCGCCGGCGACCCCATCGACGACGACGAGCCCGCTCCCATCTCCGCTCCCGCCATGCAGGCGTTCTGGGCGCTCTCCCCGGTCGACCGTGATGTGGTGGACGAGAACGGCATCCCGCTGTTCCGCGTCGGTCCGACGGCCTGGGCCCTCGTGATCGAGGATCGTGGCGACAGCTTCGTGATCCGCCACGAGGACGGCCGGATCGGGTATCTGACCGACATCTCCGGCGTGACGCGCGGCTGAGCCCCGGTAGCCTGGAGGGATGCTCCGCACCATCGACCTCCGAGGCCGCGCGACCACACCCGACGAGTTGCTGGCTGAGGTTCCGCGTGCCGGCGCCGCCCGAGACGAGGCTCTCGCGGCGGCCGCCGGCATCGTGGCAGACGTCGTCACGCGCGGCGCCGAGGCGCTGCGCGACCAGGCGACCCGCTTCGACGGGGTGTCCGGGCATGAGATCCGGGTGCCCTCCGCGCACCTCGACGAGGCGCTCGACTCGCTCGATCCCGCGATCCGGGCTGCTCTGGAGACGGCGATCGAGCGGGTCCGTCGCGCATCCGCCGCTCAGGTTCCGCCCCGCGTCGTGACCGAGATTGCGCCGGGTGCGCGCGTCGAGCAGCACTGGCGGCCCGTCCGCCGGGTGGGCGTGTACGTCCCGGGCGGCAAGGCCGTCTACCCCTCGAGCGTCGTGATGAACGTCGTGCCGGCCCAGGTCGCCGGAGTCGCGCAGGTCGCCTTGGCCTCGCCCGCGCAGCGCGAGTTCGGCGGCAGAGTGCACCCCGTCATCCTGGCCGCGGCGAAGCTCCTCGGCGTGACCGAGGTGTATGCGATGGGTGGCGCCGGCGCGATCGGCGCCTACGCCCATGGCGTCGCCGATATCGGGCTCGAGCGCGTCGATGTCATCTCCGGACCGGGCAACAACTTCGTCGCCCTCGCGAAGCGCGTCGTCGCGGGCGTCGTCGGCACCGACTCCGAGGCGGGCGCCACCGAGATCCTCATCGTCGCCGACGACTCCGCCGATCCGGTCCTGGTCGCCGCAGACCTCGTCAGCCAGGCGGAGCACGACGAGCAGGCCGCCGCCGTGCTGGTCACGCCGTCGGCACGGCTCGCGGATGCCGTTGCCGCGGCGGTCGCGGAGCGTGTGGCATCCACCCACCACCGCGACCGTGTCACCGAAGCCCTGGCCGGTCCGCAGTCCGCGATCGTCCTGGTCGACGACGTGGCAGCGGCCACCGAGTTCAGCAACGCGTACGCCCCGGAGCACCTCGAGCTGCACCTGGAGGACCCGCGGCCCGAGGACTACGTCAACGCCGGCGCCGTCTTCGTCGGGAAGTGGACGCCCGTGAGCCTCGGCGACTACCTCGCGGGGAGCAACCACGTGCTGCCCACGGGCGGTCAGGCCCGCTACGCATCGGGCCTGTCGGCCTCGACCTTCCTGCGCCCGCAGCAGGTCATCACCTACGATCGCGATGCCCTCCAGGAGGTGCACGAGGCGATCGTCACCCTCTCGACCGCCGAGGTGCTGCCCGCGCACGGCGACGCGGTGACGGCGCGTTTCGACGCGTAAACTGGACCCGCCATGCATTGCCCCTTCTGTCGTCACTCCGACTCCCGCGTCATCGATTCGCGCACGAGCGATGACGGTCTCAGCATCCGACGTCGTCGCCAGTGTCCGGAGTGCGGAGGTCGGTTCTCGACCATCGAGACGGCCAGCCTGAACGTGATCAAGCGCTCCGGTGTGATCGAGCCGTTCAGCCGCGAGAAGGTCATGTCAGGCGTCCGCAAGGCATGCCAGGGCCGGCCCGTCACGGAAGCCGATCTCGCCGTCCTGGCCCAGGCCGTCGAAGAGGCCGTGCGTCAGACCGGGGTCTCGCAGATCGACACGAACGAGATCGGCTTGGCGATTCTCGGTCCGCTCCGCGCGCTCGACGAGATCGCGTTCCTCCGTTTCGCGAGCGTCTACCAGGCGTTCGAATCGCTCGACGACTTCGATACGGCTATCGCCCAGCTTCGTGCGGATGAGGCGCAGAAGGCCCAGCGCACCGACATCTGACCAGCGCACCGATCTCGGCATCGGGCGGCGCGCCGGCGCGCCTCTAGGCTAGGGGGCGATGTATCGCCTCCTTTTCTCCCTCGTCCTGCGCCGCTTCGATCCTGAGACCGCGCACCACCTGGGCATGGTCGTTGTCCGGGTAGCCGGACTGCGGTTCGTCTCTCCGCTGGTGCGAAAAGCGACCCGTCCCGACGAGAGCCTTCGCACTTCCGCCCTCGGACTCGACTTCGAGTCACCGTTCGGGGTTGCCGCGGGATTCGACAAGAACGCCGTCGGCGCCATGGGCCTGTTCGCGCTCGGCTTCGGTCACATCGAGGTCGGCACGGTGACGGCCGTCCCGCAGGACGGGAACCCCCGGCCACGTCTGTTCCGCCTCATCGAGGATCGCGCTCTCATCAATCGCATGGGTTTCAACAACCGGGGCGCGGCTGCGGCCGCCGCACGGTTGCGCCGGATGCGGCGTCGGTCCCCGCGTCCTGTCCTGGGTGCGAACATCGGCAAATCCCGCGTCGTGGATGTGTCCGACGCGATCGCCGACTACGTCGCGAGCACGGCGCTCGTCGCCCCGGTCGCCGACTATCTCGTCGTCAATGTCTCATCGCCCAACACCCCGGGGCTCCGGGGACTGCAGGCCGTCGAAACGCTGCGCCCGCTGCTCCGAGCCGTTCGCGATGCGGCGGGAACGACTCCGCTCCTTGTGAAGATCGCCCCGGACCTGACCGACGACGAGGTCGACGGCATCGCTCGGCTCGCCGTCGACGTCGGGCTGGCCGGCATCGTCGCGACCAATACGACGATCTCCCGGGACGGCCTCATCGCCGACGCCGAGACCGTCGCCGCGATGGGAGCGGGAGGGCTGTCCGGCGCACCCCTGAAAGCGCGATCCCTGGAGGTCCTCCGCCGCGTGCGGGCGGCGGTTCCCGACGAGTTCTGCGTGATCGCAGCCGGGGGAGTGGAGACAGCCGCCGATGTGTCGGAGCGACTTGCCGCCGGCGCCGATCTCGTCCAGGGCTACAGCGCGTTCGTCTTCCGGGGGCCGCTCTGGGCGCGCGAGATCAACCGCGACCTCGCGCGCATGCGTTCGTCGGTGTGACCGTCGTCGCTCGGCTCAGACCGGATACGCGCCGCGCTTGACCTGCGGCTTCGGCAGTCGCATGAAGCGCATCTGGACCGACCGCATCGCGGCGTACCAGCCGAGACCCTTCTCGCGCCGGTCGCCCCACTTGACGGCCGCCAGCTTCTTCACCTTGCGGCTCAGCATGACCATGTCGGCGACGACGAACAGGATGTAGGCCCACAGCCCGACGTATGCGTAGAAGGCGATGGCCGGCACGAGCGATGCCAGGATGACCAGCACGAGAAGCGGCATCACGAGTTCACCGAAGTGCCAGCCGGCGTCGGTGTAATCGCGGGCGAACCGGCGCTGCGGCCCGCGGTCGCGGGGCGTGAGATAGCGCTCATCACCGTTCGCCATCCCGATGCGGGCCTTCTCGCGCTGCGCGGCGAGCTCGGTCTTGGCGCGTGCGCGTGCTTCCTTCGTGTTGGCGACGAGGGGACGTTTGCGGGCGGCCTCCTGCTCGGCGCGCGACGGCGTCGGGCGGTTCTTCCCCGCTCCGATCGGAGCGTCGGGGGTGGTGTCGGCAGGGGGCGGTGTCTTGGCCACGGGAGAGGGTCCTCGGATCGGCGAAAGGCGTTCACCATAAGATTACCCGCATGACTTCCGACACCTCCCGATCCGAATCGGTCCGCGAGGCGGGGCTCGCCGCCGTTCCCGCCGCGCTCGCGGATCTCGGCTCGCTCGTGCGCATTCCCTCCATCGCCTTTCCCGGTTTCGACCGTGCAGAAGTAGAGCGGAGCGCTGACGCCGTCCGTGCGCTTGTGGACGACCTCGCGATCTTCGATCGCGTCGAGGTGAAGAGCGCCGTCGTCCCCGAAACGGGAGAGCAGGGCATGCCCGCGGTCCTCGCGACACGAGCGGCGCGCAACGGTAAGCCGACGATCCTCCTCTACGCGCATCACGACGTGCAGCCGGTCGGCGACGAGGAGTTGTGGGAGTCGCCCCCGTTCGAGCCCACCGTTCGCGACGGCCGGATCTACGGCCGCGGTGCCGCGGACGACAAGGCGGGCATCATGGCGCACATCGGGGCCCTCCGAGCGCTGAAGGAAACGCTGGGGCAGGATTTCGATCTCGGCGTCAACCTGTTCTTCGAGGGCGAGGAGGAGGCGGGGTCCGCGTCGTTCGCCGCCTTCCTCGCCGAGAACGCCGACGCGCTCCGCGCCGACGTGATCGTGGTGGCGGACTCCGGCAACTGGGACTCCGTCACCCCCGCCCTGACCGTCTCCCTCCGGGGCAACGTCCGGTTCACCCTCGACGTCGAGACCCTCGAGCACGCCTCGCACTCCGGCATGTTCGGGGGAGCGGTGCCCGATTCGATGTTCGCGACCATCCGGCTCCTCGATTCGCTGTGGGACGAGGACGGCGCGGTCGCAGTTCCCGGTCTTCACGTTCGGGATGCCGCCACTCCCGCGTATTCGGAGGACACCCTCCGCAGCGAGGCGGGTCTGCCCGAGGGTGTCTCGCCGATCGGACGCGACGCGATCCTGAGTCGGATGTGGAACAAGCCCTCGGTGACGGTGACCGGCATCGACGCGCCGAGCGTCCGGAACGCCTCGAACACGTTGTCGCCGAAGACGACCGTCGTCCTCAGCACCCGCATCGCTCCGGGCCAGCGCGCCGCCGACGCGTATGAGGCGATCGCGTCCCACCTTCGAGCTCACGCCCCCTTCGGCGCGCAGCTCACCTTCCGCGACGTGGACTTCGGCGACCCGTTCCTGGTCGACACCTCCGGCTGGGCCGTCACTCAGGCCAAGGACGCTCTCCGCGCCGGGTACGGCGTGGAGCCGGTCGATATCGGCATCGGCGGGTCCATCCCCTTCATCGCCGACCTCGTCCGCGAGTTCCCGGCGGCGCAGATCCTGGTGACCGGAGTGGAGGATCCGCACGCCCGCGCGCACAGCCCGAACGAGTCGCTCCACATCGAGACGTTCCGCGCGGCCCTCATATCAGAGGCTCTCCTGCTCGAAAGCCTCGACGCGACCGTCCTGTGACCTCGAGGCGGCGTAGAATCACAAGAGCACGCCGCCCCCGCTTCTGAAAAAGCACTGGCGGCCCGACCACTCGGGGAGAGTCATGACCGACATCGCCACGCCGTCCACCGTCGCCCCTCACGGTGTCGCTCTCAGCGACGCCGCTGCCGAGAAGGTCAAGAGCCTTCTCCAGCAGGAGAACCGTGACGACCTTCGCCTCCGCGTCGCCGTCCAGCCCGGCGGATGCTCGGGTCTGATCTACCAGCTCTACTTCGATGAGCGCTTCCTCGACGGCGACCAGACGGTCGACTTCGACGGCGTCGAGGTCATCGTCGACGACATGTCGGTGCCGTACCTCGACGGTGCGAAGATCGATTTCAAGGACACGATCTCGGAGCAGGGCTTCACGATCGACAACCCCAATGCCGCCGGCAGCTGTGCCTGCGGCGACAGCTTCCACTGACCCACCCCCCAGGCCCCTCCTTTCGGCCGGACCATCCTGAACGGTTGGCCGGAATCGCTTGAGAGGTTGCCCTAGACTGGCATGAGTCTGACCTTCATGTCCCCGAAAGGTGCACCGTGCGCGTCAAACGCCGACTCCGATGGGCCGCCCTGCCGCTGGGTATCGCCGCTGCGATCACTCTGGCGGCGTGCAGCCCCACCACTGCGAACGGCTTCCTGCCCGGCTTCGACGAGGAGGGTGGGCAGGCCACCAATCACACCTCGATGATCGCCGGTCTGTGGACCACCTCGTGGATCGTCGTGCTGGCCGTCGGTGTCATCACGTGGGCTCTCATGGGTTTCGCCGCGATCGCCTACCGCCGTCGCCGTGGACAGTCCGGTCTGCCGGTGCAGCTGCGCTACAACATGCCGATCGAGATGTTCTTCACGATCACGCCGATCATCCTGGTGCTCGGGTTCTTCGCCTTCACTGCGCGTGACCAGGCGATCCTCGAAGACCAGTACGAGAACCCCGACGTCTGCATCACGGCCATCGGCAAGCAGTGGGCCTGGGACTTCCAGTACAACGGCACGAGCTGCGAGGCATCCGACGAGTCGGTCTGGACGATGGGCGTCCAGGCGCAGACGGATGCCGAGGGCAACGTCACGAACGAGATCCCCGAGCTCGTCCTTCCGGTGAACAAGGAAGTCAAGCTGAAGCTCGAGTCCCGTGACGTCATCCACTCCTTCTGGATCATCGACTTCCTCTACAAGAAGGACATGTACCCGGGACGCGACAACTACTGGTCGTTCACCCCCACCAAGGAGGGCGAGTTCGCCGGCAAGTGCGCCGAGCTCTGCGGCCAGTACCACTCGATGATGCTTTTCAACGTTCGTGTCGTCTCCGACGCGGAGTACCAGGAGTACCTGGCATCCCTGGAAGCAGCGGGCCAGACCGGAGACATCGACGATGTCTACGACCGCCTCCAGAACGCCCCCGGAACCGATGGGGCGAGCAACGCTGAGGGAGAGCAGAACTGATGGCGACCATCGCACCCCCGAAGCCGACCCTGCCCCCGCGGCAGGCTGCGCTGCTCACCAGCAGCCGTGTCGAGCACAAGGGAAACATCGTGGTGAAGTGGATCACGTCCACTGACCACAAGACGATCGGGTACATGTACCTCATCGCCTCGGTGCTCTTCTTCATGCTCGGTGGCGTGATGGCGCTGATCATCCGTGCGGAGCTCTTCGAGCCCGGCATGCAGGTGCTGCCCACGAAGGAGCAGTACAACCAGCTGTTCACGATGCACGGCACGATCATGCTGCTGATGTTCGCGACTCCGCTGTTCGCCGGTTTCGCCAACGCGCTCCTGCCGCTGCAGATCGGTGCTCCCGACGTCGCCTTCCCCCGTCTGAACGCGTTCGCCTTCTGGCTCTTCACGTTCGGTTCGACGATCGCCGTCGCAGGCTTCCTCACCCCTCAGGGTGCAGCGGCCTTCGGATGGTTCGCCTACCAGCCGCTCGCCGGCGAGAGCTTCTCCCCGGGCGCCGGTGGCGACCTGTGGATGCTCGGCCTCGGAATGAGCGGTTTCGGTACGATCCTCGGCGCCGTCAACTTCATCACGACGATCATGACGATGCGCGCCCCGGGCATGACGATGTGGCGGATGCCCATCTTCAGCTGGAACACCCTCGTCACCAGCATCCTGATCCTGATGGCCTTCCCGGTGCTCGCGGCGGCGATCCTCGCTGCGGCAGCGGACCGCATCCTCGGTGCGCACATCTACGATCCGGCCAACGGAGGCGTGCTCCTCTGGCAGCACCTGTTCTGGTTCTTCGGCCACCCCGAGGTCTACATCATCGCGCTCCCGTTCTTCGGGATCGTGTCGGAGATCTTCCCCGTCTTCAGCCGCAAGCCGATCTTCGGATACAAGACCCTCGTCTACGCCACCATCGCGATCGCCGCGCTCTCGGTCTCGGTGTGGGCGCACCACATGTACGTGACGGGCGCGGTGCTCCTGCCCTTCTTCGCGTTGATGACGATGCTGATCGCGGTTCCGACCGGTGTGAAGATCTTCAACTGGATCGGGACGATGTGGCGTGGGTCGATCACCTTCGAGACGCCGATGGTGTTCTCGCTCGGCTTCCTCGTGTCCTTCGTCTTCGGTGGTCTGACCGGCGTCATCCTGTCGTCGCCGCCCCTCGACTTCCACGTTCACGACTCGTACTTCGTCGTCGCGCACTTCCACTACGTGGTGTTCGGCACGGTCGTGTTCGCGATGTTCGCCGGGTTCTACTTCTGGTGGCCGAAGTGGACCGGGAAGATGCTCAACGAACGCCTCGGCCTCGTGCACTTCTGGCTCTTGTTCATCGGCTTCCACATGACCTTCCTCATCCAGCACTGGCTGGGTGCGGACGGCATGGTCCGCCGCTACGCCGACTACTCGGCCGCCGACGGATGGACGTGGCAGAACCAGGTCTCCACCGTGGGGTCCATGGTCCTCGCCGCCTCGATGGTTCCGTTCCTCCTGAACGTCTGGATCACCGCTCGCAAGGCGCCCCGCGTCACGGTCAACGACCCGTGGGGCTACGGAGGATCGCTCGAGTGGGCGACCAGCTGCCCGCCGCCGCGCCACAACTTCACGTCGATCCCGCGCATCCGCAGCGAGCGGCCCGCCTTCGACCTGAACCACCCCGAAGCCGGTATTCCGGTGGGCGTGGGCCCTGCGAAGGACGCGCCCGATGCTCCGGTCGTGGATCTGACGAACGGTGAGGTCAAGTAATGAAGGTCAATGTCAGCCTCTGGTGGGTGCTCTCTGCGTTCTTCGCGCTGGTCGCCGTCGTCTACACCGGATGGAGCATCCTCGCCCACCCCGACCTGGCATGGTTCAACGGCATTGAGTGGGTCGGCTCCGTCGCCCTCGTGTTCGTGACCGCCATGGCTGCGATGATCGGCTTCTACACGTCGCGGGTCGAGAAGGCTCAGGGCGGCGTGCTGCCCGAGGACTCGCTCACCGCCGACATCGACGATGGTGATCCCGAGATCGGTGAGTTCTCCCCGTGGTCGTGGTGGCCCATCGTGCTCGCCGGTTCCGCCGCACTGGCCTTCATCGGCCTCGCGGTAGGCGAGTGGATGGTGCCTGTGGGCATCGCCGTCTTCGTCGTCGCGATCGTCGGCTGGGTCTTCGAGTACTACCGCGGGTACTTCGCTCGCTGATCTGCCCATGCGCGTGAGAGCGGGGGCGGCGTCCGACGTCGGTGCGTACCGAGACGTCAATCAGGATGCCGCCTTCGCTGCGGCGTGGGGAGCAGCGGTCGCCGACGGCGTCGGCGGAGGGCCGTCCGGTGATCTGGCGTCCGCATCGCTCATCCACCGCCTCATCACCGCCCCGGGCCCCGTAGACAGCGCGGAGGTCCTCATCTCGCGCCTTCGCGGGGCGAACTGGGATCTCGGCGCGCACGTCCGCCGTGATCCTGCTCTATCGGGCATGGCAACGACGTTGACGGGTGTCTGGCTCACGACGGGCGGCGACCTTCTGCTGGCCCACACGGGCGACTCCCGCGGGTATCTGCTGCGAGACGGCATCCTGTCACGGCAGACACGCGACGATTCCTTCGTTCAAGAGCTCGTCGATCGGGGGTTGGTGCCGCCGGAAGACGCGTCCACGCATCCGCGCCGCAACATCATCACCGCATCGCTGGGCGGGCACGAGAACGACGTCGTGCGTGTTGAGACCCGCGACGCCCGCGTGGGCGATCGGTGGCTCCTGTGTAGCGACGGCCTGACGGACTACGTGCCAGAGGATGCCGTGGCGGAGATCCTCCGCGGTATGTCCGACCCCCAGGCAGCAGCTGCCCGCCTGGTCGAGTTCGGGCTCGGCGCCGCCTCCCGAGACAACATCACGGCTGTCGTGTGCGACGTGACGGCCGACACGGTTCCGCCCGGTGCCGTTCCGCTGCTGACGGGGTCAGCGGCATCCCGGTTTCCCGAGGTGATCGAAGCCGGGTGGGCGACCGCGTGATGCTCGATCCGTTCGATCCGTTCGATCCCTTCGATCCGTCGCGCTGAGGGCCTGAGGACGCGTCAGCGCGCCGAGGGCCGTACGACCATCACCAAAGGGTCGAACGTGCGGGGGAGCGGGCCTGAGGCGCCTTCGGTGGGGTATCCCTCGCGCACCCAGTATTCGTAGCCCCCGATCATCTCGCGGACGTCGTAGCCGAGTCGAGCGAACTCGAGGGCGGCCTTCGCGCCGGCGTTGCAGCCCGGGCTCCAGCAGTAGACCACAAGCGGCGTCGTCAGCGGCAGCATCTCGGACGCGCGTGCGGAGATCTCCCGATAGGGGAGGTGAACGGCGCCGGCAGCGTGTCCCTGGTCCCATGCCTCCGCGCTGCGGACATCGATGAGGGCGACGTCTTCGCCAGACTGGCGCGAGGCGTAGACGTCGCTCGGGTCGGTCTCACAGCGGAGTTTGGCTTCGAAGTAGGCGAGGACGGATGCGTTGGCGGTCACCCTGTCGACAGTACGGACGAACGAAAGCGGCGAGGGTGACCATTCGGTCAGCCCTCGCCGCTTTTCTGCCAGTGACCTCAGTCGTCGGTCGGCGAGCCCTTCGGCTTACCGGTCTGACCGTCGGTCTCGTCGGGGACGATGATGTTCGACGGGCGCACGGCGGTCTCGCTGTTGTGGCCGTCGTCGATGGGGCGAAGCGGGGCATCGGGGACACCGGCGCGCTCGTGAGCACCCTGGATCTCCGCGTTCTCCTCTTCCTGGATGTGGTCGAGCGTGTGGTGCTGGTGCGCCTCGGCCGCTTCGATCTCAGTCTGCGTGACCGGAGAGAGGCGGTCCTCGAAGAACCAGCGCGACAGTGCGGCACGCGCGTTTTGGTGCCACGCGATCCGACCCTTGTTGTTCGGTCGTACCACGAGCGGCTCGTTGATCTCGAAGTCGATCAGCTTCACACGCTCGTACGCGTCGACGGGCTGGTGCACCTCGATGAACTCGCCGCCGGGAAGCCGGACGATGCGGCCCGACTCGTAGCCGTGGAGCGCGATCTCGCGGTCCTTCTTCTGGAGAGCGAGAGCCATGCGCTTGGCCACGAAGTATCCGACCACCGGCCCCACGATGAGGAGCGCCTGGAGGGTGTGGATGACCCCTTCCATCGTCAGCGAGAAGTGCGTCGCGATGATGTCGGAGGAGGCTGCAGCCCAGAGGACCGCGTAGAAGATGACTCCGGCGACGCCGATCGCGGTGCGCGTCGGTGCGTGACGGGGACGCTGAGCGATGTGGTGCTCGCGCTTGTCGCCGGTGATCCACGCCTCGATGAAGGGGTAGATCGCGACGACGACGATGAACAGTGCCAGTCCCACGAGGGGGAACAGGATGCCGAACGACCAGGTGCGGTCGAACAGGACGATGTCGAGGTTCGACGGTGCCAGACGGAGAGCGCCGTCGGCGAAGCCGATGTACCAGTCAGGCTGCGTTCCCGCGGACACCGGGGAGGGGTCGTAGGGGCCGTAGTTCCAGATCGGGTTGATCGTGAACATCGAGGCGATGAGGACGATCACGCCGAACGTGATGAACAGGAAGCCGCCCATCTTCGACATGTAGATCGGGACCATCGGGTACCCGACGACGTTGTCGTTCGTGCGGCCCGGGCCTGCGTACTGCGTGTGCTTGTTGATGATCATCAGCATCAGGTGCACGACCAGCAGCCCGATGAGGATCAGCGGGATCAGCAGGATGTGCAGCGTGTACAGACGCCCGACGATCGCGGTGCCGGGGAACTCTCCGCCGAAGAGGAGGTACGAGGTCCACGTTCCGATCAGGGGGATGCCCTTGATCATGCCGTCGATGATGCGGAGGCCGTTACCCGAGAGCAGGTCGTCGGGAAGCGAATACCCGGTGAAGCCCTCGGCCATGGCGAGGATGAAGAGGATGAAGCCGACCACCCAGTTGAGCTCGCGCGGCTTGCGGAAGGCGCCCGTGAAGTAGATGCGCAGCATGTGCACACCGATCGACGCGACGAACAGCAGGGCCGCCCAGTGGTGGATCTGGCGCACCAGAAGTCCACCGCGGAGGTCGAACGAGATGTTCAGAGTGGACTCGAGAGCGGCCGACATCTCGATGCCCCGCATCGGCAGGTAAGCGCCGTTGTAGTGCGTCGGAGCCATCGAGGCCTCGAAGAAGAACGTGAGGAAGGTTCCCGAGAGGAACACGACCACGAAGCTCCACAGGGCGATTTCGCCCAGCATGAAGGACCAGTGGTCGGGGAAGATCTTCCGGCCGAGCTCCTTCACCAGGCCCGAGACGCTCGTGCGCTCGTCGATGTAATTGGCGGTGGCGCCGATGAAGCGACCGCCGAGGGCCTTGTCGGCCGCCTTCGCCTCGGGGGCGGGGGCGGTCTCAGTCGAGGTGCTCAATGACGCTCCCAGAAGCTCGGCCCGACGGGCTCTTCGAAGTCGCTCATGGCGACGAGATATCCGTCTGCATCCACTTCGATCGGAAGCTGCGGCAGCGGGCGTGCAGCGGGGCCGAAGATGACCTCCGCACCACGCGACACGTCGAACTGCGACTGGTGGCAGGGGCAGAGGAGGTGGTGGGTCTGCTGCTCGTACAGCGCCACCGGGCAGCCGACGTGGGTGCAGACCTTGGAGTAGGCGACGATGCCGTCGTACGACCATTCGAGGCGGTTGAACTCGGCGGGCAGCTGCTCCGGCAGCAGGCGCATCAGCAGGACGATCGCCTTGGCCTTCTCCTCGAGGTAGCCCTCGTCGTGCCCGAGGTCCTTGAGGGACTCCGGGATCACGTGGACGGCGGAGCCGAGCGCGACGTCGGCAGCACGGATGGGGAGGCCGGACGGGTCATGGGTGAGCCGCTCGCCCTTCTTCCACATCGTGTGCTTCAGGAGTGCGACGGGGTCGCCCACGAGGGGGTTCTCGGTGGAACCGTGCGGAGCGAGACCGCGGAACAGCGTGACACCGGGGATGATCGACGCGACGAGAGCGGCGATGAGCGAACCGCGGATCGCCGTGCGGCGTCCGAAGCCGGACTCCTCGTTCGCCAGGCGGAAGACGTCGACAGCAGACTCGCGGGTCGACTCCTGGCCGCGAGTGGCGTGACGAGCCTCGACGTGCTCGTGGTCGGGCATGATCGCCTTCGACCAGTGGATCGCTCCGATACCGAGCGCCAGCAGGGCGAAGCCGATGCCGAGGCCGATGTAGAGGTTGTTGCTGCGGATGTCGCCGAACTCGCCGCTCTCGATGGGGAAGAGCATGTAGGCGGCGACCGCCCACAGGCTGGCAGCCAGCGAGATGTAGAACAGCGTGTAGACCGTGCGGACCGCGCGCGTCATCGCCGCCGGGTCCTTGTCGGTCATGCGCTCACGGTGGGGCGGCAGGCCCGGGTTCTGCACGGGGTCGGCTACCGCGACAGCGAGCCCGGACGAGGGCGTGGCCCTCTCGAGCTCGAGCGGCTCTTCCTCGTGTGACATGGTGCTCCTCGAGTTGTAAATCTGAACGTCAGGGGGTGATCAGTTGGACTTCGCCGTGATCCACACGGTGATGCCGATCAGCGTTCCGATGCCGAAGATCCAGATGAAGAGACCTTCTGAGACGGGGCCGAGCGATCCGAGGGTGAAGCCACCGACCGGTTCGCTTTCCTGCAGGTACATGAGGGCCGAGATGATGTCGCGCTTCTCGTCCGTCGTGAGCGTCATGTCATTGAAGACCGGCATGTTCTGCGGTCCGGTGACCATGGCGGCGTAGATGTGGAGAGGGCTCGTCTCCGTCAGGGCGGGTGCGTATTTGCCCTCGGTCAGTGCACCGCCGGCTGCAGCGACGTTGTGGCACATCGCGCAGTTGATGCGGAACAGCTCCGCGCCCTCGGTCAGGTCGCCTTCGCCGTCGAGGACTTCCTCGTCGGGGTAGCTCGGGCCGGGGGAGACGGACTGCACCCAGGAGGCGATCGCTTCGATCTGCTCCTGCGTGAACTGAGGCGACTTCTGAGGCGCCTGCGGTCCCTGTGCCTGCAGCGGCATACGGCCGGTGGCCATCTGGAACTCGACCGACAGCTCGCCCACGCCGTAGAGCGAAGGGCCATCGGCGCTTCCCTCCATGTTGAGGCCGTGGCACGTTGCGCAGTTCGCCTGGAAGAGCTTCTTGCCGTCATCGACGGTGAGCTGCGTCTCCGTCTCAGACGGTGCAGTGGATGCCATCGCCGCGGATGCGCCCGCGTAGATGCCACCGGTCAGCAGGAGGCCGACGCCGATAAGCGCGGCTGCGGCCCACTTGCTGCGACGGCCGGTTTGCCGACGCGGGGTCTTCGATGCCATGAGGGAACAGCTCCGCTCTGAGTTACTTGACGAAGTAGATGACGGCGAACAGGACGAGCCAGACCACATCGACGAAGTGCCAGTAGTACGACACGACGATCGCGGAAGTCATCTCTTTCCGTCCGAAGTTCTTGACCGCGAAGGCGCGGCCGATGACCAGCAGGAAGGCGATGAGCCCGCCCGCCACGTGCAGGGCGTGGAATCCGGTCGTGATGTAGAACGCCGAGGCGTACGAGTCGGCGCTGATCGGCATCCCCTCGGTCACGAGAGTGGCGTACTCCCACACCTGACCGGAGACGAAGATCGCGCCCATGATGAACGACAGGAAGAACCACTCGACCATGCCCCATTGGCGGAAGTTCCAGATGGAGCCGCGCCGGTAGGGCTGGAAGCGCTCGGCCGCGAAGACGCCGGCCTGCGCGGTGAACGACGAGAGCACCAGGATGAGGGTGTTGACCGCGGCGAACGCGACGTTCAGGAGCTCGGTACGCTCGGCCCAGAGGCCCGGCGACGTGTTGCGGATGGTGAAGTAGATCGCGAACAGACCCGCGAAGAACATCACCTCGCTGCCCAGCCAGACGATCGTGCCAACGGCTACCGGGTCGGGTCGCTTCACCGAACGCAGTGCCTGGTTGTAGGTCGCAGGAGTGGTCGTCACACTCCCCATTATGAACGATATTCGGGGTGAGGTTTCGCATCCCTGAAGGTAGTTTGATCTTTCCGCGACGTAGGGGCCGCCTCAGGGCCCGCCGCGAGTGGCCTGACAGTCTCCTGAGTAGGATCGACACCCATGGCGCACATGTACTCCTGGCCCGAGATCCTCACGAGCGTGCTCGACCGGAATGATCTCAGCGTGTCGGAATCGACCTGGGCGATGCGTCAGGTGATGTCGGGGTCGGCGACGCCCTCCCAGCTCGCGGCTTTCCTGGTGGCGCTGCGGGCGAAGGGGGAGACGGTCGACGAGATCGTCGGCTTCCGGGACGCGATCCTCGAGGCGGCTGTCCCGCTTCCCGTGCCGGCCGAGGTGCTCGACATCGTCGGAACCGGCGGGGACCGCTTCGGAACGGTCAACGTGTCGACCACGGCGTCCATCGTGGTCGCCGCCGCAGGGATCCCGGTCGTCAAACACGGCAACCGCGCGTCGAGCTCGAAGTCCGGCTCGTCGGACGTCCTCGCCGCCCTGGGGATCGATCTGTCGCAGAGCCCTGAGCGCGTGGCATCCGTGTTGAGCGACGTCGGGATCACGTTCGCGTTCGCCTCGGCGTTCCACCCGGGTTTCCGGCACGCGGGCCCGACCCGCGCCGAGCTGGGCATCCCCACGGTCTTCAACTTCCTCGGCCCGCTCTGCAACCCGGCGCGCGCCGAAGCGAACGCCGTGGGAGTGGCTCAGCTCGACCGAGTCCCGCTCATCACGGGCGTCTTCCGTACGCGCGGCGCGACGGCGCTCGTCTTCCGCGGCGACGACGGGATGGATGAGCTCACCACGACGGGGCACAGCAGGGTGTGGGAGGTGAGTCGCGGCGATGTCCGCGAGCACGACCTCGACCCGCGGGATCTGGGCATCGCCCGAGCGGAGATCAGCGACCTGCTCGGCGGGGACGCGGCGCACAACGCCGCCGTCATCCATCGCGTGCTGCAGGGCGAGAAGGGCGCGGTGCGCGACATCGTGCTGCTCAACGCGGCGGCGGGCGTGGTGTCGTACCGGCTGTTCCAGGATGCCTCGCAGTTGCAGACCCCGTTCGTCGAGCGTCTCGCCGGCGCTCTGGCGGAGGTGTCGGCCGCGGTCGACACGGGTGCTGCGGCCGCGAAGCTGGAGCAGTGGATCGGCGCGTCGCAGGGCTGAGCGCCGTCGTCGCGTCTGCGCCTCAGGCGAGGGTGGTGGTGTGACGGGCCGCTCTGATCTGATGGGCTCATGGACCCCGTCGATGCGCTGACCGAGATCGCAGAGCTCCTCGAACGGGATCGCGCGTCCCGCTACCGGGCGAAGGCCTTCCGCGTCGCGGCTCGGACCGTCGCCGAGCTCTCGCCGGCCGAGCTCGCAGACACCTCGCGTCTTCGCGCACGGAAGGGCATCGGGGACTCCACCTTCGCCGTCATCACCGACGCCCTGTCGGGTGACGTGCCGCGGTACCTCGCGGAGTTGCGCGAGAAGGTTGCGCCACCGGTCGAGTCACGCCTTCGGGGCTCGCTGCGCGGCGACCTGCACTCGCACTCCGAGTGGTCCGACGGCACGACCCCGATCGGGGAGATGGCCGACGCCGCACGCGCACTCGGGCACGACTACCTCGCGTTGACGGATCATTCGCCGCGTCTTCGGGTCGCGCGGGGCCTTTCGTCGGAACGGCTCCGCGAGCAGATCGCATTGATTCCCGGGTTCTCGTCGGACGGCTTCCGGCTTCTCAGCGGCATCGAGGTGGACATCCTCGACGACGGTTCGCTCGACCAGGAGGATGGTCTTCTCGACGAGCTCGACATCGTCGTGGCATCCGCTCATTCGAAACTCCGCATGGAGCGGGGCCCGATGACGAGGCGACTGGTCGCGGCGGCCTCGAATCCGCGGGTCGACGTCCTCGGTCACGTGACGGGCCGACTCGTGAGCGGCTCGCGCGGGACGAGGCCGCCCTCGACCTTCGATGCCCGCGCGGTGTTCGAGGCCTGTCAGGCGCACGGCGTCGCGGTGGAGATCAACTCGCGTCCGGAACGCGAGGATCCGCCCGATGAGATGCTCGCGCTGGCCCTCGAGATCGGATGCCTGTTCTCGATCGACTCGGACGCCCACGCGCCGGGGCAGCTTTCGCTCCTCGATTACGGGGCTGAGCGGGCGGAGCGGGCCGGCGTGCCCGCCGACCGGATCGTGACCACGTGGCCGCTCGACCGCCTCATGGAGTGGACGCGCAGCCGCTGAGTGTCAGGTGCGGGAGGCGATGGCCTGCGCGGCACGCGTTGCCGATGAGCCGAGACCCCACACATCTGCGAACGCGGTGACCGCGTCGTCGTCGGGGGCGCGGAGCCTGGAGTCGGGTTCGGCGAGGTCGAGATCGCGCACGACGTTGACGACCGTCGGAGCAACGGCGAGGTAGTCGGCGGCGGCGAGGATCTTGCGCTGCACGCCCGCGCTCATTCCGGCGCCGTCCGCTGCCGCCGCGATGATGCTGTCGAGCGTTCCGTGGGTGGCCAGGAGCGTGGCGGCGGTCTTCTCGCCGACGCCGGCGACACCGGGGAGACCGTCGGACGCGTCTCCGCGCATGACGGCGAAGTCGACGTATTGGACCGGGAGGATGGCGTACTTCGAGGCGATGACCTCCTCGGTGAGGACTTCGAGGTTGCTCATTCCGCGTCCGGTGTAGATCACCCGCACGCCCGAGGCGTCGTCGACGAGTTGAAAGAGGTCGCGATCGCCGGTGATCACGTCGACCGGCATCTCGCTGCGCGTGGCGAGTGTGCCGATCACGTCGTCGGCCTCGTGATCGGAGGCGCCGACGACAGGGATGCCGAGCAGGTCGAGTGCTTCTCGGATGATCGGGATCTGAGCCTCGAGCGGATCGGGGACGACCTCGACGTCCGGCCCGGATGTCACGACCTCGGCGACGCGGTGCGTCTTGTAGCTCGGGATGAGGTCGACTCGCCACTGGGGTCGCCAGTCGTCGTCCCAGCAGGCGACCACGTGCGTCGGTTCATAGGTCGACACGAGCTTCGCGATCATGTCGAGGAGCCCACGGACGGCGTTGACCGGCCGGCCGTCGGGTGCTTTCACCGAATCGGGAACGCCGTAGAAGGCTCGGAAGTACAGGCTCGCGGTGTCGAGGAGCATGAGGCGGTCGGTCACGACCCCATCCTGGCACTCAGCAGCCCGGGCCGCCGGGGTCCTCGCGGCAGGTGCGTTCGACGAGCGCCGTCTCCACCTCGACCACCCGGATGCCGGTGGTCGCGCTCGGCACCGTGAGCAGCCCGTCGATCGGGAACCAGCCGAAGCCGGCGTCGCCCGCGGCGGCATAGCGCACGTCGACACGCGCGGTGTAGGTGCCGACGTCGTCGTAACTGTGGCTCGTCTCGGTCGCCGTGAACTGCGGCACTCCGAGCTCGGACCATTCTCGACCCGCGGTCGTCGACTCCCGCGTGGTGCCGTCGCCGTAGACGAAGAGGTACGAGACCGGAGTGAACCGCACCTGAACCGGCACGTCGAAGATCTCCGCGGACACCGTGTGCGTCTCCGCGTCGACGACGAAGTTGGTGGGCATGCCGACGACGCCGAGCCCCTCGGGCTCGCCAACCAGCGGGGGAGAGGCCGGGGCGAAGTCTGCGACGTCCGAGACGGTGGCGGTGGTCACGTCAGGCCGTTCCGGTTCCGGGGCGGGCACGGGGTCAGGTGTGTCAGCGCGCTCATTCCCCGGAATGGGGTTCGCGCCCGGCAGCGTGACGACGGTGCCGCACTCATCAGAGAACACGCACTGGCGATACCACTCGTCGCTGGTGAGCCCGCCCGGATAGAACGCGTCGGGATCCGGTGGCGGCGGGGGCGCGCTTCCGCCGCCACGGATGCCGCCATCTCCGCTGCCGCCTCGTCGACGGTCGGGTGACGGGCTCTCCCGCTCGGTGGAGTTCTGAGACGCTCCGATGGAGACGGATGAGCCGTTGTTCGAGGTCTGACAGTAGGTCCAGGCGGCGGAGCCCGCGCATCTGTTGTTGGTCGGAACAGCGGACGCTTGATGGGTGGCAGCCAGCGCAAGAGAGACAGCTGCAACGATTACGGCACGCACCTGTCGTCCTCGATTGCTTCGCTGTCGGTTATCAGGGCTCGCACCGTCGTCTTATTGGTAGCTGAGATACCTATCCGGAGCGCATACAAGTCAGGACGGACATCGCTGACTTGTGATTCACCTTCGCTATCGAGAACCTCGACCTCGGAGACATCCAGGCAGACGATGACTTCGTTGCGTGTGTCGCCGGCGTAGATGGCATCGATCCTTGTAACGCCTTCAACCGACCATCCGTCGGCGTGCATTTGGGTGAGTCCGCGCTTCTCCTGGTCTCTTGCGTCACCAGTTGTCAGGGCGTAGACGGGCTCGAACGTCGCCGGATCCGACAAGTCGACTGCGTTCAAGGCGGCGACATAGGCGCGATAGGTCTCCTCGGCGGCGGCGAAGGCCTCCTCCTCTGACGCGAAACCGGTGGGTGTCGGGGACGGAGCCGGAGCTGCAGGGGCGCACCCGCTCAGCAAAGCCGTCGCCATGGCCGCCGCGATCGCCCAGCTCCCGGTTACGCGCCCTCGTGTCATGCGACCACCGTAATCAGCTGGCCGCAACGGTGAGCCTGTTCTCCACAGGCCGTATGCTCGGGTGGCTCACGAGAAGGACGGGGGAGAGCGATGTCGTTCGGCTCAGCAGCATCCGTGTCTCGGGGACGTCGACCCGAAGCATCCGACCCCTGCCCGTGCGGTGCCCGCCTCTTCGGCGATTGCTGTGGGCCGGTGCTGGACGGCCACCCGGCTGGCGGCGCCGAGCAGCTCATGCGGTCTCGGTTCACGGCCTTCGCCCTCGGCGACACGCAGCACCTGACGGACAGTTGGTTTCCGCGCACGAGGCCCGACCGTGTGGACGTCGATGCCGCGATTCGGTGGGAGCGACTCGACATCGTCGAGGTCGACGAGGGCGCGCGGGAGGCATCCGTTCTCTTCCATGCGCAGTGGTGCGACGTCGCGTCGGGGGAGCGCGGCGTCATGGTCGAGCGGAGCCGCTTCGTGCACCGAGTCGGACGCTGGTTCTACGTCGACGCTGTCTGATAACCTAGAGCGTCACGCATGTGGTGCTTCTGGCATGCCTGTGCGACATCGCAACATCTTCCACCACGCCTTCGTCACTGCGCCGCGTCCGCGGTCATGTCGACGAGGCCCGACGACAACATCATCCAAGGACAACCCCCTACATGACTAACGCAACGACCGCCCCGGCCACCAAGCAGGTCGCCATCAATGACATCGGATCTGCTGAGGACTTCCTGGCCGCGGTCGAAAAGACCCTGAAGTTCTTCAACGACGGAGACCTCATCGAAGGCACCGTCGTGAAGATCGACCGCGACGAGGTGCTCCTCGACGTCGGCTACAAGACCGAGGGTGTCATCCCCTCCCGCGAGCTTTCGATCAAGCACGACGTCGACCCCAACGAGGTCGTTCACGTCGGCGACCAGGTCGAAGCCCTCGTTCTCCAGAAGGAGGACAAGGAAGGCCGCCTCATCCTGTCCAAGAAGCGCGCGCAGTACGAGCGTGCCTGGGGCGATGTGGAGAAGATCAAGGAGAACGACGGTGTTGTCACCGGTTCCGTGATCGAGGTCGTCAAGGGTGGACTCATCGTCGACATCGGCCTGCGAGGCTTCCTGCCCGCGTCGCTCATCGAGCTCCGCCGTGTCCGCGACCTCACCCCGTACCTCGGCCAGGAACTCGAAGCGAAGATCCTCGAGCTCGACAAGAACCGCAACAACGTCGTTCTGTCGCGCCGTGCTCTGCTCGAGCAGACCCAGTCGGAGTCGCGCTCCAACTTCCTCAACAACCTCCACAAGGGCCAGGTCCGCAAGGGCACGGTCTCGTCGATCGTCAACTTCGGTGCGTTCGTCGACCTCGGTGGCGTCGACGGTCTCGTCCACGTCTCGGAGCTCTCGTGGAAGCACATTGAGCACGCGTCCGAGGTCGTCGAGGTCGGCCAGGAGGTCACCGTCGAGATCCTCGAAGTCGACCTCGACCGCGAGCGCGTCTCGCTGTCGCTGAAGGCGACGCAGGAGGACCCGTGGCAGGTCTTCGCCCGCACCCACGCCATCGGCCAGGTTGCACCGGGCAAGGTCACCAAGCTGGTTCCGTTCGGCGCATTCGTTCGCGTCGCCGACGGCATCGAGGGCCTCGTGCACATCTCGGAGCTCTCCGGCAAGCACGTCGAGCTCGCTGAGCAGGTCGTCTCGGTCGGCGAAGAGGTCTTCGTCAAGATCATCGACATCGACCTCGAGCGTCGCCGCATCTCGCTGTCGCTCAAGCAGGCCAACGAGTCTGTCGACCCCAACGGAACCGAGTTCGACCCGGCTCTGTACGGAATGGTCACCGAGTACGACGAGAACGGCGAGTACAAGTACCCCGAGGGCTTCGACTCCGAGACCAACCAGTGGAAGGAGGGCTTCGACGAGGCCCGCCTTGCCTGGGAGGCCGAGTACGCTGCCGCGCAGGGTCGCTGGGAAGCTCACAAGGCTGCCGTCGCCAAGGCCCTCGAGGCCGAGGCTGCTGCTCCCGCCGAGACCGGCGGATCGACCTTCTCGTCCGACGTCGCCGGCGGCGCCGGCACGCTGGCCGATGATGAGGCGCTCGCTGCTCTTCGCGAGAAGCTGTCGGGTCGCTGATCCACGCATGATCATCTGAGGGGTCGGAGCCATGGGCTCCGGCCCCTCAGTCGTTTTCCCGCCAAACGTGCGGACGCCTGCGGCGCAAACGGTAACGTGCAGATGTGCACATCCCGGACGCGGACTCGACGGCTGCGGCGTCGCCTGACATCGTGGCTCCTCGGCGGGCGGCGCGCTTCCGACTGGCGGATGCGACCGGCATGCCGTTGACCGAGCTCCGCGACCGGGTCGTGGCGAACAACCAGATGCTCCTGACGGCCATCGTCGCCGGGATCTTCCTGTCGGGGCTGTGGTCGGGCTGGCTCGCGGACGTTCCTCAGTTCGCTGCCGGGGTGGCGACGATCGTGGTTGCGGCGCTGGCGTCGCTCGCAGTGCCGTGGTCGCGCGTGAACCCCGCATGGGTCGCCGTGATCCCCATCGTCGACATTGCCGCGATCGCTCTGCTGCGTGCCTCCGACGTGCCGGGCGTCGCCCTGCTGTGGGCGTTCCCGACCATGTGGCTGTCCGCCCTGGGGCGCATCTGGTTCATCGTCGCGTGCGTGAGCGTCATCGGCGCCTACTGGGGGACTCTGCTTCTGCTCCCCGGCTTCGAATGGACCTGGGCGCTGATCGTGCTCCCGGCCGTGATCATCGCAATCGGGGCGTCCTCCTACAATGCGGCGCGTCGATCTCACGCGCAGCGCTCACTGCTCGACAAGCAGACCGCGAGACTCACCGCCGCGCTCCGCCATGCCAGCGGCCAGGAGCAGCTCCTGACAGAGGTGCTCGACACGGTGGATTTCGGTGTCCTCCGGATCGCCGCGAACGGCGAGATCACGTTCGTCAACGACGCGCTCGGACGGTTCCAGCAGCGCATCCCCGGCTTCGGCAAGCTCGACACCGTCGGGCAGATGTTCGCCGCCGACGGGCAGACACCTCTCGAGCCGCGCGAACGCCCGCTCGCCCGGATCGCGCGAGGCGAGTCGTTCAGTGACTTCGTGGTGTGGTTCCCGATCTCCGAATCACGCCGCGCGGCTCTGAGCCTCACGGCCCGGCGTCTGACGGATGCCGAGGGCGCACCCTCCGGCGTCGTGCTCGTCGCCCGAGACGTCACCGACGAGCGCACGGCTCTGCGCGCACGCGACAGCCTGGTCGCGTCCGTGTCGCACGAGCTTCGAACGCCCCTCACCTCCATCCTCGGATACCTGGAACTCGTCCTCGACAACGATGAGGTGCCCGAGAACGTGCACCGCCAGGTCGACGTCGCGTACCGCAACAGCGAACGCCTGCTCGGGATCGTGTCCGGCATCCTGGCAGCGTCGACGGCCTCGAGGATGTCCGCCGAGGTGACCATCTCCCCGGAGAACCACGACGTCGCTGCGCTCCTCCGCGCGTCGGCCTCCGACCTCGGCCCGATCGCGCGGGAGCGGGCGATCCGCATCGACACGTCCGACGTCGTGCCCGCGCCCGCGTTCATCGACCCTGCTCGCATGCGGCAGGTGGTCGACAACCTGGTCAGCAACGCGCTCAAGTTCAACCGCGACGGAGGCAGCGTGGCGCTCGGGAGTTCGTCGGACGGCATCCACACCTGGTTCCTGGTGCGGGACAGCGGCATCGGCTTGAGCGCGGAAGATCAGGATCGCGTCTTCGAGCGGTTCTTCCGCGCGGAAAGCGGGGTGCCCGGAACCGGCCTGGGCCTTGCAATCAGTCGGGAGATCGTTCTCGCGCACGGCGGTGACATCTCGGTGACGTCCACGCAGGGACTGGGGACGACCTTCACCGTGCGACTGCCCGCCAATGCCGAGCTCGCCGCGACGACCCTGTCCGCCGGAGCTGCGCGCGCGGAAGCGGAGGATGCATGACCCTCGACCTGTTCTCGGTGACGGTGATGACCGCGCTGGTCGCCCTGACAGCGGGTGGCATGTTCATCATCGAGACCCTGCGTCGTCGCGACACCGGGGCGGGAAAGCTCTGGGCCGTCGGCTACCTCGCGGGCGTCGCGACGACGTTCGCCTACATCTCCTGGGCTGCGGGCGTCGGTGGGGCGGTCGCCATCGCCATCGGCAACGCGACGTTCGCGCTCACCCCCGGGTTCATCTGGCTGGGCAACCGCCGGTTCAACGACCGCTCGCTCGCGTGGCCCTCCGTCACGGTGAGCGTCCTCGCCGCCCTGACGTTCATCGCCGCCATTGTGGGCGTGCCCTCAGCGGGGAGCTGGGGAGGCTGGGAGGTCATGGCGGCATCCATCATCGTCTTCTTCGGTTTCGGGGGAGTGGAGGCGACGAGGCGCCCGATGCGACGCATCGGCGCGGCGCGGATGTTCGCCGTCGTCCTCCTCGCCGGCGGTGCGTACTACGTCGGGCGGCTCGCCGCTTTCGTGGCGGACGGCCCCACCGGCGGCTTCTTCTCCGTGTGGTTCGGGACGATCTCAGCGAACATCGTGACCGTCATCCTGACGATCGTGGCCGTCGTCGTGACCTCCCTCCTCCGTGCCACGAAGAGCGCGACACAGCGGTACGAGTGGCTCAGCGAGAATGGCGTCGCCGCAGACGGCATCATGCTCGCGCGCACGTACCGCAGCGCGCTGGACGACATGATCGAGCGTGCGAGCTGGCGGCGGGAACTCGTCGGTGTGGTGGTCGTGCACGTGGACGGACTCGAAGAGATGACGGCCGCGTTCGGATCGGATGCGGTCGACGAGGTCGCGACCGCATGGCGCGCCGCCGTGCGGCGATATGCCCCCGCGTCGGCGTTGGTGGGGGAGGACAGCGACGACACCCTGTCGGTCTGCGGCCTGTCGAGCACCGCGGCGGACGCCCGTCGTCAGGCGGCCGCGATCTACCGTGGCTGCATCGACGATCTCTCCGTCAACGCGACGGGTCTGCTCCCCGTGGTGGGGGTCGGGGTGGCGCTCACCGAGACGGTCGGGTACGACGGTCCGTCCCTCCTCGATTCTGCGCGGGCGGCCGCAGAGCGCGCGTCTCGCAGCCTTGAGGCGTCGGTCCTGTTCGGCGGCGTGGATGAGGCGCGCTCCAACCTCGCCTGACCCGCCGCGTGGCATCCTCGGAGTGTGACTCTTCTCGCTCTCACCGGAGGCATCGCCTCGGGAAAGTCGACCATCGGACGCCGGCTGGCCGAACACGGTGCCATCATCGTCGACGCCGACCAGATCGTCCGCGAGGTCCAGCGTGCCGGTTCGCCGGTCCTTCGAGACATCGCGGCCGCGTTCGGCGACGACGTGGTGACGGATGCCGGCGAGCTCGACCGCCGTCGTCTGGCCGGTCGCGTCTTCGGTGACCCGGATGCGGTGGCGCGTCTGAACGCGATCGTCCACCCGGCCGTGCGTGAGGAGTCGGCACGTCGGTTCTCCGACGCGTTCGCGGCGGACCCGGCAGCGGTCGTCGTGTACGACGTCCCGCTGCTGGTGGAGGCGCGGCTCGAGGACCCGTGGGAGCTGGTCGTCGTCGCCCACGCGCCAGCCGCCGTGCGCCGCCGACGGCTCATCGACCTCCGTGGGATGACGACCGACGAGGCAGACGCCCGGCTCGGAGCTCAGGTGTCGGACGAGCAGCGGGTTGCGATCGCCGACGTCGTCATCGACACCGCGGGCACTCTCGAGGACACACTGCTCCAGACGGATCGGCTGTGGGAACGCCTCGTCGCCGGGGCCCCGCCCCGCTGACTCTCGCCCAGGGCGAACGACCGTCCCGGTGTCGGGCGTCGCGCCTACGCTGGAGAGATGCAGACCACCCGTTCCGTCCGGCCGTTCGAGGTCATCAGCGAGTACGTTCCGAGCGGCGATCAGCCGGCGGCGATCGCCGATCTCGCCGCGCGCATCAACGCCGGTGAGACCGACGTCGTCCTCCTCGGTGCGACGGGTACCGGAAAGTCGGCGACGACCGCCTGGCTCGTGGAGCAGGTGCAGCGTCCGACGCTCGTCCTGGCCCACAACAAGACCCTCGCGGCCCAGCTTGCGAACGAGTTCCGCGATCTGCTGCCGAACAACGCGGTCGAGTACTTCGTGAGCTACTACGACTACTACCAGCCCGAGGCGTACGTCCCGCAGACGGACACCTTCATCGAGAAGGACTCCTCGATCAACGCGGAGGTCGAGCGCCTCCGCCACTCGACGACCAACTCCCTGCTGAGCAGGCGAGACGTCGTGGTGGTCTCGACCGTCTCGTGCATCTACGGCCTGGGCGCTCCCGAGGAGTACCTCCGGGCCATGGTCGCCCTCCAGGTCGGGGAGCGTTACGACCGGGACGCGCTGATCCGCAAGTTCATCGCGATGCAGTACAACCGCAACGACGTCGACTTCTCGCGCGGCAACTTCCGCGTGCGTGGCGACACGATCGAGATCATCCCGGTGTACGAGGAGTACGCCGTGAGGATCGAGCTCTTCGGTGACGAGATCGAGGCGCTGTACATGCTGCATCCGCTCACCGGCGACGTCGTCCAGACGCTCGAGAGCGTCCCGATCTTCCCCGCATCGCATTACGTCGCCGGCACCGAGACCGTGCAGCGCGCGATCGGCACGATCGAGCACGAGCTCGAACAGCGGCTCAAGGAGTTCGAGTCACAGGGCAAGCTGCTCGAGGCGCAGCGGCTGCGCATGCGGACCACCTTCGATCTCGAGATGCTGCAGCAGCTGGGCTTCTGCTCGGGCATCGAGAACTATTCGCGGCACCTCGACGGCCGGATGCCGGGCGAGGCGCCCCACACGCTGCTCGACTTCTTCCCCGATGACTTCCTCATGGTGATCGACGAATCCCACGTCAGCGTGCCCCAGATCGGCGCGATGTACGAGGGCGACGCATCCCGAAAGCGCACGCTCGTCGACCACGGCTTCCGTCTTCCGAGCGCGATGGACAACCGGCCGCTCCGGTTCGACGAGTTCAAGCAGCGCGTCGGTCAGACGGTCTACCTTTCGGCGACCCCCGGGCGCTACGAGATGGGCATCGCCGACGGCATCGTGGAGCAGATCATCCGCCCGACCGGGCTCATCGACCCGGAGATCATCGTCAAGCCCTCGAAGGGGCAGATCGACGACCTGCTCGAGGAGATCCGGGTGCGCGTCCAGCGCGACGAGCGCGTACTCGTGACGACGCTGACGAAGAAGATGGCGGAGGAGCTCACCGACTTCCTCGGGGAGCACGGCGTTCGCGTGCGCTACCTGCACTCGGATGTCGACACGCTCCGCCGAGTGGAACTCCTCACCGAGCTCCGCCAGGGCGTGTACGACGTCCTGGTCGGCATCAACCTGCTGCGAGAGGGGCTCGACCTGCCCGAGGTGTCGCTCGTGGCGATCCTCGACGCCGACAAGGAAGGGTTCCTCCGCTCGGGCACCTCCCTCATCCAGACGATCGGCCGCGCGGCCCGAAACGTGTCGGGTCAGGTGCACATGTACGCCGACCGGATGACCGACTCGATGGCCGCAGCCATCGAGGAGACCGAGCGGCGCCGGGAGAAGCAGATCGCCTACAACCTCGAGCACGGCATCGACCCCCAGCCGCTGCGCAAGAAGATCGCCGACATCACCGACGCGCTCAACCGCGAGGCATCGGACACCCGCGACATGCTGGACAGTCGCAAGGCGGGCAAGAACAAGTCCGGCAAGGGCAAGAGCCCGACCCCGCAGCTCCGACGAGAGGGAATCGCGGCCGAGGGTGCGAACCAGCTCGAGGCGACGATCGAGGATCTGTCGAGCCAGATGCTCGCCGCGGCGGCCGAGCTCAAGTTCGAGCTCGCTGGACGCCTGCGTGACGAGGTCCAGGACCTCAAGAAGGAACTGCGGGCGATGGAGCGTGCCGGGCACGCCTGACCACCGGCCTGCGGGCGATGCCGGCACCGCAGGGTGTCGCCGTCGCCGTCGCCGTCCGTGTCAGGGGCAGTGCATGAGCGGCCGAGGGCCTGACCGGTCGAACGTGTGCGCCGACATCGGATGACCGCACACCGGGCAGGCGCGCTCGGCGCGCTCCGGCTCGGGCTCTTTCTCGTACGGTCCGACCGACGCCGGGCCCGCATAGCGGATGAGTCGTCCGTTCAAGTACGCGTACCAGCCTCCCGCGGCACGGGCACGTGCGCGAAGGCGGGGTCGATCGGGATCGCGGGGAGCCATGTTCATTAGTGTACTAACGATTAGCCCATAGAATGCCTTCATGAACGATGACGACGCCCTGCTCCTCGAGAGCCAGCTCTGCTTCGCCGTCGTGACGGCCGCGCGCAACATCGTGTCGATCTATCGACCGGTGCTCGATCCGCTGGGACTCACGCACCCGCAGTACCTGGTCATGCTCGCGCTCTGGGAGCGCGCTCCGCGATCGCTGTCGGAGATCGCGGACGCCCTCGCCGTCGAATCCGCGACCGTGTCACCGATCATCAAGCGCCTCGAGGCGCAGGGGAGGGTCACGCGCCGGCGTCGTGCTGATGACGAGCGCGTTCTCGAGATCACGCTGACCGAAGACGGTGCCGCGCTGCGCGACCGAGCGCTCACCGTTCCGGGTCAGGTCCTCGCGCGGGTCGGGATGAGTCAGGACGACGCCGCCCGACTTCGAGACGGGTTGGCGCCGTTCGCAGGTTCCCAGGGCCGGGAATCACCCGAGAGCTGATCGCTCGGAGCGAAGTCGGAGCCCATGTCGGTGGCCCAACCTAGGATTGACCGGTGCCCATCGTCCCTGTTCCCCACGCGTCCAAGCTCAGTGTCCGCGGTGCCCGCGTCCACAACCTGAAGAACGTCGACCTCGAGATCCCGCGCGATTCGCTCGTCGTGTTCACCGGCTTGTCGGGCTCCGGCAAGTCGAGCCTCGCGTTCGACACGATCTTCGCCGAAGGCCAGCGCCGGTACATCGAGTCCCTGAGCTCCTACGCACGCCAGTTCCTCGGCCAGGTGGATCGTCCCGACGTGGATTTCATCGAGGGCCTGAGCCCGGCCGTCTCGATCGACCAGAAGTCGACGAACCGCAACCCCCGCTCCACGGTGGGCACGATCACCGAGATCAACGACTACATGCGTCTGCTGTGGGCGCGCATCGGGGTCCCGCATTGTCCCGAGTGCGGCGAGCAGATCCAGCGTCAGACCGTCCAGCAGATCGCCGATCAGCTCATGGAGCTGCCCGAGCGGACCCGCTATCAGATCGTCGCGCCGGTCGTCTCCCAGAAGAAGGGCGAGTTCGTCGACCTCTTCAAGGAGCTGTCGGCGAAGGGCTATGCACGCGCGATCGTCGACGGCGAGGTCGCGCAGCTCGCCGAGCCGCCGGTGCTGAAGAAGAGCTTCAAGCACGACATCGCGGTCGTCGTCGATCGCCTCGTCGCCGGCCCCGACATCCTCAGCCGCGTGACCGACTCCGTCGAGACCGCACTCGGTCTCGCGGGCGGCATCCTGCAGGTCAACTTCGTCGACGAAGAGGGCGACGACGCGTGGCAGAACTACAGCGAGAAGCTCGCCTGCCCCAACGGGCACGCGCTCCAGCTGACCGAGATCGAGCCGCGGACGTTCTCCTTCAACGCACCGTTCGGCGCCTGCCCGGCGTGCTCCGGACTCGGCACGCGGATGTCCGTCGACACCGAGCTCCTGCTCGGCGACGAGGAGCTCTCGATCGCCGAGGGCGTCATCGTCCCGTGGACCACCCAGGGCAAGGGGCTCTTCCAGTACTACGAGCGTCTGCTCCTCGGTCTGGCCGACGACCTCGGCTTCTCGCTCGACACACCCTGGAAAGATCTCGATCCCGACATCCAGGATGCCGTGCTGAGTGGCGAGAACTACAAGGTCACCGTCAAGTGGAAGAACCGCTACGGCCGCGAGATGCGGTACGCGTCCGGGTTCGAGGGCGTCATTCCCTACATCGAGCGGCAGTTCACGCAGGCTGAGAGCGACACGCAGCGGCAGCGCTGGTCGGAGTTCCTCCGTGAGGTGCCCTGCCCCGTCTGCAACGGCGACCGACTGAAGCCCGAGGTGCTGTCCGTCCTGGTCCACGGGCACTCCATCGCGGACGCCTCGCGCCTGAGCCTGGGGGAGGCCCAGGCCTATTTCGCCGACCTGCACCTCACCGATCGTGAGGCGACGATCGCGGCTGCCGTCCTCCGAGAGATTCGTGCGCGGCTCGACTTCCTCATCCAGGTCGGTCTGAACTATCTCAGTCTCAGCCGCGCCGCCGGTTCCCTCTCGGGCGGCGAAGCGCAGCGCATCCGTCTCGCGACGCAGATCGGATCCGGGCTGACCGGTGTCCTCTACGTCTTGGACGAGCCGTCGATCGGTCTCCACCAGCGGGACAATCGTCGCCTCATCGAGACCCTCGTGCGGTTGAAGGGCCTCGGCAACACGCTCGTGGTGGTCGAGCACGACGAGGAGACCATCCACGCCGCGGACTGGGTCGTCGACATCGGACCCCGCGCCGGCGTCGAGGGCGGCAACGTCGTCCACTCCGGTCCCGTCGAGCAGCTGCTCACCGAGGAAGCGTCGATCACCGGCGCCTACCTCAGCGGTCGGCGGTCGATCTCGATGCCCAAGAAGCGGCGCAAGATCGACAAGGGCAGGCAGCTGCGCGTCGTCGGCGCCCGCGAGAACAACCTGCAGAACGTCACGGTCGACTTCCCCCTGGGTGTCCTGACCGCGGTGACAGGGGTCAGTGGCTCGGGCAAGTCGACCCTCGTCAACGGCATCCTCTACGAGGTGCTCGCGACGAAGCTCAACGGCGCCCGTCGAGTGGCGGGCAAGCACACCCGCATCACGGGTCTCGAGCACCTCGACAAGGTCGTGCACGTCGACCAGGCACCCATCGGCCGCACCCCCAGGTCGAACCCGGCCACGTACACCGGCGTCTTCGACAGGATCCGCTCGCTGTTCGCGGAGACGACCGAGGCGAAGACGCGGGGCTACCAGCCCGGCCGCTTCAGCTTCAACATCAAGGGCGGTCGGTGCGAGGCATGCTCCGGCGACGGCACGATCAAGATCGAGATGAACTTCCTGCCCGACGTGTACGTCGCGTGCGAGGTCTGCCACGGTCAGCGCTACAACCGCGACACCCTCCTGGTTCACTACAAGGGCAAGAACATCGCCGAGGTGCTCGATATGCCGATCTCCGAGGCGGCCGACTTCTTCGAGCCGATCCAAGCGATCCACCGGTACCTCAAGACCCTGGTCGACGTCGGCCTCGGATACGTGCGTCTCGGCCAGTCTGCGACGACGCTCTCGGGCGGCGAGGCCCAGCGCGTGAAGCTCGCGACCGAGCTTCAGCGGCGGTCGAACGGCCGGTCGATCTACGTCCTCGACGAACCCACGACCGGCCTGCACTTCGAAGACGTCCAGCGCCTCCTCGACGTGTTGAACAGCCTGGTCGACAAGGGCAACTCCGTCCTGGTCATCGAGCACAACCTCGACGTCATCAAGTCGTCGGACTGGGTGATCGACCTCGGTCCCGAAGGCGGTGCGGGCGGCGGCACGGTTCTCGCCACCGGAACGCCCGAACAGATCGCGTCGGTTCCGGAGAGTCACACCGGCCAGTTCCTCGCCGAGATCCTGGGAGTGGCCCCCGCCCGCAAGGCGGGATGACGTGGCATCCGCACTGCCGTACAAGCCGAAGCCGGGAGAGATCCCCACCAATCCGGGGGTCTACCGATTCCGGGATGCCGACGGGCGCATCCTCTACGTCGGCAAGGCGAAGAACCTGCGCGCGCGGTTGTCGAACTATTTCGCTCCGCTCCACACGCTCCATGAGCGCACGCGGCGGATGGTGACGACGGCGGCGAGCGTCGAGTGGACGGTCGTGAAGACCGATGTCGACTCCCTCCAGCTCGAGTACACCTGGATCCAGGAGTACTCGCCGCCCTTCAACGTCCGCTACAAGGACGACAAGTCGTACCCCTACATGGCGGTCACGCTCGGTGACGAGGCGCCCCGCGTCATCGTGACGCGCAACCGGAAGATCCGGGGGGCGAAGTACTTCGGGCCGTTCCCGAAGGTATGGGCCGTGCATGACACGATCGATCAGCTCATCAAGGTGTTCCCGATCCGCACGTGCAGCGACTCGTCGTACAAGAAGGCGATGGCGACCGGTCGGCCGTGCTTCCCCGGCCAGATCGGCCGCTGCGGGGGACCGTGTTCGATGAAGGTCAGTATCGAGGAGCACCGGGCGATCGTCGGGGATTTCATCGCCTTCATGAGCGGCGGCGACCAGCGATACACGAAACAGCTCACCGCGCGGATGCGGGAGGCGTCGGCGGCGATGGACTACGAGTCTGCAGCGTCGTACCGGGACAAGCTCCAGGCGCTCGACGCCGTCCTCAACCGCAGCGCGCTCGTGCTGACCGAGGACACCGACGCCGATCTGTTCGGCATCGCCGAGGATGAGCTCTTCGCAGCCGTCCAGCACTTCGTCGTTCGCGGAGGACGAGTACGCGGCGTGCGCGCGGCCACGATTGACAAAGAGCTCGACATCACCGGTGCCGAGCTCATCGATCAGCTGCTGCAGCGGGCCTACGGCGACGCCGGCGCGGAGGATATCCCGCGCCAGGTCCTCGTCCCGACGCTTCCCGACGATGCCGCCGAACTCGAGGAATGGCTTCGCGCGAAGCGGGGCAAGCGGGTGAGTCTGCAGGTCGCCCAGCGCGGACAGAAGGCCGACCTGATGCGCACCGCGACGCTCAACGCGCAGCAGGCCCTGATGCTCCACAAGACGCGTCGTACGAGCGACTACACCGCGCGTACGAAGGCCCTCACCGATCTGCAGGAGGCGCTCGACCTCACCGAGGCTCCGCTGCGCATCGAGTGCTACGACATCTCCCACCTCGGCGGAACGAACGTGGTCGGATCGATGGTCGTCTTCGAGGACGGGCTGCCACGCAAGGACCAGTACCGGTCGTTCTCGATCTCCGAGACGACGGACGACACCGACTCGATGTACCAGGTGCTCACGCGGCGGATCTCGCACATCGACCGCGACGACGCCGAGGAGGTCGTGGCCGACGTCATGAGCGAGGGCGAGGTCGCGACCTCCAAGAAGCGTCCCCGGTTCGCCTACCGCCCCCAGCTGCTCCTGGTCGACGGCGGCAAGCCCCAGGTCGAAGCGGCGGCCCGCGCGCTCCGCGACGCCGGTCATCCGGAGATCGCCCTCTGCGGCATCGCGAAGCGACTCGAGGAGGTGTGGCTGCCGGGGGAGGAGTTCCCCGTCATCCTGCCGCGTGCGTCGGAGGCGCTCTACCTGCTGCAGCGACTCCGCGACGAGGCGCACCGCTTCGCCATCACCCACCAGCGGAAGAAGCGGCGCGGTGGCATCACGTCGGTGCTGGCCGAGATCCCCGGGCTCGGTGAAGCCCGCATCAAGGCGCTGCTGCGTCACTTCGGCTCCGTGAGCGCCCTCAAGAAAGCGGATGCCGATGAGATCCAGGCTCTCCCCGGCATCGGGCCGCGCCTGGCTGAGAGCATCGTCTCACGGCTGGCATCCGATGCCACCGCGATCGAGGATGATCGCTAGGCTGAGAAGCGACGCGGAACAGAGGTGAGCAGGGTGACAGACGCTCAGAGGACAGGCGAGGTCCTGATCGTGACGGGCATGTCCGGTGCCGGTCGCACCACCGCTGCCAACGCCCTCGAGGATCTCGACTGGTATGTCGTCGACAATCTGCCGCCGCAGATGCTGAAGCCGCTGCTCGACCTCACCGCGATCGCCGCGGACGCACTCCCGAAGGTGGCCGCTGTCGTCGACGTCCGGGGGCGTCAGCTCTTCGGTGAACTGCCGGCGGTCACACGCGCCCTTCGTGGCGGACGGCATGTCCGTGTGCTGTTCCTCGATGCCGCCGACGACGTCCTCGTGCGCCGATTCGAGGCCGTGCGCCGGCCGCACCCGCTGCAGGGGGAGGGCACGATCCTCGACGGGATCCGCCGGGAGCGCGAGCGGGTCGCCTCGATCCGGGAGTCCGCCGACCTCATCGTCGACACGAGCGCGCTGAACATCCACCAGCTCGCGAACCGCATCGTCGACCTCTTCAGCGAGGAGGGCGACGCGCGTCACACCGTCACGGTGATGAGCTTCGGGTTCAAATACGGGCTGCCGCCCGACGTCGACCTCGTCGCCGATATGCGGTTCCTGCCGAACCCGTACTGGGAGTCCGATCTGAGGGCCCTGACAGGCGAGGACGAGAACGTCCGCGAGTTCGTGCTGGGTCAGGTCGGCGCGCGGGAGTTCATCACGGCCTACGCGACCGCTCTGCGCCCCGTCCTGCAGGGTTATCAGCGCGAGAACAAGCGGCATTCGGTGGTGGCCATCGGCTGCACCGGCGGAAAGCACCGTTCGGTGGTGACCGCTCTCGAGCTCGCCGATCGGTTGGCGGAGGAAGAGGGCGTCGCCGTCCGCGTCACGCATCGCGACCTCGGTCGCGAGTAAGCTGATCCTTTGTCCCCGACTGCCTCACCCGAAGGATCGCCGTGCCCCTGACTGCTGATGTGAAGACGGAGTTGACCTCGGTCAGGGACCCTCGCCCCACCGCGCGGATCGCCGAGTTGACGACGATCCTCCGCTTCTCCGGCGGTCTGCACTCGATCGCCGGTCGCGTCGCGGTCGAAGCCGAGCTCGACACCGACGTCCTCGCGCGCCGAGTCGCCCGCGATCTCGTCGAGATCTATGGGGTGCGGCCCGAGCTCGCCCACGTCCAGGCCTCCGGGGGTCGGACGGGCAACCACTTCGCCGTCCGCGTCATCGACGGCGGTGAGACCCTTGCGCGTCAGACCGGCCTGCTGGATGCGCGTCGTCGCCCGGTCCGCGGGCTCCCCAACAAGCTGACCACCGGGGCCCGCCCCGACCTCGCGGCGCTCTGGCGCGGAGCGTTCCTCGCCTCGGGCTCGCTCTCCGACCCGGGCCGGTCCGCGGCGCTCGAAGTCGCCTGCCCCTCGGGCGAAGCGGCCATGGCGCTCGTCGGCGCGGCGCACCGCCTCGGCATCGCCGCGAAAGCGCGGGAGGTGCGCGGCATCCCGCGTGTCGTCGTGCGCGACGGCGAGGCGATCCGCGCGACCCTCCTCGTCATGGGGGCGCAGAAGACCGCTGCCGCCTGGGAGGAGATGCGCCAGCGACGTGAGGTGCGTGCCGGGGTGAACCGTCTCGTGAACTTCGACGACGCGAACCTCCGCCGGTCGGCGCAGGCCGCCGTCGCCGCCTGCGCCCGCGTGGAGCGCGCGCTCGAGATCCTCGGCGACACCGTGCCGGCGCACCTGCAGCAGGCCGGAGATCTCCGCCTCGCGCATCGCGACGCGAGCCTCGACGAGCTCGGCCACCACGCCGACCCGCCGCTGACGAAGGACGCCGTCGCCGGCCGTATCCGACGCCTCCTCGCGATGGCCGACAAGAAGGCCGCTCAGGAGGGCATCCCCGACACCGAGTCTGCGGTACCCGCCGGCCTCGAAGACTGAGCGATACATTCCTTCTTCTCGGGAAGCAACCGGGTGCCTCGTCCGTTGGCCCTCAATAGGATGAATCCGACCCGCCGTGCTCCGGCACGGCACGAAAAGGAAGAAGAGGACATGGCGAAGTACACGTTGCCCGAACTCGCATACGACTACTCGGCACTCGAGCCGCACATCAGCGGCAAGATCATGGAGCTTCACCACTCGAAGCACCACCAGGCCTACGTCACGGGAGCGAACACCGCCCTCGAACAGCTCGCTGAGGCCCGTGAGACCGGCAACCTCGCGAACGTCAACAAGCTCGAGAAGGACCTCGCCTTCAACTTGGGCGGTCACGTCAACCACTCCATCTTCTGGACCAACCTGTCGCCCGAGGGCGGCGGCGAGCCCGAAGGCGAACTGCGCGCAGCGATCGATGAGTTCTTCGGTGGCTTCGACAAGTTCCAGGCGCACTTCACCGCGGCCGCGACCGGCATCCAGGGCTCCGGTTGGGCCGTGCTCAGCTGGGACGCGATCGGCGAGCAGCTGATCGTCCAGCAGATGTTCGACCAGCAGTCGAACGTCGCCCAGGGCACCGTTCCGATCTTCCAGCTCGACATGTGGGAGCACGCGTTCTACCTCGACTACCTCAACGTGAAGGCCGACTACGTCAAGGCGGCCTGGAACATCGCGAACTGGCAGAACGTCGCACAGCGACTCGACGCGGCACGCGAGAAGACGGCCGGCCTGCTCTAGTAGTAGGGTCGTAAACAGGTGAGGATGCCGGGCTCCTCCCGGCAACGGGGGCCGAGTTCCGGCATCCTCTCTCTTTTTCAGCAGCTCGCGTCTTCGGCGCCCTCCGGGTGTCGCGCGCGACGAGAAACGGGAGACATCGTGTCTGTCAAGATCGGCATCAACGGCTTCGGCCGCATCGGACGCAACTACCTCCGCGCAGCGCTCGCGCAGGGTGCGGACCTCGAAATCGTGGCGGTGAACGACCTCACCGACAACAAGACCCTGGCGCACCTCCTCAAGTACGACTCGATCCTCGGGCGCCTCGACGCCGAGGTGTCGTACACGGGTGACTCCATCACCGTGGGCGACAAGACCATCAAGGTCTTCGAAGAGCGCGACCCCGCGAACCTCCCCTGGGGAGAGCTGGGCGTCGACATCGTCATCGAGTCGACCGGCCGCTTCACCAAGGCCGAGGACGCGGGCAAGCACATCGCCGGCGGTGCGAAGAAGGTCCTCATCTCGGCTCCCGCCTCGGGCGAGGACGCCACGTTCGTGATCGGCGCGAACGAGGAGCTCTACGACCCCGAGACGCATCACATCATCTCGAACGCGTCCTGCACCACCAACTGCCTCGCGCCGCTGGCCAAGGTGCTCAACGACAACTTCGGCATCAACAAGGGTCTGATGACGACGGTCCACGCCTACACGGCCGACCAGAACCTCCAGGACGGCCCCCACAGCGACCTCCGTCGCTCGCGCGCCGCCGCACTGAACATCGTCCCCACCTCGACCGGTGCGGCCAAGGCCATCGGCCTCGTCCTGCCCGAGCTCAAGGGCAAGCTCGACGGCTTCGCGCTCCGCGTTCCCGTGCCCACCGGTTCGGCCACCGACCTGACCGTCGAGCTCGACCGCGAGGTCACCGTCGAGGAGATCAAGGCGGCGTACAAGGCTGCCGCCGAGGGCCCGCTCAAGGGGATCCTCAAGTACACCGAGGACGAGATCGTCTCGAGCGACATCGTCACCGACGACCACTCCTGCATCTTCGACGCCGGTCTGACCCGCGTCATCGGCAACCAGGTCAAGGTCGTCGGCTGGTACGACAACGAGTGGGGCTACTCGAACCGCCTCGTCGACCTCACCGAGCTCGTCGCCAGCAAGCTCTGAGTATGGCGCTGCGCACCCTCGATTCGCTGGGTTCGCTCGCAGGCAAGCGTGTCATCGTCCGTGTCGATTTCAACGTCCCTCTGAAGGACGGCGTCATCACGGACGATGGCCGCGTGCGTGCTGCGATCCCCACGCTCACTGCTCTCCTCGACCAGGGAGCTCGCGTCATCGCGGTCTCCCACCTCGGTCGTCCCGACGGCGCACCGGACGCGAAGTACAGCCTCGCACCCGTCGCCGAACGGCTTTCGGAGCTCCTCGGGAAGCCCGTCGCCTTCGCGACGGACACCGTCGGCACGTCCGCACACGAGACCGTCGCCGGACTCGGTGACGGTGAGGTCGCGGTCCTCGAGAACCTCCGGTTCAACGCGGGAGAGACGGCGAAGGACGAGGGTGCGCGTCGCGCATTCGCGACCGAGCTCGCCGACCTCGGCGATGTGCTCGTCTCCGACGGGTTCGGCGTCGTGCACCGGAAGCAGGCGTCGGTCTACGACCTCGCCGAGCTCCTGCCGTCGGCGGCCGGTCTTCTCATCGAGAAGGAGGTCGACGTGCTCGACCGCCTGACCGAGCGTCCGGAACGTCCGTACGCGGTCGTCCTCGGCGGGTCGAAGGTCAGCGACAAGCTGGGTGTCATCGAGCACCTGCTTCCGCGGGTGGACAAGATCCTCGTCGGCGGAGGGATGCTGTTCACCTTCCTCGCGGCGCAGGGCCACAAGGTCGGCAAGAGCCTCCTCGAAGAGGACCAGCTCGACACCGTCCGCGGCTACATCGCCGACGCGCACGAGCGCGGCGTCGAGATCGTGCTCCCCGTGGATGCCGTGATGGCCTCGGCCTTCGCCGCCGACGCAGAGCACGTCGTCGCTCCTGCTGACGCCCTGGAGGACACCGCCTTCGCGGAGTCCGGCATGGGGCTGGACATCGGACCGCAGACGGCGGAGAACTTCGCCGAGGCGATCCGCGGAGCGAAGACGGTCTTCTGGAACGGCCCGATGGGCGTGTTCGAGATGGCGCCGTTCGCAGCGGGGACGAAGACAGTCGCCCAGGCTCTCACCGAGGTCGACGGCCTGTCGGTCGTGGGCGGCGGAGATTCGGCTGCCGCCGTGCGTCAGCTCGGCTTCGCCGATGAGCAGTTCGGTCACATCTCGACCGGCGGAGGGGCCAGCCTCGAGTTCCTCGAAGGCAAGAAGCTGCCCGGATTGGAGATCCTCGGATGGGAAGCATGACGCGCAAGCCGCTTATCGCCGGCAACTGGAAGATGAACCTCGACCACCTGCAGGCGGTCGCGTTCGTTCAGAAGCTGCATTGGACGCTGAAGGATGCCGGTCACGAGACGGACACGGTGGAGGTCGCGGTCTTCCCGCCCTTCACCGACATCCGCACCGTCCAGACGCTCGTCGACGCCGACAAGATCCCGTTCGCCCTCGGCGCGCAGGACCTGTCGACGAAGGACAACGGCGCCTACACCGGTGAGATCTCGGGAGCCTTCCTGAAGAAGCTCGACGTCGGATACGTGATCATCGGTCACTCCGAACGGCGCGAGTATCACCACGAGTCCGATGCGCTCGTCGCGGACAAGGTCAAGGCCGCACTGCGCCACAGCCTCGTCCCGGTGATCTGCGTGGGCGAGACCCTGGAGCAGCGGGAGGAGTCGGGCCCGACCGCCGTCTCCGTCGCGCAGCTGCGGGCCGCTCTCGAGGGCGTCGCCGCCGACACCGACGTGGTCGTCGCCTACGAGCCCGTCTGGGCCATCGGCACGGGCCAGGTCGCGTCCCCGGAGCAGGCGCAGGAAGTCTGCGCCGCTCTCCGTGAGATCGTCGCGGAGGCTCTCGGTGAGACCGCGTCCGCCCGCACCCGCATCCTCTACGGCGGATCGGTGAAGTCGGGCAACGTCGCGAGCTTCATGCGCGAGCCCGACGTCGATGGAGCTCTCGTCGGAGGTGCGAGCCTGCTCGCCGACGAGTTCGCCGCGATCGTCCGATACCAGAAGCACGTCGGCGTCTGATCTGTTCCGGCGCGGCCCCTCCCGGGGCCGCGCCGTTCAGGCGGTATACTCGACCACTGTGCGCTGAGCGACTCGGCGTCCCGAAAGGCTTTCAACGACTGTGGACATCCTCCAGCTTGTGCTGCAGGTGTTGCTGGGTATCACCAGCCTCCTGCTCACGCTCCTGATCCTCCTTCACAAAGGTCGCGGCGGCGGTCTCTCCGACATGTTCGGCGGAGGGATGAGCTCGGCCATGGGTTCGTCCGGCCTCGCGGAGCGGAACCTCAACCGGTTCACCGTCGTGCTCGCCCTCGTGTGGTTCGTGGCAATCGTGGCTCTCGGCCTCATCACAAAGTTCCAGGGTCTCTGATGGCTTCGGGGGGAAGCGCGATCCGGGGAACGCGCGTCGGCGCAGGGCCCATGGGTGAACAGGACCACGGCCACCACGCTGAACGCATCACTGTCTCGTACTGGGACGCTCTCGGCAACGAGACCGTCCGCCACTTCGCCGCGGGCATCTCCGAAGAGGAGATCCCGGACACGATCGACTCGCCGCACTCCGGCCTCCCGGCCGGTCGCGACCGCGAGAACCCGCCGGCGATGTCGAAGGCGGAGCCTTACAAGACCCACCTCGCGTACGTGAAAGAGCGTCGCACCGAAGAAGAGGCCGACTCGATCCTCACGGACGCGCTCTCGCAGCTGCGCGAACGGCGCGGCCAGAGCTGACCCTCCGCGCGTCTCGGCCCTCCGGGGTCGATGATCGGCGTGCGCGCGGCATCCGCGCGTGACCCTCGAGCAGCGTCGGCTCAGAACTCGGGATCGATGAGCTCTTCGGGGACGCCGGCTGCGGCATCCTGATCGACGAAGAACACCGTCTGCCGACGGCCCTTCGCACCGGCTGCGGGCACGGAGTGATAGCTCGCGCCGGCGAGGGCGAGCCCGAGCGCGGATGCCTTGTCGACACCGGGCAGGACGAGCCAGACCCGGCGTGAGGAATTGATGACCGGCCGCGTCAGAGTGATGCGTTCCGACGGCGGCACGGGGGAGTGTCGGACGGGGAGGACGGCGTGCTCGGTGTCGCCGATCTCGGCTCGGTCGGGGAAGAGCGAGGCGATGTGTCCGTCGGCGCCGACACCGAGGAAGCAGATCGAGAACGTCGGCCACGCGTGTTCGCCCGTGCCGAATCGTGCGAGCTCGGCGGCGTAGGCCGCGCTCGCGCCGTCGTGGTCGAGCCCGGCATCCGAGGCGGCGATGGCGTGGATGTTCTCGTCGGGAACGCGGATGCGCGACAGGAATTTGTCGCGCGCAACCGCTTCGTTCCGGTCCGCTGCGTCGGAGGGCAGGAAGCGCTCGTCGCCCCACCAGAAGTGGACGACCGACCAGTCGACATCGGAGCGGCGGTCAGCGCGCCCCAGGGCGTCGAGGACGGCGGCGAACGCCGACCCGCCGCTGAGCAGCACGTGCGTCTGCTTTCCGGCCGCCGCGCGCTTCTGAATGCGGTGCAGGAACCGGTCGGCTACTCCCGCCGCCAATGCGTGCGCATCTGCAGCGACCACGACGCGCTTCTCCGCGCGGAACTCGGACATGCCTCTCCTACCTCGTGGGAGGGTTGAGGCGCTCCCACCCTTCACTGATCACTCGACCATACAAGAGGTCGGGATCGAGCCGGCGCAGCTCCTCGGCGAGGCACTCGCGCAGTGAGCGGCGTGGCAGCACGATGTCGTGGGTGGGCTGGCCGGGCTGGGTCAGCGTCGCATCGGCCTCGGTGGACCGTTCCAGGACGATGTCGCCGGACTCGCGGGTGAGGCGGACGGAGCGGATGCCGTGCGCCCACTCCTCGGCGTCGGCGTAGTGCCATTCGACCTCGACGTCGAGCTTGAGGCCGAGCCATGCGGCGAGGAGGCCGGTCGACGGCGAGCTGCCCGCTCCGACGACGGTGACCGCGGTGACCGTCTCGTACGGCGGCTGGTCGAGGACCGCGGCGAGCTGCTCGCGCCAGTGCGTGAGCCGCGTCCAGGCGAGGTCGGTGTCACCGGGCTGGTAGACACCACCGAGTTCGGAGAGGCGATCGCGGACGAACGGCTTCGTCGAGGCATCCGTGATGCGACGCTGGGCCATCCGACCGATGGGGGAGTTGGCGGGGTCGGCGGGCGGGTCATCTGGCCACCAGGCGACGACGGGCGCGTCGGGCAGCAGGAGTCCGTTCACCAGGCTCTCCAGGTTGCTCCCGGTGTCTCCGTGAGCGCGCAGGACGACGACCTCGCTCGCGCCGGCGTCGCCGCCGACACGGATCTGCGCGTCGAGTGACGCCTCGCCGTCGGGCTCGATCACGAGGACGATGACGCGCATCGGGTGTTCACGCGACGCGGCGTTGGCGGCGTCGATCGCTTCTTCGTCGAAACCGCCGGTGGAGACGATCACGAGGGTGAGGACGCGGCCGAGGGTGGCTGCGCCACCCTCCTCGCGCACGTTCACCAGGGCACGGGCGATCTTCGACACCGTGGTGTCGGGCAGATCGACGATCATGGACGTCTCCAGACGCGGCCGTCGCGGGCCAGCAGTTCATCGGCGGCGGAGGGACCCCACGAGCCGGGCGAGTACTGTTCGAGCGGCTCGTGCTGCTCCGCCCAAAATTCCTCGACCGGGTCGAGGATCCGCCAGGACAACTCGACCTCTTCGTGGCGGGGGAACAGCGGCGGGTCACCGAGGAGGACGTCGAGGATCAGACGCTCGTAGGCTTCGGGGCTCGACTCCGTGAAGGCGTGACCGTAACCGAAGTCCATCGTGACGTCGCGCACCTCGTTGCCCGCTCCGGGCACCTTCGAGCCGAAACGGAGCGTGACACCCTCGTCGGGCTGGATCCGCAGCACGAGGGCGTTCTGACCGAGCTGCACGGCCTTGCTCCGGAGGAACAGCAGGGGTGGGGTCTGCTTGAACACGACCGCGATCTCCGTGACGCGGCGGCCGAGGCGCTTGCCGGCACGCAGGTAGAACGGCACACCGTTCCACCGTCGTGTCGCGATCTCCAGCTTGAGAGCCGCGTAGGTCTCCGTCGTCGACTCCGGGTTCATCCCGTCCTCGTCGAGGAATCCGGTCACCTTCTCGCCGCCCTGCCACCCGCCGGCGTACTGACCGCGGGCGGTCGCCGTCGACAGGTCGTCGGGAAGCTTGACGGCGGCGAGCACTTTCTCCTTCTCGGCGCGAAGGTGTTCCGCATCGAGCGAGATGGGCTCCTCCATGGCGGTCAACGCCAGAAGCTGCAGCAGGTGGTTCTGGATGACGTCGCGTGCGGCGCCGATCCCGTCGTAGTAGCCGGCACGACCGCCCACGCCGATGTCCTCCGCCATGGTGATCTGCACGTGGTCGACATAGTTGGCATTCCACAGCGGCTCGTAGAGCTCGTTGGCGAAGCGGAGCGCCAGGATGTTCTGGACGGTCTCCTTGCCGAGGTAGTGGTCGATACGGAAGATCGCGTCGGCGGGGAACGCGACTTCGAGCGCCTCGTTCAGCTCCCGTGCGGTCTGCAGATCACTGCCGAACGGCTTCTCGATGACGACGCGTCGCCAGCGATCCGTGTCGGCCTTGTCGTCGACGAGACCGGAATCACGCAGCTGACGCGCGACGATCGGGAAGTCCTTCGGCGGGATCGACAGGTAGAACGCGTGGTTGCCCATCGTTCCGCGTTCGGAGTCGAGGCGGTCGACGGTCTCCCGCAGGCGGGCGAACGACGCCGCGTCGTCGAACTCGCCCTGGACGAAGCGGATGCCCTGCAGGAGCTGCTTCCAGGTCTCCTCGCGGAACGGCGTGCGTGCGTTCTCGCGCACCGCGTCGTAGACGACCTGCGCGAAGTCCTGGTCCTCCCAGTCGCGACGTGCGAACCCCACGAGCGCGAAGCCCGGCGGGAGCAGACCGCGGTTGGCGAGGTCGTAGACCGCCGGCATGAGCTTCTTGCGCGACAGGTCACCCGTCACGCCGAAGATCACGAGCGCACTCGGCCCGGCGATGCGGTTGAGTCGGCGATCGTCAGGGTCGCGGAGCGGATTGGATCCGCGGGAGATCGGAATCGTCATCGGATCAGTGCGCGGCGTTCAGTGCCTCGCGGACAGTGCCCTGAAGGTCCTGCCATGACGCGATGAACTTCTCGACGCCCTCGTCCTCGAGCAACTGGGTCACCTCGACGAGATCGATGCCGACTGCGGCGAGCTGGTCGAACACCTCGTGTGCGTCGGCATACGCGCCGGTGATGGTGTCACCGGTGATCTCGCCGTGGTCGAAGGTCGCCTCGAGCGTCTTCTCCGGCATCGTGTTGACGGTGCCGGGTGCGACGAGCTCGGTGACGTACAGCGTGTCCGGCAGGGCCGGGTCCTTCACGCCGGTCGAGGCCCAGAGCGGACGCTGGACGTTCGCGCCGGACGAGAGCAGCTCGGTCGCGCGGGGCTCGGCGAAGGTCTTCTCGAAGAGTTCGTACGCCAGACGCGCATTCGCGAGCCCCGCCTTGCCCTTGAGCTCGGCGGCCTCATCGGATCCGATGGCGGCGAGACGCTTGTCGATCTCGGTGTCGACACGGCTGACGAAGAACGACGCGACCGAATGGATCTGCGACGCGTCGTGTCCGTTCGCCACTGCCCGACGGATGCCGGTCAGGTAGGCGTCGATCACGGCGGCGTAGCGCTCGAGGCTGAAGATGAGGGTTACGTTGACCGAGATCCCATCGGCGATGACGGCGCTGATGGCCGGGAGGCCGGCAAGGGTCGCCGGGATCTTGATGAGCGCGTTCGGGCGGTCGACCTTGGCCCACAGCTCCTTGGCCTGCGCGACGGTGGCGTCGGTGTCGTTGGCGAGGTCGGGCGAGACCTCGATCGACACCCGGCCGTCGACGCCGTTCGTGGCGTCGAACACCGGGCGGAACAGGTCCGCGGCGTCGCGCACGTCGGTGGTGGTGAGCTCGAAGATCGCCGTGTCGACGTCGGCGCCGTTCGCCGCGAGTGCGGCCAGGGGGGCGTCGTACGAGTTGTCGTGCTCGTTGCCGATGGCGGCCTGGAAGATCGACGGGTTGGTCGTCACGCCGACGACGTTCCGGGTCTCGATGAGCCCGGCGAGGTTGCCGGTGTCGATCCGCGATCGCGAGAGGTCGTCGAGCCAGATGCTGACGCCGGCGGCGGACAGGTCCTCAGTGGGGGTGCTCATGCGTTCTCCTTGACAGTTGCGCGGGCCGCTTCCACGACCGCCTCGGCGGTGACGCCGAACTTCTCGAACAGGGTCTTGTAGTCGGCGGACGCGCCGAAGTGGTCGATTCCGACGGTGCGGCCGGTGTCGCCGACGAGTCCTCGCCAGAGGCTGGTCGAACCCGCCTCGATCGAGACGCGGGCCTTGACCGCGGCGGGGATGACGGATTCGCGGTACGCGGCATCCTGCTCGGCGAACCATTCGAGGCTCGGAGCCGAGACGACGCGCGCGCCGATTCCCTCCTCTGCCAGAGCGGCCCGTGCGGCGACAGCGAGCTGGACCTCGGAGCCGGTGGCGATGAGGACGACGTCGGGCGTTCCCTCGGGAGCGTCGATGAGCACGTAGGCGCCCTTCGCGACGCCCGCCGTGGTGGCGAAGCCGTTCTCTCCGCGCGGGAACACCGAGATGTTCTGGCGCGTGAGGGCGATGCCCGACGGGCCGCCCTGACGGCGCAGGATCTCGAGCCACGCGGCAGCGGTCTCGTTCGCGTCCGCCGGCCGCACGACCGAGAAGTTCGGGATGAGGCGGAGCGTGGCGAGCTGCTCGATCGGCTGGTGCGTGGGACCGTCCTCGCCGAGGGCGACGGAGTCGTGCGTCCAGACGAACACCGACGGGATGTCCATCAGGGCGGCGAGACGGACGGCGGGACGCATGTAGTCGCTGAAGATCAGGAACGTGCCGCCGAACGGGCGGGTGGGCCCGTGCAGCTTGATGCCGTTGACGATCGCGCCCATCGCATGCTCACGGATGCCGAAGTGGAGCACGCGACCGTGCGGGTCGCCCGACCACTCGTGGGTCGACCACTCCGAGGGGAGGAAGCTCTTGGCGTCCTTGATCGTGGTCAGGTTCGACTCGGCCAGGTCGGCGGAGCCGCCCCACAGCTCGGGCAGTTCTGCAGCCAGCGCGTTGATGACGAGGCCCGACGCTGCTCGCGTGGAGACGTCCTTGCCTGCCTCGAACGTCGGGAGCGCGTCCTCGATGCCCTCGGGCAGCGCGGCGGACTCGAGGCGGTCGAGCAGCGCCTTCCGCTCGGGGTTCGCGGCGGCCCAGGCGTCGAATGCGGTCTGCCACTCGGCGCGGTCTGCCGCGGCGCGCTCGGCGAGGCCTCGCGTGTGGGCGATGACGTCGTCGGCGACGTCGAAGCTCTTGTCGGGATCGAACCCGAGCACGCTCTTCGTCGCGGCGAGCTCATCGGCCCCGAGTGCGGATCCGTGGATCTTGCCCGTGTTCTGCTTTCCGGGTGCCGGCCAGCCGATGATGGTCTTGACGACGATCAGCGAGGGACGGGTGGTCTCCGCCTTCGCGGCCTCGACCGCGCCGTGCAGAGCGGCGACGTCCTCGACGTACTCACCCGTCTTCTTCCAGTCGACCGTCTGGACGTGCCAGCCGTACGCCTCGTACCGGGCCTGCACGTCTTCGGTGAAGGCGACGTTGGTGTCGTCCTCGATCGAGATCTGGTTGGAGTCGTAGATCGCGATCAGGTTGCCGAGCTGCTGGTGTCCGGCGAGCGAGCTCGCCTCGGAGGTGACGCCCTCCTGGAGGTCGCCGTCGCCCGCGATCACGTAGACGTGGTGGTCGAACGGCGAGGTTCCGGCTGCGGCATCCGGGTCGAAGAGGCCGCGCTCGTAGCGGGCCGCGTAAGCGAAGCCGACCGCGGAGGCGAGGCCCTGGCCGAGCGGGCCGGTCGTGATCTCGACGCCCTTGGTGTGGCCGTACTCCGGGTGTCCGGGAGTGAGCGAGCCCCAGGTGCGGAGCGCCTTCAGGTCGTCGAGCTCGAGCCCGAACCCGCCGAGGTACAGCTGCACGTACTGGGTCAGTGACGAGTGGCCGACCGAGAGGATGAACCGGTCGCGACCGAGCCAGTCGGTGTCCGTCGGGTCATGGCGCAGCACGCGCTGGTAGAGCAGGTAGGCGACGGGCGCCAGGCTCATCGCTGTGCCGGGGTGGCCGTTGCCGACCTTCTCCACGGCATCCGCTGCCAATACTCGTGCGGTGTCAACCGCGCGCCGGTCGATCTCGTCCCATGCCAGTTCTGACACCTGGTGGCCTTTCGTCGGGGGATCGACGCGCACGGGGCCACGAGGGTCTCCTCGCCGCGTCGGAGATTTTCAGCATATCGATCCGGCCGATCGCGCGGGGCCGCAGGACCTTGTGTGACGTCGATGAGCCCTACGCCCACCGCGAACCCTTCGAATCGCGATGGCGTAGACTCGAAACGACGATCAACAGCGGTAGGGGCGATGGCAATCACGGAATCCGGCGGGCGCGCGAACGGGCAGACGACCTCCATCCGGGGCTCCGAGGGGGCCCCCGTCGAGTCGCCCCGATCCTCGGTCGGCCGTAAGATCCGTGCCTACGTGCAGCTGACCAAGCCCCGTGTTCTCGAGCTCCTCCTGGTCACGACCGTTCCCGTCATGTTCCTCGCCCAGCAGGGGCTGCCCGATCTCTGGCTCATCTTCGCCACCGTGGTCGGCGGAGCGATGAGCGCCGGATCCGCGGCGTCGTTCAACATGTACCTCGATCGCGACATCGACGCGCACATGAAGCGCACGAAGAACCGTCCGCTCGTCACGGGCGAGGTTTCCCCCCGAGGTGCGCTCGTCTTCTCATGGACGCTGGCGATCGCGTCCACCGTCTGGCTGTGGTTGCTGACGAACTGGGTCGCCGCGACGCTCAGCGCCGTCGCGATCTTCTTCTACGTCGTCATCTACACGATCCTGTTGAAGCGCCGGACCGAGCAGAACATCGTGTGGGGCGGGATCGCGGGATGCTTCCCCGTCGTCATCGGGTGGTCTGCCGTGACGGAATCGCTGACGTGGACGCCGCTCGTTCTCTTCCTGCTCGTCTTCCTCTGGACGCCGCCTCACTACTGGCCGCTGTCGATGAAGTACAAGGGCGACTACGCCGAGGTCGACGTCCCCATGCTGGGTGCGACCCGCAACGGTGCCCAGGTCGGTCTGCAGGTCATCCTCTACGCGTGGGCGACGTTCGCCAGTTCGCTCCTGCTGATCCCGGTCGCCCCGATGGGGCTCGTGTACACGGTGTCGGCGTTCGTCTTCGGCGGATGGTTCCTGTACGAGTCTCACGTCCTCTACTCCCGCGCGGTGCGCGGTGAGAAGGTTCAGCCCATGCGGGTCTTCCACGCCTCCATCACGTACCTGACACTGCTCTTCGTCGCCATCGCGGTCGACCCGCTGCTGCCGTTCTGAGCGTCCTCCGGGGGAGGGATGCCGCCACGCGGCGTCCGGCCCCGCCGGTCATCGGGGCCGGACGACCGCGAGGTCAGACGCTCGCGCGCTCGGGTGCGGAAGGCACCTCGATGTCAGGGTCCTCCAGCGACTCGATGGGGTCGATCTCCTCGGCCACGACAGCCGCAGCGGGCGATGCGGCCGCGAGCGACCGCAGTGCGCCCAGCGTCGCGGCGAGTGCCAGGCCGGTCGCGCCGACTCCGATCAGGATCGCGCCGAGCACGGCCCAGATCTGGCCGACGTAGACCTCGACGCCCGTTGCCGTCCCGGCGGTCAAGGCCGTCTCCATGACGCCGAGTCGGTCGACGAGCACGAATGCTCCGCCGCCGATCGATGCGAGGGAGCCGGCGATCAGCAGCCAGAACGGGATGCTGCGCGTGAGGCGGGGGCGGGTTGTCATCGGATCTCCTCCGTGTCGAGGTCGTCCCGTGATGAACGACCCGGGCCACTGTTCCGGGTCGACCCGGACGAGTCCGATGCTGGGCCTATGAGATCTCTATGCGCGCCGGGGTCTTCAGTCGCAGGATGACGACCGTCATCGCAGCTGCGGTCAGCGCTGCGAGGACCATGTGGATGCCGACGGCGAGTTCGGGAAGGCCGTTGCGGGCCTGATAGAGGCCGACGGCGATCTGCACGACCTCGACGGCGAGGAGCGCGGCGAACCACTGACGCGGTCGCAGCGAACGCGTCCAGGCGATGACGGTGAGGGCGACGGTGAGGGCGAGGAGGATGTAGCCCGGCCACGCGTGCACGTGCTCGAGGAACTCGGCGTCGAAGCCGTTGCGGCCCGATGCGGCGTCTCCCGAGTGGGGTCCGGCGCCGGTGGTGAGGACGCCGAAGGCGATCGTGACGGCGAGGACGGCCGTTGTGAGGTGGGTGAGACCGGCGAACCAGGCGGGCACGACGCGCGTGCGCGGACCGCCGGGTTCGTCCATGCGCACCAGGAATGCGGCGCAGACGCACACGAGGATGAGCGAGGCGACGTAGTGGAATCCGACGATGAAGGGGTTCAGGCCGGTGAGCACCGTGACGCCGCCCACGAGCGCCTGCGCGACGACGCCGCCGAGGACCACGAGGCTGAGGACGAAGAGGTCGCGCCGGGTGCGGCGCAGGCGCCAGACGAGCACCACGACCGCCAGCGCGAGAATGCCGACGAGCCCCGTGAGGGTGCGATTGCCGAACTCGATGATCCCGTGGATCCCCATCTCGGGCGTCGCGACGAGGGACTCCGGAGTACATGTGGGCCAGGTCGGGCATCCGAGCCCCGATCCGGTGAGCCGGACTGCCCCGCCGGTCGCGATGATGAGGGTCTCCGCCACGAAAGACATCCATGCGAGGACTCGGAGCAGGCGCGACGCGCGCACGGCGGTCGGTGAGTCGACGGGGGACTCGGTGATGAGCATGGGGGTCGCCTCCGGGCGGGGTCGGCACGCCGCAAGGGGTGGCTGTGCCTGTAGAATGGCGGGGTAGGCGAGAGCGACGCAGGTCGCGGCTCGCATCACAATTCTAGGCGCGGTCACGTGCCGGAAGCGGCCCAGCCAGCGACAACCCCCTCACGCACTCCTCGTGAGATCGGAATTGTCGGAGCGGATGACACCGCCCGGGCCTATGAGGAGGAAATGTCATGTCGGATGTGCTGATCGACCGTCCCGAGCTCGAAGGCCTGGGGGTGTACGAATTCGGATGGCACGATGCCGATGCCGCCGGCGCTGTCGCGCAGCGAGGCATCAACGAAGACGTCGTCCGCGGGATCTCCGCCCTCAAGAACGAACCCGAGTGGATGCTCAAGACCCGCTTGAAGGGCTACCAGCTCTTCGGCCGCAAGCCGATGCCGACGTGGGGCGCTGACCTTTCCGGCATCGACTTCGACAACATCAAGTACTTCGTCCGTTCCACGGAGAAGCAGGCCCAGACGTGGGAGGACCTCCCCGAGGAGATCCGCAACACCTACGAGAAGCTCGGCATCCCCGAGGCTGAGCGCCAGCGCCTCGTCGCGGGAGTCGCGGCCCAGTACGAGTCCGAGGTCGTCTACCACCAGATCCGCGAGGACCTGGAGCAGCAGGGCGTCATCTTCATGGACACCGACACGGCCCTCCGTGAGCACCCGGAGTTCTTCGACGAGTACTTCGGCACGGTGATCCCGGCCGGCGACAACAAGTTCGCCGCGCTGAACACCGCGGTGTGGTCGGGTGGATCGTTCGTCTACGTCCCCAAGGGCGTGCACGTCGAGATCCCGCTGCAGGCGTACTTCCGGATCAATACCGAGAACATGGGCCAGTTCGAGCGGACCCTGATCATCGCCGACGAGGACAGCTACGTCCACTACATCGAGGGCTGCACGGCGCCGATCTACAAGAGCGATTCGCTCCACTCGGCCGTTGTCGAGATCATCGTGAAGAAGAACGCCCGCGTTCGGTACACAACGATCCAGAACTGGTCGAACAACGTCTACAACCTCGTCACCAAGCGTGCGGTCGCTCACGAGGGCGCCACGATGGAATGGGTCGACGGAAACATCGGATCAAAGGTCACGATGAAGTACCCGTCGATCTACCTCATGGGTGAGCACGCCAAGGGCGAGACGCTCTCGGTCGCCTTCGCCGGTCCCGGTCAGCACCAGGACGCCGGCGCGAAGATGATCCACATGGCGCCGTACACGCAGTCGTCGATCGTCTCGAAGTCGATCGCTCGCGGCGGCGGAAGGGCGGGCTACCGCGGTGAAGTGCGCGTCGATGCGAACGCTCACCACTCCGCCAACACGGTTCGCTGCGACGCGCTCCTCGTCGACACGATCTCGCGCTCCGACACCTACCCGGCGATCGACATCCGTGTCGACGACGTGCAGCTCGGGCATGAGGCGACGGTCTCCAAGGTGAGCGAGGAGCAGCTCTTCTACCTGATGAGCCGTGGCCTGCCCGAAGACGAGGCCATGGCGATGATCGTCCGTGGCTTCATCGAGCCGATCGCCCGCGAACTGCCCATGGAGTACGCCCTCGAGCTCAACAAGCTCATCGAGATGGGCATGGAAGGATCCGTCGGCTGATGACGACTGCGACACAGGCCCCCGTCGACGACGAGAAGGGCCACATCGACCCTGCATCCGCTCTCGTCGGGCGCGCACCGGTGCCGATTCAGACGCGATCCGGACGGCCGTGGTCGTTCGACCCCGCCGACTTCGCGACCCCCACCGGACGCGAGGTCAACTGGAAGCACACCCCCGTTGACCGCGTGAAGTCGCTGCTGGTCAACGAGGAAGCTCCTCACGACGTCATCGGCGTCGAGGTCATCGCTCCCGACGTGGTCGTGCAGCGCCGCCTGGCGAAGGGCGAAGCGCCGCGCGGTGAGGTCTTCCGGCCCGAGGATCTGCCGAGCGCGATCGCCTGGGAGCAGGAGTCCGACTCGCCGCTGGTCAGCATCCCGGCAGGAGTCGAGCTCGACGAGCCGGTCTACATCCGGCTCACCGGTCGCGGCGGCGTCGCGCACGCGCACGTCGTCCTCGAGGCGCAGCCGAACTCGCGCGGCACGGTCGTCCTCCGTCACGAGGGAACCGCGGAGCAGTCGCAGAACGTCGAGATCATCGTCCGCGACGGCGCGTCCCTGACTGTCATCTCGGTGCAGCGCTGGGACGACGACGCCGTGCACCTCTCGGCGCACCAGGCGCGTGTCGATCGTGACGCGACCCTGACGCACATCGTGGCGAGCCTCGGCGGCGGCGTCGTCCGGGTGAACCCGTCGGTCGAGCTCTCCGGATCGGGGGCGCAGGGCAAGCTCTACGGCCTCGCTTTCGCCGATGCCGGACAGCACCTCGAGAGCCAGGTGTACCTGCATCACAAGGGTCCCCACACGAAGGGTGACGTCCTTTACAAGGGCGCCCTGCAGGGCGAGAGTGCCCGTAGCGTCTGGATCGGCGACGTGCTGATCGGACCGGATGCCGTCGGCACCGACTCCTACGAGGCCAACCGCAACCTCGTCCTCACCGACGGGGCACGCGCGGATTCGATCCCGAACCTCGAGATCGAGACCGGCGACATCGCCGGCGCCGGTCACGCGAGTGCGACGGGTCGCTTCGACGACGAGCAGCTCTTCTACCTGCAGGCGCGCGGCATCCCCGAGGATGAGGCACGGCGTCTCGTCGTGATCGGGTTCCTCGCCGAGATCGTCCAGAAGATCGGCATCCCCTCCCTCAAGGAGGAGTTCACCGCCGCCATCGAGGCCGAGCTCGCCAGCGGGGCGGCTTCGTGAGCGCGCAGAAAGTGCTCCAGATGAGCGACCTCACGCAGGATGCCGCTGTGCGCGTCGAGATCGGCGGCGTGGCGATGGCCGTCGTCCTCGATGCCCAGGGCGAGGTGCACGCGATCGGAGACACCTGCACCCACGGCGACATCTCGCTCGCCGACGGATTCGTCGAGGGTGACTCGCTGGAGTGCTGGGCCCACGGCTCCGCGTTCTCGCTCCGCACCGGACGCCCCCTGAACCTCCCGGCCTACGAGCCGGTGCCCGTTTATGAGGTCACGATCGACGGCGATGACATTCTCATCGACCCGTCGGTGACCAAAGCAGTGAACTGAAGAAAGAAGACTGACATGTCTGTCCTCGAGATCCGCGACCTGCACGTGACGGTCGAGACCGAAGCCGGTGAGACGCCGATCCTCAACGGTGTGACGCTCACCATCCGCACCGGCGAGACGCACGCCATCATGGGCCCCAACGGCTCCGGCAAGTCGACGCTGGCCTACACGATCGCCGGCCACCCCAAGTACACCGTCACGAGCGGCTCGATCACCCTCGACGGTGACGACGTCCTCGCGATGACCGTCGACGAGCGGGCGCGTGCGGGCCTGTTCCTCGCGATGCAGTACCCGGTCGAGATCCCCGGCATCACGGTCACCAACTTCCTCCGCACCGCGAAGACGGCCGTCGACGGTCAGGCGCCGTCGATCCGCGCCTGGACGAAGGACGTCAAGTCCGCGATGCAGAACCTCCGCATGGACCCGAAGTTCGCGGCACGCAATGTGAACGAGGGCTTCTCCGGCGGCGAGAAGAAGCGGCACGAGATCCTTCAGCTCGAGCTTCTCCAGCCGAAGATCGCCGTGCTCGACGAGACCGATTCGGGACTCGACGTCGACGCACTGAAGATCGTGTCCGAGGGGGTCAACCGCGCGAAGGAGCAGTCCGATATGGGCGTGCTGCTGATCACGCACTACACGCGCATCCTCCGCTACATCACTCCCGACTTCGTCCACGTTCTCGTGAACGGCCGCGTCGCGGAAGAGGGCGGTCCCGAACTGGCCGCCCGCCTCGAGGATGAGGGATACGACCGTTTCCTCGCCCCCGCAGGCACGGACCAGGCCTAGGATCGTCGCATGCCCGAGACGCTTGCACCGGAGAAGTACGACGAGGTCACCGAAGCGCTGAAGGACGTCATGGATCCCGAGCTCGGGATCAATGTCGTCGATCTCGGCCTGATCTACGACCTCGGCTGGGATGACGAGAACGACGCCCTGGTGATCCACATGACGCTCACGTCTGCCGGGTGCCCGCTGACCGATGTGCTCGAAGAGCAGACCGGTCAGGCACTGGACAACGTCGTCGACCGGTTCCGCATCAACTGGGTGTGGATGCCGCCGTGGGGTCCCGAGAAGATCACCGATGACGGACGCGACATGATGCGCGCGCTCGGCTTCGCCATCTGACGCCGTACGTCACGGAAGGTCACGCAGGCGGCATCCGTCGGCGCGATCCATAGTGTGGGTCGGGTGACCGCAGCTCCGCTCGACGCCCTCCCGTGGGAGATCCTCCGGCAACGCTCCAGCACGAAGTGGCGTTCGTATCCGGACGATGTCATTCCGATGTTCGTCGCGGAGACGGACTTCCCGCTCGCCCCGCCGATCACCGCCGCACTCCGCCACGCGGTTGAGATCGGCGACACCGGTTACACGCCGCCGCAACCGGGAGTCGGGGAAGCATTCGTCGGCTTCGCCGCTCGGCGCTGGCGATGGGACATCGATCCCGAACGCCTGCGGTGGACGGGCGACGTCATGATGGGCGTCGTGGAGCTCCTCCGTGCGACGGTCGCGGCGGGGGAGCGGGTCATCGTGACGCCGCCGGTCTACCCGCCGTTCTTCGACACCGTCCGTGAAGCCGGGGCCGTGGTCGAGGAGGTGCCGCTCCTCGACACGGGGACGGCCTGGAGACTCGACCTCGATGGGATCGACGCCGCCTTCGCATCGGGGGCGCGCGCGCTTCTGCTCTGCAACCCGCACAATCCGACCGGCACCTCCCACACCAGGGGAGAGCTCGAACGCCTCGCGGACATCGCGGCGCATCACGGCGCGGTCGTGATCAGCGACGAGATCCACGGGCCGCTGTCGGCAGCCGCGACGCCGTTCGTGCCGTTCCTCAGCGTCTCCCGTCACGCCGCGCAGGTCGGACTCGCCGTGACGAGCGCGTCGAAGGCGTACAACCTCGCGGGGCTCAAGTGCGCCATCATGGTGGCGGCGACCGAGGACAACGCCGCCGTCCTCCGCGGGCTCCCGTGGGAGGTCGAGTGGCGTACCGGACTGTTCGGCGCCCTCACGAGCATCGCGGCGTTCTCGCCGGAATCCGATGAGTGGCTGGACGGGCTGATCGCGAGGCTCGACGTCAACCGGCGGCTGCTCGCCGAGCTGCTCGGGCAGCATCTGCCGCACGCGCGCTATCGGATACCGGATGCCGGCTTCCTCGCGTGGATCGACGTCTCCGCCTACGACTGGGGAATCGACCCGGCCGACGCGATCCGCGAAGGCGCCGGCGTCGCGCTCCATCATGGCCCGTTCTTCGGCACCGAAGGCGCGGGCCACGTGCGCCTCAATTTCGGCTGCAGTCCCGACATCCTGCGAGAGGCGGTCGAGCGGATCGGGCGGTTCGCGAGGGGAGACGCCTCACGGGCGTCAACGGATCAGTTCTCCGCGCGTCCCAGTCGCCAGTAGCCCATGAAGGCGACGGCCCGGCGGTCGACCCCGACCTCGCCGACCAGGTGACGGCGGAGCGCCTTGATGGCGGATGCCTCGCCGGCCAGCCATGCGTACAGCGGAGCGCGCTTGAGCGCGGCGCCGCCCTTCGCCGTCCGCGGGACCTCCCACAGAATGTCGGTGTCGACGTCGATCTCCTCGACCTCGGCGCCGATCCCCTCGGGCGCGAGAAGGTGCGCAGCGGCCTCCACTGCGGAGATCAGGTGCGCATGCCGGTCGTGCTCACCTCCACGGGCAGCTGTGACGAGGTCGAATCCGGGATGCGTCGGCAGGTAGGCGACATCGCCCGGATGCGGCACCTCGAGCACGACGGTGCCGCGAGCATCGGGCGGGAGCTGCTCGAGGATGCGGGCGATCGCGGGAGCGGCCGTCTCGTCACCGGCGAGGAGGATGGCGTCGGTGTGCGCGGGAGGAACGAAATCGATGCCGTAGTTCACCCCGGTGTGGGCGGTGGTCGGAGCGAGGATCAGCACTTCGTCACCGACGCGGGCCTCCGCGATCCACGCGGATGCCGGTCCGCTGACGTCGTGAGCGACCATGTCGATGTCCACTTCGCGGGCGTCACTGCGCACTGCACGTGTCGTGTACGTGCGCATGACGGGACGGGTCTCATCGGGCATCTCGCGCCACCGGTCGTACCAGTCCTCCCCGGTCGGCATGGCGTCGAGGGAGGCGGTCGCGGTCGGGAAGAGGACCTTGACCCGCTGGTCGAATCCCGGATCGCCGTAGCTGCCGAGCATGTCGTCGCGGAAGGTGAAGCGACGGAAGCTCGGGGTCACGTCGGTGACGGCGGCGACAGGGGCGCGGAAGAAGCTCATCGTTGCGGCAGACATGGGTGTGGCTCCGGATTCAGAGGGTCGGCGCAGCGGGCACGTGGTGGCGCCCGATGGGAAGGACGAGGGGACGCCCGGTGAGGGGATCCGCGATCACGCGGTTCTCCATACCGAAGACGTCCCGGACGGTGTCGGCGGTGAGGACCTCGCTCGGGTCCCCGGCAGCGTACAGGCGGCCGTTCGCCATCGCGACGAGGTGGTCGGCGTAGCGTGCCGCGAGGTTGAGGTCGTGGAGGACCATGACGATCGTCGTGCCCCGGGTCTTGTTCAGATCGGTGAGCAGGTCGAGGACGTCGATCTGGTGGCTGACGTCGAGGAAGGTCGTCGGCTCATCGAGCAGCAGCACGTCGGTCTGCTGAGCGAGCGCCATTGCGATCCAGACGCGCTGACGCTGACCCCCCGAGAGCTCATCGACGGCGCGGTCGGCGATCCCGACGGTGTCGGTCGCCTCGAGGGCGGCGGCGATGGCGGCGTCGTCTGCGGCCGTCCATCGCGCGAGGGGGCCGTGGTGCGGTGTGCGTCCCCGGCTGACCAGGTCGGAGACCACGATGCCCTCGGGGGCGATCGGCGACTGGGGGAGGAGACCGAGGTCTCTCGCCACCTGCTTCGTCGGGAGACGGTGGATGTCCTTGCCGTCGAGCAGCACCTGCCCGGCTTTCGGCGACTGCAGGCGCGCCATCGACTTCAGCAGCGTGGATTTGCCGCAGGCGTTGGCGCCCACGATCGCGGTGATGCGCCCGGCGGGGACCTCCAGGTCGAGGTCGTCGACGATGATGCGGTCGCCGTATCCGAGGCGGACCCCGACGGCGTTCAGCGTGCGGTTCGCGGTCATAGCGAGCCTCCCGAGCGGTTGCTGCGGATGAGCAGGAAGATGAGATATGGAGCGCCCAGGACACCGGTCACGACGCCCACGGGCAAGCGGATGCCGAGCAGGTACTGCCCGGTGATGTCCGCAGCCAGGACGAGGAGGCCGCCGAACAGGCCCGCCGCGAGGACGGGCGATCCGACGGGACCCAGCATCCGTGCGGCGATGGGGCCGGCGAGGAACGCCACGAAGGAGATCGGCCCTGCGGCGGCGGTCGCGAAGGCGAGGAGGACGACGGCGGCGATGATGAGCAGGACCCGTCGCCGCTCGACCGGGACGCCGAGCCCGGCGGCAGCGTCGTCTCCCAGCCGCATCAGCTCGAGGTCGCGTGTGAGCCACAGGAGAGCGGGCACGGCGATGAGCATCACCAGGGCGAGCGGGGCTGCCTGATCCCACGAGCTGCCGTTGAGGTTGCCGGTGATCCACCGCATCGCCGCCTGGAGGTCCCACTCGGCCGCGCGCGAGAGGACGTAGGCCACGACGCTGTTGAAGATCGCTGCGACGCCGATTCCGATCAGGATGAACCGCGCACCCGCGCCGCCGTCCTTGTACGCCAGCAGGTAGATGGTGAGTGCGGTCACCAGCGCCGCCAGGGTGGCGACGAGGGACACGGCGGTCTCCCCGAGGGACAGGAAGACGATTCCGATCACCGCGGCAGCACTTGCGCCGGCGTTGATGCCGATGATGTCGGGGCTCGCGAGGGGGTTGCGGAGCATGGTCTGGAAGACGGCACCGCCCATCCCGAAGCACACGCCGGTGAGCAGGGCCACGGTCGACCGGGGGAGGCGGAGCTCGCCCACGGTGAACGACGCCCCGGGAACGGTCTGTCCCACGATGACGCCCCAGACCTCGGCCGGCGTGTAGAAGGTCTGGCCCACCATCAGCGACACCGCGTAGAGCACGAGCAGGCCCAGGGAGAGGCCGCCGACCACGGCGACGCGCCGACGGGTGCGACGACGACGGCCGGCGACGACGGCGGCGACGGTGCGCTCGGACGGGATCAGGGCGGTCACAGCGCTCGCATCCTCTGACGCCTGACGATCGCGATGAAGAAGGGGGCGCCGATCAGTGCGGTCACGACGCCGACCTCGACCTCTTGGGGACGGGCGATGACCCGGCCGACGACATCGGCGACCGTCAGGAGCCCGGCGCCGACGAGGGCCGTGACCGGGAGGAGCCAACGGTGGTCCGGGCCCACGATGAGACGGCAGACGTGGGGGACGATGAGGCCGACGAATCCGATCGGTCCCGCGACGGCGGTCGCTGCTCCGCACAGGATGACGGCGCCGAGGGCCGAGGTCAGCCGGGCGACCATGATGCGTTCGCCGAGTCCTGCGGCGAGCTCGTCGCCCAGGGCGAGCGAGTTGAGCGCCGTGCTCGAGGCCAGGCAGATGAGGGCGCCGATGACCAGGAAGGGGAGGACGAGCATGATCTTGTCGATCGTCGCGCCGCCCACGCCACCGATCTGCCAGAACCGGAAGACGCTCATGACGTCGATGCGGGGGAGCAGGATCGCGCTGATCAGAGACGTGAAGGCGACCGCGGTCGCAGCTCCGGCGAGGGCCAGCTTCAACGGGCTGGCGCCGCCCCGGCCGAGCGAGCCGATCGTGTAGACGAACACCGCGGCGACGGCAGCGCCGAGCATGGCCAGCCAGATGTAGCCGAAGGCGCTCGTCACGCCGAAGAAGGCGAGGCCGATGACCACCGCGAGCGACGCGCCGCCGTTGATGCCGAGGATCTGCGGGTCGGCGAGCGGATTGCGGGTCACCCCCTGCATGACGGTGCCCGCCATCGCGAGAGCGGCCCCGACGAGGAGCGCGAGGATCGTGCGGGGAACTCTGCGAGCGACCGCAGCCGCTGACGTCGAGTCGATGTCGCCCGTCAGGCCGGCGATGATGTCGGCCGGTGCGACCGATCGCGTTCCGAAGGTCACCGAGACGACGGCCGCGATGATCACGAGCACCACGAGGACGCCGAGCGCCACGACGCGCCGCCGCGAGTCGCGTCGGGGAGACGCGGTCGCGGCGGCGGGCTCGGTGGAGAGTGCGGTTGTCACGGCATCCGGTTCGGGAGAGGCCTGATCACTCGGCGATCTTGGCGGCAGCAGCGCCGAGCTCGTCGATGTACTCCGCGGTGAGCGGGTCGGTGATCGAGAGCGGGCTCGGGTTCGCGGCGGCGGCGAGCGGTGCGTTCGAGGCCGGAAGGACGACGACGGCGCCGGACTGGACGGCCGGGATGCGGGAGAGGAGCGGGTCGGCCTTCATCGCGTCGACGGTCGTGTCGTCGCCGTAGGTGACGAGCAGCTGGAGGTCGTCGAACTGCTCGATCTCCTCGGTGCTGTTCGTGATCCAGAACTCCGATGACGTCTCGGACTGATCCACGACGGCCTTCGGAGCGGTCAGGCCCAGGTCTTCGAGGAAGAGTGCGCGGGGGTCCTCGAGCGAGTAGAACCCGATCTGGCTGAGGTCGGTCGCGTCGAACGAGCTGAACATCGACGTCTTGCCGTCGAGGGCGGGGTACTCGGACGTCATCTCGCCGAGGGTTCCCGTCAGGTCTTCGACGAGCGCCTCGGCTTCGTCCTTCAGCCCCAGGGCGGTGCCGTTGATGATGGTGAGGTCCTGCCAGGTGGTTCCCCAGGCGACGTCGGGGTACGCGACGACGGGGGCGATCTTGCTGAGGGTTTTGTAGTCGTCCTCGTTCATGCCCGAGTACGCCGCGAGGATGACATCGGGGTTCGAGTCGGCGACGGCTTCGAAGTCGATGCCCTCGGCCTCGTCGAAGAGGGTGGGCGTCTCGGCGCCCATCTCGGCGAGCTTCGCCTCGACCCACGGGAGCACGCCGTCGCCGTCATCGTCGCCCCACGTGACGGCGGGCATGCCGACCGGCACGACGCCGAGAGCGAGGGCGGCCTCCTGGTTGCCCCACGACACGGTCGCGACGCGCTCCGGCTTTGCCGGGATCTCGGTCGTACCGAAGGCGTGCGTGATCGTGACGGGGAAGGCGCCGGAATCACCGGTTCCACCGGCGGGCGTCGAGCCCTCGGGGGCGGTGCTCGTGGCGCAACCGGTGAGGACGAGGAGGGATGCCGCCGCGAGAGCGGCGACAGCGCGAATGCGAGGCACAGGGGCTCCAAAATCGAAGTTTAGGGTCGCCTAACCTTACATCGACCGCAGGGGTTCGCGAAAACCGCGACGCCCGCTGCGCGGGGATTGCGGGGATCCGCCTCCCAGGGAGCGCGTTCTATACTGGGGGTTTGGCCGCTCGGCCGATCCCCCCCCCACGAAGAACGGACGTCTGCTGTGCTCGCCGTGCACGATCTCGAGATCCGCGTTGGCGCTCGCACGCTCATGTCCGACGTCTCCTTCCGGGTGTCGCCCGGCGACAAGATCGGCCTGGTCGGCCGTAACGGCGCGGGCAAGACCACCCTCACGAAGGTCCTGGCGGGAGATCTGATGCCGGCGGACGGCAAGGTCGACAAGTCGGGTGAGCTCGGGTACCTCCCGCAGGATCCCCGCACCGGCGACCCGGAGATGCTCGCGCGCACCCGCATCCTCGACGCACGAGGGCTCGGGTCCCTCGTCATCGGCATGCGCGAGACGGCGGACGACATGGCGTCGGAGGACGCCGCCGTCGCCGAGCGCGCCATGCGGAAGTACGGCAACCTCACCGAGCGGTTCGAAGCTCTCGGCGGGTACGCGGCTGAAGCCGAGGCGGCATCCATCGCCCACAACCTGTCGCTGCCGGACCGCATCCTCGATCAGCCCCTGAAGACCCTGTCGGGTGGTCAGCGTCGACGCATCGAGCTCGCCCGCATCCTCTTCTCCGACGCCCAGACGATGATCCTCGACGAGCCGACGAACCACCTCGACGCCGACAGCGTCGTGTGGCTCCGCGAGTTCCTCAAGGGATACAAGGGCGGCCTCATCGTCATCAGCCACGACATCGAGCTCGTCGGCGAGACGGTGAACCGCGTCTTCTACCTCGACGCGATGCGCCAGGCGATCGACGTCTACAACATGAACTGGAAGAACTATCTGCGCCAGCGCGCGGCCGACGAGGAACGCCGCCGCAAGGAGCGGGCGAACGCCGAGAAGAAGGCCACCGCCCTCCAGCAGCAGGCCGCCCGATTCGGCGCGAAGGCGAGCAAGGCCGCCGCGGCCCACCAGATGGTCGCCCGTGCCGAGAAGCTCCTCGCCGGTCTCGACGACGTGCGTCAGGAAGACCGGGTCGCGAAACTCCGGTTCCCGAAGCCGGCACCCTGCGGCAAGACGCCGCTCATGGGCAAGAACCTTTCGAAGTCGTACGGGTCGCTCGAGATCTTCGCCGGAGTCGACCTCGCGATCGACCGCGGCTCCAAGGTCGTCGTCCTCGGCCTCAACGGCGCGGGCAAGACGACCCTCCTACGGATCCTGGCCGGAGTGGACAAGGCGGACACCGGTGTCATCGAGCCGGGGCACGGGCTGAAGATCGGTTATTACGCCCAGGAGCACGAGAACCTCGACGTCAGCCGGTCGGTGCTCGACAACATGATGTCCGCGGCGCCCGACATCACGGCGACCGAAGCACGGAAGGTGCTCGGCTCATTCCTGTTCACGGGTGATGACGTGCTCAAGCCGGCGGGGGTGCTCTCCGGCGGCGAGAAGACGCGCCTGTCGCTGGCCACCCTCGTGGTGTCGTCGGCCAACATGCTGCTGCTCGACGAGCCCACGAACAACCTCGACCCGGCGTCGCGCCTCGAGATCCTCGATGCACTCGCGCACTATGAGGGAGCGGTCGTGCTCGTCTCGCACGACGAGGGAGCAGTCCAGTCGCTCAACCCGGAGCGGGTCCTCATCCTCCCCGACGGCGTCGAGGACATCTGGGGTCGCGACTACATCGACCTCATCACCCTCGCCTGAGCCCGTCGTGCGCGCGGCGTTCCCCGGCTGACGTCAATGCGTGTCGAGCAGTTCGTCCTCGGCCTGCATGTCGCGGTCGCGGCGGGCCACCTTCGGCGCGCGCTCCCGGAGGCCGGCTTCGACTTCGGCATCCTCGCGGCGGTGCTTGCGCTCGGTGGCGATCATGTACCAGATGAAGGCGAACCCCATCACGGCGAACAGGATCCACTGGATCGCGTAGGACAGGTGCGGACCGGGGTCCTCGGACGGGGCCTCGAGGGCATTGGGGCGCTCTGCGGCGGCCGGGTCCTCCTCGCTCATCAGCACGTAGGCATCGGTGACCGTGGCCCCGCCCCCGCCGATCGTGTCGGAGATGAGCGGCAGATCGATCGTCGCCACCTGGCCGTCCGGGGCCGAGCGTCCGTTGCGCGCCCGCATCTCACCCGGCTGCAGGCGTCCTGTCACCGTGACCTCGCCCGAGGGCGGCGCGGGAACGACGTCGGGTTCGGGTCGGTCCTTGCCCGGCGGCACCCAGCCGCGGTCGACGATGACGATGCGGCCGTCGTCGGTGCGGAACGGCACGAGAACCTCGAAAGCGCTCGTCCCGCCGCGGGGGCGGTTGCGGACCAGGAGGGTGTCCTCCGCGACGTACTCACCCGTCATCGCGACCGGGCGCCATTCGTCATCGGCGTCGAAGGCGGAGCCGACCGGGATCAGGGCGTCGAGGGCGACGGCATCCTGCTCATAGTTCGCCGCGACGATCGCCAGTTCGGCGTCTCGTTCGGCCCCTCGGGCGAACTGCCAGTTCGAGAGCATCACGCAGGCGATCGCGAAGATCACCGCGACGGCCACGTATCCGCTCCATCGGAGCGCGGTCCTGCCTCTCATACCGCGTCTGCTCCGTCGAATCGGGCCACCCGTACGGGGAACGAACGGGTGGCGAGGTAGTCGCGCAGGAACTCCACGTGGGCATCGCATGCCGCCCACACCTTCTGGCGGTCGGCGGCATGGATGCGGGGATTGCGCCAGATCACCTGCCAGGCGGCAAGGTCACGGCATCCGGCACGGGAGCACTGCGCGTCGGTCACGGCGCCTCGCGCGGGGGAGTCTCCTGGATGCGGAAGACGCCGTCGCCCACCACAGGGGCGGCGGCGGGTTCCGTGGAGGGGGCGTCGATCTCCCGCATCGGCTTCTCGGCGACCGCGGCGGCAGGGGCAGAGCTCACGTTGCCCGCGACCATCGCGAGGTAGGGGAGCACGGCCGCGCCGGCTGCGAAGACCCATGTGTACCAGCCGTAGGGCGTGACCGTCACCATGAGCACGAAGCAGACGACGCGGATGGTCATCATGATGAAGTACTTGCGGGTGCGCGCCCGGGCGTCGTCTTCCGGCGCGGTGGCGATCGATGTCGCGGACTGCGGCGGAGGGGTCTTCATGCGACGAGACGTGGGGTATCAGCTCCCGATGGTGGTGGTGGACGCGACGGTCCCGGCGATGAAGAGGAACCAGGCGATGACGGCGACAGTCCCGAGCACGTAGAAAGCGAGGCTGATCCAGCCGATGATCGTGCCTGCGAGGGCCATTCCCCGGCCTCCCTCCTGGGAGGTCTGGATCGCCCGGAGCGACATGTGACCGGTGATCACGGCCACGATCGACCCGAGGAAGGGGAGAAGCGACAGTCCGGCGATACCGGCGACGAGCGAGATGATCGCCAGCGCGTTCGTCGGGCGTGCGGGGGCGTAGCCGTAGCCGCCGCCATAGCCCTGAGTCGCGTAGCCCGGCGCGGGATACGCGGGTCCGGAGTACTGCGGCGGCGCCGCGGGCGGCATGATCGGGGAGGCGGGCTGAGCCTGCTGCCCCCCGGTGGTGTTCGTCGCGTCGCTCACTGACGTCTCCTTCTCGCGGGTGTGCTTCCAGAGTACCCGCCTGCGCCCGCCGCCCGGCGGTTGCGGAGATAGGCTGAGGCGGTTCCGTGCACCCCGATGAAGGAGCTTCATGTCCACCGAACGCGTCGTGCTCGTCACCGGAGGAAACCGGGGAATCGGGCGAGCCATCGCCGAGAGATTCGTCGCCGACGGCTACCGTGTCGCCGTGACGGCGCGATCGGGCGAAGGGCCCGAGGGGACCCTCACGGTGCGGGCGGATGTCACCGATGCTGCTGCGCTCGACGCGGCCTACAGCGAGGTCGAGCAGAAGCTCGGGCCGGTCGCGATCGTCGTCGCCAACGCGGGCGTCACCAAGGACACGCTGCTCCTGCGCATGACCGAAGACGACTTCGACTCCGTCGTCGCGACCAACCTCGGCGGCGCGTTCCGCGTCGTCAAGCGCGCGGCGAAAGGGATGCTGCGCGCGAAGTGGGGTCGGGTCATCCTCATCTCCTCCGTGGTGGGTCTGTACGGCTCCGCCGGACAGATCAACTACTCCTCGTCGAAAAGCGCGCTCGTGGGTTTCGCGCGCTCCCTGACCCGAGAGCTCGGATCGCGCGCGATCACCGCCAACGTCGTCGCCCCCGGCTTCATCGAGACCGACATGACCGCCGCGCTGCCGGCCGACACCCAGGTGGAGTACAAGAAGAACATCCCCGCCGGTCGTTTCGGCTCGGCCGAGGAGGTGGCCGCGGTCGTGGCCTGGCTCGCTTCGGACGACGCCGCCTACATCTCGGGCGCCGTGGTGCCCGTCGACGGCGGTCTCGGGATGGGGCACTGACCGCGCGATCCGCGGACGCCCCCGCTGCCGTCCGCGCCCGGGGTCAGGGCAGGGCGGCCACGATCGCGTCCGCGAGGCGCCCGGGCTGGGAGAACTGCGGCCAGTGACCGGTTCCGAGCTTCACGATGCGCGCCGACGCGATCGCTGAGAACTCCGCGGCGAAGTCGCCCCAGGCCGACACCATCCCGCGGAACCCCGGGTCGTCGACGCCTCCCATGAGGAGCGTCACCGGGACGGCGTGACGCCGGACGCCCGCGAGCGGGAGCGGGCTACTCGGCACGCGTGCGGGCACCGACCGGGCGAGCGACGCCGTGCGCGCCCGCGTGGCGGCGTCGAGATCGGCGGTGTCGTCGGCGTCGAAGAAGTCCCACCCCGGGAAAGGCACGACCCCGTCGACCACCGGGAACTCCGAGATGTCAGCGCCGGGCGGCGGCGGAGTCGTGTCGACGAAGATGACGTGCGCGACCCGATCTGCCCGGGCTTCGGCCGCGCCCCAGGCGACATTGCCGCCGCCGCTGTGCCCGACGAGCACGACGGGGCCTTCATGCGCATCGACCTCTGCGACCACCGCGTCGACCCAGTCGGAGATTCCGATGTCGCCCGACGCGGATGCCGCCTCGCCGACGCCCGGAAGCGTCAGGGCGCGGACGCGATGGCCCGCCGACTGCAGGGCCGGCACGACGTCGTCCCACGAGCGTGCATCGAGCCAGAGCCCGGGGATGAGGATGATGTCCATGGCGCGAGCGTACGCGCGGGCGGCGACACCGGCTACCGCGTGGTCAGGGGAGCAGCGGGATGATCTCGGCGAGATCGACCGGTCCCACGACGAGGTCGGCACGCCGCCGGACGGCGGGCTTCGCGTTGAACGCGATCCCGAGTCCGGCCGCGGCCATCATCCGCAGGTCATTGGCTCCGTCGCCGATGGCGATGGTCCGAGGGAGGGGGATGCCGTGCGCGCCGGCCCACTCAACCAGCGAGGCCGCTTTCGCCTCGGCATCCACAATGTCACCGTCCACGAACCCGGTCAGGGATCCGCCGGAGGACGCGAGCCGGTTGGCGCGCCACAGGTCGACGCCGAGGCCCGGTGCGATCGTGTCGAGAATCTCGTGGAAGCCCCCGGAGACGACGGCGGCGATCCCGCCGCGGCGGTGGATCGCCGCGATGAGCTCGCTCGCCCCCGGCGTCGGCTCCACGCGCGAGCGCACCCGGTCGAAGGCGTCCACCGGGACACCGGCGAGCTCGGCGACGCGCGAGCGCAGACTGGCGGCGAAGTCGACCTCTCCCCGCATGGCAGCCTCGGTCGCCGCGGCCACCTCGGCTCCTCGGCCCGCCTCATCGGCGATCAGTTCGATGACCTCATTGCGGAGGAGGGTGGAATCGGCGTCGAAGACGACGAGGAAGCGGGCGTCAGGCACGTCCTCCACGCTAGCGGCTGACACCCGGGGGCCACGCTCACCGGCTGCACGGATCGGCCGGAGCTGCATCCACCGGGGCCCGTCGACCGGAAGACATCTTCAGCGCCCGTCACATCCGCCGGGCGCAGCCGTTCTCATCCAAGGAGCGAACACCATGAACAAGAAGCTCGGAATCGCTGTCGCCGCCGTCGTCACGGGGGCCCTGGCCTTCACCGCGTCACCGGCATCAGCGCACCAGGCGCCGAAGCCTGTCGGAACGATCGTCGACGTCGCCGTCGCCGCGTCCGGCGGGGGCACGCCCGACGCCAATGGAGCGGACTACGACCTGCTCGTCCAGGCGGTCATCGCGACCGGGCTGGACGACACCCTCGGTGACCCGGAGGGGACCTTCACGGTCTTCGCGCCGAACGACCGCGCGTTCATCCGCCTCGTGACCGACCTGACCGGCACCGCGCCGGCCTCGGAGAGTGCGGCTCTCACCGCCATCACCTCGACGTTCACGACCGATGAGATCAGCGACATCCTGCTCTACCACGTCGTCGCGGGCAAGAAGCTCTCACCCATCAAGGTGGTGCTGTCGAGGTCGCTGGAGATGGCGAACGGGGGAGTGGTCAAGCCCCGGGGCGTCGTCTTGAAGGATGAGACCTCGTCGCTGAAGAACCCGAAGCTGGTGCTTCGCGGCCTCAACATCCCGGCGTCGAACGGCGTGATCCACACCATCGACCGGGTTCTCGTCCCGAGCTCCTGATCGGACCCCCTGTCCACCGTCGGTGCGGTGGGCAGGGGACCCGCCCAGTGCGTGTCAGGCCCGGATGCGGACGTTCTTCCCGACCACGGTCAGCCCGCTGTCGGTCACGGTGAATCCCCGGGACAGGTCGAGTTCGCGGTCGACGCCGACCGTCGCGCCGGGCTCGAGGACGACGTTCTTGTCGAGGATCGCCCGGTGCACCCGCGCCCCAGCGCCCACGCTGACGTAGTCGAAGAGCACCGAGTCGGTGATGGTCGATCCGCCTCCGGACAGCGTCCACGGGCCGAGGACGCTCCGCTCGAGGTGCGTGCCCGACAGGACACATCCGAGCGAGACGATCGAGTCGATGGCGTTGCCGATGCGTCCGACCCCGTCGCGCACGAACTTGGCCGGCGGCGAGTTCACCGACTGCGAGCGGATCGGCCAGTCGGTGTTGTACAGGTTGAAGATCGGCAGCGCCGAGATCAGGTCCATGTGGGCGTCGAAGAACGAGTCGATCGTTCCGACGTCGCGCCAGTAGTCCCGGTCGCGATCGGTCGAGCCGGGCACGTCGTTGCGCTTGAAGTCGTAGACGGCGGCCTCGCCGCGGTTCACGAAGTAGGGGATGATGTCGCCGCCCATGTCGTGGTTCGACGTCGGCAGCTCACCGTCGGCTTCGACGGCCTCGATGAGCGCGTCGGTGTCGAAGACGTAGTTACCCATCGACGCGAGGACCTCGCCCGGGCTGTCGACCAGACCGGTCGGGTTCTGCGGCTTCTCGAGGAAGTCCCGGATCGTGATCCCGTCGGTGGGATCGACATCGATCACGCCGAACTGGTCGGCCAGCCCGATGGGCTGACGGATGCCGGCGACCGACGCACGCGCCCCGGAGGCGATGTGCGCGTCGATCATCTGCTGGAAGTCCATGCGGTAGACGTGATCGGCACCGATCACGGCGACGATGTCGGGCTTCTCGTCGTGGATGAGGTTCAGCGACTGCAGGATCGCGTCGGCCGAGCCCGAGAACCACCGCTTGCCGAGCCGCTGCTGTGCGGGGACGGACGTCACGTAGGCCCCGAGCAGTGCCGACATGCGCCAGGTCTGGGAGACATGGCGGTCGAGGCTGTGGGATTTGTACTGGGTGAGGACGACGATCTGACGCAGTTCCGAATTGATGAGGTTCGAGATGGCGAAGTCGATGAGTCGGTACTGACCCCCGAACGGCACTGCGGGCTTGGCTCGATCCTGCGTGAGGGGCATGAGGCGCTTGCCCTCGCCACCGGCGAGAACGATCCCGAGGACCTTGGGCGATGCTGGCATGTGCCCACACTATGCGGCCGGAGGACGACGGGGCCAGGACTATGGCTCGGTGTTGCGCGTGTACTAGCGTTCGTGCCATGCGTGTCGACATCGTCTCCAAGGAGTATCCGCCCGAGGTCTACGGCGGTGCGGGGGTCCATGTCACCGAACTGGTCCGGGCGCTCCGCACCCGTCTCGAGGTGCAGGTCAGAGCCTTCGGCGAGGGCCGTGACGAGCCGGGGACCACCTCGTACCGCGTTCCCGCCGAGCTCGGAGCTGCCAACGCCGCGCTCCAGACACTCGGCACCGACCTCGAGATCGTCGGAGACATCGCCGGCGCCGATGTCGTGCACAGTCACACCTGGTACGCGAACTTCGCCGGCTTCCTCGCGTCGCTGCTGCACGGCATCCCGCACATCGTGACGGCCCACTCGCTGGAGCCCCTCCGGCCGTGGAAGGCCGAGCAGCTCGGCGGCGGCTATGCCGTGTCGAGCTATGTCGAGAAGACGGCGTACGAGAACGCCGCCGCGATCGTGGCGGTGAGTGACGGCATGCGGCGCGACATCCTCCGCAGCTACCCCGCGCTCGACCCAGAGAAGGTGCGGGTCATCTACAACGGGATCGACGTCGACGCGTGGGCTCCGCGCGAGGACCCTGCGGTGCTCGAGCGGTTCGGCATCGACCCCGCGAAGCCCTCGGTGGTGTTCGTCGGCCGCATCACCCGCCAGAAGGGGCTCCCGTACTTCCTGCGGGCCGCCGAACGACTCCCCGCCGACGTGCAGGTCGTCCTCTGCGCGGGCGCGCCGGACACCCCCGAGATCATGGCCGAGGTGCAGGAGCTCGTCCGGGAGCTCCAGAAGACGCGACAGGGAGTCGTCTGGATCGAGGACTTCCTTCCGCGGCCCGACCTGTGCGCCATCCTCACCTCGGCGACCACTTTCGTCTGCCCCTCCGTCTACGAGCCCCTCGGCATCGTCAATCTCGAGGCGATGGCCTGCGGCGCGGCGGTCGTGGGCACGGCGACCGGTGGCATCCCGGAGGTCGTCGTCGACGGCGTGACGGGGCGACTCGTCCCGATCGAGCAGTCCGACGACGGCACCGGCACGCCGGTGGACCCCGAGCGCTTCGTGGCCGACCTCGCCGCGACCCTCACCGAGGTCACCTCCGACCCGGAGCGTGCGCGCGCCTATGGCGCAGCCGGGCGCGAACGGGCGGCGACCGCGTTCAGCTGGGAGGCGATCGCCGACGCCACGGCGGCGCTGTACCGCGAGGTGGCCGCCACCGGCCGATAGGCTGGGGGCCATGCCTCAGGTCCTCGAACTCGCCGACGTCGTCGTCCGCCGCAACGCCCGAAACATCGTCGACGGGATCGACTGGACGGTCGACGCCGACCAGCGGTGGGCCGTCCTCGGGCCCAACGGCGCCGGCAAGACGACGATCCTGCAGCTCGCTGCCACGCTCATCCACCCGACCTCGGGCGCGGTGACCGTCCTGGATGAGCGGCTCGGCCGGACGGACGTGTTCGACCTGCGTCCCCGGATCGGCTTCGCGTCGTCCGCGATGGCCAAACGGGTGCCCCAGGACGAGGCCGTCATCGACGTCGTCCTGACGGCCGCCTACTCCGTGACCGGCCGCTGGCGCGAGGACTACGAGCCCATCGACGAGCGCCGTGCGCGTCGCGTGCTGGGGGAGTGGGGTCTCGCCGATCTCGCCGATCGCACGTTCGGCACCCTGTCCGACGGTGAGCAGAAGCGGGTGCAGATCGCCCGCGCGGTCATGACCGACCCCGAGCTGCTGCTCCTCGACGAGCCGACGGCGAGCCTCGACCTGGGCGCCCGCGAGGAGCTGCTCACTCTGCTGGGCGGCTATGCGCGCGAGGAGACCACTCCGGCGATGATCATGGTCACGCATCACGTCGAGGAGATCCCGGTCGGGTTCACCCACGTGCTCCTGCTCCGCGAGGGCGGCGTCGTCGCGCAGGGGCCGCTCGCGGACACTCTCACCGAGGAGAACCTGACGGCCGCCTTCGGCCTGCCCATCGCACTGACGTCGGTGGACGGCCGGTTCGCCGCACGCGCGGCATCCTGATAGAATCTCTCGTTGGTGCGATCGCGCCGCAGACTTTCACCCGCCCCTGGCAAAATCCAGGGCATTTCGTGAGGAACCCAATGAAGACTGACATCCACCCCGAGTACAAGGCCGTTGTTTTCCGCGACCTGGGCTCCGGCGAGACCTTCCTGACCCGTTCGACGGTCTCGAGCGACAAGACGATCGAGCTGGACGGCGAGACCTACCCGGTCATCGACGTCGAAATCTCGTCCGCTTCGCACCCGTTCTACACGGGCAAGCAGCGCATCATGGACTCGGCCGGCCGCGTCGAGAAGTTCAACCAGCGCTTCAAGAACTTCGGCAGCAAGTAAGCCGCTCCTCGAAAGCCCCGCTTCGGCGGGGCTTTCGTCGTTCCAGGACGGCGGATGCCTCGCGGCCCAATGACCGGTCCGCCCGCGGTCATCTGATCGGCCAGCTGCTGTCGAGCGCATCCTCGGGGTCGAGGCGGCCGATCTTCACGAAGTATTCCGTGAGGCTCTCGGCTTGCGCGCGCGCCCAGGAGATCTGCTGGTCGTGCAGGTCGCTCGGCGTGACCTGCAGGCCGAACCGCGCCGCGATCGCCTGCGCGACGCGGCCGGCGGCGACGGCGTCGGCGGCGGCGTCGTGCGCACCCTCCAGCGTCACGGCATAATGCGCTGCGACGACCTCGAGCGTGCGTTTGCCGCGACGGTACCGGTCGTAGGTCTTGTCGATGACCAGGGGGTCGATCACCGGCGACGGGGAGGCGATGTGCGCGACGCCGTGCCGGAGGCCCTCGTACTTGAGCATGGAGAAGTCGAAGGGGGCGTTGTAGGCGACGACGGGGATGCCGCGGTCGAGCAGCTCGCGCAGGGCCCCGGTCACCTCGGCGATGACCTCGCCCGCGGGCCTGCCGTGCATACGGGCGTGCTCCGTGGTGATCCCGTGCACGGACGTCGCGCCCTGGGGGATGTCGACGCCGGGGTCGGCGATCCAGCTGCGAGCCGACAGAACGAGGCCCGCCGGGTCGAGAAGACCCACGTGCGCCGTGACGATCCGGTCCTGCCGCACATCGATCCCCGTCGTCTCGAGGTCGAAGACGCCGATCGGCCCGGTTCCCACCGGAACGTGGGGGTCGTGCGGGAAAGAGGATGCCGGCTCCGGCGAGCTGATCACCGCTGGCGTCACGTCGGCCGCGTCGTCATCCCACGCTCCGTCGTCCCAGAGCGGGGTCGGCTGCCAGGTCACCACGTCTCGACGGTAGCGGCGACCGCAGACATCCGGTCGAGGACGCGCCGCGCTCGTAGACTCGTCGGGTGAGCGCACCGCATCCCTACGCCGACCGTCTCGCCGCGATCCCGGTCGGGCGGCACGAGATCGAGGTCGCGGGCACGCGGACGGCCTACTGGGTCTACGGCCGAGCTGACGCCGACATCACGATCATCGCCGTGCACGGGTTCCGCGGTGAGCACCACGGGCTCGAGCCCATCGTCGCCTTCCTCGACGGCATCCGCGTCGTGTCGCCTGATCTCCCCGGGTTCGGGGAGACGTCGCCGTTCGCCGATCGGGCGCACGACCTCGACGGGTACGCCTCGTGGCTCACCGCGTTCGCGGAGCAGGTCGCCCCGGGCGCGGTCATCCTCGGTCACTCCTTCGGATCGATCGTGGCCTCCGCCGCGGTGGCGCGGGGGCTCGAGACGCCGAAGCTCATCCTGATCAACCCGATCGGCGCGCCCGCTCTCGAGGGGCCCCGCGGCATCCTGACGCGCCTCGCGATCTTCTACTACTGGGCCGGGGCGACCCTCCCGGGCTTCCTCGGAGCGGCGATCCTCCGCAATCGGCTCATCGTCCGGGCGACGAGCATCGCGATGGCGAAGACGAAGGATCGTGCGCTCCGGGCGTTCATCCACGACCAGCACGACACCTACTTCTCGCGGTTCGCCGACCGCGACACGTTGCACGAGGCGTTCGTGACGTCGGTGTCCAACGATGTCCGCGCCGCCGCCCGAACGATCTCGCAGCCGACCCTGCTGATCGCCGCGGAGCGCGACGACATCACGCCGCTGGCCGCCCAGGACGAGCTGCAGCGCATGTTCGACGATGCCGACTTGGTCGTCATCCCCGATGTCGGTCACCTGATCCACTACGAGACGCCGCGCGAGGCGGCATCCGCGGTCACTCGCTTTCTTCGGCCTTCCGGCGCCGGTACGCGTTGACGTTCATGCGATTGCCGCAGTTGCCGGTGTCGCAATAGCGCTTCGAGCCGTTCTTGGAGTAGTCGATGTAGACCGCCGTGCAGTCGTCGGCAGCGCACACCCGGACCCGGTCGAAGCTGTCCGATCGGATGACGTCGACGAAGGCCATCGCGACCTCCACCACGATGCGGGTGGCAAGGGGCGCGCTGTCGTCTGTCGCGTGGATGTGCCAGTCGTAGTCGTCGTGGATGACCAGCTGCGGAAGGGCGCCGCCTTCGCGGAGCATCGCGTTGACGATGGGGACGGCGGCGACGCGGTCGCCGGTCCAGAGCTCGCGGAGACGGGCGCGTACTCCTCGGAGCTCCGACAGCTCCACCTCGTCGCCGCGGACGACGCCGGTGTAGGGGAACTCGGCGAGGAACGCCGCCAGATCATCCAGGGAGGCGAGGGCATCGACCCCTTCGGGAGCCGTCTCGGGCAGCGAGTTGACCAGTGCCGTGGCGGCACGGAGGGACAGCTCGGTGTCACGAATGAACATGTAGTTGACTCCTGACTGAGGGACGGGCTACTGTCACGAGTGTAAACGCCATTGGCTCCTGACACTCACTCTGGCAAGGACTTCCCATGACCCGCTCGGTCGTCACCCCCCGCCCGCCGGCTCCGGCAGAGCACACGCAACCGCCGTTCCGGGTGCGGGGACTCGTCCTCGCGGTCGTCAGTGCGCTGACCTTCTCCGTCAGCGGACCGATCGCCAAGCCGCTGTTCGACACCGGCTGGTCGCTCGCCGCCGTGCTGATCCTGCGCATGTCGATCGCCGGCCTCGTGCTGTCGCCCGCTCTCGTGACGACCCTCCGGCGTCACCCCGGGTTCGTGCGGCGGCACTGGCTCTCGATCGTCGCCTTCGGGCTCATCCCGGTCGCGGGATGCCAGCTGTTCTACTTCTCCGCGATGCAGCGGATGCCGGTCGCGGTCGCCCTGCTGATCCAGTACCTGGCACCGGTCCTGCTCGTCGGCTTCGTCTGGCTGCGGACCCGCGTGGCGCCGTCGCGGGCGGTGCTCGCCGGATCGGTGGTCGCCATCGTCGGACTCGTGCTGGTGGTCGACATCGCGGGCGCCCGCTTCGACGCGCTCGGCACGGCGTTCGCCCTCGCTGCGGCGATCTGCGTCTGCGTCTACTTCGTGATGAGCGAGCGCACCGGGCCCGACCTGCCGCCCCTCGCCCTGGCCGCGGGCGGACTGCTCGTCGGGGCCGCGGCGATCGGCGTCATGTCTCTCATCGGCTTCCTGCCGTTCGAGGCGCCTCTCGTCACCGGCGCGGGAGCAATAGCGATCGACGGGCTGCTGCCGCTCCTCGTGATCGGCGTCTGCACGGCGGCGGGCTATTCGCTCGGCGTGATCGCCGTGCCGATGATCGGCTCGCGGCTCGCCTCGTTCGTGGGCCTGTCGGAAGTCCTCTTCGCCCTCATGTTCGCCTGGATCCTCCTCGCCGAGGCGCCGGCGCCGATCCAGTTCGCGGGCGGCGCGCTCATTCTCGCCGGTGTCGTCCTGGTTCGGCTCGACGGCAGGGCGGCGCCGGTGGTCAGCGGGCCCGCCGAGCCTCTGCCAAGAGAGGTCGGACCCGGTATCCGATGACCTCGCCCATGGCGAGGGACGTCTCGGTGCGCTCGACCCCGTCGATCGCGAGGATGCGGGCGTCGACGTCGAAGAGGTGCTGCGTGTCGAGCGCGGCGACGCGCACGAGCAGGTCGATCGGTCCGCTCAGCCCGTGACATTGCACGACCTCGGGGATCAGCTCGAGCTCGGTCGTGATGCGGGGCAGGTCGGCCTGACGAACCTGCACCTGGAGGATCGCGTCGATCGTGTACCCGAGGGCGGCGGGCGACATGGCGCGCTCGAAGGACAAGAAGACGCCCGACCGGTCGAGCTTGGCCATCCGGGCCTGGACGGTGTTCCGCGACAGGCCGAGGCGATCGGCGAGCGCGACGACCGTGGCGCGGTGATCCTCCGCCAGGGCGTTGAGGAGCTCGAGATCGACGTGGTCCAGGGCGCTCATAGTGCGAAACCCTAGCAGGACACACCCGGGGCACTTGGGCATCCTGCTCACTTGGTGTCTGAATGCTTGAGCGAGGTGCGATGTCGGCATAGTGTCGGCCGCATCCGGCGACGATGCCGGTGTTCTGCGCCGGTCGCCTGTCCACAAGACGTGCGGCCGTGACCAGAGAGGACGATGATGACCGACACCCTCACCTCCGCCGCCTCGCGGTCGACCGATACGGACGATGTCGCCCGGCTGCTCGATCACGACGGGAACCGGGTCGCCGACGAGCGGCTCGACCCCTGGGTCGCCGACGTCGATGCGGCGATGCTCCGCCAGCTCTACCGCGACATGGCGCTCACGCGGCGACTCGACGCCGAGGGCGTCGCCCTGCAGCGCCAGGGGCATCTCGGCCTCTGGGCGCCCGCACAGGGGCAGGAAGCCGTTCAGATCGGTACCGCCTGGGCCTGCCACGACGACGACTTCCTCTTCCCGAGCTATCGCGAGATCGGCATCGAGCTCGTGCGCGGCGTGACGCCGGCCGACTTCGTCATGGTGTGGCACGGCGCCCAGCACTCGACGTACGACCCGTATGCCGTGCACGTCGCCAACCCGCAGATCATCATCGGCGCCCAGAGCCTCCACGCCGTCGGTTACGCGATGGGCATCCAGCGCGACGGCGGCGACCAGATCGCGGCGGCCTACTTCGGCGACGGCGCGAGCAGCCAGGGCGATGTGAACGAGGCCATGATCTTCGCCTCTTCGTACTCGAGCCCGGTGGTGTTCGTCTGCTCGAACAACCAGTGGGCGATCTCGGAGCCCGTCACGGTGCAGTCGCGGTACCCGATCGCGGGTCGGGCGCCCGGGTTCGGCATCCCCAGCATGCGGGTCGACGGCAACGACGTCCTCGCCTGCGTCGCGGCGATGCGCTGGGCCGCCGATCACGCTCGGAGCGGTCGGGGGCCGGCCTTCCTCGAAGCGGTGACCTACCGGGTCGGCCCCCACACGACGTCGGATGACCCGACACGGTACCGGGATGCCGCCGAGGTCGAGTACTGGCGGGCGCGAGACCCGCTCACCCGCGTGGAGACCTATCTGCGGCGCGGCGGCGCGTTCGATGACGCGTTCCTCGACGGCGTGCGCGCGGATGCCGACAGGTTCACCGCCGCGATGCGCGCGGCCGTCGTGGACGCCGCCCCGCCCGCACCCCTCTCGATGTTCGACCACGTCTACGCGGAACCGCACATCGGCGTCGAGGAGGAGCGCGCGGCGACGGCGGCCTACCTCAGCGGCTTCGCACCGGCGGAGGACCGCTCATGACGACGCTCACCCTCGGCAAGGCGCTGACCGCCGGCATCCGTCGTGCGATGACCGACGACGAGCGCGTCCTCATCATGGGCGAGGACATCGGCGCCCTCGGCGGCGTGTTCCGCATCACCGATGGTCTTCTCGACGAGTTCGGTCCGCGCCGGGTCATCGACACGCCGCTCGCCGAGTCCGGCATCGTCGGCACCGCGGTGGGGCTGGCATTCCGCGGTTTCCGGCCGGTCGTCGAGATCCAGTTCGACGGGTTCGTCTACCCGGCCTTCGACCAGATCGTCAGCCAGGTCGCAAAGCTGCACTACCGCACCCGGGGCCGCGTGAAGATGCCGCTGACCATCCGGATCCCGTGGGCGGGCGGCGTCGGAGCCGCCGAGCACCACTCGGAGTCTCCGGAGGCGTACTTCGTGCACACCGCAGGGCTCCGGGTCGTCGCGGTGTCGAACCCCCAAGACGCCTACACGATGCTCAGGCAGGCGATCGCGTCGGACGATCCGGTGATCTTCCTCGAGCCGAAACGGCTCTACCACGCCAAGGGCGAGGTGGACCTCGACGGTGATGTGGCCGACGCCGCACCGCTCGGCCTCGCCCGCGTCGTCCGGGCGGGCACCGACGTCACGGTGGTCACCTACGGCGCGCAGGTCACCGCCGCGCTCGATGCGGCCCTCGCCGCCGAGGACGAAGGCGTCTCCCTCGAGGTGATCGACCTCCGATCGATCTCCCCGATCGACTACGCCACCGTGGCGGCATCGGTCCGCCGCACAGGGCGCGTCGTCGTCACCCACGAGGCGTCCCGCGAGGCGGGGGTGGCGGCAGAGATCGTCGCCAGCATCACCGAGAGGTGCTTCACCTATCTCGAAGCCCCGCCTGTCCGCGTGACCGGGCACGACATCCCGTACCCGCCCGCGAAGCTCGAGCAGTACCACCTGCCTGATCTCGACCGGATCCTCGACGCCGTCGACCGGGTCCTCGGGCGTCCGCACAGCCTGTCGGAGGTGACCGCATGAGCACCGACTTCCGGCTCCCCGACCTGGGGGAGGGCCTCCGCGAGGCGGAGATCGTGCAGTGGCACGTCGGCGCAGGCGACGTCGTCGCCCTGAACCAGCCGATCGCCGACGTCGAGACGGCCAAGGCGATCGTCGAGCTGCCGTCGCCCTTCGCGGGAACCGTGCACGCCCTGCGCCATGAGGCGGGCGATGTCGTCGCGGTCGGCGAGGTGCTCATCTCCTTCGACGTTGCCGGTGAGCCGGTCGCCGCCGAACCGGTGACCGAGCACGCCGCCCCCGAGAAGCGCGAGCCGAATCTCGTCGGCTACGGCGCGATGCCGCGATCGGCCGGGAGGCCGCAGCGCCGCGCCCGCAGCGGCGGCACGGGGCCCGTCGCCGACACGGCGGTGCGGGAGGCCGCGCCTCATGACGCCATCGCCGAGCAGGCCCCCGAGCGCGAGCCGAGCGAGCGGCCGCGCTCGACTCCGCCCGTCCGCGCGCTGGCCGCCCGCCTCGGCGTCGATCTCGACCTCGTCGCCGCCGGAGGGGTGGGCGGCGTCATCACCCGGGCCGACGTCGAGGCCTACGCCTCGCGCACCGCCGCGCCCCCGTCCCCGTCGCACGCCGCGCCGGGGCCGAGCCGTGAGCGCGAGGAGCGGATCCCGATCCGCGGGGTGCGCAAGCACACGGCCGAGGCGATGGTGCGTTCGGCCTTCACCGCGCCGCACGCCTCGACCTTCCTCACCGTCGACGTCACGGCATCCGTGGAACTCGTCGAGAGCCTTCGAGCCGATCGGCGCCTGGCCTCGCACCGCATCGGGATCATGGTGCTCGCCGCCAAGGCCGTATGCCTCGCGCTAGGACGCGCGTCCGACCTCAACTCCCACTGGGACGAGGCCGCCGGGGAGATCGTGCGGTACCGCTACGTCAACCTCGGGATCGCCGCGGCCACCGATCGCGGCCTCGTCGTGCCCTCGGTGAAGGATGCCGAGCGGCTCACGCTCCCGGAGCTCGCGGACGCGATCCGCACCCTCGCCGACACAGCCCGCGAAGCGAAGGCCACCCCGGAGGACCTCGCCGGCGGGACCTTCTCGATCACGAACTTCGGCGTCTTCGGCGTCGACGCGGGAACCCCGATCCTCGTTCCCGGGCAGGCGGCCATCCTCGGGCTCGGGGCATTGCGGAGGCAGCCCTGGGAGCACCGGGGCGACATCGCGCTCCGCGACGTCCTGACCCTCAGCCTCTCGTTCGACCACCGCCTGGTCGACGGCGCCGAAGCGGCGCGATTCCTCACCGACGTGGCCGACGTGCTGCGCGAACCCGGAAGGGCCATGGTGCTCGCATGAATGTGCAGCTCTCTTCGTACGATCTGACCGACGAGCAGCAGGAGCTGGCCGCCATGGTGCGCGGGTTCGCCGACGAGGTGATCGCCCCCGTGTCCTACGAGGCCGACCGCACGAAGACCCTGCCGCTCGACGTCGTCGCCCAGATGGGCGACATGGGGCTGTTCGGGCTGCCCTTCCCGGAGGACGTGGGCGGTCAGGGCGGCGACTATGTCGCTCTGGGTCTCGCCATCGAGGCGATCGCGCGCGTCGACCAGTCGCTGGCGATCACGCTCGAAGCGGGCGTCAGCCTGGGCGCCATGCCCGTCTTCCGCTTCGGGACGGCCGAGCAGCGCGCCGAGTACCTGCCCGACCTCCTCGCCGGCCGCGCGCTCGCCGGATTCGGACTCACCGAGCCCGAGGCGGGCTCCGATGCCGGCGCCACCCGGACCACGGCCAGGCTCGAGGGTGAGGAGTGGGTGATCGACGGGGCGAAGCAGTTCATCACCAACTCGGGAACCGACATCACGCGCTTCGTCACGGTGACCGCGGTGACGGGGGAGACGAGCGGCAAGCGCGAGGTGTCGACGATCATCGTGCCGTCGGGAACCCCCGGGTTCACGGTCGGGCCGGCGTACGACAAGGTGGGCTGGCACGCCAGCGACACCCACCCGCTCACCTTCCAGGGCGTCCGGGTGCCGGCATCCGCTCTGCTCGGCGAGCGCGGCCGGGGCTTCGCCAACTTCCTCCACATCCTCGACGAGGGGCGCGTGGCGATCGCCGCGCTCGCGACCGGCGCGGCCGAGGGATGTCTCGAGGCGGCCGTCGACTACGCGCAGAGCCGCATCGTGTTCGGGGAGCGACTCGGCACGCGGCAGAGCATCCAGTTCATGCTCGCCCGGATGCAGCAGCGCGTCCATGTGGCACGGCTCGCCTGGCTGCATGCGGCACGTCTGCGCGATGCCGGCCGACCGTTCAAGACGGAGGCGGCGATCGCGAAGCTGACCGCCAGCGACGCCGCGATGGACAACGCCCGCGATGCGACGCAGATCTTCGGCGGGAACGGGTTCATCAACGAATACCCCGTGGCTCGTCACTTCCGCGACTCGAAGATCCTCGAGGTGGGTGAGGGCACCACCGAGGTGCAGCTGCTCGTGATCGCGCGGGCGCTCGGGGTGGCCTGAGCGGAGGAGTCAGACGGGCACGACGGCAGAGGCGATCACCCGGAGGCGGTCGCGCTCGACGAGGAGGGTGTGCCGGGAGCCGTTGCGGAGCTTGACGCCGTCCTCGGGGAAGGCGCCGGCGGTGGCGTGGCGGAGCACCGCGCGGATGAGTCCGCCGTGCGCGACGACGATGATCTCCGGAGCACGTGGAGCCGTCGCACGGCGCGCATCGGCGACCAGGCGCCGGATGCCGTCGATCGCCCGCACGGTCACGGCATCCCACTCCTCGGCATTCGGGATCACGGCGGTGTTCCATGGACCCCACCGGTCCAGGAACTCGGTGTCCGTGACGCCCTCGGCGTCGCCGTAGGCCCGTTCGCGAAGTGCGGGATAGGTGCGCGGCCCCTCGATGCCCAGGACCTCGCCGATGATCTCCGCCGTCTCGCGCGCGCGCGACAGATCGCTCGAGGCGAGGAAGACGGGCACGTCGTGGTCTCGGGGGAGTTCGGCGATCTCGAGCGCCGCCGCGCGAGCCTGAGCGCGACCGGTGTCGTTGAGGGGGATGTCGGTGGAGCCCTGGATCCTGCGGTGCAGGTTCCAGTCGGTCTCGCCGTGGCGCACGAGGGTGAGAGTGGTCACCCATCGAGCCTAAGCGGGTGCCGCCCGGTCGAGCGCCGCCCGGATCATCCGGCAGGTGTGAGGGCGCGGGTGAGCGCGGCGAGCACCTCGGATGTGCCCGCGTCGACTTTGACGGTCGCCCGGCCATCGCCCCGCGTCGCACCGCGATTGACGATCACGACGGGCAGCCGGCGGCGACGTGCACGCTCGAGGAGGCGGATGCCGGAGTTCACGACCAGCGAGGATCCGGCGATCAGCAGAGCGGAGCTCGACTGGACGAGCTGCTCGGCTTCGCGGAATTTGTCGGTCGGGATGTACTCGCCGAAGAAGACGACCTCGGGCTTCAGCGTGCCGTCGCAGACCGAGCACGTGGGGACGACGAAGGCGTCGCCCGCCGACGGAGCGACGTCGCCGTCGGGGCCGAGCTCGACGTTCTCGGGCACGGTGATCCACGGGTTGTCCGCCTCGATGCGGAAGGCCAGGTCGCGCCGGTCGAAGACCTGGCCGCAGTGAAGGCACGACACGCGCCGCATGGTGCCGTGGAGCTCGACAACGCGCCGGCTGCCGGCGCGGAGGTGGAGTCCGTCGACGTTCTGCGTGATGACGCCTGAGGCCACGCCCGAGCGCTCGAGCTCGGCGAGCGCATAGTGCCCCGCGTTCGGGTTCGCCGCCGAGAACGCCCGCCAGCCGAGGTGGCTCCCCACCCAGTAACGGCGCCGCGAGGCGTCGTCGGCGAGGAATTCCTGCGCCGTCATCGGGGTCCGGACCGGGGCGCCCTGGCCGCGGTAGTCCGGGATGCCTGAGTCGGTCGACACCCCCGCACCCGTCAGGACCGCGATCCGGTGACCGGCGAGCACCTCGACGGCGCGCTCGATGGTCGCCGACGCGTCGGCATCCCCTTGCGCCAGCGTGCTCATACGACCTCCCGGTGACTCCCCGTGCTGCACCGAGCCTACGCCGTCGGGTTTCTCCGAAAGGTCGGTCCGGGAGGTCTCCGGCGGTCGTGACAGCATGGGACCGTGACCACCGAATGGATCGACGATCCCACCGATCCGCGCGTAGCCGACTTCCGCGATCTCACCGATCTGGAACTCCGACGGGTGAGCGAACCGGCCGGCGGCCTGTACATCGCGGAGTCCCCGAAGGTCATCGAGCGCGCGATCGCCGCCGGGCATCGGCCGAGGTCGATCCTCGTCCAGGAGAAGTGGCTGGCAGACGCCGAGGCCCTCGCCGGAGACGCGCCCATCTACGTCGTCAGCGATGTCGTCACCCAACAGCTGACGGGCTACGCCGTGCATCGAGGCGCTCTCGCCGCAATGCACCGCCCCGCGCTGCCCGCCGTCTCCGAGCTGATCGCCGGCGCCCGACTCGTGGTGATCCTCGACGACATCGGCGATCACACCAACGTCGGGGCCGCCTTCCGCGCGGCCGCCGGGCTCGGCGCAGATGCCGTGCTGGTCACGCCCCGCTGCGCCGACCCGCTCTACCGGCGGAGCGTGCGGGTGAGCATGGGCACGGTCTTCCAGGTTCCCTGGACGCGGATGCCGGGATGGCTCGACGCGAAGCCGATGCTCGCCGAGGCCGGCATCCACATCGCCGCTCTCGCCCTGACCGACGGTGCCGTCCCACTCGAGGACTTCGCATCCGCCCGCCCGGATCACGTCGGCGTCGTCGTCGGGTCGGAGGGGGACGGCCTATCGCGTCAGGCGCTCGCCGCCGCCGACACGATCGTCACGATCCCGATGTCCCGCGGGGTCGACTCGCTCAACGTCGCGGCCGCGACGGCCGTCGCCCTCTGGGCCCTGCGCTGAGACGCGACCGGATCAGAGCGCGTCGTCGGGCGTGCGGTACGACACGGGCATGGCTTCGGGCCGCTTCGCGGTGATGAGATCGCCCGAGGACTGGTGGCGCAGGCGGCGGAGGACCCAGGGGACGAAGTGGTCCTTCGCCCAGACGAGGTCGTTCGCGCGGGCCGAGCGCCAGGTGATACCCGGGAGGGGGTCGGGCTGCATCGGCTGGAGGTCGTTCAAGACGTTGAGCGAGCGCAGCACCATGCGGGCCACCTCGTGGTGACCGAGGGAGTTCATGTGGAGACGGTCGTCGTCGAAGAACCGCATGTCCTGGATCTCTTTGAGCGCCCACTGATCGGCCACGATGCAGTCGTACCGGTCGGCGATCGCGCGGATGTTCTCGTTGTAGATCGCGATCCGCCCCCGAAGGCCGCGGAAGACCGGTGTGAACTCGGTGTCCACGCCGGTGAAGATCACGACGGTCGCGCCCTGCGAGGCCAGGCGCTCGACGGCGCCCTCGAAGACCACGGCGACCGCGTCGGGGTCGCCGCCGGGACGGAGCACGTCGTTGCCGCCCGCCGAGAAGGTGATGAGGTCGGCCCTCAGGGCGAGCGCGGGCTCGACCTGGGTCTCCACGATCTGTCGGATCAGGCGTCCGCGCACCGCGAGGTTGGCGTAGGCGAAGTCGTTCACCTGCGACGACAGAACCTCTGCCACGCGGTCCGCCCAGCCGCGGTGCCCGCCGGGGAGTGCGGGCTCGGGGTCGCCGATCCCCTCGGTGAACGAGTCGCCCAGCGAGACCATGCGACGCCAGGGGTGCACGGTCTGATTCGGGACGTACGGTGACCGGTTCTCGTCGTTGACGGGTTCGTTCTTGCGCATCAGTCCTCCGCTTCGAGGCTACCTGTCGGAAGGAACATCTATCGTTGTCCCTCGTGACAGCGGAACAGGACACGCACTTCGGCAGCTTCGCCGCAGAGCATCTCTCGCCCGCCTTCCCGCAGCGTGCCCCGTGGGGAACCGCCCAGAACCTGCGTGCGTGGCAGGCCGAAGCACTCGAGCAGTACTTCGAGATGGAGGGGCCCGACGGCGTCGGCGGCGGCCCGCGCGACTTCCTCGCCGCCGCGACGCCGGGCGCCGGAAAGACAACCTTCGCGCTCCGCCTGGCGAGCGAGCTGCTGCGCCGGAACATCATCGACCGCATCGTGGTCGTCGCGCCCACCGAGCATCTGAAGACCCAGTGGGCGGATGCCGCGGCGCGGGTCTCCATCCGGCTCGACCCCCGCTTCTCGAACAAGCACTACGCCCCGGCGCGGCATTACCACGGCGTCGCCGTCACCTACGCGCAGGTCGCGGTCAAGGCATCCGTGCACGAGAGGCTCGTCCTCGACTCGCGCGTGCTCGTGATCCTCGACGAGGTCCACCACGGCGGCGACGCCCTCAGCTGGGGCGATGCCCTCCGCGAGGCGTACGGACGCGCTACCCGCCGGTTGCTCCTGTCGGGTACGCCGTTCCGCAGCGACACCGCGCCCATTCCGTTCGTGGAGTATCACCCGAACGACAAGGGCATCCGGATCTCCCGGACCGACTACAACTACGGCTACGGGCGTGCGCTCGCGGACGGTGTCGTGCGTCCGGTGCTCTTCCACGTGTACGCCGGCCAGATGCGGTGGCGCACGAAGGCGGGCGACGAGTACGAGGCGCACCTCGGTCAGGACAACACGAAGGACATCAACTCGCAGGCCTGGCGGACCGCGCTCGATCCACAGGGCGACTGGATCCCCGCGGTGCTGGGCTCCGCCGACCGGCGGCTCTCGGAGGTGCGGCAGGACGTCCCCGACGCGGGCGGCCTGGTGATCGCGACCGATCAGACGGCTGCGCGCGCCTACGCGGCGATCCTCCGCGACATCACCGGCGAATCGCCGACCGTCGTCCTCTCGGATGACAAGGCGGCGTCAGGCAACATCGAGAAGTTCGCGCAGTCGACCTCCCGCTGGATGGTTGCGGTGCGCATGGTGTCGGAGGGCGTCGACGTGCCGCGTCTGGCCATCGGGGTCTACGCGACGAGCGCCTCGACGCCGCTGTTCTTCGCCCAGGCCATCGGCCGCTTCGTGCGCGCCCGGCGCCGCGGCGAAGCGGCATCCATCTTCCTTCCCAACGTGCCGCAGCTCCTCGCGCTGGCGAACGAGATGGAGCGCGAACGCGACCACGCCCTCGACCGCGAGAGCTCGGATGAGGACGGGCTGGAGGACGCGCTGCTCGCGGAGGCGGAGCAGGAGGACAAGGCGTCCGACGCGCTGACGGAGGAGTTCAGCTACCAGGCGCTCGGCTCGGTCGCCCACTTCGACCGCGTCCTCTACGACGGCAAGGAGTTCGGCGAGCTCGCCGTGCCGGGAAGCCTCGAGGAGGAGGAGTTCCTGGGGATCCCGGGCCTGCTCGAACCCGAGCACGTCCACGAGCTGCTGATGCAGCGCCAGTCGCGTCAGACCCGCCACCGCCACGCCCGCGAGGCGGGGGAGAAGGCCAGCGGAACGCCGTCCGAAGATGCGGCGACGCTGCCTCCCGCGCTGCACCGCACCCTCCGCGAGCAGCGTCAGCTCCTCAACAGCCTCGTCGGCCTCTACGCCCGGCAGAGCGGCGAACCGCACGGCTCGGTCCACGCCGAGCTTCGCCGCGTCTGCGGCGGCCCGGAGGTGGCGCGGGCGACGGTGGCGCAGCTGCAGGCACGCATCGACGTGCTCCGCCGGCGCGTGCACTCATGATCCGCTGAGCGCTGACCGCTGAGCGCCGAGCGCCGAGCGCTGAGCGCTGAGGCCGGTCCTCGTTCGGTTCTCCGAAATGCTGACAGTTCCGGCCTTCGGTCCAGAGCGACCCCACGGCGTGGGTAGCGTCGAAGCGACATGAGCGTCCATCACCCTCCGGCCGAGCGCCCGACCACGCCCCGAGAACGCCGCCGCTGGGCGGGCTATCTCGTCGACGAACGAGCAGAGGCGCGGGTGTACCGCGAGCTCGCCTCCCGGAAGACGGGAGAGGAGCGCGAGATCCTCGAGGCCCTCGCCGAGGCCGAACGGCGTCACGAGGCCCACTGGCTCGATCTCCTCGGCGGCGAGCCGGAGCGGTTGCCGCGCCCCTCGGTGGGCACGACCCTGCTCGCGATGATGGCGCGGCGGTTCGGCTCGATCTTCGTGCTCGCGCTCGCCCAGAACGCCGAGAACCGGTCACCTTACGACGACGAACCGCACGCCACGCCGGCCATGCGGGCCGATGAGAAGATCCACGGCGAGGTCGTCCGCGGGCTCGCCGCCCGAGGACGGCTCCGGCTCTCGGGGACCTTTCGCGCCGCGGTCTTCGGGGCCAATGACGGGCTGGTCTCCAACCTCGCCCTCGTGATGGGCATCGGTGCCACCGGGGTGGCCCCGCAGTTCGTCCTCTTCAGTGGGATCGCCGGTCTCCTCGCCGGGGCCCTGTCGATGGCGGCGGGGGAGTTCGTCTCCGTGCGGTCGCAGCGGGAGCTCCTCGAAGCGACGCATCCGAACAACGACACCGATCATGTCTTCCCCGACCTCGACCTCGACGCGAACGAGCTGGCCCTGGTCTATCGCGCGCGGGGCCTCGACGAGTCGGCGGCCCTCGACCGCGCACGTCGCGTCATCCGCGCGGCGCAGGCCAGCGACTCGTCGACCCCGTATCGGGGCCCTGCCGAACCTGTCGCCGACCTGGAGTCGGTCGGGTCTGCTCTCGGCGCGGCCGCCTCCAGCTTCGGCTTCTTCGCCTCGGGGGCGCTCATCCCCGTGCTGCCGTGGATCTTCGGGATGCAGGGCGTCTCGGCGGTGGTCCTCGCGTTGACCCTCGTCGGGTTGGCGCTCCTGCTGACGGGAGCCACCGTCGGGCTCCTGTCGGGAGCTCCGCCGCTGCGCCGCGGCCTTCGTCAGCTCGCGATCGGGTTCGGGGCCGCCGCCGTGACGTACGGACTCGGGCTCCTTTTCGGCGTGGACCTGGGATAGCGGCCTCGATTTATCGTGCCGCGCGGAACGTGCTAATCTCGATCTTCGGTTGCGAAACCACCAACACCTTGCGCGGGTGGCGGAATAGGTAGACGCGCTAGCTTGAGGTGCTAGTGCCCTAATAGGGCGTGGGGGTTCAAGTCCCCCCTCGCGCACAGACAGAATGGGTCCCGGAAACGGGGCCCATTCTTGGTTTACCCGGTCATCCGGCAGATGACCTCGGGGGTCGGATGCCGGAGGGCGGCGCCCCGCTCCAGGTAGCGTGGGCGCATGTCCGATCACGACGATCTCCCCGAGGTCGCGCGCGTTGCGCGTGACCTGATCCGGTTCGACACGACGAACTACGGCGAAGGACGCGCGCACGGCGAGCGCGAAGCCGCCGAGTACGTGGGCGCCTATCTCGAAGGCCTGGGTCTCACGCCGGAGTACTACGAGCCGGTCCCTCGGCGCACGAATGTGACGGCGCGGATCCCCGGTCGCGACGGCGACAAACCCGCCCTCATCCTGCACGGACACCTCGACGTGGTGCCCGCCGTCGCGGACGACTGGAGCGTCGACCCGTTCGCCGGCGTCGTGAAGGACGGGATGCTGTGGGGACGCGGCGCGGTCGATATGAAGGACATGGACGCCATGATCCTGACGTCGGTCGCCGATCTGCTCCGCTCGGGTCAGCAGCCGGAGCGCGATCTCATCGTCACCTTCTTCGCCGATGAGGAGAACGGTGGCGTCGAAGGCTCGCAGCTCGTCGTCCGGGACCGCGCGGAATGGTTCGCGGGGGCGACCGAGGCGATCAGCGAGGTCGGCGGGTACTCCATCGCCGTCGGAGACCGCCGCGCCTACCTCCTCCAGGTAGGGGAGAAGGCCCTGATCTGGATCCGTCTGCACGCCCGCGGCCAGGCGGGTCACGGAAGCCGGCATCACCCCGACAATGCCGTCACGCGCCTTGCCGAAGCCGTCGCGGCGCTCGGCCGGGCGGGCTGGCCGATTCAGCTGACCTCCACCACCCGTCAGCTCGTGGGCGGTCTCGCCGAGCTGTCCGGCGCGCTGGCCTCTGATCCCGACGCCATCGCCGACACGACCGGACCGGCATCCGCCTTCCTCCGCTCGACCTTCCGCACGACGACGAATCCGACCGGGTTGACGGCGGGATACAAGCACAACGTCATTCCGGATGCCGCGACCGCGGCCGTCGACATCCGCACCCTTCCGGGGCAGGAGGACGACGTGATCGCCGCCGTCCAGGACATCGTCGGTGACGACATCGTGATCGAGATCGTCCATCGTGACATCGGCCTCGAGGTGCCCTTCGCCGGCGATCTCGTCGATGCGATGGTCGACGCGCTCGGGCGGCACGATCCGGGCGTGCCGGTCATCCCGTACCTTATGGGAGGAGGAACCGACAACAAGGCCCTCGCTGAGCTCGGCATCGCCGGGTTCGGGTTCGCACCGCTGCGACTGCCCGCCGACCTCGACTTCACGGGGATGTTCCACGGCGTCGACGAACGCGTCCCCATCGACGCGCTCGTTTTCGGGCAGCGCGTGCTCACTGATTTGATCCGCTCGTACTGAAAGGCCCCCATGCAGCTCATCGAGGCGATCATCCTCGGCATCGTCCAAGGCCTGACGGAGTTCCTACCGATCTCCTCGAGTGCGCACCTGCGCATCGTCGGGGAGTTCCTTCCCTCCGCCGAAGACCCGGGAGCGACCTTCACCGCCATCACGCAGATCGGCACCGAGCTGGCGGTCCTCGTCTACTTCTGGAACCGCATCGTCACGATCATCGCGAGATGGGCCCAGTCGCTCGCCGGCAAGGTGCCGCGGAACGATCCCGACGCGCGCATGGGCTGGATCGTCATCATCGGCACCCTGCCGATCGGCGTGCTCGGCTTCCTCTTCCAGGACGTCATCCGTGACACCTTCCGAAACCTCTGGCTCGTCGCCACGGTCCTCATCGTCTTCGGTGTGATCCTCGGCATCGCCGATGCACTGGGGCGGCGCGTCCGCACCGAGAAGGACCTCACCTACGGACACGGCCTCACGCTGGGCGCGGCTCAGGCGCTCGCCCTGATTCCCGGAGTCTCCCGTTCGGGGGCCACGACCACTGCGGGTCTGGCGCTCGGCTACACGCGTCCCGCTGCCGCCGAGGTGGCCTTCCTCCTCGCTGTCCCTGCGGTCTTCGGCAGCGGTCTCTACGAGCTCCTGCAGGCGATCCGCGAGCCGGGCGCCGCCGTCTTCACCCTCGGTGAGACCGCCGTGGCGACCGTCGTCGCCTTCGGTGTCGGCTGGGCCGTCATCGCCTACCTCATGCGGTACCTGAAGAAGGGCAGCTTCCTGCCGTTCGTCATCTACCGCGTGGTGCTGGGCGTCGTGCTTCTCGTGCTCCTGGCCACCGGGGCGCTCCAGGCGTTCTGACCGGGAGCGTTCCGAGCCGAGCGCGCGGTACGGGCTCTCGCTCAGCGGCGGGGCTCGTCCTTGCCGCCGCGCGGACCGTCGCCTCGGCGGCGCAGGTACCGTTCGAACTCCTGGGCGATGGCGTCGCCGGATGCCTCGGGCGAGTCCCAGGTGTCGCGCGTGTGCTCGAGCTGACGGATGTACTCCGTCATCTCCTCGTCGTCAGACGCGGCGGCGTCGATCGACGCCTCCCACGCGAGCGCGTCGGCGGGCAGTTCGCCGCGACCGATCTTCGCCTGGGTCATCTCCTCGAGCTTGTCGAGGAGGGCGAGGGTCGCTTTCGGCGACGGCGTGTGACCGGCGACGTAGTGGGGGATGCTGGCCCACAGTCCCGCACTCGGGATGCCGGCTGCTTCGGCCGCGATGGCGATGACCGACAGGATGCCGACGGGTCCCTCATATGTGGAGCGCTCGAGGTTCAGCGTGGCGCGCAGGTCGTCGTTGTCCGACCCCGCGAACACCGAGATGGGGCGGGTGTGGGGGACATCGCTCATCATCGAGCCGAGCGCCACGATGCCGGTGATGTCCTCGCGGAGGGCGGCGTCGATGAACTCGGCGGCGAACGACTGCCAGGAGCGCGCCGGCTCGGGTCCGGTGAGCAGCCAGAGCGACGGGCCCTCGGCGGGGACCGTCTCAGGACGCCACATCACGGCCTCCGGCCAGGTCAGGGTGCGGACGCCGTCGGCATCCATCGAGATCTGCGGACGCGTGTACTGGTAGTCGAAATACAGCTCCGGGTCGACGGTGAACGCGCGTTCGTAGTGCCCGGATTCGCGCACGTGCGATGCCGCAGCCGTCGCGGCGTCACCGGCGTCGTTCCAGCCGTCGAATGCCACGACGAGCACCCGCTGTCCCAGTCCCTGCACAGACGTCCTCTCTTTCGGTTCCCCCCACGATACGCCGCTGTCCGTCGGGCGGGCGGGTGTCGCTCGCTTAGCATGGACCGGTGACTTCGCCCCGCCCCGCCGCGGTCCTCTGGGACATGGACGGCACCCTCGTCGATACCGAGCCCTATTGGATGGCGGCGGAGACGTCGCTCGTGGAGAGCTTCGGCGGAACCTGGACCACCGACCAGGCTCTCCATCTCGTCGGCTTCGGCCTCGATGACGCGGCCCGCGTCCTGCAGGCCGCCGGGGTCGCGATGGCGGTGCCCGAGATCGTCGCGTTCTTGACGGACGAGGTCATGCGTCAGCTCCGCGAACAGGGCGTCCCGTTCCGTCCCGGGGCTCAGGAGCTGCTGCGGGGCCTTCGCGACAGCGGCATCCCGACCGCCCTCGTGACGATGTCCATGAGCCGTATGGCGCGCGAGGTCGTCGACCTCATCGATTTCCCCGCCTTCGACCTGGTGATCGGCGGCGACGACGTCGAGCGCCCCAAGCCCTTCCCCGACCCGTACCTGCAGGCCTGCTCTCTGCTCGGCGTCGCGCCGGGGGAGACCGTTGCTCTCGAGGACTCGCCCAACGGAGCGCGCTCCGCCGTCGCGGCCGGTACCGTCACCGTCGGAGTTCCCCACATGCTGCCGCTCACCGACATCGGGGCCTACGCCCTCTGGCCGACGCTCGAGGGCCGGACCGCGGACGACATCGTCGCCGTGTACGCCGCGGCCGTCTCGGAGGTGCGCGCATGAGCGGCGATCTGCGACCGAGCGGACCGTTCCGCATCGGCGACCGGGTGCAGCTGACCGGTCCGAAGGGGCGTCTGCACACCGTCACCCTGCGCGACGGCGGCGAACTGCACACCCATCACGGCGTCCTCCGCCACGAGAACATCATCGGGCAGCCCGACGGCTCGGTCGTCGTGAACAGCGGGGAGCACGAGTACCTCGCGCTCCGTCCCCTTCTTCGGGACTTCGTCATGTCGATGCCTCGCGGTGCCGCCATCGTGTACCCGAAGGATGCCGCGCAGATCCTCGCCTCCGCCGATATCTTCCCCGGCGCGACGGTCGTCGAGGCCGGCGTCGGCTCGGGTGCGCTCTCACTGTGGCTCCTCCGCGCGATCGGATCGTCGGGCCGGCTCCTCTCGTTCGAGCGCCGCGAAGAGTTCTCGCAGGTCGCCGAGGCCAACGTGGAGACCTTCTTCGGCACATCTCCCGCGAACTGGAACGTCGTGGTCGGCGACCTCGTCGACGCGCTGCCTCAGGCCGTGGAGCCGGGCACCGTCGACCGGGTCGTCCTCGACATGCTCGCGCCGTGGGAGTGCATCGAGGTCGTCGCCGACGCTCTCACTCCCGGCGGTGTCGTGCTCTGCTACATCGCCACCGCGACGCAGCTGAGCCGCGTCGCGGAGTTCATCCGCGGGACCGGCCTGTTCACCGAGCCGGAAGCGACCGAGACGATGGTCCGCGGATGGCACGTCGAGGGCCTCGCGGTGCGGCCGGACCACCGGATGGTCGCGCACACGGGCTTCCTCATCACGGCGCGTCGACTGGCTCCCGGGGCGATGCCGCCCGACGTCCGTAAGCGCGCGCTCAAGAAGCCGAGCTACGCCGACTCCGACGTCGAGGCGTGGACGCCCGGCGCCGTGGGCGACCGCGAGATCACCGACAAGAACCTCCGCAAGCGCGTGCGCGACGCGCAGCGGGCAGTGGGCGGTGCCCGGCTCGCGGCAGAGGATCGTTCGGACGAGACCGTAGACTGAACCAATGCGTAAGATCCCCGCGGTTCTCGCCGTGCTCGGCCTCTCCGCCCTCGCCCTCGCCGGCTGCGCCGCTCACGGCGCCGGCGGAAGCGCCGCCGCGTGCGAGCGGTCCGAGTCGAACTCGACGGCTCTCGATCTCGTCAAGGTGGCCGGTGACGCGGGTCAGCCCACCGCGACCCTCACCGCGCCGGTGTACACGGACTCGACCGTGTACACCGACCTCACCGTCGGAGACGGCCTGCCCGTGACGACTCGCGCTCAGGACGTGTCGTTCGCGGTGACCATCGTCAACGGCGCGACCGGTCAGACGGTCACGTCCGCGCAGTCCGACGTCCGCACCGTCACCGAGTGGGGCAGCTTCTACGAGGGCATCGCGAAGATGCTCGACTGCGCGACAGAGGGCTCCCGCATCGTCGGCGCCGTCGCGCCCGATGACCTCTCGCCCGACGCCCGCGCCGGAATCGGGCTGGAGGACGGCGACTCCGCCGTCATCATCCTCGACCTGAACAAGGTGTTCCTGCCGGCCGCGAACGGCGTTCCGCAGTACGTCGACGGCAGCGGCATCCCGACGGTCGTCCTCGCGCCCGACGGTCGACCCGGCATCGTCGTCCCCGACGCGGCTCCGCCGACCGACCTGGTCGTGAAGACCCTCAAGAAGGGCGATGGCGAGGTGGTCGAGGCGGGCTCCACGCCGCGCGTGCACTACACCGGCGTGCTCTGGGAAACCGGAGAGGTGTTCGACTCCTCGTGGGAGAACGGCGCATCCGTGCCGCTGAGCCTCGAGGGTGTCGTGCCCGGGTTCGCGCAGGCACTCGAGGGTCAGACGGTCGGATCGCAGGTCATCGCGGTGATCCCGCCCGAGCTCGGTTACGGCGATCAGGCGCAGGGCGCGATCCCCGCCGGTTCGACCCTCGTCTTCGTCATCGACATCCTCGGCATGGACGTCGCCCCGCCCGCGACACAGTGACGCGGCGCGGTGCCGGCCGGGGTGCTCGACCCTAGGATGGGACCGTGGCCACCGACTCGACGCGCAGTGCACCGGAGGAGCGGCTCGTCAACCTCGTCGTCGCCCTGCTGGCGACCGAGCAGGGGCTGACGAAGGACGCGATCCTGTCGTCCGTCGCGGGCTACCGCGAGCAGAGCGCGAGCGGCGCGTCGAAGGATGCGCTCGAGAAGATGTTCGAACGTGACAAGGAGAATCTCCGCGCGCTCGGCATCCCGATCGAGACGATCGGCGACTTCGCCGATCCCGACGACCTGCGCGAGGCGCGGTATCGGGTGCCGACCGCCGAGTACGCGCTGCCCGTCGACATCGAGTTCAGTCCCGCCGAGATCGCCGTCCTCAACCTCGCGAGCGGAGTCTGGGGCGAGACGTCGATGTCGTCTCAGGCGCGCAGCGGACTGCGGAAGATCCGCGCGCTCGGAATCGACGTCGACGCGCCCATCATCGGCTACGCCCCGCGCATCAGCATGCGCGAGCCGGCATTCGTTCCCCTCCAGAGGGCGATCGAGCAGGCGCGCGTGGTGGAGTTCGACTACGTGCGAGGGGGCTCCGACACCGCCCACCGCCGTCGCATCCAGCCTCTCGCCCTCGTCGAGTACGAGGGTCGTTGGCACGTCTACGGCTTCGACCTCGGGCAGGACGCCGAGCGCACCTTCCTGCTGACCCGCATCAGCTCCGATGTCGTCCTCACCCGCACGTCGTTCCCTCTGGCGCTGCGCGAAGGGGCGGGCGAGAAGGCACTGGCGGGACTGTCGGGCCTCGCCGGTCGGCAGCATGCGCAGCTCGAGGTCGAGCCGGGCACCGAAGCTGCCCTCCGCCTCCACCGTCGTGGCATCCCGGCGGGTCAGGGCATCCACGTCCCTTACGTCGACGCCCACATCTTCGCCGATGAGCTCGCCTCCTACGGCCCGGAAGTGCGCGTGGTCGGTCCCGACGACCTCCGGGGCCTCGTGATCAGCCGACTCGAACGTGCCCGCGACCTCCACGCGGAGGTGGTCGCATGAGCGCCGCACCGCTCCTCGCCACCGATCGTGCCTCGCTGATCCTGCAGCTCGTGCCCTACCTGATCTCGCGCGGCGAGGTGTCCGTCGCCGAGGCGGCGGAGGAGTTCGAGGTCACGCCTGCGCAGATGCGGACGATGGTCGAGAAGCTCACCGTCATCGGCCTGCCGGGCGAGGGCGGCTTCTGGCAGATGGCCAACGACCTGTTCGACATCGACTGGGACCTCCTCGACCAGCAGGACCTCATCGTCATCACGAACGCCGTGGGGCTCGAGCGGACGCCCCGCCTCACCGCCCGAGAGGCGGCGGCGCTGCTCGCCGGACTGCAGATGGCCGCGAGCCTTCCCGGAGTCGGGGAGAGCGGCGTCGTCCAGGGTCTCCTCGCGAAGCTCGCCCGTGGCGCGTCGAGCGCTCCCGCCGACGTCATCGTCGCCCCCACGGCCGTCGACGACGTGCGGACGACCGTGGCCGCCGCGCTGGCGCAGAACGTCGCCGTCTCGTTCACCTATCAGGCGCCGGATGCCGCTCCGACCACCCGCACGGTCGACCCGGTCAAGGTCCACATCGCGGACGGGCAGTGGTATCTGCAGGGATGGTGCCACCTGCGTCAAGCGATACGGACCTTCCACCTCGACCGCGTCTCGGACGTCGAGCTGACCGGCATCCGGATCACGCACGGCGGCGAGCCGGTGCCCGGACTGTTCGAGCCGGCTGATTCCGACGCCGTCGTCGACGTGCGCTGCCGCGCCGACGTCGTGGCGCTCCTCGGCGATTACGTCGCGCCCGGGTCGGTCGCGGGTGCGGGGGAGTACCGCACCGCGCATCTGCGGGTGGCCGACGAGCGGAGCGTCAAGCGCGTCGCGACCCGGCTGGGCGGCGACGTCGAAGTCGTCGCGCCCTCGGGAGCGCGGCGTTCGACCGCGGCCTGGGCTGAGGCGGGGCTCGCGCAGTATCACTGAGCCCGCTGGGCCCACTGACAGGCTCGGCGGTTAGACTGACATCACACCGACCCCGAGGAGCACGTCATGGGCTTGCAAGGATGGCACCTGCTGATCGTCTTGGCGGTGATCCTGCTCCTGTTCGGAGCGGCGAAGCTGCCCGCACTGGCCAAGAGCGTCGGCCAGTCCGCCCGCGTGTTCAAGGGTGAGATGAAGGCGATGAAGGAAGACGACGCGCCCGCCAACCCGGCGCCCTCGACCACGTATCCGGATCAGTCCGGCTCCGTTCCGCTGAGCCCGCCGCCGTCTCCGGGGACGGGCACGTCCCACGGCTCCACCTCCTGACGGGGCCTTGACGACGACCCAGTCCGCAGCGGTGGGTGAGGAAGTCCCGCACCGCGACAAGCGCATGTCGCTCGCGGATCATCTGCGCGAATTCCGCAAACGACTCCTCATCGCGGCCGCGGCCCTGGTGGCGGGGATGGTCGGCGCATTCTTCCTGGCCCCCCACGTCGTCCGGGCGATCAGCGAGCCGATTCGCATCGTCGCGGAGCGCCGCGGTGAAGATGCCGACGTGGCGCTGATGTTCGCGACGGTCACCTCCGCTTTCGACCTTCAGATCCGCATCGCGTTCGCTGTCGGGCTCCTCATCTCCGCTCCCGTCTGGATGTGGCAGATCTGGGCGTTCCTCATGCCCGGGCTCACCCGGAAAGAGGTCCGCTACACGATCGGGTTCGTCGCCGCGGCCACCCCTCTGTTCTTCGCGGGTGCGTATTTCGGCTGGCTCATCATGCCGCACCTCGTCGAGTTGATGGCCGGTTTCACGCCCGACGGCGCAGCGAACTGGTATGACGCCCGTTACTACTACGACTTCGTCCTGAAGCTGATCCTGGTCGTCGGCGTCTCCTTCGTGACTCCGGTGTTCCTCGTCGCCTTGAACCTCGCCGGCCTCATGACGGGACGCGACATCCTCAAGGGCTGGCGCGTCGCGATCGTGATCGCGACCGTGTTCGCCGGCGCGGCGACGCCCGCGGCCGACATCGTGAGCATGCTGGTTCTCGCCGGCATCCTGACCGTCCTGTTCTTCGCGGCGGCGCTGGTGTCGCTTCTCTTCGATCGGCGACGGGATCGGCGCGAGGCGAAGCTTCTGGCGGCAGACCTGTGAGCGATCCGGCGAGCCGTTACGCCCGGGCCCAGGCGGAGCGCACGCATCCGCTCTCCGCCGAGTTCGCGGCTCTGCAGAAGTTCGATCTCGATCCCTTCCAGATCGCCGGATGCCACGCGCTCGAGGACGATCGCAGCGTCTTGGTCGCCGCGCCCACCGGCGCAGGCAAGACCATCGTCGGAGAGTTCGCGATCCACCTCGCGATGGGGGAGGCGGGCCAGAAGGCGTTCTACACCACGCCCATGAAGGCGCTGTCGAACCAGAAGTTCCGCGAGCTCCAGGAGGTCTACGGCGAGGAGAACGTCGGACTCCTGACGGGTGACACCAACATCAACGGGAACGCCCGCGTCGTCGTGATGACGACGGAGGTGCTCCGCAACATGCTCTACGCGAACTCGCCGGCCCTCCGAGGGCTGCGATTCGTCGTCATGGACGAGGTCCACTACCTCGCCGACCGGTTCCGCGGCGCGGTGTGGGAGGAGGTCATCATTCACCTCCCGCCGTCCGTGCGGCTCGTCTCCCTGTCGGCCACGGTCTCCAATGCCGAGGAGTTCGGCGATTGGCTCGACACGGTTCGCGGCGACACCGCCGTGATCGTCTCCGAGACGCGACCCGTTCCGCTCGAACAGCATGTGCTCGTCCGTGGTGACCTGCTTCCGTTGTTCGACGATCGCGCCGGCGTCGCGACCGCCCAGGTGAATCAAGAGCTGACGCGCATCCGGTCGCCGAAGGGTGCGAACGTCGAGAACAACCGGCGCGCCGCCGAGTACCGCGGCCGCGCCGACCGCGAGGCGAAGCGGCCGCACCGCGGCGGGAGGCGACCGGTTCGTCCGTCGAACGCGCAGCGCATCGAACGCATCGACCGTCCGCAGGTCGTCGAGCTGCTCGGGCGCGCCAACCTGCTCCCGGCGATCTTCTTCATCTTCAGCCGGGCCGGCTGCGACGGCGCGGTCCAGCAGGTGCGCCGCTCGCGCGTGCGCCTGACCTCGGTCGAAGAGCGCGACGAGATCCGCCGCATCATCGACGAGCGGATGCTGCCGCTCCAGGACGAGGACCTCGGGGTCCTCGGGTACTGGGAGTGGCGCGACAACCTCGAGCGCGGCGTCGCCGCCCACCACGCCGGCCTCCTGCCGGCGTTCAAGGAGGTCGTCGAGGAGCTCTTCCGCCGAAAGCTGGTGAAGGTCGTCTTCGCGACCGAGACCCTCGCCCTCGGCATCAACATGCCGGCACGCACGGTCGTCCTCGAGAAGCTCGAGAAGTTCAACGGTGAGGCTCGCGTGGCCATCACCTCCGGGGAGTACACCCAGCTCACCGGTCGCGCAGGGCGCCGCGGGATCGACGTCGAGGGTCACGCGGTCGTGCAGTGGACCGAGGGCCTCGATCCGCAGGCCGTCGCGGCACTGGCGTCGCGGCGGACGTATCCGCTGAACTCGAGCTTCCGCCCGACGTACAACATGGCCGTGAACCTCATCGACCAGTTCGGCCGTGAGCGAGCGCGCGAGATCCTCGAGTCGTCGTTCGCGCAGTTCCAGGCCGACCGTGCGGTCGTCGGTCTCGCCCGTCAGGTGAAGGATGCCGAGGCGTCCCTTGCCGGATATGCGACCTCGATGACCTGCGAACGCGGCGACGCGGTCGAGTACTTCGGCATGCGCGGTCAGCTGAGCGACCTCGAGAAGCTCAACCGCGCCGACAAGACCGCGCCCGCGCGCATCCGCCAGCAGCGACAGAACGAGATCCAGTCGCTCCGTCGGCGACTGCAGCGTCACCCCTGCCACACCTGCCCCGACCGGGAGAATCACGCCAGGTGGGGGGAGCGGTACGAGAAGCTCCGCCGCCGGACGGACAAGATGCGACGCGACATCGAGACGCGCACCGGCACAGTCGCACGCGTCTTCGATCGCATCATCGACGTGCTCGATCACCTCGATTACGTGGCCTTCGATGAGGAGGGCGCGGCGACGCTGACGCCCGCGGGTCGGACGATGCGCCGCATCTACGGCGAACGCGATCTGCTGGTCGCGGAATCGCTGCGGCTCGGACTGTGGACGCAGCTCGACCCGGCCGCCCTCGCCGCTCTCGCCTCGTGCCTGGTGTACGAGCCTCGGCGGGAAGAGACCGGTGAGTACGGACTGCCCCGCGGCGCGTTCCGCGACGCGCTGGTGCGCACGCAGGAGCTGTGGGCGCGCCTGGACGACCTCGAGCAGGACAATCGGCTACCGGGCACCGAGCCGATCGCGACGGGCCTCGCCCGGGCGATGAACTCGTGGGCTCGGGGCGCCTCGCTCGATCGGGTCCTCGACGAGGCCGACATGGCCGCAGGCGACTTCGTGCGGTGGACGAAGCAGACGATCGATCTGCTCGATCAGTTGTCGATGGTGGCGGATGCCGATGTGGCCGGCGTGGCGCGGATGGCCCTGGACGCCGTGCGACGCGGGATCGTCGCCTACACCTCGGTCTGATCGCGCCGCGGCGCCTCCTCGACCAGAGCTCACGCGACCGGATCGAGCGGGGAAGTTATCGGAGGGGCTGACGAGAATCGAACTCGCATCATCTGTTTGGAAGACAGAGGCTTTACCACTAAGCTACAGCCCCGGATTTTCGGCAGATTTCGTCGTTCTGGAGAGGTCGGACGAATTCTCGCCGGTATCGCGGTATTCAGTTCAGAGGGCGGAACCCGCCCACATCGCCCGTGTGACAGCGACCGAACCAGTCTAGCGGAGTCGGTCGGCTAGACTTACCAACGGCCGTTTTTCGGCGCTCGCCTGCGTGCGCGCCCGGGGCGTAGCTCAGCTTGGTAGAGCGCCCGCTTTGGGAGCGGGAGGCCGCAGGTTCAAATCCTGTCGCCCCGACAACGGCCCCACGAACCCAGACCCAACGGACGCGCAACGGCACGGCCGGATAAGGAGAACGACAGGCATGGTCACCAGCACCGTCGAACAGCTCAACCCGACCCGGGTGAAGCTCCACATCACGGTCACCCCCGAAGAGCTCAAGCCGAGCATCTCGCACGCCTACGAGCACATCGCTCAGGACGTGCAGATCCCCGGCTTCCGCAAGGGCAAGGTCCCCGCACCGATCATCGATCAGCGCATCGGCCGCGAGGCGGTGCTCGAGCACGCCGTCAGCGAGGGTCTCGACACCTTCTACCGCGAAGCCGTCGCCGCGAACGAGGTGCGCATCGTCGGCCGACCCGCCGCAGAGATCGTCGAGTGGCCGAGCACGAAGGACTTCTCCGGCGACCTCAAGGTCGAGGTCGAGGTCGACGTCCGTCCCGAGTTCGACCTCCCCTCCTACGACGACATCACGATCGAGGTCGACGCCGTCGAGACCGATGAGGCCGCCGTCGATGCCGAGCTCGACAAGCTCCGCAGCCGTTTCGGCACCCTCGTGACGGTCGACCGCCCTGCCAAGACGGGTGACTTCGTCGAGCTCGACCTCGTCGCCACGATCGAGGACGCCGAGATCGACCGCGCCGAGGGCGTCTCGTACGAGCTCGGTTCGGGCGAGCTGCTCGAGGGCATCGACGAGGCCATCGAATCCCTGACCGCGGGCGAGGACACCACGTTCCGCTCGAAGCTCGTCGGCGGAGACCACGCCGGCGAGGAGGCGCAGGTCGCCGTGACCGTCAAGGCCGTCAAGGAGCGCGAGCTCCCCGAGGCCGATGACGACTTCGCACAGGTCGCGAGCGAGTTCGACACCATCGCCGAGCTCCGCGAGAGCCTTGTCGAGCGCGTCTCCGAGCAGGCCGTCTTCACGCAGGGCTCCGCCGCGCGCGACAAGCTCGTCGAGGCGCTCATCGAGAAGTCCGACATCCCCGTTCCGGCCAAGCTGGTCGAGGACGAGGTCCACGCGCACCTCGAGGGCGAAGGACGACTCGAGGACGAGGTGCACCGCGCCGAAGTCACCGAAGCGAGCCAGAAGCAGTTCCGCACGCAGATGGTCCTCGACAAGGTCGCTGAGCTGCACAAGGTGCAGGTCTCGCAGGAAGAGCTCACGCAGTACCTGATCCAGTCGTCGTCGCAGTACGGCATGTCGCCGCAGGACTTCGTCGACGCGCTCCAGGAGGGCAACCAGCTTCCCCTCATGGTGGGTGAGGTCGCTCGTAACAAGGCCGTCGCCGTCGCGCTCGGCAAGGTCACCGTCGTCGACACCAACGGCAAGAAGGTCGACCTCACCGGCTTCGCCGCCGTCGAGGACGAGGCCGAGTCCGAGGAGGCTGCGTCCGACGAGGCTCCCGCGAAGAAGGCTCCCGCGAAGAAGGCGCCGGCCAAGAAGGCCCCCGCCAAGAAGGCTGCCGCCGACGACGCGTCGGACGCCGACGCTCCTGCTGAGAAGGCTCCCGCGAAGAAGGCCCCCGCCAAGAAGGCCCCCGCCAAGAAGGCAGCGGAGTCCGACGACGCTGCCGAGGCCGCTCCGGCCAAGAAGGCACCCGCGAAGCGCGCCCCGAAGAAGGCCGCTGACAGCGAGTAAACCGTGTCGCCGAGGGCGGTGGGAGCCGAAAGGTCCCCACCGCCCTCAGTCGTTTCCACGCGTGGATGCCGCTTCCGGTATGCCCACGGCGAACACGGCCGAGGCGCTGGCGACGCGCCGCTAGATTCGAAGCACGAACACGAAACCAGGAGAACATCCATGGCTGAACCCCTTATGGCAACCAGCGTCTTCGACCGGCTGCTGAAAGACCGCATCATCTGGCTCGGTTCGGAGGTGCGCGACGAGAACGCCAACGAGATCTGCGCCAAGATCCTGCTGCTGGCCGCGGAAGACTCCGAGAAGGACATCTACCTGTACATCAACTCGCCCGGTGGATCGATCACCGCAGGCATGGCGATCTACGACACGATGCAGTTCGTCCCGAACGACATCGTGACCGTCGGCATCGGCATGGCGGCATCCATGGGTCAGCTGCTCCTCACGAGCGGCACCAAGGGCAAGCGCTACATCACCCCGAACGCGCGTGTGCTCCTCCACCAGCCCCACGGCGGATTCGGTGGCACCTCCAGCGACATCCAGACCCAGGCGCAGCTCATCATCTCGATGAAGAACCGCCTCGCGGAGATCACCTCCGCTCAGACGGGGAAGTCCGTCGAGCAGGTCAACGCCGACGGCGACCGTGACCGCTGGTTCACGGCCGAGGAAGCCCTCGAATACGGCTTCGTCGACCACATCCGTGAGTCCGCCTCCGACGTCATCGGCGGCGGCGGGACCGAGAACTGAACGAGCGAAGGAAGACAGCCCAGATGAACACCCCGACCTTCGGTCGGCCGAACGGCCTCCAGATGCCGTCGAGCCGCTACATCCTGCCTCAGTTCGAGGAGCGCACCGCCTACGGGTACAAGCGTCAGGACCCGTACAACAAGCTGTTCGAAGACCGCGTGATCTTCCTCGGTGTGCAGGTCGACGACGCCTCGGCCGACGACGTGATGGCACAGCTCCTGGTCCTCGAGTCGATGGACCCGGACCGCGACATCATCATGTACATCAACTCGCCCGGTGGATCGTTCACGGCCATGACGGCGATCTACGACACGATGCAGTACATCTCTCCCCAGGTCTCGACGGTTGTCCTGGGCCAGGCGGCCTCAGCCGCCTCGGTGCTGCTCGCCGCCGGTGCTCCCGGCAAGCGTCTGGCTCTGCCGAACGCGCGCATCCTCATCCACCAGCCCGCGGTCGGCGAGTCCGGTCACGGTCAGGCCTCGGACATCGAGATCCAGGCGGCGGAGATCCTCCGCATGCGCACCTGGCTCGAAGAGACCATGGCGCACCACACGAACCGCTCGGCAGAGCAGGTGAACAAGGACATCGATCGCGACAAGATCCTGTCGGCGCAGGAAGCGCTCGACTACGGGATCGTCGATCAGGTCCTCACCTCTCGCAAGCGGACCCCCGCAGCGATCACCTCGTGATCCTCACGACGATGCCCCGCCGATCCGTCGGCGGGGCATCGTCGTTCCCGCCCGCCATGCACACCCGTGTCGCAATCCGCCCGGCGGGCGAATCTCCGATTAGGCTCGACATCACCACCAAGAATCCTGAGGGGGAGCGCCATGGCACGCATCGGTGAGAGCGCCGACCTCTTCAAGTGCTCCTTCTGCGGAAAGAGCCAGAAGCAGGTCCAGCAGTTGATCGCCGGCCCCGGCGTCTACATCTGCGACGAGTGCGTCGAGCTCTGCAACGAGATCATCGAAGAGCGCATGGCTGAATCGGGTGACGGCGAAGTGTCGGAGTTCGACCTGCCGAAGCCTCGCGAGATCTTCCACTTCCTCGAGGAGTACGTCGTCGGGCAGGACCCGGCGAAGCGTGCGCTGGCCGTCGCCGTCTACAACCACTACAAGCGCGTGCGCGCCCGGGGGACGCTGCAGTCCGCCGAGCAGCGTGCCGACGAGGTCGAGATCGCCAAGAGCAACATCCTGCTCCTCGGTCCGACCGGTTGCGGCAAGACCTACCTCGCCCAGACCCTCGCGAAGCGGCTCAATGTTCCGTTCGCCGTAGCGGATGCGACCGCATTGACCGAGGCAGGCTACGTCGGCGAGGACGTCGAGAACATCCTCCTCAAGCTCCTCCAGGCAGCGGACTTCGACGTCAAGCGCGCCGAGACGGGCATCATCTACATCGACGAGGTCGACAAGATCGCCCGCAAGGCCGAGAACCCGTCGATCACCCGCGACGTGTCGGGAGAGGGCGTGCAGCAGGCGCTGCTCAAGATCCTCGAGGGCACCGTCGCCTCAGTGCCCCCGCAGGGTGGCCGCAAGCACCCGCACCAGGAGTTCATCCAGATCGACACGACGAACGTCCTGTTCATCGTTGCCGGCGCCTTCGCGGGTCTCGAAGACATCATCTCGTCCCGCGTCGGCAAGCACGGTGTCGGTTTCGGGGCGCCCCTCCAGGACAAGGAGCAGGAGCTCGACGTCTTCCGCGACGTCCTGCCGGAAGACCTCCACAAGTTCGGGCTCATCCCGGAGTTCATCGGTCGTCTGCCGGTCGTCACGACGGTGTCGCCGCTCGATCAGGACGCCCTCGTCGAGATCCTCACCGGTCCGAAGAACGCGTTCGTGAAGCAGTACCAGCGGATGTTCGAGCTCGACGGCGTCGAGCTGGAGTTCGACGAGGACGCCCTGCGCGCGATCGCCGACCTGGCGGTGGCTCGTAAGACCGGAGCGCGCGGACTGCGTGCGATCCTCGAGGACGTCCTCGGGCCGATCATGTTCGAGATCCCCTCGGCCGAGGACGTCGACAAGGTCGTGATCACCCGCGCGTCCGTCACCGACGGTGCGGAACCGACCCTGGTCCTGCGGCAGAAGCGCAAGAGCGCCTGACCCGACTCGACTGTCGGGCGTCGCGACCACGGAAGTCCCGGTAGGCCTCCAGCGGATCCTTCGACCCGCCCACCCCCAGAAGGAGCGTCCGGAACCGATCTCCGGCATCACGCGTGAGCCCGCCGTTCTCGTGGAACCACTCGACCGTGTCGGCGTCGAGCACCTCGCTCCAGATGTACGAGTAGTAGCCCGCGCTGTACCCGCCCGAGAACACGTGCGCGAAGTACGTCGACGCGTAGCGGGGCGGCACGACGGGGTTGTCGAGACCGATGTCGGCCAGGGCGGTGGCCTCGATGTCGGCGACGTTCATCTCCGTGGCCGCGTCGTCGGCATCCATCGAATGCCATGCCTGGTCGAGCCACGCCGCCGCGAGGTACTCGCTCGTCGCGAAGCCCTGATTGAAGGCCTCGGATTCGCGGAGTTTCGCGATCACGTCGTCGGGCAGCGGCGCATCCGTCTCGATGTGGCGAGCGTAGGAGGAGAGCACCTCAGGCCAGAAGATCCACATCTCGTTCACCTGGCTCGGGAACTCCACGAAATCGCGGAACACCGAGGTGCCGGCGAAGTGCGGGTAGGTGACCGTTGCGAAGAGGCCGTGAAGCGCGTGCCCGAACTCGTGGAAGAGCGTCGTCACCTCGTCGAGGGTCAACAGGGTCGGCGCACCCGGGGAGGGCTTGGGGACGTTCAGATTGTTCACGACCACGGGGTCGGTGCCCCGCAGGCGCGACTGCGACACGATCGAGTTCATCCAGGCCCCGCCGCGTTTGGTGTCACGCGTGTACAGGTCGAGCACGTAGAGCCCGAGCGCGGAGCCGTCCTCGTTGGCGACCTCGAACACGCGCGCGTCGGAGTGGTAGGCGGCGAGATCGTGACGCTCGGAGAAGGTGATGCCGTAGAGCAGCGTCGCGGCGCGGAAGACGCCGTCGGTGAGCACCCGCTCCGCCTCGAACCACGGTCGAAGCGCCGTGCGATCGAGGTCGTAGCGTGCGGCGCGGACCTTCTCGGTGTAGAAGGCCCAGTCGTGGGCCTCCAGCTCGAACGGATCATCGCCGGCGTCGATGATCTCCTGCAGCGCCTGCTGCTCGCGCCGAGCGTTGGCTGCAGCGGGTACGGCGAGGCGGCGTAGCAGTTCCTGGACGGCTTCGGGTGTGCCGGCCGTCTGGTCGGCGGTGACGGCGGCGGCATGCGAGTCGTGACCCAGGAGCCGGGCGCGCTCGGAGCGCAGTCTCACGATCTCCGTGAGGACCTCGCGGTTGTCGTGGGCGTTGCCGCGGATGCCTCGCGAGCGCGATGCCGCCAGGAGCCGGCGGCGGCTCTCGCGCGAGGTCAGGGTCGACAGGTACGGGTGTCCGGTGAAGAGGGTCAGCGAGATGACGTACGCGCCCTCGAGGCCACGGGCTGCGGCATTCTGGGCGGCGGCCGACAGCTCACCGTCGGTGAGGCCGTCGAGCTCTGCCGCGTCGTCGAACACGACGGCGAGATCATTGGTGTCGGCGAGGAGGTTCTTCTCGAAGGTCGTGGTCAAGACGGATAGCCGCTGGTTCAGCTCCGTCAAGAGGATCTTGTCCTCGCCGTCGAGCGCAGCGCCCGCGCTCGTCATCTCGCGGTACGTCCGCTCGACCAGGTACCGGCCTTCCGGGTCGACGGTCTGGTCGTCGAGCGTGCGGTGCACCGCGGCGACCCGCTCGTAGAGTGCGACATCGAGCTCGATCGCGTCGTGATGCGCGGACATCAGCGGCGCGAGGGCCTCGTCGATCTCCTGGATCTCCGGCGTCGCGTCGGCCGAGACGACGGTGTAGAAGGTGCGTGCCACCCGCCCGAGCAGATCGCCGGCTCGTTCGAGGGCCACGATCGTGTTGTCGAACGTGGCCGGCTCACTGCTCGCCGTGATGGCGGCGATTTCGGCGAGGTGCTCCTCGAACGCCACCGCGAACGCCGGCAGGTAGTGCTCGGCGCGGATGCGGCCGTAGTCGGGGAGCCCGAAGGGCAGCGAGGAGGGGGCGAGCAGCGGGTTGGCAACGGCATCCGTCATCGTTCCAGCGTACGGCGCGGTCGCCTCAGCGCGCGCACGCGAACTGGTGCGACGGTGTTCCGCGTCAGCTGAGCCCGTCGTCGTCCAGGTGCCCGACGACGACGTCGCCGTCGCGGTCCTGGCGGACGACGACACCGTTCTCGAGCTCCGCGACAGGGCGGCCTTCGAGCCAGGTGAGGGTCCACCGCGGGCGCGGCTGACCGAGCTGGTCGTCGCCGATGCTCCGGTCGACGGCCGCGATCTCCTCGTGCAGGATGGCGGGCACGGCCGTGGGCGGCTGGTCGCCGCTCGTCCAGCGGGTTCCGAGTTGCATGTCAGGCCTCCTGGGGTGCGAGAACGATGTCGGTGACGGCGATGGCGTCGGCGTCGGCGTATGAGACCTCGGCGATGCGGCCGACCGCGGCGAGGTCGCCTTCGGCGGAGCGGATGCCGTCCAGCGCCGCGGCGGGCCCGGCGATCGTCAGCGAGGCCACCGGGGTCTTCTGCGACGCCTTCGCTTCGGTCTTCGCCCGGCGGACGCTGATGAGGGCTTCGCCCACGACGCGCAGGACGGCGGGGTCGCCGTCGATGCCGAGCGGTTCGGGCCATTCCGCCGTGTGGATCGAGCCTTCCTCGAACCACGACCATGCCTCCTCCGCGGCGAAGGAGAGGACAGGCGCCAGGAGGCGCAGCAGGGTCGAGAGGGCGAGGCGGAGCGAGAGCGCGGCAGAGGCCTGACCGGAATCGGCCTGGTTGTAGGCGCGCTCCTTGACGAGTTCGAGGTAGTCGTCGCAGAAGGTCCAGAAGAACGCTTCGGTGATCTCCAGCGCGCGGGCGTGGTCGAACGCCTCGAACGCCGCCGTCGCATCGCGGACCACCCGATCGAGCGTCGCGAGCATCGACGCGTCGAGGGCGTGCGTCACCTGCGCGCCCTCGGGCACGGGGAAGGAGAGCACGAACTTCGCGGCGTTGAGCACCTTGATCGCGAGGCGACGACCGATCTTCACCTGCGTCGGGTTCTGGGGGTCGAAAGCGGCGTCGGCGCCCAGACGGCTCGACGCCGCCCAATAGCGGACCGCGTCGGTGCCGTGGGTGTCGAGGATGTCGGCGGGGGTCACCACATTGCCCTTCGACTTCGACATCTTCTTGCGGTCGGGGTCGACGATGAATCCGGAGATCGCGGCATCGGTCCAGGGGGCGCGGCCGTCTTCGAGGACGGAGCGGACCATGGTGGAGAACAGCCAGGTGCGGATGATGTCCTGGCCCTGGGGGCGCACGTCGAAGGGTGCGACGAGATTCCACAGTTCGGGGTCGCGCTCCCAGCCGCCGGCGAGCTGGGGGGTGAGCGACGAGGTCGCCCACGTGTCGAAGATGTCCTTCTCGGCGTCGAAGCCGCCGGCGGCGCCGCGCTGGTCTTCGCGGTACCCGTCCGGGACATCGGTCGTCGGATCGACCGGCAGGCGTGCCAGGTCGGGCGTCAGCACGCGGGCGTAGTCCCGCTCACCGTTCTCGTCCAGTGCGTACCAGACCGGGATCGGCACGCCGAAGAAGCGCTGACGCGACACGAGCCAGTCGCCCGTGAGGCCGTTCGTCCAGTTCTCGTAGCGGACGCGCATGAAGTCGGGGTGCCATCCCATGCCGCGGCCGAACTCGATCAACTTCTCGCGGAGGCCGGCATCACGCGCGCCGTTGCGCAGGTACCACTGCCGCGTCGAGACGATCTCGAGGGGGCGGTCGCCCTTCTCGTAGAACTTCACCGGGTGCGAGAACGGCTTCGACACCTCGCGGAGAGCGCCCGATTCCTCGAGCAGCTCCACCACGCGCTTCTTGGCGCTGAAGACGGTCTTGCCGGCGAGCTCGGCGAAGGCCGCCTTCGCGGCATCCGTCTCGATCGCATCGGGAGCGTCGGCCAGCACGCGTCCGTCGCGGCCGAGGATCGTGCGGTTCGGCAGGTCGAGCTCGCGCCACCAGACGATGTCGGTGACGTCGCCGAAGGTGCAGACCATCGCGATGCCGCTTCCCTTGTCCTTCTGGGCGAGCGGGTGGGCAAGGACGGGCACCTCGACGTCGAACAGGGGAGTGCGGACGGTCGAGCCGAAGTACGCCTGGTACCTCTCGTCGTCGGGGTTGGCGACGAGGGCCACGCACGCCGGAAGCAGCTCGGGGCGGGTCGTCTCGATGAGGATGTCGCCCGAGCCGTCGGTCTTCGCGAACGCCACCCGGTGATACGACGCCTGCTGTTCGCGGTCCTCGAGTTCGGCCTGGGCGATCGCGGAGCGGAAGTCGACGTCCCAGAGGGTCGGGGCCATGGCCTGGTAGGCCTCGCCGCGCTCGAGGTTGCGGAGGAACGCGAGCTGACTCGTGCGGATCGTGTCGTTCGAGATCGTGCGGTACGTCTGGGTCCAGTCGACCGAGAGGCCGAGCTTGCGGAAGAGATCCTCGAACTGCTTCTCGTCTTCGAGCGTGAGCTCCTCGCAGAGCTCGATGAAGTTGCGACGGCTGATCGGGATCTGGTCGGCGGGCTTCAGGCTCTTCGCGTCGCCGCGGAAAGGCGGCGTGAAGTCGGCGTCGTAGGGGAGTGAGGTGTCGCAGCGCACGCCGTAGTAGTTCTGCACGCGTCGCTCGGTCGGCAGGCCGTTGTCATCCCAGCCCATGGGGTAGAAGACGGTCTTGCCGCGCATCCGCTCGAAACGGACCTTCACATCGGTGTGGGTGTAGCTGAAGACGTGGCCGATGTGGAGTGATCCGGATGCCGTCGGCGGCGGCGTGTCGATGGAGAACACTCCGGCGCGGCCCTTCGCACGGGCGGCGTCGCGGTCGAACAGGTACGTACCCGACTGCGCCCACGCGGCATCCCACTTCTGCTCGAGGCCTTCGAGAGCGGGCTTGTCCGGGATCTGCGAATTCGTCATGGGGCTCCTCGAGCGATATGTGCGGCACTGTGTGAGCGTGCCTGAGTGTGAATCGTGTCGAGTCTACCCGGGGGCGTGCCCGGCGAGCGGATGCCGACGCTCCGGCATCCGCTCGCCCGCACCGGTCAGAACGCGGTCTCGATGGTGGCGTTGCCGTCGATGATCTCGCGCACCGGCTCGCTCGTGAACGCGTCGACGAGTGCGGCCGTCGCCTCGGAGTCGGCATCTTCCTCGGGCACGACGACCTGGAGGGCGAAACGGTCATCGAGCTCGGTGATGAGGCCGTCGTCCTGCGGGGTCAGGCCGAGCGCTGCGATGTGCGACGGCCACTGGAAGACGAGGTCCGCCTCGTCGTAGGCCGTGTTCAGCTGGGCGATCTCGAGCTCGAGGAACTCGAGGTCCTTGGGGTTGGCGGTCACGTCGTCGACGGTCGCCGCGTAGGGGTCGACGCTCGCGTCGAGCTCGATCACGCCCTCGTCGGCGAGGAGCTTGAGGGCGCGCGCACTGTTCGACGAGTCGTTCGGGATCGCCACGGTAGCGCCCGTGGGAAGGTCGGCGATGTCGGTCAGGGTCTTCGAGTAGAACGCGATCGTGAAGTTGTAGACCGGCTGCACGGCGACGAGCGAGGCGCCGTTCTTCTCGTTGAACTCCTGCATGTAGGGCTCGTGCTGGGAGAAGTTCGCGTCGATGTCACCGGCGGCGAGCATGTTGTTGATCGTGACGTAGTCGCTCACCTCGACGAGTTCGATCTCGTAACCGTCCGCGATCTCGTCTGCCGCAGCCTCCACGATGTCGGTGGCCGGCGCGGTGACGGCGCCGACGCGCAGCGTCACCGTCTCACCCTCCGCGGATGAGGACGGCGCGGGCGTGCTCGCGCAGCCGGCCAGCAGGGCGAGGGTGAGGGCGCTCAGGGCGGCGAGGCCGAGGCGGAGGCGCGGAGTGGGGACGGACATGATGCTCCTTGTGGGTGCGGATGCGGTGCGGGGGTGGGATGGTCAGCGGTGGTCGAGGCGCAGCGAGACCCGCTGCCCCACGGCCTGGATGGCGAGCACGATCAGAAGGATGATCGCGATCGTCAGGTACATGAGGGGGTAGTCGTACTCCTGGTAGCCGTACCGGAGGGCGAAGTCGCCGATCCCGCCGCCGCCCACCACGCCGAGCACGGTCGAGTAGGAGAGCAGGCTGATGCTCGCCGAGGTGAGCGCGTAGACGAGACCGGGGATCGCCTCGGGCAGCAGGAAGCGGGTGACCGTCTGCGGGACGGTTGCGCCCAGGGTCGCGGCGACCCGGGGAATGCCGGGGCTGATCTCCCGGAGGATCTGCTCGACGAGGCGCCCGTAGATCGCGATCGCGACGATGCAGAGGGAGAACGTCGCGGCGGGCGTGCCGAAGGTCGTGCCGTACACGGCGCGGGTGACGGGAACGAGGAAGACGACGAGGAGGAGGAAGGGGAACGAGCGCACGAGGTTGATCGCGAAGTTCCCGACCGCGAAGACGGCCCGGTGCGGCACGATGCCGCCGGCCCGGGTGAGATAGACGGTCATCCCGAGGGGGATGCCCAGCACCACGGCTGCCGCGAGCGAGACCGCCAGCATGTAGCCGGTCTCGCCGAGGGATTCGAGGAGGTCGTCGCCGCGGGTGGCGAGGCTCGCCTGGAGCGGCGCGAGCCAGTCCGAGATCGTGTCGATCATGCGCCGAGCTCCCGGCGGGCGCGCTCGAGGTAGGACCCGCGGTCCTCAGGGCTCGCCGGCGTCACCGGCAGCACATCCTGCAGCTTTCCGTCGTCGAACAGGGCGACACGGTCGCACACCGCGCGGACGACGTCGAGGTCGTGGGTGACGATGAGGACCGTGGTGCCGAACCGGTCGCGGGCATCGCGCAGGAGGTTCAGGACCCCGGCCGCGGTCGTCGCATCGAGAGCAGACGTGGGCTCGTCGCAGATGAGGAGCGACGGACGCGTCACGAGCGCCCGCGCGATGCCGACCCGCTGCCGTTGGCCGCCGCTCAGTTGCGCGGGGTAGGCGTCGGCACGCTCGGCCAGCCCGACGAAGCTCAGCACCTCGTCGACCGCGATGCGCTGCGCCCGCCGGTCCGCCCGCGATCCGCCCACGAGCCGGAGCGGGACGGCCACGTTCTGACGCACGGTGCGATTGGCGAGCAGGTGCACGCCCTGGAACACGACACCGATCCGGCGGCGCAGGGAGCGGATGCCGCGCCGGCCGAGCGACGCGACCGGCATCCCGAGCACCTCGACGGCGCCCGCTGTCGGCGGCACCTCTCCCGTGAGCACGGAGAGGAGGGTGCTCTTGCCTGCGCCGCTCTCGCCGATGATGCCGAGGATCTCTCGGTCACGGACCGACAGGGAGACCTCGCTCAGCGCGCGGACGCCGCCGGGGTAGGTCACCCCGACCCCGGAGAGAGCGACCGGCGACGGGTCGGGACTGTGCACGTGGCATCCTCAGAACGAATTGTTGGACGACGTACAACTATAGTTGCCCCATGACCCGCAGGTACCGGACCGCAGCAATCAACGACGACGGCGGCACCGGGCGGAGCACCGTCGTCGGGGGCCTGGAGGTCGCGGTCTCGAACCCGCTGAGCCCCGACGCCGACCCGGCGGCGAGCAACCCCGAGCAGCTCCTCGCCCTCGCCTGGGCGACCTGCCTCAATGCGACCGCTCAGGCCGTGGTCGCCGGGGCGCACCGCACCGCCGTCCGCGTGGAGGTCGAGCTGCACGACGCTCCCGCCCGGGGCGGCTACGAGTTCCATGTGACCGCGTACCTGTCGGCCGAGGGGCAGAGCGCGGAGGCGTCTGCAGCGCTCGCCGAGGCCGCCCACCGCCGATGCCCCGTCTCACGTCTCCTCCAGGGAGCGGAGACGGTCGCCGTCACGTCGGAGCCGTGGGGGCGGTCCGCCTCCGCGTGAGGCCTGCCGGACGCGATCCGCGGCGATCGGCTGTCCGCGTCAGGAGTCCCGGGCGTCGATCCCCAGGGCGACGGCGAACGACGCCGCGTGCGCGGCCACCTGAGCGGCGCCGAGCGTCGCGCCGCGGAGCGCCCGGACGTCGGTGAAGGCGAGGGCGTCGAGCCCGCGAAGGTCGAGGTTCTGCGCCTGGAGTTCGCGGGTGTCGAACTCGTCGACGCTCGAGTCGGTGAAGCGGACGCGGTCGAGGCGGCCCCCGGGCGCATCGAGCGTGCCGATGCGGCATCCGGTGATCTGGGCGTCGTGCACATCGGCGGCCGCCCACGACAGGTAGTCGATCCGCACGCCGTCGAGGATGACCCCGTCCCAGCGGCCGCGCGACGCGTCGAGCGTGCCGATTCGTCCGCCGCGGACGACGACCGTACGCCAGGTGCCCTGACCTGCACGCCATTCGGCGAGCGCGGGCTGATCGACCAGGACGTCGCTCAGCACGGCGCCGGTCAGGTCGAGGGTTCCGGCCGACGCTGCGGTGATGACGCTTTCGCCGATGCGGGCGTACGCACCGTCGGACGCGCCGGTGCCGACCTCGATGCGTCCGCCCAGCACCTCGCCCGAACGCGTCAGAGCGACGGGATCGAGGGAGGGGGGCAGATCCGGCTCGTCCGTGCGGGGAGGTTCGGGGCGGATACGCGCGCGGGCCATGACGCCAGCCTACGGCGGCGGTATGCTGGGACCATCAGCACCGATCCGGCCATCACCGGGGAGCTCTCGGAAGAACAGCGGTCCGCCGCTCAGTAGAACCGAGCGGGGCAGGCCCGTCATGGCCGCAGGAAGAGCGGGTGCACCGTGGACACGGAGCGCACCAAGCGGGGTGGTACCGCGGTCGTCAGATCGTCCTCGCAGAATCTACCTGCAGGAGCGACATGACCTACCCCCGGACCTCATCCTTCGGCCCCGCCGCCGACGCTGCCACGCCCGTCGTGCCGAGCCCTCGCTTCCCCGACGTGGAGCGCGACATCCTCGCGTTCTGGAAGCACGATGACACCTTCCGCGCCTCGATCGCCCAGCGAGAGGGCGCTGAGGAGTGGGTCTTCTACGACGGACCCCCGTTCGCGAACGGCCTGCCGCACTACGGCCACCTCCTCACGGGCTACGCGAAGGATGTCTTCCCGCGCTTCCAGACCATGCGCGGCAAGAAGGTCGACCGCGTCTTCGGGTGGGACACCCACGGCCTGCCTGCCGAGCTCGAAGCGATGAAGCAGCTGGGCATCACCGAGAAGAGCGAGATCGAGGAGATGGGCATCGCCGCGTTCAACGCGAAGGCGCGCTCCTCGGTGCTGCAGTACACGCGCGACTGGGAGGACTACGTCACGCGTCAGGCGCGATGGGTCGATTTCGAGCGCGGCTACAAGACGCTCGACACCGGATACATGGAATCGGTCCTCTGGGCGTTCAAGGAACTGCACGAGAAGGGCCTCGCCTACGAGGGCTATCGCGTGCTGCCGTACTGCTGGCGCGACGAGACCCCCCTGTCGAACCACGAGCTGCGCATGGACGACGACGTCTACAAGATGCGGCAGGACCCGTCGGTGACGGTCACGTTCCCGCTCGTGGGCGCCAAGGCGGAGGCCCTCGGCCTGACCGCGGTCCGCGCTCTCGCGTGGACGACGACCCCGTGGACGCTCCCCACCAACCTGGCGCTCGCCGTCGGCCCCGAGATCACCTACGCGGTCCTCCCCGGAGGTCCGGCGGGTGCAGCCGACGTGCACGAGGACGCCCTGGAGGGCCAGTCGCACCGGTACCTCCTCGCCGCCGACCTCCTCGCGGGCTACGCGAAGGATCTCGGCTATGCCTCGGCGGACGAGGCGCGGGATGCCGTCGAGCGCACCGTGATGGGCGCCGAGCTCGCCGACGTGTCGTACGACCGGCTGTTCGACTACTACGTCGACACGGAGACCTGGGGCACCGAGAACGCCTGGCGAATCCTCGTCGACGACTACGTCACCACTACCGACGGCACCGGCATCGTCCACCAGGCACCGGCCTACGGTGAGGATGACCAGCGCGTGACGGCGGCCGCCGGCATCCCGCTCATCATGAGCCTCGACGACGGCGGCCGGTTCCTCTCCGCCGTCACCGATGTCGCCGGTGAGCTGTGGCTGGACGCCAACCGTCCGCTGATCCGCCTGCTGAAGGGCGAGGGGCGACTCCTCCGCGAGGCGAGCTACGAGCACTCGTATCCGCACTGCTGGCGGTGCCGGAACCCCCTGATCTACAAGGCCGTGTCGAGCTGGTTCGTGCGCGTCACGTCGATCAAGGACCGCCTCGTCGAGCTCAACGAGCAGATCACGTGGGCGCCCGAGAACGTCAAGCACGGCCAGTTCGGCAAGTGGCTCGAAGGAGCGCGCGACTGGTCGATCAGCCGCAACCGCTTCTGGGGGTCGCCCATCCCGGTGTGGAAGAGCGACGACCCCGAGCACCCCCGCATCGACGTCTACGGCTCGCTCGCCGACATCGAGCGCGACTTCGGCCGGCTCCCGGTCAACGACGACGGCGAGGTCGACCTCCACCGTCCCTTCATCGACGAGCTCACCCGCCCGAACCCCGACGACCCCACGGGCGCGTCGACCATGCGCCGCATCGAGGACGTGTTCGACGTCTGGTTCGACTCGGGTTCGATGCCGTACGCCCAGGTGCACTACCCCTTCGAGAACCGCGACTGGTTCGATGAGCACGCGCCGGCGGACTTCATCGTCGAGTACATCGGACAGACCCGTGGCTGGTTCTACGTGATGCACGTGCTCTCGGGTGCGCTCTTCGACCGTCCGGCCTTCGAGAACGTCATCAGCCACGGCATCGTCCTCGGCAGCGACGGCCAGAAGATGTCGAAGTCGCTCAAGAACTACCCCGATGTCAGCGAGGTGTTCGACCGCGACGGATCCGATGCCATGCGCTGGTTCCTCATGAGCTCGCCCGTCCTCCGCGGCGGCAACCTCGTCGTCACCGAGGAGGGCATCCGCGCCGGCGTGCGCGAGTTCCTCCTGCCGTTGTGGAACGCGTGGTATTTCTTCACGACCTACGCGAACGCGGCGGGCGGGCAGGAGGGCGCCGGCTACGAGGCGACATGGCGCACCGACTCGACCCACGTTCTCGACCGTCACATCCTCGCCCTGACCGGCGACCTCGTCAGGGGCGTCGCCGCCGACCTCGAGGCACTCGACTCGACCACGGCGTCGGCCAAGCTCCGCGACTTCGCCGAGGCGTTGACGAACTGGTACATCCGTCGCTCGCGCGACCGCTTCTGGGTCGGAGTGGATGCCGCGGATCCGGCGTCCACGGAGGCCTTCGACACGCTCTACACCGTGCTCGAGACCCTCACCCGGGTGGCCGCGCCGCTGCTTCCGCTCGTCTCCGAGCGCGTGTGGCAGGGCCTCACCGGCGGCCGGAGCGTGCACCTCGAGTATTGGCCCGACGCGGACGTCTTCGCGCCGGTGACCGACCTCCGGCAGGCCATGGACACCGTCCGCGAGGTGTCCTCGGTGGCGAACGCCCTCCGCAAGAAGGAGGGCAAGCGCGTGCGGCTCCCGCTCGCGTCTCTCACCGTCGCCGTCGCGGCGGCCGACTCGCTCGCGCAGTTCGAGGACATCGTGCGCGATGAGCTCAACGTCAAGCAGGTGTCGGTCATCGAGCTCACCGACGGCCTCGCCGAGCAATACGGCATCAGCCAGCGTCTCGCGGTCAACGCGCGAGCGGCCGGTCCGCGGCTCGGCAAGCAGGTGCAGCACGTCATCGCCGGCGCCCGTGCGGGCCTGTGGAGCGAGCAGGACGGTGTCGTCGTCGTCGACGGGATCGCCCTCGAGCCGGGGGAGTACGACCTCACCCTCGAGGCCGGTGGCGTCGCGGAAGGGACGGCCATCGCGCTCCTGCCCGCCGGAGGCTTCGTGCTGCTCGACACCACCACGACCCCGGAGCTCGAGGCGGAGGGCCTGGCGCGCGACATCATCCGCGCCGTCCAGGACGCCCGCAAGGCCGCCGGGTTCGACGTCAGCGACCGCATCGCGCTGCAGCTGACGTTCGAGCTCGACGCGGACGCGCAGGCCGTGGCATCCGCCTTCGCCGTGGCCGATGTCGCGGGGGAGACCCTGTCGGCCGCGGCGCTCGTCGCCACGGCGTCGGGAACCACCCTGCTCGGCGAAGCCCTGCGCTCGACGCCCGAGCACACGGCATCCGTCACCGCGGGAACCTACGCGAACGCCGGCGACTTCACGGTCGGCGTCCGCCGGATCGGAGCGACCTCATGAACGATCGTCAACGAGCGGATGCCGTCTACTCGGCGCTTCTCGAGCGGCAGGGCGAGCAGTGGGTGCAGCCGCGGGTCGAACGCACCCAGCGGCTGCTCGAGATGCTCGACGACCCGCAGCGCACGTACCGTGTGGTGCACGTCACCGGCACGAACGGCAAGACGTCGACCAGCCGGATCGCCGAGTCGATCATCCGGGCTCACGGGCTCCGTACGGGCCTGTTCACGAGCCCGCACCTCGAGCGGTTCACCGAGCGCGTGATGATCGACGGCGAACCGATCGCCGACGGCAGCATCGCCGATGCGTGGGACGAGATCGCGCCGCTCGTCGCGCTCGTCGACGCCGAGCTCGAGGGCAACGGTGACGCGCCGCTGACCTTCTTCGAGTTGCTGACGGTGCTCGCGTTCGTGGCTTTCGCCGACGCGCCGGTCGACGTCGCGGTCATCGAGGTCGGGATGGGCGGGGCCTGGGATTCGACGAACACGGCCGACGGCGACGTGGCGGTCTTCGCGCCGATCGACATCGACCACGCGGATCGGCTCGGGAACACGATCGCCGAGATCGCGACGGTCAAGTCGGGCATCATCAAGCAGTCCGCCGCCGTCGTCTCTGCGGAGCAGGATGCCGCCGCGGCCGCCGTGCTCGTCACCGCGGCGCGGCGCCGCGAGGCGAGCCTCGCGATCGAGGGAGAGCAGTTCGGTCTTCTCGACCAGAAGCTCGCCGTCGGCGGGCAGCTCATCACGGTGCGCGGACTCGCTGGAACCTACGAGGAGCTCTATCTCCCGCTCTACGGCGCGCACCAGGGCCACAACGCCGCCCTCGCCATCGCCGCCGTCGAGTCGCTCATCGGCGGAGCGAGCCGCACGCTCGCCGCCGATGTGCTGGCGGACGGTCTTGCGGGCGCCACGTCGCCCGGGCGACTGCAGCTCGTCGGGATCGCGCCCACCGTCCTCGTCGACAGCGCCCATAACCCCCACGGCGCACGAGCTCTGGTCACGGCCCTCGCCGACTCCTTCGACTTCGACGAATGGGGACTCGTGCTGGGAGCGCTCGGCGACAAAGACATCGGGGGGATCGTCGAGACCCTCGTGCCGGCCGCCGCTCAGGTGTTCGCGACCGCTCCCGAGTCGGACCGCGCCGCCGAACCCGACGCGATCGCCGATCTCGTCGAGGAGATCGGCGCATCGGTGACCGTGCACCGCGACCTCGGGCAGGCGGCTGAGGCCGCGCGCGCGTGGGCGGCCGAATCCGACCGCCGGGCCGTCGTCATCGCCGGCAGCGTCGTGCTCGCCGGCGAGGCGCTCGCGCTGGCCGCGGCCGAGGAATGGAAGTCGGGGTACGAGTCATGAGTCCGCGGATTCGCCGGCATCGGGGGGCGCGCGAGTCGCTGCTCTCCGTCATCCTGATCTCGGAATCCCTGGTGGCGTTCCTCGGCGGCCTCGTCGTCTACGGGCTGCGCGTTCTGCCGGACGGCATCGCCGACTGGTGGGGCATCGTCGGGGGAGCGGCGTTCGCGATCATCCTCATCCTGACGTCGGGTCTGCTCCGTCACGGCTGGGCGGTCGTGCTGGGGGCCGTTCTCCAGGGTGTGCTCGCGCTGGCCGCGTTCCTGGTTCCCGCCCTCCTGATCGCCGCCGTGGTTTTCGGCGGAATGTACGTGTATGCGACGATCAAGGGCGGCGCTCTCGATGAGCGCAACGCTGCCCTCGCCGCGCAGGCGGCAACGAACGGAGACTGACATGGCCACCGAACAGACCCTCGTCCTCGTCAAGCCCGACGGAGTGGCTCGCGGCCTGACCGGCGCGATCCTCGCCCGCATCGAAGCGAAGGGCTATTCGCTGGTCGATCTGCGCCTCGTCGAGCCCGACCGCGCTCGTCTCGAGGAGCACTACGCCGAGCATGCCGGCAAGCCCTTCTACGAGCCGCTCCTCGACTTCATGATGTCGGGGCCGTCGGTTGCGATCCGTCTCGCGGGCAATCGCGTGATCGAGGGATTCCGCTCCCTCGCCGGGACCACCGACCCGACCACCGCCGCGCCCGGGACGATCCGCGGCGACTTCGGGCGTGACTGGGGCGTCGCCGTGCAGCAGAACCTCGTTCACGGGAGCGACAGCCCCGAGTCCGCGTCGCGCGAGCTCGCGATCTGGTTCGACTGACCAGATCTGCATGACGACGCGCCCGGCCCCGAGAGGGGTGCGGGCGCGTCGTCGTCGGTGCTCAGAACTCTGCGATCCAGTTCAGTTTGAGCTGGGCGATGAGGGCGACGACGGCGAGGGCCACGATCGAGATGAGGGGCACCCACGCCATGAGCCCGGCGGCGGCGGTGCGCACCTTCCTCGGCGCGGGCAGCGCGCCGATCCTCAGCAGATGCACCATCACCGCGAAGAACGTCGGGACCGTGACCGTCCACGTGACCATGCACCACGGGCACAGCGTGCCGAGGACGAAGATGCTCTGTGTGATGAGCCAGATCACGAAGACGAGGGCGGCGGTCACGCCGGCTCCGAACAGGAGCCAGAACCATCGAGCGAAGCGCGCCCCCGCGAGCAGGGCCGCGCCGACCACGACCGGCGCCATCCAGCCCGTGAGCCCCAGGATCGGATTGGGGAAGCCGAACACCGACCCTTGGTCGGAGGTGAGGTTCGCACCGCACTGGACGAGCAGGCTGATGTCGCAGGCGGCCGTCGCATTCGGATCGGCCAGCAGCTTGAACCGCTCGACCGTGAGCTGGAAGGCAGCGAACCACCCGACCACACCCGCGACGATCAGCCAGATGGCGAGAGCGGTGGGGCGGGATGTGCGCGTGCCGACAGTCATGCGGCCGATTCTCGCACCCCTCTTGTTGGTTCTGCTGAGCCGCTCGCCGTGCATATTGTGGAGACGCGTCACGGTTTGAGCGCGGTTAGTGGGATAATGGGCGTTGATGTCCCCGCGGCCGCGCCGCCCGGATGTCACGAGAAGACTTCGGGCGATGACCGCCCGCGCAGCGTCACCCCGCATGGAGTGCGGGGATCGGCTGCAGACCGAGTGAGTTCGCGGCTCCTCCGTATACGGAGCGGCGCCGCCAGATTTTCGCCGGACGGCACGCGGAGCCGTCGGCTAGGAGTAAGCCAGTGACGGCCGATGAGAACACCGAATCAGCAGGCATCGAACGAAGCGACGCGGCCCTGAGGGAGCCCCTGTCGACGGAGGCCGCTCCGTCGGACTCCGTCGAGTCCCCTCAGTCCACGAGCGCCGTCGACGAGAAGGTCGCTCCCACCGAGCCCGAGGTCGACCAGATCGACGCTCCAGCTGAGTCGGAAGCCCCGGCCGCTCGCGAGGTGCCGGCAGCGCCCGAGGTGCCGGCAGCGCCCGAGGTGCCGGCAGCGCCCGAGGTGCCGGCAGTGCCCGAGGTGCCAGCCGAGCCGAACGCGCCGGCAGATGCGTCGACCGAGCCCGAAGCGCCGGTCACACAGGACGGACCCGCAGATACCGCCGAAGGCGAGTCGACGGCGTCCCCGACGGCAGCTCCCGCCGAGGCGCCGGATGCCGCGTCGGGCGACCAGGCCCTCGCGGAACCCGTGTCAGTCGAACCCGGCATCCCCACGGCGGTCAGCCTGGGCCTCCTGCCCGAAGAGTTCGTGTCGTCGGTGTCGACCGCCCTTCACTTCTACGCTCCCGAGGTCGTGGCCCTGCCGTCGCGTCCGGGAGACGACCGTGACGACCGCGATGAGCGGGACCGTGACGACCGCGACGACGCGGCATCCGAATCGTCGTCGAGCGCCCGTCGTCGCAACCGCCGCCGTGGTGGCGGTGCCGCGGACTCCACAGACGAGCCCGCGCCGCCGCGCCGGCGCGCGGTGGAGGTCATCACCGAGCCGCAGCGCATCAAGGGCTCCACGCGCCTCGAGGCGAAGAAGCAGCGTCGTCGCGACGGTCGCGAGGCCGGCCGGCGACGCACGGTCGTGACCGAAGCGGAGTTCCTCGCTCGCCGCGAATCGGTCGACCGCGACATGATCGTGCGCTCGAAGAACGGCCGCATCCAGATCGCGGTGCTCGAGGACAAGGTCCTCGTCGAGCACTATGTCGCCCGCAACCAGGATGCGTCGCTCATCGGCAACGTCTACCTCGGCCGCGTGCAGAACGTCCTCCCCAGCATGGAGGCGGCCTTCGTCGACATCGGCCGCGGACGCAACGCCGTCCTGTACTCCGGTGAGGTCGACTGGGATGCCGTCGAGACCGGTAACCAGCCACGACGCATCGAGCTCGCCCTCAAGTCGGGCGACCGCGTACTCGTCCAGGTCACGAAGGACCCGGTCGGCCACAAGGGCGCGCGCCTGACGAGCCAGATCTCCCTGCCTGGCCGCTACCTGGTCTACGTGCCCGGCGGCGCGATGAACGGCATCTCCCGCAAGCTTCCCGACACGGAGCGCGCTCGCCTGAAGAAGATCCTCAAGGAGGTCCTGCCCGAGTCGTCAGGCGTGATCGTCCGCACGGCAGCCGAAGGCGCGACCGAGGAGCAGCTCACGCGTGACGTGCAGCGTCTGACGGCGCAGTGGGAGCACATCAGCACCCAGTCGTCGAACGGCCAGGCCCCCGCGCTCCTGCACTCGGAGCCCGACCTGCTCGTGAAGATCGTCCGCGACGTCTTCAACGAGGACTTCACGAAGATGCTCATCCAGGGCGAAGAGGCGTACGAGACGATCACCTCGTACCTGACCGGCGTCGCGCCCGACCTGCTCGAGCGCATCGAGAAGTACAGCAGCGATTCCGACCCGTTCGACGAGTTCCGGGTGACGGAGCAGATCGAGAAGGCCCTCGACCGCAAGGTCTGGCTGCCCTCAGGCGGATCGCTCGTGATCGATCGCACCGAGGCCATGACGGTCGTCGACGTCAACACCGGCAAGTTCGTCGGTAACGGCGGAAACCTCGAGGAGACGGTCACCAAGAACAACCTCGAAGCGGCGGAGGAGATCGTCCGCCAGCTGCGCCTGCGCGACATCGGCGGCATCATCGTCGTCGACTTCATCGACATGGTGCTCGAATCGAACCGCGACCTCGTGCTGCGGCGCCTCGTCGAGTGCCTGAGCCGTGACCGCACGAAGCACCAGGTCGCCGAGGTCACCTCGCTCGGTCTCGTGCAGATGACGCGGAAGAAGCTCGGTCTCGGGCTGCTCGAGACGTTCAGCGAAGCCTGCGAGGTCTGCGCCGGACGTGGTGTCGTCGTGCACCATGACCCCGTCGTCAAGCACCGTTCGAGTGGCAGCTCCAACGGAGGCGGCAGCAGCAGCAACCGCCGGTCGCGCCAGGGCAACAGCACCCAGAACCAGAACGCCGGAACCAGCGCACCGGTGGCACCGGGTGCGACCCATGTGATCACCGAGGGCGTCAAGTCCGCGCTCGCCCAGATCGCCGCGTCGACCATCCAGCCGCACGAGGAGCCGGCGCCGGCCGAGCCCGATGTCGCTGTGGCCGTCGAGCGCACCGAGCGTCCGGAACGCGCGAAGCGTCCCCGCAAGAAGCGCTCGGATGCTGCCCCGCGCACCGACGCCGACCGTCTCCTCGACTCGGTGCTCGAAGCCCTTCCCGAGCCGAAGGCGCCCGGTCAGGGGCGCGCGCGGCGCCGGGTGACCACCGCCGCGCTCACGGGCACGCCGGTCTCGACGACCCCCGACGAATCGTGACGTTCACCGCCCGCGGCGCTCGCGGGCGGTGACTCGCAGGCCCGAGGCGATGAGGCGGCGGACGAGTTCGTTCGCGCTCACCGCCTCGGCGCCTCCGCGGACGAGGTCTGCGATGGCGTCGGCGGGGACGTCGTAGTGGTCGCGGTCGAAGGCGCGGGGCGGGATACCGTGTGCTGCAGCGAAGGCGTGGAGCTCACTCAGATCGGTGTCCGAGACGAGGTGAGCCCAGAGTCTTCCGTGCGCCGGCCACATCGCGGTGTCGACGAGGATGGCCATCCGCCGATCATACGGGCGACTCGCGGGTGAGTGCTTTTGCCCTTGGTGCCAGGATCGGGTAATCTGGCTCCTTGGTGCGTCACGTGTCGCAGGCCTACGGCGACCGAGAGCCTCGCTTCCGCACCAAAGACTTCCCAGTCTCCCAGGACAAACGGAGCCGTGCGCTCCACAGAAGAAACAAGGTGTGAAGTGGTTTACGCAGTTGTGCGCGCCGGTGGCCGTCAGGAAAAGGTCGAAGTTGGCACCATCGTGGTCCTCGACCGTCAGAAGGCTCAGATCGGCGACAAGATCCAGCTCCCCGCTGTCCTCTTCGTCGACGGCGACGCCGTGACGACGGATGCCGACAAGCTGGCCAAGGTCACGGTCACCGCCGAGGTCGTCGGCGAAGAGCGCGGTCCCAAGATCATCATTCAGAAGTTCAAGAACAAGACCGGTTACAAGAAGCGCCAGGGGCACCGTCAGGACCTCACGCGCGTCAAGATCACCGGCATCAAGTAAGCCAGGAGGCACGAGAGATGGCACACAAAAAGGGCGCAAGCTCCACCCGTAACGGTCGTGACTCCAACGCACAGCGCCTCGGCGTGAAGCGCTTCGGCGGTCAGAAGGTCCTCGCCGGCGAGATCATCGTCCGTCAGCGCGGCACCCACTTCCACCCCGGCGCGAATGTCGGCCGTGGTGGCGACGACACGCTGTTCGCCCTCGAGGCAGGCGCGGTCGAGTTCGGCAAGAAGGGCGGCCGCAAGGTCGTCAACATCGTGTCGCTCGTCGACTGACACACAGTTTTCCTGGGTGAGGGGGTGGGCTACGGTCCGCCCCCTCACCTGTTTTCCCTGATAGGAGGCCCCGCATGGTGTCGTTCGTAGATCGTGTGACACTGCATGTGAGTGCGGGTAAAGGCGGCAATGGCTGCGTCTCGGTGCGCCGAGAGAAGTTCAAGCCGCTCGCCGGTCCCGACGGCGGAAACGGCGGCCACGGTGGCGATGTCGTCCTGATCGCCGACCCCAACGTGACCACACTCCTCTCGTACCACCATTCGCCGCACCGCTCCGCGGGCAACGGCGGGTTCGGCATGGGAGATCACCGCTCCGGTGCCGCGGGGGAGTCGCTCGAGCTTCCCGTGCCTGTCGGCACGGTCGTGAAGGACGATGACGGCGACGTCGTCGTCGACATGCTCACGCCGGGCATGCGGTTCGTCGTCGCTCCGGGTGGTCAGGGCGGACTCGGCAACGCTGCTCTCTCCAACCCCAAGCGCAAGGCGCCGGGATTCGCTCTCCTCGGGACCCCCGGGTGGCAGGGCGACGTCCACCTCGAGCTGAAGACGGTCGCCGACGTCGCGCTCGTGGGGTTCCCGTCGGCAGGCAAGTCGAGCCTCGTGGCAGCGATCTCCGCTGCGCGCCCGAAGATCGCCGACTACCCCTTCACCACGCTCCACCCGAACCTCGGTGTCGTCCAGGCCGGCGAGGCACGGTTCACCGTCGCGGATGTCCCCGGACTCATCGAAGGCGCGAGCGAGGGCAAGGGCCTCGGCCTCGAGTTCCTCCGCCACGTCGAGCGGTGCACGGCCCTCGTGCACGTCCTCGATTGTGCGACGCTCGAGCCGGGACGCGACCCGCTGACCGACCTCGACGTGATTCTCGCCGAGCTGGCCGCGTACCCCGTTCCGGAGGGCCAGATCCCGCTCCTCGAGCGTCCGCAGCTGATCGCGCTGAACAAGCTCGATGTGCCCGAAGCCAAAGAGCTGGCCGACCTCGTGCGCCCTGAGCTCGAGTCGCGCGGTTACCGTGTCTTCGACATCTCCACCGTGAGCCGTGACGGACTCCGCGCGCTGACCTTCGCGCTGGGCGAGGTCGTCGAGAAGCACCGCGCCGAGGTTGCCGCCGCTCCCGTTCCCGAGCGGGTCGTCATCCGCCCCCACGGGTCGCAGAAGGAGTTCGAGATCCGCGTCGAGGGCGGCACGTACGGCAACATCTACCGCATCCTCGGCGACAAGCCGGTGCGCTGGGTGCAGCAGACGGACTTCCAGAACGAGGAGGCCGTCGGCTTCCTCGCCGACCGCCTCGAGAAGCTCGGCATCGAGACCGCACTGTTCCGCGAGGGTGCCGAAGCCGGCTCCACGGTCGTCATCGGCCCCGGCGACGGCATCATCTTCGACTGGCACCCGTCGCTGACGTCTGCCGCCGAGCTGATGACGGCTCCGCGTGGCACTGATCCGCGTCTCGACCTGAACCCGCGTCGGACGACGTCGCAGCGCCGCGAGCGCTACCACGAGCGGATGGACGCGAAGGCGGAGGCTCGCGCCGAGCTCGAGTCGGAGCGTCTCGCGTCGAAGAACGACGTCTGGGAGGACGAGGGCGACCAGTGAGCGTGCAGGATCGTACCGGTATCGCCGGCGCACGTCGGCTCGTGGTCAAGGTCGGCTCGTCGTCGATCAGTGGCGAGAACGCGGAGAAGATCCAGCCCATCGTCGAGGCCCTCGCCGAGGCTCACGCCCGGGGAACCGAGGTCGTCCTGGTCTCGTCCGGGGCGATCGCGACGGGGATGCCCTTCCTGCTCCTCGACTCGCGTCCCAGCGACCTGGCCACCCAGCAGGCCGCGGCGGCGGTCGGGCAGAACGTCCTGATCTACCGCTACCAGGAGGCGCTGCGGTCGTATGCGATCGTCGCCGGCCAGGTGCTGCTGACCGCGGGCGACCTCGACAATCCCACGCACCGGTCGAACGCTCGACGAGCGATGGACCGTCTGCTGGGTCTGCGGATCCTCCCGATCGTCAACGAGAACGACACGGTCGCCACGCACGAGATCCGCTTCGGCGACAACGACCGACTGGCCGCCCTGGTGGCGCAGTTGATCGGCGCCGACGCCCTCGTGCTGCTCAGCGACATCGAGAGCCTCTACACGCGCCCGCCTGATGAGCCCGGGGCGCGGCCGATCCACGACGTGGCCTACGGTGACGACCTCTCGGGATACCAGTTCGGATCCGTGGTCGTGAACAGCGTCGGCACCGGCGGGGCAGCGACCAAGGTGTCGGCGGCACGGCTCGCTACCGCGGCGGGAGTCGGCGTCCTGGTCACAAGCGCCGACCGCGTGTTCGACGCGCTCCGCGGCGATGACATCGGAACCTGGTTCGCACCGAACCCGCAGCCCGACGTGCTTCCCGGGACATCGCCGATCAGGCTCGAGAACGACTGACCGCCGTCGGCGCGGTGCGTCGCGGTCCTACACTGGAGCGATGACCACCACCCTCGTCGGTGCGCGTGAGCGCATGGAGTCGGCGCGCGAGGCATCCCGCGCCGTCGGCCTGCTGACGGATGCTGAAAAGGCGCGTCTCCTCGAGATGATCGCCGACGCGATCAACGCCGACGCGCCCGCCATCGTCGCCGCGAATGCCGAAGATCTGAGTCGCGGGGCATCCGACGGCCTCACCGACGGGCTGCTCGATCGCCTGCGTCTCGATCAGCCGCGGGTCCACGCGCTGGCGTCGGCGGTACGAGACGTCGCCGCGTTGCCCGATCCTGTCGGTCGCGTGCTCGACGAGCGCGTCCTCGCCAACGGGCTCCGGCTCCAGAAGGTGTCGGTGCCCTTCGGCGTGATCGGGTCGATTTACGAAGCGCGCCCGAACGTCACCGTCGACATCGCCTCGCTGGCGCTGCGTTCGGGCAATGCCGTGGTCCTGCGGGGCGGGAGTGCGGCCCAGTCGACCAACGCGACGCTGCTCGCGGTGATGCAGCGAGCGATGGATGCTGCGGGGGTCGACTCCCGCGCACTGCAGAGCGTCGACGATTTCGGGCGTGACGGGGCGCGCGAGCTCATGCAGGCACGCGGCCTCGTCGACGTCCTCGTGCCGAGGGGCAGTGCGGCGCTCATCGACACCGTCGTGCGCGAATCCTCGGTGCCGGTCATCGAGACCGGTGCCGGTGTCGTGCACATCGTCCTCGACTCTTCGGCGCCCCTCGACTGGGCGACCGACATCGTCGTCAACGCGAAGGTGCAGCGCCCCAGCGTGTGCAACGCGGTCGAGACCGTGCTGGTACTGCGCGACGCAGCCGAGCGCCTGATCCCCCCGATCACTGCCGCGCTCCAGGAGCGGGGCGTCACCGTGCACGGCGACGCTGACGTGGCCCGGATGGTCGCGGGCATCGTGCCTGCGACGGAGGAGGACTGGTCGACCGAGTACCAGAGCCTCGACATCTCGCTCCGCATCGTCGACGACCTCGACTCCGCGCTGGAGCACATCCGCACCTACTCGACCCACCACACCGAGTCGATCATCACCCGCGACGACGACCGGGCGGAGCGATTCCTTGCCGAAGTCGATTCGGCCGTCGTCATGGTCAACGCATCGACCCGCTTCACCGACGGCGGCGAGTTCGGTTTCGGCGCCGAGGTCGGCATTTCGACGCAGAAACTGCACGCGCGGGGTCCCATGGGCCTTCCCGAGTTGACCACGGTCAAGTGGCTCGCCCGTGGGAGCGGGCAGATCCGCGGATGACCACCTAAACTGGTCCTGCACCCCATACTTTTCTAGGAGCCTGAATGACTTTCGCGACGATCATCGCCCTCGCCGCCGCTGAGGGCGAGCACCATGGCAACCCCATGGCAGAAACCTTCGGCTTCGGCATCCTCGCGTTCGTCATCTTCCTCTCCCTCGGACTCGTCACCCTGTCCTACCGCAACGTCGCCAACCGCCACTCCCACAAGGCGGAGGCGTACGCGAAGAAGAATCCTGTTCCGCAGGCGGGCCACGGCCACCACTGAGGATGCCGACGATGGCATCCACACGCGCCCCTCGGATCGGGGTGATGGGCGGTACGTTCGATCCCATTCACCACGGTCACCTGGTCGCGGCGAGTGAGGTCGCCCAGTCGTTCGGCCTCGACGAGGTCATCTTCGTCCCCACCGGCGAAGCCCGCCACAAGCCGGGCGTCTCACCGGCGGAGCATCGCTATCTCATGACGGTGATCGCGACGGCATCCAACCCGATGTTCACCGTCAGCAGGGTCGACATCGATCGAAGCGGTGCGACCTACACGATCGACACCCTGCGCGATCTCAAGGAACTGCGTCCCGACGCCGATCTGTTCTTCATCACCGGCGCCGATGCGGTCGCCCAGATCCTCGGCTGGCGCAACGTCGAAGAGCTCTGGGAGCTCGCGCACTTCGTCGCAGTATCGCGTCCCGGACATACTCTCAGCACCGACGGCCTCCCCTCGGACGATGTGAGCAAGCTCGAGATCCCGGCCCTGTCGATCTCATCGACGGACTGCCGGAACCGTGTGAGCCTCGGACACCCGGTGTGGTACCTCGTCCCTGACGGCGTCGTTCAATACATTGCGAAGCACCACCTGTATCGGAGCACAGCATGAGCACCCCAGATGGTCCGAGCAACCCGCCGCTGACGCGCCGCCAGCTCCGTGAGCTGCGGGACACGGCGTCGAACCCCGTGATCACCCCGGAAGAAGCACGGGATGCCGCCGCGGCGAGTGCCGAGTCCGACGCCGCCGCGGCGGTCGAGGCCCCCGAGGCGACGATCGACGAGGGTCACGACGTCGACGTCGCACACGAGCTCGGGGGAGAGCGCCTCTCCCACTCGCAAGACGACAGCGTTTCGCAGGCGCCCGAGGTCCTGCTCGACGCCGACATCGACCTCGATTCGACCCCGGTCACCCGGCGGCAGGCCCGCCACCTCGCCAAGCTGCGGACGGCATCGATCGGCGTCATTCCCGCAGGCGACGCCGCCGCCGCGCGGGACGATGCCGCGGAGGGGGACGCCGTCGATCCTGACCCCGTCGAGGCTGCTGTCGTCGAACCCGAGCCGGAGACCGCCGAGGGCGAGATCCTCACCGAGTCGGAGGCCGCGGACACGCCCGATGAGTCCGCGGAGAGCGAGCCCGAGTACGTCCAGATCGACGAGAACGACGACGTCGTCACTCCCGCCGGCGCGACCGACGAGATCTCCGACGAGCCCCACCATGATGAGGATGCCGCGAGCGCCGACGCTGCCGGCACCGACGATGAATCCGAATCCGACGACGCCGATCATGAGCCGGACCTGACCGACGCGCCCGGTGGGCTCGATCGCGAGCTCGAGGAGCCCGAGGCCGAGCGCGACGTCGAGAACGCGCCCGTCGTCTCGTCGGAACTCGGCGCGCAACTGCTCACCGCCGAGCCGGGGCAGATCGAGCTGCCGCCGTCCTTCGACCAGCTCCTCACCCGGGGTGGCGGATCGTCGTCTGCGCCGAACGCGTTGATCCTCTCGCAGACCCCCGACACCGGGTCGCTCTCCGTGCCCATCATGGGAACGGGCGAGCTCCTCATCACCGGCAGCTACGCGCTGCCCGACAACTACGGCTCCACGGGCACCGTGCCCGGAGCCCAGGACGGCAAAGACCTCGATGCCGCCCTCATCGACGGCGAGCTTCCCGCTGCGTCGTCGCCCACGCCGATCGCCGCCAGTGCGGCGATCAGCACGATAAAGAGTGCGGACGAGATCATCCGCCCTCCGGCGCCTGAGCGGGGGAGCCGGCTGATGATGACGCTGGCGATCACCGCCGGTGCGCTCGGCCTCGCGCTTGCGACGGTTCTGATCCTCGCCGTTGTGAATGGAGTCTTCTGATGGTTGCCACTGAACGAACGCACGAACTCGTGCAGATCGCCGCGGCCGCGGCCGATAGCAAGGGCGGCGCTGATTTCGTCGCCTTCGACGTGTCGGAGCCGCTTCCGCTCGTCGACGCCTTCCTCCTCGTGACCGGGAACAGCGAGCGCAACGTCGCCGCGATCGCCGACGAGATCGAAGACCAGATGCTCGAGGCGGGTCAGAAGCGCCTCCGCCGCGAGGGTCGTCAGGAGTCCCGCTGGATCCTGCTCGACTTCGGCGATCTGGTGGTGCATGTGTTCCACGAGGAGGAGCGGACCTTCTACGGTCTCGAGCGTTTGTGGAAGGACTGCCCCCTCATCTCCGTCGACCTTCCGGAGCCCGCCCCGCGCGATTGACGCCCTGGTTCGGACCATCGCCGCTCGTATAGTAAGCTGGATGAGTTGCCGCGAGCGGCGACAGAGGGCCTGTGGCGCAGCTGGTAGCGCACCTGCATGGCATGCAGGGGGTCAGGGGTTCGAGTCCCCTCAGGTCCACGATAAAACCCCCGCTAGTCGGGGGTTTTTCGTTTTCTGAGCAAGAACCTTCATCTGCAATCCGGGCATTCGAACTGCCGCCGGGGTCACTCGCACCACCGCGTTCGTCGAACGCTCCACGGCGTCCGCGACGAGCAGGCGAAGTGGCAATGCGCGCTGAGCCTGCCGGTACTTTTTCGCCCGACCGCCACCCATACGCCGACGCTAGCGCGGTGGGGGCGGAGCATCACCCCGCGCTACGTTGTGCGAACCCCAATGGCGTCAGGGCCAGCGTTCATCGGTGCGGGCGTACTCGTCGGGGAGCGGCTCCGCTAGCGAGGTGAGTGCGTCAGGCAGCGGCGCGCACCCGATCCGCGTTCCTGCTCTGCAGATCCAGTTCGATCTCGACGCAGGCGTAGTAGGCGTGATCCTGAGGCCCGAATCCGACTGAATCGGACCGGCCTACTCGGATGAATACCTCGGCTGAACCTGTTGTGCCGTCCGATTCGACATCGAGTTTTAGTTGCCTGAGCCATCTTCGTGTATGCCGCTCTCGTCAACCTCGTCCGGGACTGGCTCACCCGGAAGTGCGTCCTCGATCGTCCCGCCCTCCACGACGCTCCCGTACATCGGCCACGCAAGTGCGGGCTCTTCCCCCCTGGTCTTGAGCTCGAAGACAAGGCCAGCGGGATGAACCACTCCGTATAGGGGTTGGTCGGTGGGCATGCCCTTCATCACAGGTGATTGATCTGCATCGTCCGGCGCGTTCTGAACGACGCCATACACCAGCACTTCCGTGCCGATGGGTATCGATTCCGCCACAGCTTGGGCGCCAGCAGGTGCTACCAGGGCGACATAGAGGGAACCGTCGCTGGTCTCCGGCAGCGACCCCTCGTGTATAGCGACATGATCTATGTGGGCGATGACAGGAAGCGTCGAGCCTCCGGTTTCATGACGGACCTCTCCGTTTGCAAAGGAGACGATCTCACCACTCGCCACGATGTCGGACCATGGCACTAGTTCGTCGGTATTCCTGACATCTGGCGCGTCTAGGCAGATGACGCCCCAGTTGGGGAGTTCGACGGACATGTCTGACAGTTCTTCAGCGCGCTCGCCCGTGTTGGCTGCGGGTGCGCAGGCTGTCAGAAGAAGGGCGGTCGGTATGGCTGTCGCCGCAACGAGACGGTGAGCCTGGGAGAGACGTCGCATGTTGACCCCCGGTGGCGCCGGGCACGAGCCCGGCTTCTCAAATGACGTGGACCTGTCTACGTCCACGTGTCGGTATCGGCGTGAACGTCTCACCAGTCAGTACTTCCTGTTGATGAGAGGACCTCGTCTTACTCGCTTGCGCGTTGCTCAGGATGTCCCAATGAATGATCATCGACCCTTGATCGCAGCGAGTGTTGCCCCAGCCGTTTAGGGTTTGGTGCAGAGCGCCGCACCGCGACTCTGGGTGCCTGGCCATCGTGAGCGTCCAGCTCGCCGTGTGCACTCGATCGGTAGGACACGGAGCGTCGCGAAGAGCAGCGGGCGGCGATGTCGATGCCGCGGTCTTCGCGGAGAACCGCAGGGGGGATGGGGGCACTGGCGCATGGCTCGCCCACGGAGCTGTCCTTCGCGGTCCTTGAGAGTCACGGTTCATTCACTGTTCCGCGCGAGGTCGCATGATCACATTTGTCCATTTGTCCACAAGGATGCGCCGGCGCAATTACCGTTGCGGACGTCGCTGAACGACCGGCGTGGCGAAGGTGCCCAGGACTCGCATCCGTGAGGGGGCGTCCGCTCCGGCGCAGGGCGGCACGAGACCATGGAGGATCACTGCAATGAAGCACACCGCACGTCTTCTCGGCATCGTGGGCGCCGGCGCGCTCGCGATCGGAACGCTCTCCGGCTGCGCGAATCCGGGGAGCGAGGATGCCGGCTCGGGGCCGGTCACTCTCGATCTGGCCTGGTGGGGCAATGATGCCCGCGCGGCGATGTACGAGGAGGCGATCGCACTCTTCGAGGACACGTACCCCGACATCACCGTCAACGGCACGTTCGGTGACTTCTCGTCGTACTGGGACTCCCGCTCCACGCAGGCGGCCGCGCGAAACCTGCCGGACGTCATGCAGTTCGACCAGGCGAACCTCGTCGAGTACGGCCTCAACGGCGCGCTGCTCGATCTCTCGCCCTACTTCGGCGAGCAGCTCGACACGTCGGAGATGGACGACGTCGTGATCGATGCCGCCACCGTCAACGACGTGCAGTACGGTGTCCCGGTCGGAACGGGGACGCTGGGGCTGTTCGTCGACCCGGCCCTGGTCGAGGCGTCCGGAGTCGAGCCTCTCGACCCCGATTACACCTGGGAAGACCTCAACGAGTGGATCACGGACGTCACTGCCGCCGAGGTGACCACCGCCGAAGGCAAGCCCGTCTACGGGGGGTTCGACCACGGCCTCACGATGTGGTTCTTCATCCAGTGGCTCCTCCAGCAGGGCGAGCAGCCTTTCGGGGAGGACGGATCCATCGCCTTCGCCAAGGACGACGTGGCCGAGTTCCTCGACCTGACGACGGAGCTGCGCGAGTCGGGCGCCTTCTTCCCGCATCAGCGGGCCACCGAGCTCGCGCCCGCGGACGGCTTCGCGGTGGGAGAGGCTGCGAGCACGCTGACGTGGGACAGCTTCTTCGCCCGCTACGCCGATGTCGAAGATCTTGAGACCCTTCCCGTCCCGACGGGCCCGGACGGCGAGAAGGCCATCTTCTACACCGTGCTCCACATGGCCGGGTCGGCGAACACCGAGCACCCCGCGGAGACGGCGCTGCTGCTCGACTTCCTCGCCACCGACCCGGAGGTCTCGAAGATCTTCGGCACATCGCGGGGCATCCCGACCGATCCCGCTCAGCTGAGCGCTCTCGACTTCCCGGAGGGGTCGCTCGAGGCCAAGTCGCTCGACTACCGAGCGTCGCTCGAGGGCTACGAGACGGTGAGCACTCCCACGTTGCCTGGGTCGTTCGCCTCGCTGGAGTTGACGTGGGTCCGGTTGAATGAGGACCTGATGTTCGGGACGATCACCGTCGACGAGTTCGTCGAGCAGTGGTGGGCCGAGGCCGAGGCGCTGGGCTGACCGGAGACGACATCGACCGAGGGGCGGTAGCCGGCGAGGGCCGTGCTGCCGTCCCTCAGTCGTCTGCGCCGACCGTCCACCGCGCGAGCTGGCCGATCAGGCGCCGATGACCCGGTGAGGCGTACGAGCGCTCGTCGTGCCCCAGGACGTCGACGGCGACGCGCGAGGCCCCGGCCTCGCGCACCCAGGCCGCCGGCTCCGTGGCATCCGGCCCCTCGAACTGCGCAACCGTCTGGCTCCGTCCGATCCGCTGGATGCGGCAATAGCGCTCGTCTTCGACGGTGAAGTCGCCGATGACCTTGCCGCCGGGAACAGCGAGACCGGTGACGTCGACCAGGCCGAAGGGCGGGTGGAACGACAGACCCGGAACCCACATGCCGCCCACCGCGGGGGCCCACTCGGGATAGTCGCGGAGCGAGGCGACGGCGCAGTGGAACGCGAGCACTCCGAGCCCGCGGCCGAGCGCCTCGGCGAACCCGTCGATCGAGGCGGACGGAGCGGACGCCTCGCCGCCCTCGGCACGCCAGGGGTCGCCGGCGTTGACGACGAGCAGGTCGACGTCGGAGAGGGAGCGCATGGCGTCGTCGACGTGGTCGGACACCGTGACGTCGAACCCGGCGCCGTCAAGGACCTCCGCGATCAGCGGCGTGGTCTGGGGGAACGGATGCCACGGGTCGGCGTACCGGCCCGTTCCGCTCGCGATCAACGCACGCATGCGGCGTCCTTTCGTCAGGCGATCGTTGCGAGGTCTCGGTGGTGCACCTCGAACTCGAGGCTACCGAGCGTGAGGAACCGTTCGATCTCGTCGACGGTCTGCCGTCCCATGCGTCGCAACTCGTTCCCGACAGATCCTGCGATGTGCGGGGTGAGGGTCACCCCGGGTGCGCGGAAGAGCGGGTGGCCCGCCGGCAGCGGCTCCGGATCGGTGACGTCGAGAACGGCGTTCATCCGGCCGGCGTGGAGCTCGGCCAGCAGCGCGTCGGTGTCCACGAGGTCTCCGCGCGCCGTGTTGATCAGGGTCGACCCCGTCCGCATCCTCGCCAACTGCGGTGCGCCGATCATGCGGTGGGTGACCGGCAGCGACGGAGCGTGCAGGCTCACGATGTCGGATGCGACGATGAGGTCGTCGAGGGGGAGGAGCGTCGCGCCGAGCGCTTCGGCCTCCGCGGCCGTGAGGGACGGGTCGTAGAGGACCGCGGCGATGTCGAAGGGGCGGAGAAGCTCGAGAACCCGTCGGCCGATGCGGGAAGCTCCCACGATCCCGACCGTGATCCGGTAGGCGCCGACACTGCCGCGCGGATGAGCGGCGGCCATGTCCTGCGTGCGACGGAACGTCTCCGCAGACTCCAGCGCCCCCTTCGCGCTGAGGAGGATCATCGCCAACGTGTACTCGGCGACCGGGATCGCGTTGGCGGCGGCACTGCTCGACACGCGGATGCCGCGCTGCCACAGTGCGGGGGAGACGACGCCCTTCACAGAGCCCGCGGCATGGAACACGGCGCGGAGGTTCGGCCACGCGGCGAGCATCGCCGCGTCGAGTCTGGGCGCGCCCCACCCGGTGATGAGGATCTCCGCCGCTCCGGCTGTAGGCGCGGCACCGGGGCCGGCGGGCGTCATCACGCGGCCGTCCCACTCGACGAGGGTGTGGAGCCGGGCGAGACCGGCCTCGTCGAACAGGTGGCCGACCAAACGCTGTTCGCCGAGGGCGACGGCTGCGTGGGGTGCCCTCATGAGCGAACCTCGCCTCGGGTGGGGACGAGGTCGACCGTTCCATCGCGCCACCGCACACGCACGTCCTCGTCGCCGACGTCGAGTCCCGCCACGAGGGAACCGTCCGCATCGGATGCTGTTCCCGACAGCGCGACGAGCGCGGCGACGAGTTCACCCGGGCCGGCAGGGTCTGTCTGCGCCGTCCACGGGGTGACGGAGTGCTCGGCGAAGGGGTTCGAGCCCGATCGGACGGTGGTGCGAGCGGGACTCAGACCGCGCACCGGCACGACTGCGGTGAGCAGTCCGTCGGGGCGGCTCGCCATGCCGTCGTTTACAGCGTCGAGGTGGCTCGAGAACGGGAGCGGCCATCCGCCTATCCGGAAGCGCCACGGCCCGGGGTCGTTCGGCCATACTTCGTCCGCCGCGACGGCGGCCGTCGGGCGCGACGGATCCTCCGGAGGCGTCCACCAGGCGAGACGCAGTTCGCTCGCGCCCCGCACGACCGAGGCGACCGTGACGACGGGTCCCCGCCGAAGCGACGTGGAGGTGGCGGCATCCGCGTCGTCCGTGTCGAACCAGTGCACCCGCGACCGTGAGACGGCCACCGTGTCGGTGAGGAGGAGCCGCTCGATCGTGTCGCGATGCGAGGGTGCCCCCGTGCGGTCGAGCAGGGCGACGTGCGAGTCGAGGGGCTGCGCGATCGCCGAAGGCGACAACTCGGGAGATGTCGCGTTCGAGTACGCGGTCCGCTGATAGAACGCGTTGTCGGTGCGCGCCGCTCCCGCAGGCCCGCGGAATCCGTCTGATCCGTGATTGAGCACACGCACGATGCCGTCCGCGGCGGTGTTCACGACGATCCAGCCCGGCGCGGGCAGCGCCCGGACGGTGATCGCGTCACGCACCGGTGCGGTGGCCGGCGCGGTCCACTCGGGGTGGTCGCCCGGCAGCAGCAGACCGAGGAAGCCCTTGCTCGCCCAATAGGGGGAGGAGCCGCTCGTGTAGACCTGTCGGATGCGCAGGAACTCCCGGTGCCATCCGATCGGGAGCAGGTCGCGGTCGTCGACGGCCCCGGCATCCAGGAAGTGCGAAACCACGGCCGCACCCAGTTCGCGGGTGGCCCCGGTGGGGAGCGGGCTGACACCGGCGATCGCCGCCGACCAGAACGGTGCGAGCATCGCGAAGCGGTAGGTCAGGGAACGGCCCTGCAGGAGCGGAGCGCCACGGGAGCCGATGAGGTCCACGGCCTGCTCGGCGAACACCCCGAGCCGCTCGCGGTGCCGCGCCGGCAGCGGCGCGCCCGTGATGCGCGAGTGGAACAGCGGGTAGACGTGCCAGGCCCACCCGGCGTAGTAGTCGAAACTCTGCCGAACGCCGCCCGGCGCCGCGCCGTCGGAGTACCAGCCGTCGCCCACGTACAGGCGCTCCTCGATCTCGGCGTTGCGATCGAGGTCGTCCTGCCGCCACGGTCCGCCGACCTGCGCGAGGAACGCCTCGATGACGTTCTGGAACCAGATCCAGTTGTTCGTGTACCCGGTCGTGCCGACGACGCCCGCGAGCCACGCCACGACGCGGGCCTGCTCGCGCGGCTCGAGCAGGTCCCACAGCCACGGCCGGGTCTCTGCGAGTGCGATGGCGACGGATGCCGCTTCGACGACCGCCTGGCGGCGCTCGGCGATCGTGGGCCACCGCTCCGCACCTGCAGGGTCGACCCCTGCCAGCAGCCCCCTCCGAAACCGGTCGAGCAGGCCCTGTGGATCGTGGCCGCCGGCGCCGCGCACCCGGAGGGCGGCGAGCAGGAAGGTGCGGGCGAAGCCCTCCATGCCGTCACTCCACCGGCCCGACGCACTCGACACCCCGGGAAGGTGCACGAGCGCGCCCGTCGAGGACGCATGCCGTGACGCGCCGTGGATCAGGCGATCCGCGAGTTGCTCCCACGACGCACGTCCGCCATCGAAGACGGAAGAGGGACTCTCGTGCATCGACATCACGGTCCGATCCTGCAGTACGCTCCGGTAGTCACGGTAATGTTCGGACAAAATCGATCACGTTGCGACATTCTCGGATCACCGGCCCACCAGACGATGCGAAGGAGCACGATGGCAGCGCAGAGCCGGCTCGCCCGCACCCGGCACGAGCACCTGCTCCGGCAGGTCGAGCTGCACGGCGGCGTCAGCGCGGCAGAGGTCGCCGAAGAGCTCGGCGTCGCGCAGGTCACTATCCGGCGCGACATCCTCGAACTCGAACGGACGGGCCGGCTGGTGCGTGTCCACGGCGGGGCGATATCGGTCGCCTCACCCTCCGCGCCCCAGTCCGCTCGCACGAGGATCGGTGTGGTCGTGCCCAGCTCGGTGGGTCACTTCCCGGTGATCGTGCACGGGATGGATGCCGCTTCCCACCGGCTGCACACGCGGCTCATCCTCGCCACATCGCAGTACCGTCACGACCTCGAGCGGCGCCAGGTCGAGAGACTCGTCGACCTGGGCGTCGACGGCATCGTGCTCGCACCGACCCTGCGCGGCCGGAGCGAGCAGGAACTGACCGACTGGGTGCAGACGATCCCGGTTCCGGTGGTCTTCCTCGAGCGGAAGCTCGAATCGACCACGCTCGCCCCATACGACAGCGCGCGCACCGACCACGCGGGCGGGGCCGTGCTCGCCGTCGAGCATCTCGCGGCGCTCGGACACGAGAGCGTGGGGCTGGCGCTCTTCGACCGCACGCCGACCGCGCCCCTCATCCGCGAAGGCCACGCGCGGTCGATCTCGCGCCTCGCGCTCGCCCCCGCGCCGGAGGCCGTTCTGCCGAAAGACGACGAGGAGGGGCTGGACGATGCGTTGGCCACCTTCATCGACGAGTGCATCGGGCATCGCACCACCGCCGTCCTCGTGCACACGGACGTGCACGCTGCGCGACTGGTCGAGATGGCGGTCGACCTCGGGATCCGGGTTCCCGAGGATCTCGCGGTCGTGGCCTACGACGACGACACCGCTGCGCTCGCGCTCGTCCCGCTCACCGCGGTGACGGCCCCGGGCCGCGATCTCGGGCACCACGCGCTGCGTATCGTGATCGATCGGGTCGTCGAGAGTGCGGGTGAGCGCTCCGCGCCGGCGCACCTCACGATGCTGCCGTCCTTGACGGTGCGCAGCTCCTGCGGCGCCGGAGGCTGACCGCGTCTCAGCGCCGCCCGTCGGCATCCGGTCGGGGCGTCACGAGCGCCCAGAGCGCGGGGAGTCCGAGGCCGGCAGCCAGTGAGTAGCCGAAGTCCTCGATCGGGGCGATCCCGAGGCGGAGCCCGAGGATGCGGCTGGGGTCGTAGTCGACGATGCCGATCGCGATGAGGATGTTGTCGAAGATCAGCGTGTCCACGAACAGGACGCCGAGGGTGACCGCGCAGGCGACCGCGTACGCGCGGCTTCCCACGACGTCGGGGCGCCGGATGCGAGCCACGACGACCAGAGCCGCGACGATCAGAAGGAAGACGGCGTTCAGGAGCGAGTAGGCGAACATCAGGCCTCCGACTTCCGCGTGCACCAGCCGAAGACGTTCATGGTGACGTAACAGAGCAGCGTCAGGAAGAACACCTCCTCCAGGGGCAGCTCAGGCGCGATCTGGATGCCGGTCATGAAGGGCGTCTGCCCACGGAAGAAGATGCCGAGGCCGATGCCGAACAGGTCCCAGAGCAGGAAGAACACGACGCCGCTGATCATCACGATCGTCGCCGACCGGTGCGAGCGCCAGAAGAACAGCGCGAAACGGCGATCGAGGAGGACCTGTCCGAGCAACGAGATGAGCAGTGCCGAGAGGTAGACGACAGACATGACGCGTGTGGCCTAGGGGGTGCGCGAGATCGACGACGACGGGAGCTGATCGTGACGGATGCGCATGGCCCCATCGTATAGAGGCGCACCTTTCGGCGTGCCGGGCCGGTCAGGACGCGCCGGGGTGCGGGACTAGAAGTCCTCGACCAGGTGCAGTCCGTACGTCGGGAGGACGACGACCGGTTCGTCGAGGAGAGGGCGGGCGTCGAGCTCGACCGTGATGAGGACTTCGCTCGTCGGCGTGATGAGGATCGACACCGGGTGGCCGTTCGCGCTCGTGAACTCCACGAAGCCGCCACCGGCGCGCACAGCCATCTCGATCTGCTGCTTGAGCTGCGCCACGGGGTGGTCGCCGTGGAGATCGAAGCGGGTGTCGTTGATCGTGACGACGGTCCGCGCAGCGCTTTCCGACTCGTCCATCCTGCGATGATAGGCGCGAACCGTCACCGCACCGGCCCCCTTGACAGCCCCGCCGCTCGCCCGCAGACCGCAGGCGAGACGTACGCTCAGCGCTCGGCCGACTCCGAGGAATCGCCGGTGACCGGCTCCGGGAGAGGCCGCAATCCGGTCGTACTGCCGGCGATATCGGCGAGCTGCTGCAGCCACTGCTTGTTGAGGTCGCCGTCGGGCTGAGCGTCGAAGCTGAAGTACAGCGACGACGCGCTGGAGATCCAGACGCTGCCGTACTGGCCGCCGCTTTTCATCGCGTCGTCCCCGTGGACGTCGGGCTCGTCGCCCCAGGTGAACACGAAGCTCTCGTTACGGCGCAGCTTCGTCACGATGATGGCGCGGAGGTGCTGGAGCGTCCGGTCGTCGATGTTGATGGCCGGCGCAACGCCGTAAATGAGGTGACCCACGGCCGCCCTTCCTCTCAGAGTCGGGTGCCGCCACGGCCATCCGACGAATCATCCTAACCGTGGCGTCTCCACGCAGACTCTCAGGGAGCGGGAGGGAGCTCGAAGTGGTCGGCGGATCTACGTTCGAGGAAGGCGCAGAGGTCACCGGTCATGTGCAATTCGGCGGCGAGGGCGTGAAGCGCGTCGCTTCCGAGGATCGTCTCGTCGGGCTGGGGTTCGATCGTCGTCGTCCACCGAGAGCCGTTCGGCTGCATGTAGACGGTGGTCGTCGCGTTGAAGAGCGGCACGGTGATCAGCCCGGTGTCCGATCCGTCCGAGCCGTCCTGCGGCACGACCTTCACGAAGCTCGCATCTGCCCGCTCGTCCGCGAACTCGCTCAGCCAGCGTCGCAGAGTGTCGTAGCTGTGGAACGGCATTGCAGTCCTTCGAGGAACGGGGCCCGGACGTGTGCCGAGCGGCATCCGGTGTCAGGAGAAGTCGTCGACGGGTCGTGTGTCACGTTCGACGATCGAGAGGAGCGTAACACCTGCGTCGTCGCGCTTCGGGGCTGCGGGGGCGCCTCTCTGTCACGATCCGTGACGAGCGCTGAGGTGCAGGCTCAGAGCGCGGATGATGCGGGCGTCCGGCGGGCTCGCGACCGACGCGCGAACCTCTCCGGAGGTGTGCGTGGCGACGCGAGCCCGGCAGCCAGAGCCAGGCCGCCCGACGCCGCGATCGCCGCGCTCGACCAGACCCCGAAGCTTGCCGCGTCGTCAACGCCCATCGGGCCCACGCTGTGCGCCCACAGGTCGAGGACGGGTGCGGCCAGAGCGGTTGCGGTCACGAGGAGGCCGCGGAACGGGGCGCCCTGAGACATCGCTCCGGAGGCGCCCACCGCCACCGCGAGCAGTGCGACGACGGCGACCGTGATCAGTGCCGCGGAGCCCGACCCCCCGAAGGGTCCCGAAGGCGCCCAGGCCAGGACCGAGACGCCGGCGCCCACGGCGCCGAGCACGACGACGACCGCCCAGGGTGAGATGCGCATGGGTCGAATCTAGGGGGTGACGCGCGATCCGGCCAGGAGTCGGCGGTCAGGCGCCTGACGCCGCCTCATCGCTGGGCTCACGCTCGTCGCGCACCGAGTCGGGTGCGTCGAAGGTATCGGACCCTTCCGGCGCGATGAACACCTCATCGGGCGCGGGCTCGCCCGGTCGGTCGTCCGCACCTTCGGGAGCGGGCGGCAGCCCTTCCTGCTCACCGCCGGCGAACTCGTCGGCGAAGTCGTGGGCGGTGGTGTCGTCGCTCATGGTGAACCCTTTCGTTATTCGCATTCTCGCGCGCGCGTCGCGTCCGCCGCGAGCGGCTTGACGCGCGCCCGCGGGGCGTGACATCGGCCACCGGCGCACGGTCACTCCAGAAGCGTCAGGAGGGCACGACGAAGGGGCTGGGCGCGCTCGGTGAACCGTCGCTGCCCGCTCACGTAGGCGGCTTTGCCTTCGGGGGTCTCCACGGCGACGGGTTCGTATCCCCAGTCGCGGAGGTCGTACGGCGACGCGCGCATGTCGAGCTCTCGGATGTCGCGCGCGAGGTCGAACGCGTCGAGCATCAGGTCGCCGGGGACGAGCGGTCCGAGCTTGACCGCCCATTTGTAGAGGTCCATGCCGGCATGCAGGCATCCGGGCTGCTCATGCGCCGACTGCGTGTCGCGTGACGGAGCGAAACGGTTGCGCGGAACGGCATCCGGAGTGAAGAAGCGGAACGCGTCGATGTGCGTGCAGCGGAGGTCGTGCGACCGGACGACCTCGTCTGTCGCGTCCGCACCGAGGCGCAGTGGCACCGGATGCCGGGTGTCCCGGTCCTGATAGACCATGGCCCACTCGTGCATGCCGAAACAGCCGTACGACCCTGCGCGTCCGAGGGTGCCGGCCAGGATGCCGCGGATCGCCCGCACCAGCGGCGCCTTCTCCGCGAAGAATCCGGCCGCGTCGGCCACGACGTCGCCCTCCGCCACGGTGTACCAGCGCCACCCGGCCTGCAGGGAGTCTGCGGCGTCGCGCAGCGCGACGCCTCGTCCGGGATGCCACCTGCGAAGGAGGCTCGGCTTGTACGAGTAGTAGGTGTAGAGGAAGTCGTCGACAGGATGGGTGAGGCCGCGGGAGGCTCGCTCCCGTCGGGCGAGCGTGAGGGCATCCGCGCGTGCCGCGTGCTCGTCGGCGATCCGGGTCCATTCGGGCCGGGACAGCGAGAGGCGGGTGGCGGATGTCACCTCCCGAGGATAGGCGTCCGTGACATCGGATGCCGCCGGTCAGACCGCGGCGATGAGATCGGGGCTGTCGTTGCGGACGTTCCCGACGGCGCTGGAGACGACATGATCGGTCAGTGTCTCGACGACGTCGGGCGCCGCGTCGATGGCGGCATCGAGCAGGTCTCCGACGTTCTCGACCTCGGTGTCGAGCCAGGCGTCGGCGAAGTCCGCATCGACGAAGAGGGGCATCCGGTCGTGGATCGATCCCAGCGGTGCGACGGCATCGCGCGTGAGGATCGTGAACGACAGCACCCACTTCGCGGGATCGCTATCGGCCTTCGACGGATCGCGCCACCATTCGTACAGTCCGGCGAACAGAAGCGGCGATCCGTCTGCCGGTGCGATGAAGTAGGGGACTTTGCCGTCGTCGGTCTGAGCCCACTCGTAGTAGCCGGTGGCGGGCACGATCGCGCGACGGGAGATCAGGGCCTGCCGGAACATCGGCTTGTCCTCGAGCTCTTCAGAGCGGGCGTTGAAGGCCTTCACGCCGATCTTCGGGTCCTTGGCCCAGCCCGGGATCAGCCCCCAGCGAGCGGGTTCGAGCCGGCGCGTCGGCGGGTCGGTCTTGGCCGAGTCGAGAACGATGCCCACCCGGGCGGTAGGGGCGATGTTGAACGAGGGGGCCGGTAGATCGTCGCTCTCGACATCGACTCGCAGCACTCCCACGAGCTCCGACGCGACGTTGGCGACGACGAATCTTCCACACATGCGCTCAGCCTAAGACGGGCCGGGGACACTGCGGATGACGTTCACCTCGGTGAGCCGATCGAGCAGTTCCGATCCGTCGTCCCCGATGACGTAGGGGACGCCGGCGGCGCTGTGGTCGTCGACGACCGTCCGGCCACCGGCCAGGACGGCCTCCGCGGGGGTGAGCCGGCGGATCGCGACTGCGGCGACCTGGTCGGGGTGCTCGACCGTGAACGCCGTGTAGATCTCGTCGTCGCGCTGCCCATCGTCGCCCACCAGGAGCCAGTCGACGTCCGGGAACTCCCGCGCGAGTCGGCGGAGGTTGTCCTGCTTGTGCTCCTTGCCGCTGCGGAACCACCGGTCGTGCGTGGGGCCCCAGTCGGTGAGCAGCAGGGCTCCCAGGGGGAAGAGATGGCGACGCTGGAACCGCACGAGCGTCGGGGCGACATTCCACGCGCCGGTCGACAGGTACAGGACCGGCGCGCCGGGGTTGTCGCGCACGAGGCGTTCGAGGAGGACCGCCATTCCGGGCACCGGCTGACGGGCGTGCTCGTTGAGGACGAACGAGTTCCACGCGGCGAGGAACGGGCGGGGGAGCGCGGTGACCATGACGGTGTCGTCCACATCGCAGACGACGCCGAACCGGACGTCGGCGCCCACGATGAACACGCGGGACTCGACGGGCTCGGAGTCTTCCACCGTCATGGTGACCGTCTGCCATCCCGCGGGCAGGGTGGCCGGCAGCACGATGTCGATGACGCCGCCGCGGTCGGCTTCGACCTTGTGATCGACGCCGTCGATCGTCACCGTCACCGACGCGTGCGCGATCGGGACGGCTGCGAAGCTGCGCCAGCCGCGCACGCCCGCGTAGTCGCCGCGCTCTCGGCGGGTGGCCTTCGGCGGGATCAGGACACGGCCGAGGATCCGCACCCACTCAGTGCTGCCGTAGCCCGGGAAAGCCGCGACGGTCGGCGTTCGGCCGTGCGCCCGGGCTCGGCGCTGCCGCCAGGCATGGAAGCGATATTCGAGCCGCGCCAGCCAGAGCGCCTTTGTCTCACTGTCGGTGGGAGTAGACATCGGCTCAGTCTTTCACGCTGTCGGTGTCTTTCTGTGGTTCGGCTGTGTCGGACGGGCTGTCGACGGCGAGGTGCCGCGCCTCACGGGCGGAGATGACGCGTTTCGCGATGTAGGCGAGAACGAGGAAGGCCGCGATGACGCCGACGAAGATGTATCCCGCGAAATGCAGACTGTCGGCGAGTTCCCGGTAGCCACCTGCCGCCGCCGCGGCGACGGAGACGTAGGCGATCGACCACAGTGCGCACGCCGGTGCGGTCCACGCGAGGAATCGCCGATACGCGAAGCCGCTCATCCCCACGGTGAGAGGCACGAGCGAATGGAGCACCGGGAGAAAACGCGACAGGAAGATCGCGACACCGCCGCGGCGGCGGAGGTACAGCTCTGCGCGGATCCAGTTCTTCTCCCCGACGAGCCGCCCCAGGCGGGAGAACCTGATGCGGGGGCCGAGCCACCGGCCGAGCCCGAATCCGATGCTCTCTCCGATCAGGGCGCCGATGAGCACGGCGACGATCAGGACCGCCGCTTCACCGACGCTGCCCACTGCCGTCCCCGCGACGATCACGATGGTGTCGCCGGGCACGATGAGGCCGATCAGGACGCTCGTTTCGAGCATGATCGCGGCACCTGCGAGCAGGGTGCGGAGGACCGGGTCGATGTCCTGCACGGTGTCGAGCAGCCAGGTGAGGAACTCGTTCACCCCCTCAGATTAGCGAGCCTCGCCCGTCTAACCTGAGGGGGTGTCCAGCGTGCTCTCCTCCCGCATCCTCGACGGGTGGAGCGAGCCCGCGGGGGTCTACCTGGCCGGAATGGCCGACGCGGGTCATTCCTTCTGGCTCGACGCCGGGCCGGATGCGTCGACGGGGTGGAGCTGGATCGGTTCCGGCATCCCCGATCGGGCACCGACCGACGTCGTGTGCGGCGGCGCCGCATCAGGCGGCGGGCTGCTCGCGGGAGGCTGGGTCGGGTGGTCGGGATACGACGCGGCCGCCGCGCGGGCGGGAGCTCCGGCATCCGTGTCCGGTTCGGACGATCATTGGATGCGCGTCGATCGGATGGTCGGGTTCGACCATTCAGTGCGTCGCCTCGTCATCGCCGCGCCCGGCGGCGACCTCGACGCGTTCGCAGCGGAGGTCGCGCGATGGCGGGCCGCGGCGGCGCGTCCGCCTCAGCTGCCCCCGGCCTCCGTCGCCGTCACTCAGCGCCACACGCCCGAAGAGTACGCACGACTCATCGCCGAGTGCCGTGAGGAGATCAGGGAGGGGCGGGCCTATCAGCTCTGCCTCACCACGAGATTCGAGACCACGGCATCCGTCGATCCGGTCGAGGCCTACCTGCGGCTGCGGGTGGCGACGCCCTCGCACCACGGCGGCCTGATCCGCTCCAACGGGCACGCCCTGCTCAGTGCGACGCCCGAGCAGTTCCTGGAGGTCGGGGGAGGCGTGGTCCGCACGCGACCGATCAAAGGCACCCGCCCCCGCGGGAGCGATCCCGAGTCGGATGCCGCGCTGGAATCGGAGCTGCGCGCCAGCGAGAAGGAGCAGGCCGAGAACGTCATGATCGTCGATCTGATGCGCAACGACCTGCAGCGCGTCTGTGCGCCGGGGACGGTTGCCGCGGAACGCCTTCTCGAGGTCGAGTCCTATGCCGCCGTCCATCAGCTGGTGTCGACCGTCGCCGGCCGCCTCCTGCCCGGAACGACCATAGGTGCGCTGTGGGATGCCGCCTTCCCCGCCGGCAGCATGACCGGCGCTCCGAAGCTCTCCGCCATGCAGATCCTCCACCGCCTGGAGGGCGGGCCGCGGGGGGCGTTCGCGGGCTGCTTCGGTTGGATCGGCCGGGACGGTTCCGCCGACCTGGCCATGGTGATCCGCTCCATCGTCGTCGGGCCGCAGGGCGCCTATGTCGGGGCGGGTGGGGGGATCACCTGGGGGTCTGTTCCCGCGGACGAGGTCGCAGAGGTGGGTATCAAGGCGCGCGGACCGTTGGCGGCGCTCGGGGCGTCTCTGCCTCCGGGCTGGTAAAACCCCCGGTCCGCTAGGCTGGAACGACGCTTTCGCGCACCCTCCCGACATTGCACGATTGGTTCTCTGTGTCCACGAACACCCCTTTTGACGCCGTGACGCCCGACCACGGCCACTTCGACACCCGCGCGATCCAGGCGAAGTGGCAGGCGCGCTGGGCCGACGCCGACCCGTTCGCCGCGGGCGGTGCCGACGACACCCGTCCGCGCAAGTACGTGCTCGGGATGTTCCCGTACCCCTCGGGCGACATGCACATGGGTCACGCCGAGAACTACGCCTACGTCGACGCCGTGGCTCGCTTCTGGCGCCACCGCGGCTACAACGTGCTGAACCCGATCGGGTGGGATTCGTTCGGCCTGCCCGCCGAGAACGCTGCCATCCAGCGCGGCGCCGGAGCGGATCCCCGCGAGTGGACGTACGCGAACATCGCCCAGCAGCGGGCCAGCCTGCAGCACTTCGGCACGTCGTACGACTGGAGCCGTGTGCTCCACACGAGCGACCCCGAGTACTACCGCTGGAACCAGTGGCTGTTCCAGCGCCTCTTCGAACGCGGACTCGCATACCGCAAGCAGAGCCCCGTCAACTGGTGCCCGAACGACCAGACGGTGCTCGCGAACGAACAGGTCGTGGACGGTCACTGCGATCGCTGCGGGGCCGAGGTCGTCAAGAAGAAGCTGACGCAGTGGTACTTCAAGATCACCGACTACGCCGACCGGCTGCTCGACGATCTGAACCAGCTCGAGGGATTCTGGCCGCACAAGGTGCTCCAGATGCAGCGCAACTGGATCGGCCGCTCCGTGGGCGCCGACATCGACTTCGAGATCGAGGGGCGCGCGGAGAAGATCAGCGTCTTCTCGACCCGTCCCGACACTCTTCACGGTGCGACGTTCATGGTCGTCGCCCCCGACTCCGACCTCGCCGCCGAACTCGTCGCCGGATCGTCGGAAGAGGTGCAGAAGCGATTCCGCACCTACCTCGAGACCGTTCAGAAGACGAGTGAGATCGAACGGCAGACGGCCGACCGCCCGAAGACGGGCGTCTTCCTGGATCGGTTCGCGATCAACCCGATCAACGGCGAGCGCCTGCCCATCTGGTCCGCCGACTACGTGCTCGCCGACTACGGTCACGGTGCGGTCATGGCCGTGCCCGCGCACGATCAGCGCGACCTCGACTTCGCGCGCGCCTTCGACCTGCCCGTCAAGGTCGTCGTCGACACCACCGCGCCGGTCACGGGTGCGATCCCCGTCATCGAGCTCGACGACGAGGGCGTGCCGATCGATCCCGGAGCCGGCGACGAACTCGACGCCATCGACCCCGCTCGCACGGGCATCGCGCTGACCGGCGACGGACGCCTGATCAATTCCGGCTCTCTCGACGGGCTCTCGAAGCGTCACGCGATCGCGCGCGCGATCGAGGAGCTCACGACGGCGGGCACCGGGCGCGCCGCGAAGTCGTACCGCCTGCGCGACTGGCTGATCTCCCGCCAGCGCTTCTGGGGCACTCCGATCCCGATGATCCACACCGAGGACGGCCGAACGGTTCCCGTTCCGGACGAACAGCTCCCGCTGCGTCTGCCCGATGCCGCCGGTCTCGACCTGAAGCCGAAGGGCACCTCGCCGCTCGGCGGCGCGGCGGAGTGGATGCAGACGGTCGATCCCGAGACGGGTGAACCCGCGCTGCGCGACGCCGACACGATGGACACCTTCGTCGACAGCTCGTGGTACTTCCTGCGCTTCCTCGCGCCGAAGGATGCCACGCAGGCCTTCCCGCCCGCGGAGGCATCGAAGTGGGCGCCCGTCGACTCCTACATCGGCGGCGTGGAGCACGCCATCCTCCACCTCCTCTATGCGCGCTTCATCACTAAGGTGCTGTTCGACATGGGCCTCGTCGACTTCACGGAGCCGTTCACCAGCCTGATCAACCAGGGAATGGTCCTCCTCGACGGATCGAAGATGTCGAAGTCGAAGGGCAACCTCGTCGAGTTCGCCGCGAGCATGGACGACCCGGGCGCGGATGCCGTCCGTGTCGCGATCGCTTTCGCCGGCCCCGTCGAAGACGACATCAACTGGGAGGACGTGTCGACGACGGGAGCGCAGAAGTTCCTCGCTCGTGCGCTGCGCATCGCCTCGGACGTCTCGAGCGCGCGCGACGTGCGCTGGGCCGATGGAGACACGGGCCTTCGTCGCGTGACGCACCGGCTCTGGGCGGACGTCGTCGGGCTGGTCGAGCAGACGAAGTTCAACGTCGTCGTCGCCCGTCTGATGGAGCTCGTCAACGCGACGCGAAAGGTCATCGACTCGGGCGCGGGCAAGGCCGATCCCGCGGTCCGCGAGGCGGCGGAGGCGATCGCGATGATCCTCGACCTCGTCGCGCCGCACACCGCGGAGGAGATGTGGGAGATGCTCGGCTACGAGCCGTTCGTCGGTCTCGCCGCCTGGCGTCAGGCCGACCCCACCCTGCTGGTGGAGGACTCGGTGACGGCCGTCGTGCAGATCAACGGCAAGGTGCGCGCGACGCTCGACGTTCCCGCGCGCATCTCGTCGGACGACCTCGAGAAGCTCGCCCGCGCCGATGAGCGCGTCCAGCGCGCCCTGGGCGGCAAGGAGATCACGCGCGCGGTCGTGCGTGCGCCGAAGGTCGTGAGCTTCGCCACCGCCTGATCACGGCACGGACCGACCGATGGCGCCTTCTCCCCGAGAGGCGCCATCGTCGTCTCGTCCACGTCCTCCTGGGTGCGCTGTGTCATCCGCCGGGGACGCGGCACACTCGGACGGGTGGCGGCGAGAGCGGGACGAGCGACGGGTCGGCGGCTGGGAGTCGGCGCTGCGGTGGTGCTCGTCCTGGTGGCTGCCGCGATCGCCGTTCTCGTCGGCATCCTGAGGTCGGGAGCCGGTGACGTCGAGGCGATCGAGGCGCTCCCCGAAGCGGGGCCCACGGTTGCGCCGGCCGCGCTCTACGTGCATGTGTCGGGCGAAGTGGAAGAACCGGGTCTGTACCGGCTGTCGGGCGACGCGCGGGTGGTCGACGCCGTCGCAGCGGCCGGCGGATTCACCGATCAAGCCGCTCCGGAGGGCGTCAATCTCGCCCGGGTGATCAGCGACGGCGAACAGCTTCTCGTGCCCGCGAAAGGCGCTGACGGAGCCGCGGAGGGAGCGGCGGCACCCGCGGAGGACGGTGACGGCCGGGTCAATCTCAACACCGCCGATGTCGAGGCCCTCGACACGCTTCCCCGGGTGGGACCGGCGATCGCCCAGCGCATCATCGAGTGGCGGGAGGAGAACGGGCGGTTCACCAGTGTCGACGACCTCATCGCCGTCCCGGGCATCGGCGAGAAGATGCTGGCGTCGCTGCGGGACCTCGTGACAGTGTGAGGCGGGCTCGATCCACCTACGCTTTCAGTGGGCCGCAGAGGGCAGCCCCGATCGGAGGGGCACGATGGCCGATGGCGAAGCCGACCGGCACAGCAGGCGCCGGGTCGCTGTGTGGATTGCATCCCTCGTTCTTCTCCTGGCGCTGCTCTGGCTCATCCTGACGTCCGGGGTTCTCGCGGTCATCTTCGACCCCGACGACGAACGCATGGCCGTGTCTCGACCGGGGATCATCACTGTGGAGCAGTGACGCTGCTCGTACCCGCAGCCCTGCGTCGCTCGTGGGGTGGTCGAAGCGTCGTCAGGCGCCGTCAGCGCCGCTGACCCTACTGATCCCGCTGAAGGTCCATGAGGGCGACGGCGGCTTCTCCACGGCGGAACGGAGTGGCGGGATGTCCTCCGATCGCCGATCCGGCGCGATGGAGGCTTGCCCGGGGCGTCACCGTGAACCGTGCGCAGGTGGGGGAGTCGGTGAGTTCGCGAAAGGCGCGGCGTCGCGATCTGCGGCTGATGCCCGTCGCGCTCGCAAGCTGGGCCGCGGCGGGGTTCGCGATCGTGATCCCGGATGCCGCGGCGCCGGCCGCCGTCGCGCTGTGGGCAGCTGCGGTTGCGGCGCTCGGGCTCGCTGCTCGGTCGCGGTGGCCGACGGCGCTCGCGCTGGTGGCGGTGTCGCTCGCGTTCTCTGCCGCCGCCGTGACCCACGTGGCCGTCGTGGCTCCGACGCGAGCCGAGGTCTCGGCGCTGCAGCTCGGTGGCGGCCGGGTTGTGGTGTGGGAGGCCGACGTCGTCGGGAAGATCGAGTCGGGATCGCGGGGGTACCGGTTCGACGCGATCGCACGCACGGCGACGATCGGTGCGGAGGAGCACCGGGTGTCCGCACCGATCCTGGTGCGGAGCAACGAGCGACCCGACGGACTCGACCTGGGGTCACGCGTACGGATGTCGGCGACCGCCTTTCCCGCGGATGCGGGGGACCGGGAGGTCGTGGTGGTGGACGCCCGGACGGTCGAGGTGATCGAGCCCGCGGCGGGGGCGCTCGCGGTGGCGGCGAGCCTTCGCGCCGGCCTGGTGTCGGCCGTCGAGGGGTTGCCCCAGCCGGGCGCGGGGCTGGTGCCGGGGCTGGCGGTGGGCGATACGTCGGCCGTCTCACCCGAGCTCGACGCTCAGATGAAGGCCGCATCGCTCTCCCACCTGACGGCCGTCTCCGGGGCGAATTGTGCACTCGTTGTCGGTATCGCGTTCGGCCTCGCTGCGCTCTGCGGGGCGCGGCGCGGCATCCGGGTCGTCGTGGCACTGTCGACGTTGGTGGCCTTCGTGGTCCTCGTGTCGCCCGAACCGAGTGTGGTGCGTGCGGCCACGATGGCGGCCATCGCGATGCTGGGCGTCCTGCTGGGACGGATCGGCGCGGGCGTCTCACTCCTCTGCGCGTCGGTGGGCATCCTTCTCGTCATCGACCCGTGGCTCGCCGGGTCGCTCGGATTCGCGCTGTCGGCGGTGGCGACGGGTGCTCTGCTCCTCCTCGCCGGCCCGCTGGCCGACGGCCTGTCGCGGTGGGTGCCCGGCCCGCTCGCACTCGCGATATCCGTGCCACTCGCCGCGCAGCTCGCGTGCGGGCCGCTCATCGTCCTGATCGAGCCGACGGTGCCGCTCGTGGGCGTCCTGGCCAACATGCTCGCGGCACCTGCAGCGCCCGTCGCCACGGTGGTGGGCCTCCTGGCCTGCCTCGCGCTGCCGGTGCCCGTTCTCGCCCAAGGGCTCAGCGCCATCGCCTGGCTTCCGGCGGCGTGGATCGCCGGCACGGCTGAGGTGGGTTCTGCCCTGCCCGGCGCGTCCGCCCCGTGGCTCAGCGGGCTGCCCGGCCTCGGCGCCCTCGCCGCCGTGGGGGCGGTCATCGCGGTCACCGTCATGACCCGGCGACCGAGGGTGCGACGCATCGGCGCGGCGGCGATGCTGACCGTAGCGGTGATCGTGGCCGGGGCCGGCCCCGTGCAGGCGCTGATCGAGCGGGGGCGCGTTCCGGACGACTGGACCATCGCCGCGTGCGAGGTGGGACAGGGCGACGCCGTGCTCGTTCGCGATGCCGGCCGCGTCATGCTCATCGACACCGGGCCCGATCCCGCCCTCGTCGCGGAATGCCTCGACCTGTTCGCCGTCGACCGTGTCGACGTCCTCGTCCTCACGCACTTCGACCTCGATCACCGCGGGGGCGCAGAGGCGCTCGTCGGGAAGGTCGGCCTCTTCGTCCACGGCCCGGCCGCATCGCCTGAAGACCACGCCCTCGTCGCCCGCTTCGCCGTCGCGGGAGCGCAGACGCAGCAGGTCGCCGCCGGTCAGTCGGGGTTCCTCGGGGAGTGCCGGTGGAACGCCCTGTGGCCGCGTGCCCGTGATGTCGTCTACCCCTCTGGGAACGACGCGAGCGTCGTCGTGGAGGTGACCGGATGCCGCGTTCCCGACGCGCTGTTCTTGGGCGACCTGTCGGCGCAGGCGCAGCGGTCGCTTGTGGCGACGGGAGCTGCGGCGCGCAGCTACGCAGTGGTCAAGGTGGCGCACCACGGCAGCGCCGATCAGGATGCGGCCTTTTACGAGACGCTCAGGCCGAGACTCGCCCTGGTCACCGTGGGGGAGAACACCTATGGTCACCCGAGGGCCGAGATCCTCGATCTGCTTCGAGAAGGAGGGGCCGCGATCGCCCGCACGGATCGTTCCGGCGCCGTCGCTGTGGTGGGCGGCGAAGGGGTCTGGGGCCTCTGGCGATCGCGAGGCGACGTCGGTGGCGCTGGGTAGGCTGAGAGGCATGCCGAGCCCGCGTCGTCCTGCCGCCAAAGCGACGAAGTCGGCGATCCCGCAGGTCTCGTGGCGCAAGCCGCAACCTGCTCCGATCGTCCTGATCTCCGGTCCCGAGGAGGTCTGCGCCGAGCGGGCGACCGCCGGCATCCGTGAGTTCCTCCGCGCGGAGGACCCGAGCCTTGAAGTCACCGACGTGCGCGCCGATGATTACGCCCCCGGCACACTTCTCGGCGTCGCCTCGCCCTCGCTGTTCGGCGAACCACGGCTTGTGCGCGTATCGGGTGTCGAGAAGTGCTCCGACGCCTTCCTGAGTGAGGCCATCTCCTACCTGTCGCAGCCGCAGGACGGTGCGACGATCGTCCTCCGCCACACCGGGGCGAGCGTACGAGGCAAGAAGCTGCTCGACGCGGTCAGGGCGGGCACGGGCGGCGGCATCGAGATCGCCTGCCCCGCCGTGAAGCGCGACTCCGACCGGTTCGACTTCGCTGCCGGAGAGTTCCAGGCGGCGAAGCGCCGCATCGCGCCTCCCGCGCTGCGCTCGCTCGTGTCGGCGTTCGCAGACGATCTGACCGAGCTCGCGGCGGCGTGTCAGCAGCTCATCTCCGATGTCGACGGCGATATCGGCGAGCAGGTCGTCGCCCGCTACTACGGGGGCAGGGTCGAGACGACGGCGTTCGCCGTCGCCGACACCGCGATCGCGGGCCGCTACGGCGATGCGCTCATCGCCCTGCGTCACGCCCTCGCCTCCGGCGCCGATCCCGTCCCGATGGTGGCGGCGATCGCCTCGAAGCTCCGCACGATGGCCCGTGTCGCCGGCAGTCGCGAACCGGCATCCGCTCTCGCTGCCCGCATCGGGCTGAAGGACTGGCAGGTCGACCGGGCGCGCCGCGATCTCGCGGGCTGGACCGAGTCGTCGCTCGGCCTGGCGATCCAGGCGGCTGCGCGCGCGGACGCCGAGGTGAAGGGCGCATCCCGCGACCCCGTGTTCGCGGTGGAGCGTCTCGTCACGGTGATCGCGACACGGGCGCCCTACGGCGCCTGAGCACACCTGCTCGCGGGTGGCGTGGCTCCCATCCGGGTTCTCGCCCGGGAGGACGAGAAAGGCCCGCCCCTTGCGGGACGGGCCTTCACGAAGAGGGCGAGCTCAGAGCGCTGCGACCTGCTTCGAAATCGACGACTTGCGGTTAGCCGCCTGGTTCTCGTGGATGACGCCCTTGCTGACGGCCTTGTCGAGCTTCTTGGTCGCCTTGGAGAGCGCCTTCTCAGCAGCCGCCTTGTCGCCGGCCACGACGGCCTCGCGGGTCTGGCGAACGAGCGTCTTCAGCTCGCTCTTGACGGCCTTGTTCCGCTCGCGGGCCTTCTCGTTGGTCTTGTTGCGCTTGATCTGCGACTTAATGTTCGCCACGTTCGACGTATCTTTCGTTCGGGGTTATCGGATGGATGTGCCGGAGACAGAAGAGGGCTGCCGCGCGACGGTCGTGTGAGGGAGGTGCCCACACGCAAGCCAAAAACTGATTCTATCAGGTCGCGTCGCTCATTCCGATTCCGACGCGGACGGAGCCATCGTGGCGAGCGCCAGATCGACCACCGCGTTGAAGACCCGGGGACGCATCGCGGTCACCAGATGCGACGTCTTCGGCACGACGATCAGCTCCGCGTGAGGCACCAGGCGCGTGAACATCCGCTCGTTGACCCGCAACTGATCGAACTGGCCGTTCACGAACCACGTCGGCACCGTGATGGTCCGAAGCGCCTCCACCAGCTCGAGCACGGAGAGGCTTCGGAGTGCGATGTCCTGCATGTCGTAGGCGTACCCGCCCGCTCCGAAGTCGGCGCGCGTCTCGACGGGGAGGGTGCGGTCGAGCACGAAGTCCGTGAGTATCTGCCCGCGCCGCGGGAGCCGGTCGAATCCTCGGGCGAGCGCGCGGTAGGTCGTGAGCCCGACGCCCCGGGGGATCGACGTGCAGCCCGCACCGATGAAGCCCGCGACCGGGGGAGCGTCCTCGCGGCCCAGGTACTCGATCGACACCAGGCCGCCCATCGAATGGGCGACGAGCAGCACGGGGCCTCGGGTCGCGGCATCCGTCACGGCCTGGTCTATCGTCTCGAACGCTCCGTCCAGGGTGAAGGTCTCCGGCATCCGCGTGCCGTGGCCGGGCAGGTCGACGGCGACGGCGTCGATGCCGCGCGAGCTCAGGTGTTCGAGCTGCGCCCGCCACATCGTGGCGGAGGTGCGGATGCCGTGGACGAACACGACCTGAGGAGTCATCCCCCCAGCCTAAGAAGGTCGACGCCGCGAACGCGAGAGCGGGCGGAGGTGACCCCCGCCCGCTCTCGTCGTCGTTCGGATCAGAAGAGCACGCGCACCCGCACCGGCGAGCTGTCCGACCCGGTCGCGACCGCAGGGTCGCGGGGGACGAACGTCGCCGTGTAGGTGTGCGTCCCTCGCGACAGACGCCCGAGAGTCGTCGTCGCGATGCCGCGGCGTACCTCCGCCGTCGCCACGACGGTGTCGCCCTCACGGAACTCGACCACGCCGTCCGGGCGACCGCCGTCCTGCGTCACCGCGGCGAGCAGGGTCGACGGCAGGAACCGATTGAGGTGGACCGGCGGCAGGGCGATCAGGCGTGTGCGCGTGGTCGCCGCGGGCTCGGCCGCCTGCTCGACCGCCAGCGGCACCTGCACGACGGTGCCGCTCGGCGCCGCCGTGAGGGTGAGTGTCGCCGTGCCGGCGGGAGTGCCGGCCGGCAGAGTCACGCTGACGGATGCCGCTCCGTCGGTGACCGGGGCCGTGCCGAGCGTCGTGTCGCCCAGGGCGACGGTCAGCTCGGTGTTGGCGGGTGCTCCCTTGCTCGTCAGGTTGAGTCCGGCGACCGAGAAGGCCACGGTCTCACCCGCCGTGACGCTGACCGGGACGCCCGACACCTCGACCGCGTGCTTGGCGAACGACGGCGCCACCGGCGATCCTTCGGCGATGTAGTCGACCCACGCCTCGTAGTCCACGAGGCCGGTGTCGACGTAGTCCGTTCCCTCGGCGAACACCCGGAAGTTGTCGCCACCGGCGGCGAGGAACGAGAAGGTGCCGATCCGGTACGTCCCGGCCGGGTCGATCGGTGCGCCGTCGACGGTCACGGAGGTGATCCGGTCGCCCTCGGGCAGCGCCGGGTCGTACGTGTAGGTGACGTTGTCCGAGACTCCGAGCTGCAGGTAGGGGCGCTGGGGGACATTGCCCGCCGCGTCACGCTGCCACTGCTGCTCGAGCATCGTGGTCACCTGCTCACCGGTCAGGGTGACCAGCGCCAGGGTGTTGTTGAACGGGAGCACGGCGTTGGCCTGGCTGAACGAGATCGTGCCGTCGGCGAGTCCTGCGACCGCTCCGGCCCCGAATTCGGACTGGGTGTCGAAGAGATCGGCGCGCAGTCCTCCCGGGTTCGTCACGCCGATGACGGCGCCGTCGGGAAGATCGGCGAGGCTGTCGCGCAGCATGTTCGCCACGGTGTTGCCGAGCGTCGACTCCTTCGAGCGGTCGTCGCGGGTCCCGCCGCTGTATACGCCGTCCACGAAGGATCCGCCGGCGTAGGCGGTGGTGATGTCTCCCGAGACCTCGCCGACGGCGGTGTTGCCGATCGCGGCCGCGTTCGCCAGGGCGGCCTTCGTGATCCGGTCGACTTCAGCCACCTTCGGGTAGGCCGCGATGAGCTCGGCTGCCGGGGTGGTCGTCCGCGAGACGTTCCGCTCGGTGTGAGCCGAGACAGCGCCCGATGCCGGATCGATCGTGAGGGTGATCTCGCCGATCTTCGCGCCGTACGATCCGGTCTGCACGACCGGTCGGGTGCGGTCGGTGCCGGCCACCGGGGCCGACCAGGCGTACTCCTTGTGGGTGTGACCGGTGAAGATCGCGTCGACCTCGGGCGAGGTGTCCTCGATGATCGCCGCGAAGGGTCCGCCGGCGGCGACTTCCTCGTCGAGGGTCGCGCCGTCGGGCGTGCCCGCTCCCGCGCCCTCGTGGTACAGGGCCACCAGCACATCGGCCTCGCCGTTGGCGGCATCCCCGTCGCTGAGCTGGGTGGCGACGCGGTTGACCGCCTCGACGGCATCCCCGAACTCGACGTCGGCGATCCCCGTCGGGGTGACCAGGGAGGGTGTCTCCTGCGTCACGGCGCCGATGAAGCCGACGGTGAGGCCATCGGCCTCGACGAGTGCGTACTCGTCCAGAGCGGGGGTCGTCGTGCCCTTGCGGTACACGTTCGCGCCGAGCTGGGGGGCGTCGGAGGTGTCGCTCACCCGCCCGGCGAGATCGTCGAAGCCGCGATCGAACTCGTGGTTGCCGACGGCGCTCGCACGGAGGTCGAGGGCGTTGAGGACGTCGATCGTCGGGGCGTCCTGAGCGACCGACGAGGCGAACAGCGACGCGCCGATGTTGTCACCCGCCGAGACGAACAGGACGGGTCCGGATGCCGCAGCGCGAAGCTGCTCGACGGTTCCTGCGAACGCGACGGTGTTGCCGTCGATCCGCCCGTGGAAGTCGTTGATCCCGAGGAGCGTCAGCTGCACGGGGGCGGCGTCCGCCTCCAGTCCGACGACCACCGGGTCGTGGTCGCTCGAGCGGTACGCGTCGGGGGAGTGGAACTCCGTCCCGTGCGAGCGGAACCGGCTGTACTCGAGAGCGATCGATTCGCCCGAGTTGATGTTCCAGATGTCGGCACCGGTCGCCCGGGCGAGGGCCTCGTCGTTGAGGAGGATGTGGTCCAGCGAGCCGGAGAGGCCGGAGAAGCTGTACGACGACGTGCCGACCTCCAGCGCCTCCTCGGCATCGGCGTAGCCCGCCTCGTACAGCACCTGGAGCGGGTCTTCCTTGCCGTAGGAGTTGAAGTCGCCCACCAGGGCGACGGCGTCGACATCGCCCTGGATCTCCGCGATCCAGTCGCGGAGCGCGGTCGCCTGGCGCACCCGGGACTCGTTCGAGGAGCCCTGGCCGTCGCCCGCGTCAGCGTCGCCGGGCCACGGACCGGCCGAGCCCTTCGACTTGAAGTGGTTCACGGCGAACAGGAACGGTGCGCCGCCGTCGGCGGGTTCGAAGACCTGGGCGATCGGTTCGCGAGCGTTGCCGAAGGCCTCGCCGTCGGCGCTCTGGTCGCCGAGCGCGCGGGCAGCGCCGACCGGGGACACCTGGGCGGGCTGGTAGATGATCGCGTTGGTGATGACGTCCTGCTCGGATGCCGGGGGGAGGTCGGCCGAGGAGGCGATGAAGTCCCACGTGCCGGCGCCGGCCTCGGCGTTCAGGGCCGTGACCAGGCGGGAGGTGGCCTCATCGGCCGTCTCGCCGAGTGCGGCGGAGTTCTCGATCTCCATCAGGCCGATGACCGAGGCGTCGACCGCGGTGATCGCCGAGACGATCTTGTCCTGCTGACGCTCGAAGTCTGCGGCATCCCACGCTCCGCGCTGGTCGCAGCCCTCGCGCACCGTCACTCCGTCGCCGAAGCGATCCGTGTAGGCGGTGCAGGAGGCCGAGTCGGTGCCGAGGGTGGTGAAGTAGTTGAGCACGTTGAACGAGGCGACCGACAGATCTCCGCCGACCTCCTCGGGGGCGGCCGTCCGGGTGTTCTCGAACGTCACGCCGTCAGCGCCCGAGCCGTCGGCGGTCAGCGGAGCGATCGGATTCAGCTTCCAGGTGTCGTTGCGGTAGTCCACGACGAGCGGGTCCGTGAACGTCGCGGCCGCGCCCACGCGAGGCGGCTCGGTGAGGGAGACGTAGGCGGGTGTCCGCGCGGCGTTGGCGGCCGCCGTGAAGTCGGTGCTGGCGCCGTCGTCGAGTGTCACGGCGCGCGCCGTGTTGTCGGCCGCGATGGCGGCAGCCTCGTCGCTGCCCGGGCGGGCCGCGTCGGTCGGCTGACGGAGGGGAGTGGTGCCGCTCGCCAGGCCGACTTCGCCGAAGCGGTTGGTGCTGAAGGTGTTGGTGACCGTGAAGTCTCCCGACGGCGCGATCAGCATCGACTCGAGCGTCTCCCGCGCGGCGGCGCTCGCCGGCCAGCCGATCGTCGCGGGTGCGGGCGCCTCGGCGTCGTCGACGACCTGTGCTCCGCCGGGCTTCACCGTGATCTCGGTGAGACCGTTCCATTCCGACACGGCACCGGTGACGGTCACAGTGTCGCCGAGGGCGACCTCACCGACGGCGCCGGGTGCGAAGACGAAGACGGCGTCCGACGCCGTGTGCGCGGCGAGGTCGAGTTCCCCACCGCTTCCCGCGGTCTGGATCACGTAACCGTCGAAACCGCCGGTCGGGTAGTGGGCCGTCACGACACCGGTCGTCGTGACGGCGCGTCCCGCGAACGGGGAGGCGGTGCCGGTGCCCTGGATCTCGGCGATGGTCGCGGCCTCGGGGTCGGGTTCGGGCTCCGGGTCGGTGTCCGCGCCGAGTCCCGTCGGCGTCGGCACTCCGGCGGTGAAGTCGGCCGAGTTGTCCGCTGTGTTCGTGAAGTCGGCATCCCGCGAGATGCTCGTGCCGTTCGTCGTCCCGGCTGCCGGCGCGGCGCCGGCGAATGCCGTGGCGGTCGTGCCCCAGCCCACCAGGTCGACCACGCTGGGGGTCTGCGCGATCCCGGTCGCGCCGGTGAGCGCGGTCTCGGTCGTCACGAGCGCCACCTTGGCACCGGACCCGCTCATCGCGATCGCCCCCTCGACGTCGGCGTCGAAGCCGGGCAGCGCGGTGTTGGACCCCGTCGCCTGGCCGATCAGCAGCTGGCCTCCGGCGGGGAGGTCGATGTCGCCCAGCGGGGTGACCTGCCACGAGGCGCCTGTCGCGGAGGCGTACTGGACGCTGTATCCCGACAGGTCGACGGAGGCGTCGCCGGTGTTGGCGAGCTCGATGAAGTCCCGAGAGAAGGCGGCGCCGCTGTTGCCGCCGCCGCCGTACACCTCCGAGATCACGAGGGTCGAGGCCGCATCGACGGCGGCGCTTGCCACAGCGGGTGCGAAGGCCAACCCGCCGACCGTCAGCGAGGCCGCGGTCAGCAGGGCTCCGGTGCGACGAAGCGCGGGTCGGCGGCGGGACGAGGGGGCAGGAAAATGCGTCACGGTGATGATCTCCCGGCAGCACGGGCGCGTTGCGTCATCCGCGCAGGATCCGACCACCACCTTGAGCATTCGGGCGGTTCGGCGTCGCCACAAGTGTCAGATCGGTTAACTCTTTCTCATGGGCCGTTGTGCTGGCGTGTCGGAGGGCTGAGCGGCTACCTTCTCGTGCACAGCCGTTCTGGATGCCTTTTCGACGGGCCCGCGGACGCGATGTCGACCGCCCCCGTGCGCCGGTAGACTCCAGGGGCCATGTCACCCCGTTCCCTCGTGCCCTTGCAGCCGGCCGCGACCCCGCCGTCGCAGATCCGCAACTTCTGCATCATCGCCCACATCGATCACGGCAAGTCGACTCTTGCCGATCGGATGCTGCAGATCACGGGCGTGGTCTCCGACCGCGACATGAGGGCGCAGTACCTCGACCGGATGGACATCGAGCGCGAGCGCGGGATCACGATCAAGTCCCAGGCCGTCCGCATGCCGTGGTCGTCGGGCGAGGAGACTTTCGCGCTCAACATGATCGACACCCCGGGTCACGTCGACTTCACGTACGAGGTGAGCCGTTCGCTCGCCGCGTGCGAAGGCGCCATCCTCCTCGTCGACGCTGCACAGGGCATCGAAGCCCAGACGCTCGCGAACCTGTACCTGGCCCTGGAGAACGACCTCCAGATCATCCCCGTGCTCAACAAGATCGATCTCCCGGCCGCAGACCCGGACAAGTACGCCGCCGAGCTCGCGAACCTCATCGGCGGTTCGCCCGAGGACGTGCTGCGTGTCAGCGGCAAGACCGGGATGGGCGTCGAGGAGCTCCTCAACCGGATCGTCGAGCTGATCCCCGCGCCGAAGGGCGACGCCGACGCGCCAGCCCGCGCCATGATCTTCGACTCCGTCTACGACGCCTACCGCGGCGTCGTCACCTACGTCCGCATGATCGACGGAAAGCTCGAGCCGCGGGAGCGGATCCAGATGATGTCGACCCGGGCGACGCACGAGCTCCTCGAGATCGGCGTGTCGAGCCCCGAGCCCGTCCCGACCAAGGGACTGGGTGTCGGCGAGGTGGGCTACCTGATCACCGGGGTGAAAGACGTCCGCCAGTCGAAGGTCGGCGACACGATCACGAACCACCGCAAGCCCGCAGCCACGGCTCTGCCGGGCTACACCGACCCGAAGCCGATGGTGTTCTCGGGCGTGTACCCGATCGACGGCAGCGACTACGCGATCCTCCGCGAAGCGCTCGACAAGCTGAAGCTGTCCGACGCATCGCTGCAGTACGAGCCCGAGACGTCCGTGGCGCTCGGATTCGGGTTCCGCTGCGGCTTCCTCGGGCTGCTCCACCTCGAGATCATCACCGAGCGCCTGGCGCGGGAGTTCGACCTCGACCTCATCACCACTGCTCCCTCGGTCACGTACGAGGTGCTGACCGACACGGGCGAGACGGTCACCGTCACGAACCCGAGCGAATACCCCGACGGTCGGGTCGACGAGGTCTCCGAGCCCGTCGTCAAGGTCGGCATCCTTCTTCCGAAGGACTACGTCGGAACAGTGATGGAGCTCTGCCAGACCCGCCGGGGCACCCTGCTCGGCATGGACTACCTGAGCGAGGACCGCGTCGAGCTCCGCTACAACATGCCGCTCGGCGAGATCGTCTTCGACTTCTTCGACCACCTCAAGTCGAAGACGCAGGGCTACGCGAGCCTCGACTACGAGCCCGCCGGGTCGCAGACGGCCGACCTCGTGAAGGTCGACATCCTGCTGCAGGGCGAGAAGGTCGACGCCTTCAGCTCGATCGTCCACCGGGAGAAGGCTTATGCCTACGGAACGCTGATGACGGAGCGTCTGCGCAAGCTGATCCCGCGGCAGCAGTTCGAGGTCCCCATCCAGGCGGCGATCGGCGCCCGCATCATCGCCCGCGAGAACATCCGCGCCATCCGGAAGGACGTCCTCGCCAAGTGCTACGGCGGTGACATCACCCGCAAGCGCAAGCTGCTCGAGAAGCAGAAGGAGGGCAAGAAGCGCATGAAGATGGTCGGTCGCGTCGAGGTCCCCCAGGAGGCGTTCATCGCCGCGCTGTCGGGCGACGTCGAGGGCAAGGACAAGAAGTAGTCCCATGCGGCGCGGAAGCTTCCAGGCCGGAACGGTCGACTACGCCGCTGTCGGCGCGACGCAGGCGGCGGACCTCATGGGTTACCCCCCGAAGGGCAGCCTCCCCGCCGAGGCGTCCTGGCGCATCGGCAGCGGCGAGGAGCGCTTCGCCGGCTCCAGCGAGCAGCTGCTCGCGTGGGGCGCCCAGCGCGGTGCCGGCCTGACGGTGAGCGACGTCCGCCCCGCGTCGGGACCCATGTACTCGGGCGTCGGCTTCGACGCGGAAGGATCGCCCGTCCAGGCGAGCCGCCTCGACGAGGATCAGCGCTTCGACGCCGACGGAACCCCCTACGCGAGCCCGGGAGCGACGGTGCGCCTGCGCGGTCGCGCGGCAGGCATGCGCGCCGACGCGGAGCTCCGCGTGATCTATGTGATCGATGAGCCGCGGCGCGTCGGCTTCGCCCTGGGGACCGTCGAGGGATCCGTCGTCAGCGGCGAGGAGTCGTTCGTCCTCGAATGGCGCGAGGACGACGAGGTCTGGTTCACGGTCCGCGCTTTCGATCGCCCCACCGGCGTGCTGTACCGCGTCTTCCGTCCGCTGGTGAAGCGCCGGCGCCGCGAGCTCTTCCAGGGCTACCTGCGGGCGATCTCGCCGCTGTACGCCACCGGCTCCTGATGGGCTCCGCCCTGCCGCTGGGCGACCCGTCGCCCCCTGACGGCGCGCTTCCCGACGATGTCCGTATCGACGCGGCGACGGACTTCGGCGTCTACCTCCACGTCCCGTTCTGCCGTGTGCGGTGCGGGTACTGCGACTTCAACACCTACACGGCGACCGAGCTGCGCGGTGCCCGGCAGGATGCCTACGCCGACGAGGTGCGCAACGAGATCGCCCTGGCCCGCCGGGTCCTGGCCGACCGTGGGCCGCTGCGCGCCGCTCAAACGGTGTTCTTCGGCGGCGGAACGCCGACCCTCCTCCCACCTGGTGACCTCGCCCGAATGCTCGACGGCGTGCGCGAGGCGTTCGGGATCGCGCCCGGCGCCGAGGTCACCGTCGAGGCCAACCCCGACACGATGACGGATGCCGTCGCGCAGACGCTCGCGGAGGCCGGCGTCACACGGCTGTCGATCGGGATGCAGTCCGCGGTTCCGCACGTACTGGCTGCGCTCGACCGCACCCACGATCCCGCGAACATCGCGACCGCGGTCTCGGCGGCGCGGAGCGCGGGCCTGGCGGTCAGTCTCGACCTCATCTACGGCGCGCCGGGGGAGTCGCTGGGCGACTGGCGGGTGTCGCTGGACACGGCGATCGCGCTGGCTCCCGATCACGTCTCGGCCTACGCGCTCATCGTCGAGGACGGGACGAAGCTCGAGCGTCAGATTCGCCGGGGCGAGGTCCCCGCTCCGGACGACGACCTCCAGGCCGACATGTACGAGCTGGCCGATGAACTCCTCGCCGGTGCGGGCTACGGCTGGTACGAGGTGTCCAACTGGGCGACGAGTGAGAGCCAGCGCTCGCGGCACAACCTCTCCTACTGGCGGGGCACCGACTGGTGGGGGTTCGGCCCCGGCGCGCACAGTCACGTCGGTGGTCTCCGCTGGTGGAACGTCAAGCATCCCGCCGCCTACGCGCAGCGTCTTGCGGCGGGGGAGTCGCCCGCCGCGGGCCGGGAGCGGCCGGACGAAGAGGCGAGGCGCCTCGAGGACATCCTGCTGCGCTCGCGGATCGTCGAGGGCGTGGCCGTGTCGGAGGCGACGGATGCCGGACGGCGGGCCGTGGCATCCCTCATCGCCGACGGCCTCATCGATGGCGCCGCCGCCATCGCCGGACGGGTGGTCCTCACGCGGCGCGGCCGGCTGCTCGCCGACGCCGTCGTCCGCGCGTTGACCGCGTGATCCCCGCATCTCCTTCGCCGCGCGGTAGAATTGGCACTCGTTGATCGAGAGTGCCAGCGGAGGAGGAGTCATGGTCTCGGAACGCGGCCTGCAAGTGCTTCGCGCCATCGTTCAGGACTACGTCGACACGCGCGAGCCCGTCGGCAGCAAGGCGATCGTCGACCGTCACCAGTTCGGCGTCTCGGCCGCGACGATCCGCAACGACATGGCGCTGCTCGAAGACGAGGACCTCATCGCGGCCCCGCACACCTCCTCGGGGCGCGTCCCGACGGACAAGGGGTACCGCGTCTTCGTCGACCACCTCGCTGAGCTGAGACCGCTGAGCCCTGCCCAGCGTTCGGCGATCGGGGCCTTCCTCGAAGACACCGGCGACCTCGACGACCTTCTCGTCCGCACCGTCCGCACCCTCACTCGGCTCACCGGACAGGTCGCGATCGTCCAGTACCCGTCTTTCGCGCGAGCGAACGTCTCGCACGTCGAGGTCGTCCACCTGGGCGGCACTCGCGCCGTCGTCATCGTGGTCACCGACACGGGTCGCGTCTCGCAGCGCGTCGCGTTCCTCGCATCCGAGCCCTCGGACGACGACACCGTGCGCCTCAAGAGCGCGATGGCCGCGCTGCTGACCGGTGCGAGCGTGCGTGACGGCGCCGCGGCGATCGCGCGTCTGCTCGACGAAGCAGATCAGACCGGCCGCGACGACAACACCCGCATCGTGCTCCGGACCCTCGGCGAGGAGCTCGAGGAGTTCCGCCACGACCGCCTGGTCATGGCGGGATCAGCGACGCTCGCGCGTCGCGAGTCCGACTTCCGCGGCAGCATCTACCCGTTGCTGGAGGCGATCGAAGAGCAGGTGACCCTGCTGCGCCTCATGGGCGAGATGGTCGCCGACGAGCAGGGGCTGGCGACGAGCATCGGCCGCGAGAACGAGGCCTTCGGTCTCGCCGAGGCGTCGGTCGTCGTGGGCGACTACGACGTCGTCGGGTCGCGGGCGCGCCTGGGCGTGCTCGGGCCGACCCGCATGGACTATCCCAGCAATCTCGCGTCGGTTCGCGCCGTCGCGCATTATCTGAGCCGCCTTCTCGAGGAAGACGAGAAGGCGCGCTGAACTGATCGGCCTGCGGGCCGGAAAGGCGAATGTGGCTGACCACTACGAGGTCCTGGGCGTCGAACGCGACGCGAGCCCGGACGAGATCAAGAAGGCATACCGGCGTCTGGCGCGCCAGCTGCACCCCGACGTGAACCCCGGCGAGGACGCATCCGAGCGCTTCAAATCGGTCACGCACGCGTACGACGTGCTGAGCGACCCCGAGCAGCGCCAGCGCTACGACATGGGCGGCGACGGCGGCTTCGGCGGTGCCGGCGGCGCGAACTTCGGCGGCTTCAGCGACATCTTCGAGACCTTCTTCGGCGGGGGCGGCGGCGGAACCCGCGCGGGTCGTCCTCGGTCGCGGCGCGAACGCGGCCAGGACGCGCTCGTGCGCGTCGACCTCTCGCTCGGCGACGTGGTGTTCGGCGTCCACCGTGACATCGAGGTCGACACCGCGGTCTTGTGCGACACCTGTCAGGGGTCGTGCTGCCAGCCGGGCACCCAGCCGGTCACGTGCGACATCTGCCACGGGTCGGGCCAGATCCAGCGCGCCGTCCGCAGCCTCCTCGGCAACGTCATGACCTCCCAGCCGTGCACCACCTGCCAGGGCTACGGCACGACGATCCCGTACCCGTGCTCCACCTGCCAGGGGCAGGGGCGCGTCCGCTCACGCCGCACCGTGTCGCTCGACATCCCCGCGGGCGTCGAAAGCGGTCTGCGGCTCCAGCTCCCCGGTTCGGGCGAGGTCGGCCCCGCCGGCGGACCGAACGGCGATCTGTACCTCGAGGTGACGGTCGAGCCGCACGAGGTCTTCAGCCGTGACGGCGACGATCTGCTCGCGACGCTCGAGGTCTCGATGGTCGACGCCATCCTCGGCACGAGCGTGTCGATCGACTCCCTCGACGGCTCGGTCGACCTCGACATCCGCTCGGGTGTGCAGGCGGGCGACGAGCTCACGATCCGCGGTCGCGGCATCACGCCGCTGCGCGGCGGTCAGCGCGGTGACCTCCGGGTCGGCGTGCAGGTCGTCACGCCGGCGCACCTCGACCCGAAGTCGCGCGCCCTCGTCCAGGAGCTGGCGAAGCGGACGAAGCCCGCGCCGCCGCACCTCGCCGAGTTCCACCCGGGCCTCTTCGCGAAGCTGCGCGACAAGTTCAAGCGGTGACCCGGTGGCCCTCCACTTCGTGATCGACGAGGCGAGCGACGCCCATCCGGGCGGCGCCGTCACGTTGACCGGCGCAGAGGCCCATCACGCGGCGGCCGTCCGCCGGGTGCGGGTGGGGGAGACGGTCACCGTCGGCGACGGCCGCGGCGTCCGACTCACCGGCGCCGTGGCAGCCGTTGCTCCGAAGGAGGTCGTCGTCGACGTCCTCGACCGCGTCGAGACGCCGGCCGCTGTTCCCCGCACCGTGCTCGTGCAGGCCCTCGCGAAGGGCGATCGCGACGAACTCGCGGTGCAGGCAGCCACCGAGCTGGGCGTCGACGAGATCGTCCCGTGGCAGGCCGCTCGGAGCGTGTCGCGGTGGGATCCGGCCAAGGCGGCGAAGGGCGTCGCCCGCTGGGACGCCATCGCCCGTGAGGCGGCCAAGCAGGCGCACCGCGACTGGCTGGCCGAGGTCACGCCGCCCGCCACGACGCGCGACCTCGCCGCCCGGGCATCGGGTGCGCGGGCCCTGGTGCTGGAGCCGACGGCATCCGACACGCTGACCTCGGTGCGCTTCGACGAGGGCGACACCCGGGATGTGCTGCTGATCGTGGGGCCGGAGGGCGGTATCGCTCCGGACGAGCTCGCAGCGCTCGAATCGGCGGGCGCGACGCTCGTGCGGCTGGGGGAGACGGTGCTCCGGACCTCGACGGCAGGTCCGGTCGCTCTGGCGCTCGTGAACGCCGCGCTGGGGCGCTGGTGACCCTGCCCGGCCCGGGAGGCCGCGACTAGACTGGGGGGATGAGCGAGCCATCGGTCTTCACCCGCATCCTCGACGGAGAGATCCCCGCAGAGATCATCGCCGAAACCGACAACGCGTTCGCCATCCGTGACATCGCGCCTCAGGCTCCGGTCCATCTGCTCGTGATCCCCAAGACGGCGAAGTACCGCAACGTCGTCGAGCTGGCCGCCGGTGACCCGGCCCTCCTCGCAGAGGTCGTGGGCTTGGCCAACTCCGTCGCCGCCGAACATGCCGGCGGCGACTTCCGATTGGTTTTCAACACCGGCGAGGACGCCGGCCAGACCGTCTTCCACGTGCACGCGCACGTTCTCGGCGGCGGTCTCAGTGAAGGGAGTCTGGGTGCCTGACGACACCGAGAACACCGTCGACCGCATCTACGCGGACGGCGTCGCGATGGTTCAGCTGCTCGGTCCGCAGGACCGCCTGCTGCGCACCGTCGAGCGGGAGCACCCCGACGTGCAGGTGCACGTGCGGGGCAATGAGATCACCCTCACCGGCGACGCGGATGCCGTGGCCGCGGCGCGCGAGCTCGTCGACGAACTGATCGGCATGGCCCGCGCCGGCCAGGGGCTCGATCCGAGCGACGTCACCCAGTCGAGCAGGATCCTCCGATCGGATGCCGGTGTGCGCCCGTCCGAGGTGCTCGGAGAGGCGATCCTCTCTTCGCGCGGCAAGGTCATCCGACCCAAGACGATGGGCCAGAAGGACTACGTCGACGCGATCGAGGAGAACACGATCGTCTTCGGCATCGGCCCTGCCGGCACCGGTAAGACCTACCTCGCAATGGCGAAGGCCGTGCAGGCCCTGCAGCGCAAGGAGGTCAGCCGCATCATCCTGACGCGTCCTGCCGTCGAGGCGGGGGAGCGCCTGGGCTTCCTGCCCGGCACGCTCACCGACAAGATCGACCCGTATCTGCGCCCCCTGTACGACGCGCTGAACGAGATGATGGACCCCGAGCTCGTGCCGAAGCTCATGGCATCGGGCACGATCGAGGTCGCCCCGCTCGCGTACATGCGCGGACGCACGCTCAACGACTCGTTCGTCGTGCTCGACGAAGCGCAGAACACGACGCCCGAGCAGATGAAGATGTTCCTCACCCGGCTCGGGTTCGGAACCCGGATGGTCGTCACCGGCGACATCACCCAGGTCGACCTGCCGCAGGGCGCATCGGGCCTCCGACTCGTCACTCGCGTGCTCAAAGACATCGAGGACATCCACTTCGCCACCCTCACGAGCGCCGACGTCGTGCGTCACACCCTCGTGGGCCGCATCGTCGATGCCTACACGGTGTACGACGAGGAGCGCCTCGCTGCCCGTCGTGACCGCGACGAGGCGAGCGAGTTCGCGAACCGCGCCGAGCGGCGCACCACCCTTCGACCGAACGGTCCCCGCGACCGGCAGCCCAAGCGAGGACGTTCATGACGATCGAGATCACCAACGAGTCGGGGGTCGAGATCGACGAGACCGTCCTGCTCCGACTCACCGAGCACAATCTGGCCGAGCTGAACGTCAGCCCCGACGCCGATCTCGCGATCCTGCTGGTCGATGAGGGTGCGATGGAGGCCCTCCACGTGCAGTGGATGGACGAGCCCGGTCCGACCGACGTCCTGAGCTTCCCGATGGACGAGTTGCGTCCCGGCACCGACGAGATGCCGACGCCCCCAGGGCTCCTCGGCGACATCGTGCTGTGCCCGCAGGTCGCCGAGACGCAGGCGACGGCCGCCGGCCACCCGACCGTCGACGAGCTGATCCTCCTCACGACGCACGGTCTCCTCCACCTGCTCGGCTTCGATCACGCGGAGCCAGAGGAAGAGCGTGAGATGTTCGGACTCCAGAAGGAACTGATCGGTTCGTTCCGCGCCGCTGAGCGCCGACGCCGCGCATGACCGAGGCCCTTCTCCTCGTCGCCGCGGTCGCCCTGGTCGCGCTCGGCGGCCTCATGGCCTCGCTGGAGGCCGCGCTCGATGTGACGTCGCGGGCCGACCTCGCCGACCTCGCGGACTCCGCCCGCTCGCGCGCGGCTCTCCTGCGCATCGCCGCAGACCCGGATGCGCACCGGACCGCCGTGGTCTTCATCCGGATCCTGGCCGAGACCGCCGCGGCTGTGCTCGTGACCGTCGTGTTCATGCTCCTGTTCGACAACATCTGGTGGGCGATGCTGGCGGCGGTGATCGTGATGACGATCACGTCGTTCGTGCTCGTCGGGGCGTCGCCTCGCGCCGTCGGCAGACAGCACTCGAAGGCCTTCCTCCGGGTGTGCGCGCCGATCGTCCGGGGGGCGCGGATCGTCCTCGGCCCCTTCGCGCACCTGCTCGTCGTCGTCGGCGACCGGCTGACTCCCGGCATCCACCGGAACACGACGTTCTCGTCGGAGGAACAGCTGCTGAGCATGGTCGACGAGGCCGCCTCGCAGGACCTCATCGAGGAGGACGACCGCTCGCTGATCCACTCGGTCTTCGATTTCACCGATCGGTTCGTGCGCGCCGTCATGGTGCCGCGGACCGACATGGTGACGATGGATGCCGCGGCGTCGACGCAGGAGGCGATGGCGCTCTTCCTCGACAAGGGCGTCTCGCGCATCCCGATCGCCGACGGCGAGGCCGATGACATCATCGGTGTGGTCTACCTGAAGGACCTCGTGCAGTTCGCGTTCCGCGACGAAAGCGCGTGGCGCGGTGTCCGGGTGGCTCAGATCGCCCGCCCCGCGGTCTTCGTGCCTGAGTCGATGCGCGCCGAGACGCTTCTGCAGCAGATGAAGCGCGAAGCCGTCCATGTCTGCCTCGTCGTGGACGAGTACGGCGGCGTGTCGGGGCTGGTGACTCTCGAGGACCTGATCGAAGAGCTCGTGGGCGAGATCGCCGACGAGTACGACCCTCGATCGACCGAGGTCTCGGACCTCGGCGACGGCCGATACCGCGTCAGCACGCGCCTCGCCCTCGATGAGGTCGGCGAACTGTTCGACATCGAACTCGAAGACGACGACGTCGACTCGATCGGCGGCTTCTTCGGCAAGGCGCTCGGCAGCGTGCCGGTGCCCGGCGCCCGCGTCGAAGCCGGTGGCCTCATCATGACCGGCGGCACCTCGCGCGGCCGCGGCCGCGGCCTTGCCACCGTCTTCGTCGAACGCGCCGCCGCGCCCGACGACGGCGACCCCATCCTTTCCACCCGTACCGGAGAGATCCGCGTCTCGCGGGGATCGGAGTGACCATGACCGAACGATCGGGTTTCGTGACGTTCGTCGGACGACCGAACGTCGGCAAGTCGACGCTGACCAACGCCCTCGTCGGCGAGAAGGTCGCCATCACGAGCGACAAACCGCAGACGACCCGCCGCGCCATCCGCGGCATCCTCAACCGTCCGGGCGGCCAGCTCGTGATCGTCGACACCCCGGGCATCCACAAGCCCCGGACGCTCCTCGGGCAGCGCCTGAACGATCTCGTGGAGCAGGTGCTGGGCGACGTCGACGCGATCGGCTTCCTCGTCCCCGCGAACGAGAAGGTCGGCCCCGGTGATCGCCGGATCGCCGCGTCGCTCGACGGATACCGCCGCGCGAAGAAGGTCGCCATCGTCACCAAGGTCGACATCGCCTCGCGCGATCAGATCACGGAGCGCCTGCTCGAAGTCAACGCCCTCCGTGAGGACTGGGACGCCGTCATCCCGCTCTCGGCCGTCACCGACGACCAGCTCGACATCCTGGGCGACGAGCTGCTGAAGCTCATGCCGAAGGGCCCGCCGCTCTACCCCGCGGGAATCGTCACCGACGAGACCATCGACGACCGGATCGCGGAGATCATCCGCGAGGCTGCGCTCGAGGGCGTGCGCGACGAGCTTCCCCACTCGATCGCGGTCACGGTCGAGGACATCGCGGCCCGCGAGGGCACCGACCTGACCGACATCTACGCGAACATCGTGGTCGAGCGCGACAGCCAGAAGGCGATCATCATCGGTCACAAGGGCTCGCGCCTGGCCGACGTCGGATCGCGGGCCCGCGCCGGCATCGAGCCTCTCGTCGGCGGCCGGGTGTTCCTTTCGCTTCGGGTCCGCGTCGCGAAAGAATGGCAGCGCGACCCGAAGCAGCTGGGTCGCCTCGGCTTCTGATCGGTTCGACGAAGGAGACGCGCATGGCACAGGCATGGTTCGCCACCGGCCCGGACGGGATCTCGTCCTGGGAGCTCCGCGAGGTGGATGTCGCGCCCCCTGAGGCGGGTGAGGTGACGATCCGCGTGCGTGCCGCCGGGATGAATCCCGCCGACGTCAAGCACAGCGCCCGCCCGGGGAGTGCCTTCCCGGTGCCGCTCGGCTACGAGGTGTCGGGGGAGATCGCCGCGATCGGCGCCAACACGGAGATCGGTTCCGGCGCCGCGGTCGTGGGCGACGAGGTCGTGGCGTTCCGGGTCTCGGGCGGCTACGCGACCGAGCTCACGGTGCCCGCGTCGAAGGTCTTCGCGAAACCCGCACCGCTGAGTCACGCCGCGGCAGCAGGGCTCCTGCTCGCCGGCGCGACGGCCGCCGAGATGCTCGAGCTCAGCGGCGCGGCCGACGGTGACACCGTTCTCCTCCACGGCGCGTCGGGGGCCGTGGGGGTCAGCTTCCTCCAGCAGGCGGCGCTGCGCGGCATCCGTGTCGTCGGAACAGCGAGCGATGCGAGCGCGGGCATGGTCCGGCAGTACGGCGGGATGCCGATCGCCTACGGTGATGGGCTCGTCGAGCGTGCACGCGAGGCCGGTGGCACCTTCGTCGCGGCGCTCGACGCCGTCGGCACCGATGAGGCGATCGATGCCTCCCTCGCCCTCGTCGCCGACACCCGCCGCATCATCACGATCGTCCGACCCGACCGCGTGGAGTCCGACGGGATCGTCGCGATCGGCGGGATGAAGAGAGCGAGCGCCGAGTTCCGCGACGGCGTCCGAGGCGCACTCGTCGACCTCGCCGGCCGCGGCCTTCTCGAGGTTCCGGTCGTCCGGACCTACGCGTTCGCCGAAGCTCGAGATGCGGCGGCCCACCTGATGTCGGGGCACGCCGGCGGCAAGCTCGCGCTCGTCACCTGACCCGCACCGGTCGCGGCTCAGCCGACAGCGCGCAGCGCCGAGTTGACGACGACCTTGCCGTCGCCGAAATCGGCGTCGGCCGCATCCTGGAATGTCCCGTCGTCCCAGACGACGTCGACCCACAGCCATCCGCGGTCGTCGGTGTACGACCCCAGGTAGCTTTCGGCGAGGGCGTCCGGCAGGGTGTCGCTGATCGTCTGAAGCTCCTCGGCGGTGCCCGACCCGGTCTTCCCGCCGGTGGGGTCGGCGGGCTTCATCGGGTCGTAGAGGGCCAGCAACACCGGGGGCTGGGTGACGGTGAACGTCTCGCCGTCGTACGTTCCCTGCACGGCGTAGGAGCCCCAGGTCTGTCCGCTCATCGTCTCGGCTCCGTCGACACCCTCCCACGTCCACCCCTCGAGCGGGATCCCGCTGCACTGCGTCGGTGCTGATTCGGCCACCGCGCCCAGGCAGAGCTCGGGGGAGTCGCCGGTGTCGAGCACCATTCCCTGGGCGACGACCTCTCCGCTCGGCGGTCCGGGCCACAGCGAGCCGAGAGCGCTGCCGACCGGGGCATCCGGCGCGGAGCCCGGGGCGGCAGGCGTGGCGCACGAGGTGAGCAGAAGAGCGGCGCCCAACAGGAGGCCGGCCGCGAGGTGACGGTGCATCATGTCTGGAGAGTGTCGGCCCTGCGCGGATCGTCTCAGGTGGTCTCGCCGCTTTTCCGGTGTAACGTGGGTCGCATGCGCGCAGGCACGCTTCTTCTCCTTAGCTGCCGCGACGAGACCTCGCACTAACAGGGCCACTCTCGTCGCGGAGCTTTCCGTGGGCCCGAACCACGATGACGAGAGAAGAAGCCACATCATGCGAAACAACCAGAAGCCCTCGAACGCACCGATCCACAAGTACCGTCCGTACTCCGATCTGATCCGCGTCGACCTCCCCGACCGCACCTGGCCGACGAAGCGGATCGAGGTCGCCCCCCGCTGGTGCGCCGTCGACCTGCGCGACGGCAACCAGGCGCTGATCGACCCGATGAGCCCCGAGCGCAAGCGCGTCATGTTCGAACTGCTCGTGAAGATGGGCTACAAGGAGATCGAGGTCGGGTTCCCGAGCGCGAGCCAGACCGACTTCGACTTCGTCCGTCAGCTGATCGACGATGGCCTGATCCCCGATGACGTCACGATCCAGGTGCTGACCCAGGCGCGCGAGCACCTCATCAAGCGCACCTACGAGTCGATCGCCGGCGCGAAGCAGGCGATCGTGCACCTCTACAACTCGACGAGCATCCTGCAGCGGGAGGTCGTGTTCCGCACCGACCAACAGGGAATCATCGACATCGCTCTCGACGGCGCGCGCCTGTGCCGCGAGTACGAGAAGACGATCCCCGAGACGGCCGTCTACTACGAGTACTCGCCCGAGAGCTACACCGGCACCGAGTTGGAGTTCGCTGTCGACGTCTGCAACCAGGTGATCGAGGTCTTCGAGCCCACGCCCGAGCGCAAGGTCATCATCAACCTGCCCGCCACGGTGGAGATGGCCACGCCGAACGTCTACGCCGATTCGATCGAGTGGATGAGCCGTCACCTGGCGCATCGCGAGAACGTCATCCTGTCGCTCCACCCCCACAACGATCGCGGCACGGCGATCGCCGCGGCCGAGCTCGGCTACATGGCCGGTGCCGACCGCATCGAGGGCTGCCTCTTCGGCAACGGTGAGCGCACCGGCAACGTCGATCTGGTCGCGCTGGGCATCAACCTGCTGACGCAGGGCATCGACCCGCAGATCGACTTCAGCGACATCGACCAGGTCAAGCGCACCGCCGAGTACTGCAACCAGTTGCCGGTGCCCGAGCGGAGCCCCTGGGCGGGAGATCTCGTCTTCACCGCCTTCAGCGGCTCGCACCAGGACGCCATCAAGAAGGGCTTCGAGGCGATGGAGGCCCGCGCGAAGGCGGAGGGCCGGCACATCGACGAGATCGAGTGGGCCGTGCCCTACCTGCCGATCGACCCGAAGGACCTCGGCCGGTCGTACGAGGCGGTCATCCGCGTCAACTCGCAGTCGGGCAAGGGTGGCGTCGCCTACCTGCTGAAGTCGGATCACGCGCTCGACCTGCCCCGCAAGCTGCAGATCGAGTTCTCCGGTGTCGTGCAGGCCAAGACGGATGCCGAGGGCGGCGAGGTCTCGAGCGGTCAGATCTGGTCGATCTTCTCCGACGAGTACCTGCCGGCATCCGCGTCCGACGCGAAGTGGGGCCGGTTCGAGCTGCTGTCGACGGGAACGCAGAGCGACATGTCGGGGGCGATCACCCTCGACGTCACGCTGCGTGACGGTGACGAGCGGGTCACCGCGGCGGGAACGGGCAACGGACCGATCGCGGCGTTCCTCAGCGTCTTGCACGAGCGAGGGTTCGACATCTCGCTCTACGACTACGTCGAGCACACGCTCGGCGCGGGCGGTGACGCTCACGCGGCGGCGTACGTCGAGCTCCAAGTCGACGACCAGCGCCTGTGGGGCGTCGGCATCGACGGCGACATCTCGACGGCGAGCCTGAAGGCGATCGTGTCGGCGGTCAACCGCGCGATCCGATCCCGCTCGGCGGCCGCGTCAGACGCCGGCGAGCTCGCCGGCGTCTGAGCCGCTCCGGCCGGAGAGTCGTCAGGGACGGATGATCGGGATGGTCGACGTCTCGACGGCGACCTTCCGTCGGTAGACCGCGCGCTGCTCGGGCAGCGAGATGTCGAAGACCACCGCGAGCACACGGATGACGGCGGTCACCCCGATGCAGATGAGGGCGGCGGGCACGGCCGACAGCCCGAACGCGTCGAGCGCGACGAGCACGGCGCAGCCCGCCGCCGCGGCGACCGCGTAGAGCGAGCCGACGTGCATCATGGCGACGGGCAGGCCCATGAACACGTCGCGGAGAAGACCACCGCCGACGGCGGCGCACGCCCCGACGAAGATCGCGGGAACGGGAGGCAATCCGAGGGCGAGGGCCTTCGTCGTGCCGAACGCGCCGAACATTCCGATCACGACCGCGTCGAGCGCGACGATCATGCCGTTGAGTCGCTGGAACACGTTGGCCAGCAGCATCCCGAACAGTGCCGCCAGGGTCGCCGTCGGCAGGTACCAGTTGCTCTCGAGCGAGGCGGGCGTCGTATTCAGGAGCAGGTCGCGCACGAGACCGCCGCCGAGCCCCATGACGATGCCGATGATCGCGACTCCGAGGAGGTCGAGTCGGCGCTGCCCGACGAACCCCGATGCGAACAGGGCCCCCTGGATGCCGCCGAGGCCGACGGCCAGGAGGTCGGCCCAGAGGGGGATGAGGAACTGCGGCTCGGTCACGCCTTCATTGTGCCTGGTCGCGAGATAATGGAGGGTGCCCACCTACCGCGACGACGTCGTGGTCCTGCGAACCCACAAGCTGGGGGAGGCGGACCGCATCGTGACGATGCTCAGCCGTCATCACGGCAAGGTGCGCGCCGTCGCCAAAGGGGTGCGGCGCACGTCGTCGCGCTTCGGGGCGCGGCTCGAGCCCTTCATGGTGGCCGACGTCCAGCTCTACAAGGGCCGCTCGCTCGACATCGTCCAGCAGGCCGAGTCGATCGGCGCGTACGGGGCCGACATCGCCACCCACTACGACCGGTACACGGCGGCCTACGCGATGGCCGAGACGGCCGACCGGCTGAACGAGTCCGAGGCGACGCCGCAGCAGTATCTCCTGCTCGTCGGCGGGCTCCGCGCCCTCGCGCGGGGCGACCACGCGTCGCGGTCGGTGCTCGACTCCTACCTCTTGCGGGTCATGTCGCTCTCGGGCTGGGCCCCGTCGCTCGGCGAGTGCGCCCGCTGCGGCGTTCCGGGGCCGCACGACTGGTTCGTCGCGCAGATGGGCGGTGTGGTCTGCAGCGCCTGCGCTCCCGCAGGCTCCGCACGCATGTCGCCGGAGACCGGAGGCCTGCTCCGGGCTCTCATCGCCGGGGAGTGGGATGTCGTCGACGGCGCCTCCGACGGCGCCACCGCGGCATCCTCGGGCCTCGTCGCCGCGTACGCGCAGTGGCATCTCGAGCGCGGTATCCGTTCCATGTCGCACTTGGAGGCGCCTCGATGAGCCCGAAGCCGTACACGCACCGCGACGCCGTCCCCTATCGGCCACTCGACTGGACCGGCATCCACCCGCCGGCGTTCCCGCGGAACGGTGTGCCGGACCACGTCGCGGTCGTCATGGACGGCAACGGTCGCTGGGCGAACCGCCGCGGACTCACCCGCATCGAGGGGCACCGCGCCGGCGAGGAAGTGCTGCTCGACGTCGTCGCCGGTGCGGTGCAGGCGGGCGTGAAGCACCTCAGCGTCTACGCGTTCTCGACGGAGAACTGGGCGCGTTCGCCCGAAGAGGTGCGCTTCCTCATGGGGTACAACCGCGACGTGCTGCATCGGCGGCGCGACCAGCTCAACGAATGGGATGTCCGCATCCGCTGGGCCGGCCGCAAGCCGCGCCTGTGGGGATCGGTCATCAAGGAGCTCCAGCACGCCGAGGAGCTGACGGCGGGCAACACCGGGCTGACGCTGACGATGTGCGTCAACTACGGCGGACGCCACGAGATCGTCGACGCGATGCGCGCGATGGGCGAGGAGATCGCGAAGGGCAGGCTCAAGCCGTCGGCGATCACCGAGAAGACGCTCCGCCGGCACCTGTACGTGCCGGACATGCCCGACGTCGATCTCTTCATCCGCTCCAGCGGCGAGCAGCGGACCTCCAACTTCCTGCTGTGGGAGGCCGCCTACGCGGAGATGGTCTTCCTCGACACGCTGTGGCCGGACTTCTCCCGCACCGACCTGTGGGGGGCCATCGAGCTCTACCTGTCACGCGATCGGCGCTTCGGCGGCGCCAAGGACGCCCCGACGGCCTGAAACCCGACGCCGCGGGGCGGAATAGCGCGGCGTGGTGCCGACGTTGCACGGGATGTGACGGATGCCATCAAGATCGACGTGTGGAGTGACATCGCCTGCCCCTGGTGCTACATCGGCAAGCGCAACCTGGAGTCGGGACTGGCCGAGACGGCCGCCGACTCCGATGCCCCCCGAGTGGAGGTGACCTTCCACTCCTACGAGCTGTCGCCCGACACGCCCGTCGACTTCGACGGCAGCGAGGCCGACTTCCTCGCCGGGCACCGCGGACTGCCCGCCGCCGAGGTCGAGCAGATGATTGCGCGGGTGACCGGCGTCGCGGCCGAGGCAGGACTCGGCTACCGCTACGACCTCCTCAAGCACACCAACACCGTGAAGGCGCACGAGCTGCTGCACTTCGCCAAGGAGAAGGGCGTGCAGCCCGAGCTCACCGAACGCATCATGGCCGCGTACTTCGTCGAAGGCCGTCACGTCGGCCGCGTCGACGACCTCGTCGACCTCGCCGCTGAGGCGGGCCTCGACGCCGGCGAGGTGCGCGAGGCGCTCGAGTCGAGCCGGTACCTCGACGCCGTGCGCGCCGACCAGGCGCAGGCGCAGGCCTACGGCATCCAGGGTGTGCCGTTCTTCGTGATCGACGGCAAGTACGGCGTCAGCGGCGCGCAGCCGCCGGCCGCGTTCGCACAGATCGCCCGCCAGGTATGGGCCGAGCGCGCCGAGGCTCCCGCAGCATCCTGAGGCTGCTGCCGCACGTGGAGACGACGGATGCCGCCGCGGCCGAGGCCTGCGGCGGCATCGCGTCGATCGGGTGAGGAAGCTCAGGCGAGAGCGGACTCGATCGCCGCGATGACCTCGGGCTCGTTGGGCTTGGTCTGCGGGCGGAAGCGGTGCAGCTGACCGTCGCGCGTGACGAGGAACTTCTCGAAGTTCCACATGACGGGGCCCTTGGCCCGCTCGGCGTTCGTCGTCTTCTTCAGCGCCTTGTAGAGCGGTGCGGCGTTCGATCCGTTGACTTTCACCTTGTCCATGATCGGGAAGGTGATGCCCCAGTTGACGGCGCAGTAGTCGAGGATCTCGTCCATCGAGCCCGGCTCCTGGCCCATGAACTGGTTGCACGGGAACCCGACGACCTGCAGGCCGCGGTCGCCGTACGTCTTCTGGAGCTCCTCGAGCTGCTCGTACTGGGGAGCCAGTCCGCACTTCGACGCGACGTTGACGATCAGGAACGCTTTGTCGCCCAGCTCGCTCAGTGTCGCCTCCTTCCCGTCAGCGGTGGTGAACGGGATCTCGGTGATCGCAGGAGTCTCAGGCATGATTCCACGATAGGACCGCCGGTCGTCCCGCTCCCGCCCCAGGTCTGGGAGAATGAGATGGATATGTCGACCACCCTCGCCCCGCCCGCGCCCCTGCGCATCGGCCCGCTCGTTCTCGATGCGCCGGTCGTGCTGGCGCCGATGGCGGGCATCACGAACACCGCCTTCCGCCGCCTGTGCCGTGAGTACGGCGCGGGACTCTACGTGAGCGAGATGATCACGACCCGCGCCCTCGTCGAGCGCAACGCCACGACGATGCGTCTGATCCGGCACCACGAGTCCGAGACACCGCGCTCGATCCAGCTGTACGGCGTCGACCCGACGACGGTCGAGGCCGCGGTCCGCATCATCGCCGAAGAGGGCCACGCCGACCACATCGACTTGAACTTTGGCTGCCCGGTGCCGAAGGTCACCCGCAAGGGCGGGGGAGCGGCGCTGCCCTGGAAGACCGGCCTGTTCCGCGAGATCGTCGAGCGCGCCGCGCGCGCGGCAGGCGACCTCCCGCTGACGGTGAAGATGCGCAAAGGCATCGACGCCGATCACCTCACCTACCTCGAGGCGGGGCGCATCGCGGAGGGCGCGGGAGTCGCCGCCGTCGCTCTGCACGCCCGCACGGCATCCGAGTTCTACTCCGGCACCGCCGACTGGTCGGCGATCGCGAAGCTGAAGGAGACCGTCACGAGCATCCCCGTGCTCGGAAACGGCGACATCTGGTCGGCGGCCGACGCGCGCCGCATGATGACCGAGACCGGCTGCGACGGCGTCGTCGTCGGTCGCGGGTGCCTGGGGCGGCCGTGGCTGTTCGGCGACTTGGCCCGGGAGCTCGGATCGGGCCACACCGCTCCTGCCGTCGATGCCACGCTCGGGTTCGTCGCCGCGGCGTTCCGCCGTCATGCAGAGCTGCTCGTCGAGTTCTTCGAGGACGAAGGACGCGGATGCCGCGACATCCGCAAGCACGTCGCCTGGTACTTCAAGGGGTACCCCGTGGGCGGCGAGCTCCGCGCGAAGCTCGCGACCGCGTCGACGCTCGAGGAGATCGACGACCTCCTCGCCACGCTCGACCTCGATGCGCCCTATCCCGGTGAGGCTGCCGAGGGTCAGCGCGGACGCGCCGGCACGCCGAAGCGGCCAGCCCTGCCCGACGGATGGCTGGACTCGAAGGAGCTCGGCGACGCGGCATCCCTCGCCCTCGCCGCTGCGGAACTCGACACCAGTGGTGGCTGAGCTGGCCAGCGGGGTCGGCATCGCCTCGGGGCGCCCGGCCGGCTACGACGATCACGACGCAGAGCGGTTCCACCCCGAGCAGCATCGCTCGCAGCGCGACGGTTTCGCGCGCGACCGTGCGCGTGTGCTGCACTCGGCCGGCTTTCGCCGCCTCGCCGCGAAGACGCAGGTCCTGAGCCCGGCGAGCCCGGCCGACTTCGCGCGGAACCGGCTCACGCATTCGCTCGAGGTCGCGCAGGTGGGTCGCGAATTGGCGATCGCCCTCGAACTCTCACCCGACGTCGTCGACACCGCGTGCCTCAGCCACGACCTCGGCCACCCGCCGTTCGGGCATAACGGCGAACGCGCCCTCAACGATTGGGCCGAAGACATCGGCGGGTTCGAGGGCAACGCGCAGTCGCTCCGGATCCTCGCCCGCCTCGAGCCCAAGGTCGTCGACGCCGAGGGGCGCAGCGTCGGGCTGAACCTCACCCGAGCGAGCCTCGACGCCACCTGCAAGTACCCGTGGACGTCGGAGCACGCGATCCCCGATCCCGGCGGACGGCAGAAGTTCGGGGTCTACGCCGAGGACGAAGCGGTGTTCGCATGGATGCGGCAGGGCGCCCCCGGTCGCGTGCGCTGCATCGAGGCGGAGGTCATGGACCTCTCCGATGACATCGCCTACTCGGTCCACGACTTCGAAGACGCCGTGCTCAACGGCTACCTCGACCCGCGCCGCCTTGCTGATCCTCGGGAGCGCGAGGCGATCCTCACGGCGATCCAGTCGTGGGTGGGCCTCGGGTTCAGCCGCGACGAACTCGCCGACGCGCTGTACCGGCTCCTCCGGCTGCCCGAATGGGTCACCGACTTCGACGGGACCCGCGCCTCGATCGCGCGCCTCAAGAACCTGACGTCGGAGTTCATCGGTCGGTTCGCGCGCGCCGCGACCGCCGCGACCCGCGAGCACTACGACACTCCCGCGCTGACGCGGTTCCGGGGCCGGATGATCGTGCCGCGCGTCATCGAGGCCGAGATGGCCGTGCTGAAGGGCACCATCGGCGCCTTCGTGGTGTCGATCGACGGGCGGAAGGGGCTCTACAAGGAGCAGCGCCGGGTGCTCAAGCGGCTGGCATCCGCTCTCCGTGAGCGTCCGGAGCATCTCGATCACATGCACGCCGTCGACTTCGCCGCCGCCGAGACCGACGCCGATCGCACGCGCGTCATCGTCGATCAGGTGGCTACGCTGACCGACCGGTTCGCGATCGAGTGGCACTCCGTGCTCGTCGGGCCCGTCGACCTGCGCGAACTCGGGCTCTGGCACACCGGTGCCCGCAACGTCGCCGCCCCCGGGTTCGCCCTTCCCGAACCGATCGAGGGTCTCTGATGGCGCGCATCCGTCAGGCTGACGTCGACGAGGTCAAAGCGCGGACGAACATCGCAGACATCGTGGGGGAGCGGGTCGCGCTGAAGTCGGCCGGAGTGGGCTCGCTCAAGGGTCTGTGCCCCTTCCACGATGAGCGGAGCCCCAGCTTCCATGTACGCCCCCAGGTGGGGTACTACCACTGCTTCGGCTGCGGGGAGTCGGGCGATGTCTACTCGTTCCTCCGCGCGATGGACCACCTGTCGTTCACGGAATGCGTCGAACGTCTTGCCGGTCGGATCGGGTTCTCGCTCCACTACGAAGACGGCGCCGCCGCACCTGAGACGAGCGGCCGCACGCGGCTGTACCAGGCGAATTCCGCCGCGGCGGAGTACTTCCGGTCTCAGCTCGCGAGCGCTGAAGCCGAGGCGGGTCGCCGGTTCCTCGGCGAGCGGGGCTTCGACGCCGGTGCTGCCGCGCACTTCGGGGTCGGTTACGCCCCCAAGGGCTGGGACCACATGCGCGATGCGCTCCGCAAGCAGGGGTTCACCGACGAGGAGATGGCGACCGCAGGTCTGGTCTCGCAGGGCCAGCGCGGCGTCTACGACCGCTTCCGCGGGCGCGTCGTGTGGCCCATCCGCGACCTGACCGGTCAGACGATCGGGTTCGGCGCGCGAAAGTTGTACGACGACGATCAGGGCCCGAAATACCTGAACACCCCCGAGACGCCGATCTACAAGAAGGCCCAGGTGCTCTACGGGCTCGACCTCGCCAAGAAGGACGTCTCCCGTTCGCACCGAGTCGTCGTCGTCGAGGGGTACACCGACGTGATGGCATGCCATCTCGCGGGCGTCACGACGGCGATCGCCACCTGCGGCACGGCGTTCGGCTCCGATCACATCTCCGTCCTCCGCCGGGTGATGGGCGATGACAGCGCCTCGGGCGAGGTCATCTTCACCTTCGACCCCGACGCCGCCGGCCAGAAGGCGGCGCTCCGCGCGTTCGCCGACGAGAAGCGCTTCGCCGCGCAGACCTATGTCGCCGTCGCTCCCGATGGCCTCGATCCCTGCGATCTCCGTCTCAACAAGGGCGATGGTGCGGTGCGGGCGCTGATGGATGCCAAAGCGCCGATGTTCGAGTTCGTCATCGACCAGAAGCTCACCGGCTTCGATCTCGGAAGTGTCGAGGGCCGCGTCGGTGCGCTCCGGGCCGCCGCCCCGATCGTGGCGGAGATCCGCGACCCGTCGCTGCGCCCCGGATACACGCGGGTGCTCGCCCGCAAACTCGGCATGGATCTGGGTGAGGTCACTCCCGCGGTCGAGCGCGCGGCGCGCGGGAGCCGCGCCTCGCGAGACAACGAGTCACCGCCGGTCGACGTCGCGGGCGCCGCGTCGGGGGAGTCGACCCGGGTGACGGTCGCGACCTTGCCGCGGACGGCATCCGTGGCGCTCGAGCGAGACGCGATCATGGGGATCCTCCAGTACGGGCACACCCTCGACTCGGCGGAGCTCGAGGCGGCGCTGGGCCTGCCGATGCAGCATCCGGCCCTCGACGCCGTGCGGCAGGCGATCGTCGCGCAGCCCGATCGCGCACGCGTGGGCTGGTCGACGGACGCCGTGGATGCCACGCGCGAGCCGTACCGCACGCTCGCCGCTGAGCTGCTCACGACCTCGTTCCCGGCGCTGACGGAGGTCGAGGCGAAGGCGTCGACCGCGTCGCTGTGCCGTCGGCTCCGGTTGCGGGCGATCGACCGGGAGAAGGCTGAGCTGCTCGGCGCCGTGCAGCGTGTCGCGCCCGACTCCGAAGAGGGTCGCCGCGTGAGGGTCGCGCTGCGCGATCTGGATCAGCTGCGACGCGCGCTCACCGAGACCGAGTAGCAGGTGCACGTGGCGACAGGGAGGATGACAGGCATGGTGGAGTCAGAGGCTCGGGATGCCGGGGTGGTCTGCGACGATCTGTCGATCGAGCGGGTGTCGGCGGGGCTGCGAGTGGTCGACGGTGTCTCGGTGCGCGTCGACGCCGGCGGGGCACTCGCGGTCATGGGCGCGACCGGGTCGGGCAAGTCGAGCCTCGCGGCCGCGCTGGCCGGAGTCCACGGCCGTGACCTGTCGGTCGTCGGCGGATCCGCTCATGTCGCCGGCATCTCGCTGCGGGCTCGAGGAAGGCAGCGCCGCATCCGTCAGTACCGCACCGGCTACCTGGCGCAGGGCGCCAACGCAGCACTGCCCTCTCGGCTGACGGTGGCGGAGATCGTCGCCGAACCGATCACGGCGCGCGATCGTCGGGTGAACGAGCGCGCGCTGGCACTGCGGGTCGCCGCTCTTCTCGACGAACTGCACCTGCCGATCGGATCGTCGCCGAAGTACCCGTACGAGCTCAGCTCGGGAATGCGCCAGCGCGTCGCGATCGCACGCAGCCTGGTGCTCGACCCCGAGGTGCTCATCGCAGACGAGCCGTACGCCAACCTCGACGTCGACGTGCGGCCGGCTGTTCTCGAGGCTCTTCGCCGACGTCAAGAAGACGGTATGACCCTCGTCGCGATGTCCAACGACCGTGAGTTCGTCACCGGGCTGGCGGCACAGGTGCTCGTCATCCGCGCCGGTCACCCGGTCGGAGTGGGGGCGGATCTCGACTCGCTGCTGTGGACCCCGGACGAAGCGACGAGAATCGGCGGATGATGTCGTGAGCACCCCTCGGGTTTTGATACGATAGTCGGGTTGCCCGCTCGCGGGGAACTGATCCTCGGTAGCTCAATTGGCAGAGCAATCGGCTGTTAACCGATAGGTTCTTGGTTCGAGTCCAAGCCGGGGAGCCACTGAACCGCTAGAACCCCTGGGAATCCGGGGGTTTTTGCGTATTCGTACTCTGCGTACCCCGCAATGAGGCGACGAAGTGTCGGGACTGCGAACGTAGCCACCTGAACTGCCCCCGGATGAAGATGCGGTCGGACCCATCGCATGAGCGATCCGAACATCGGTCGCGTCCGCCGGATACACGACATACGCTCGAAAGGGTGAGAAAGAAGCAAACCGTGCGCGGGCGCAAGTCTTGCATCGCGATGACTATCGTCTGGTCGCTCGTCGCCATCTTCACGGTCGTACTGATGATCGTCACGGCGTCGGCGGACGAGAGCTACTCACTCGCCCAATGGATTCTCATGTTGTTCATCACCGTGTCAGCCGTGACCAACCTTGTGTGGCAGGTGTGGCGCTGCGTCCATCTCTCCTCCCGGACGACGGCACCATCGAAGGTGCGAACCGAGCGGATGCCCGCCTCACAAGGTCAGCTCTCCGAACCGCGATAGCATATCCACCGAAGCCTTCGCCCATCCGGGCGGAGGCTTTTTTGTATGACCACATCTCGCAACTCGCTGATCGTCACCATTGCGTCGGAGTCGGATCGCCCCGTACTTGAACGGCTGTGGACGATGTTCAGGCATGACATGTCCACTTTCACGGATGCACTTCCAGACGAGCACGGGCGGTTTCGGCAAGAACGGCTAGATGCTGCACTCTCGAACCCCCGCTGGGCGGCGTTCGTCTTCCGAGTAGGCACGGCGACGGTCGGTTTCGCGGTTGTGCGAGGGCTTGACGCTGGGACACGAGTCATCAGCAGCTTCTTCATCGCGCGGGGCGGTCGACGTAGCGGCCTAGGACGTGCTGCCGTGGAGTATGTGACGGCTTTATACCCAGGTCGCTGGTCGGTCGCATTCCAGGACGGCAACACCACGGCCTCGCTGTTCTGGTCGACCGTGGCGGCCAACGCAGACGAACATTGGGTACTGGATCACCAACCTGTTCCAGGCCGTCCCGAGCTTCCTCCCGATGCCTGGATCCACTTCACCGCCGGGTAGCAGGACCCCGGCACGTTGAGGCTCCCAAAAAGTCCCCAAGAGAAGAAGAGTAGGCGAGCGCTCACGGTCATACGGCCCATGGGAGTTTCGTCGTTTCTGGGGAGTTCGCGGCCCCGACTGTGTCTACGCGGCGCGAACGCCGGGCTCGGGAACGACCCTCATTCCGCCGAGACTGTTGGCGTCGACGATCAACGCGTCTACCCACGCGAGGTTCAGACCACCATCCCGGGGCAAGGAGTACCGGTATTCGAGATTGACCGCCGGGTGGAGCCACACCGACACTCGCCCGCCTCCGAGGCTGTGGTGAGTGGACCACGAGAAGACGAACGATTCGCGGCGGCGGAGCTTCGTGGTGAACGCCGCCTCCAAGTGCTCGAGAGTGCGATCGTCGTAGACGACCGAGGTCGTTCCGATCGTGAGGTGTCCCATGCGTTTTCGAGGCTCCTGGTAGACGTGGTGGCGGGTGCGTGAGGACCCCGCCAGGTTGCGCGCATTGGGGGATACGTGGCCACAGGCGGAGTCCCCACTGAGCCTGACCCTAGGTCGATCCGATAAGTGATACTAGGGGCTGATCGTCACGGGACAGGATCCCCTCGCAACCGACCCCCCACAGGAGTTGCAAGACGATCCACCCACACAGGAACGCTCGAAGATCTGAGACCGTCGGGGGCGTGGCGGGGCTCCTTCCGGAGGGGTCGGGGTTGCCCAATCCGACCTATCGTCAGCGTGTCACGGAAGGTCGGCCGGCGATAGGGGGCGGATGCAAGCAGGAGCGCAGCGTGGCTCGCTGACCTCGGCTCGATCTCCCACTGCGTCGGACAGTTCCTCAGTAGACAATGAGTCCGAACGACCCCGGCGGTCCCACGAGGTCGGAGGAATGTTCCGACCGGTTTCGGCCGCGCCTGACGGTGGCCCTATCGCTGAGCGTGATTGCGTGACACTGTCAGCACTGAGGGGCGGTTCGGGAACCCGCCTCCTGTTACAGAAGCCCCGCCACGTACCGCGGATCGTGTTCGCGTGTTCTTGGAGAAGGGTGGATCCTCTCGCAGTCGCCTGGGGGGCTGATTGTGAGGGGGTCCTGTCTTCTGGATGCACGCGACGGTGCTTATGACTTGAGCGGGATCGTCTCGAGTGGGGGCCTCGTTTTCTATAGCCGGCGCATCCCCCCAGGCGTACGGCTGACGGGGTCCCCACGCCAGCCGACCGCCCCAGATTCTTGGCCCCAGGAGCACATGATGAACGCACACACGCATGTCTCAGCTGAACGCCCCGGCCCGCTCGATAGTGGAGGGCGATCGGGGGGAACGGGTCGTCGCAGCCGCGACGAGGTTCTCTACTTGGCGACGACCGAATGCTGGAGTCTCATCGAGGCGGGCAGTGTCGGCCGGCTTGCGGTGATCGGTGTTGATGGGATGCCGGACATCTTCCCGGTGAACTACACCGTTCACGACGGGTCGGTCTATATCCGGTCTGCTCCGGGGTCGAAATTGCTCGCTACGACGGTGCATCCCGTCGGGGCCTTCGAGATCGATGGTGAGGATCGGGAGTCGTACTGGAGCGTTGTGATCCGAGGCGTCGCCGAGATCGTCGAGACCGATTCGGAGATCCACGCAGCGGGCGTTCGAGCCCTGGTGTCGTTGAGTCCGACGGCGAAGTACAACTATCTCCGTGTGACGCCAAGGTCGATCGCCGGGCGACGGTTCGCGAAACGCTCAGAGGCGCAGGATGATCACGTGGAGGGGATCCTGAGCGCGCGAACAGCTGAACCAGAACTGCATTTCCTCGCAAATCCCGCCGTATCGTCACGGCGCGATGCATCGAGCGCGCGTCAGCCCATCCCGATCGCTCACTTCCCGCCCCTCTGAGAGCCGGACGCGGGGAGAAGTCCTAGCTGCTGGGTCCCGGATCGAGGGCCTGCCCTCGACGGTGTTCTCCGAGACTTCGTCTGTTCCGCTGGTGCGCACGGTCCCCGCCCGCCATGGCGAAGCCCCCCGAGCGAGCAATCACGCAGGACGAGGTTCGATTTCGTCGCTGTCGACGGGAGACCGTCCATGTCGGCGCGGAGCCAAACGACCGGACCAGAGCCGTTCTCGCAGACGGCAACGACGCCCGTTCCCCCGATGCCCTCCGTGACCGCAAGGCCGAGCCGTCGCATCCTCGCCGCGGCGATCGCGGCCGTGCGATGCTCCTGAAAGCCGAGCTCGGGGTGCGCGTGCAGGTCGGTGTAGAGGTCTTCCGCTGTCACAGGCTCGGGCATGCGCTCAAGCCAGCACCGCACTTCCCGCCGTGGTCGGGTGAGAACCGCGACGGATGCCGTGCGTGTCACGCCAGCTCGAGAGACCCCTGGTCAGCCACGGATGGCGTGAACGGTCGCCCGAACGGCGTCGTCGATGCGGGCGGAGCGGGCATCGGCGTCATCGCCCTCCGACTCGTGGACGAAGACCGTCGAGCCTCGCTTCGCTCCGGAGTAATCCACCACGCCGTGTTCGATCTGCGTGCGGATCGCCTCGACGTAGCCATGCCGTTCGTACGTACCCGCTGCGTCGCCCGCGACAAGGATGAGATGCACGGTGAGCTTGCCCAGCCGCCGCCGCGTTCCGCCCACGGGGTCGATGTCGAATGCCCATCCGTTGATGAAGACCCGGTCGATCCAGCCCTTGAGGAGGGCTGGCATCGACCACCAGTACACGGGGAAGACCAGGACGAGGTGGTCCGCCCCGTCAATCCGCCGCTGCTCCCGAACGACCTCAGCGGGAGCGCCTGCGTCCCCGCGATATGTGGCGCGGTCTTCGAGAGTGAACCGCGGGTCGAAGCCCTCCGCCGCGAGGTCGGCCATGTCGACCGGGCCTGGCTGCAGGGCGTTGCGGAGCTGCTGCGCGATGCTCGCCGTGAGTGAGGTCGGGTCCGGATGCGCGGTCACGATGAGAGTGGTCACGATGACCTCAAGCGAATCACTCCCGCGCGTATTTCCCGCGATCTCCGTCCGCTGCGCAGAACGACCGTGCTCGCGTGGCCGACGCACGGCCGAGCTGCCTCAGTCGCCAGGCCATTCACCTGTTGCTCGCTGGAAGGCGCGTGCCCCACCTCGATCGACCAGGGCCTTCACGAGGGCGAACAGGGGCCCCTGCAGCGCCGCGGCAACAAGTACCTCTCCCAGGCCGTACTCGGACTCCAGTGATTTCGGGCTATCGTCGCGGTGCGTGGGGCTCGCCCGTTTCCAGAGCTGCTTGAACACGACGCCGGCTACGGCGCCACTGATGATTCCGTTGAGGAGGCCGATCGGGCGGTACAGGATTTTGGCCGACGTGCTGGACCTCGTCTCTTTCGAATTCTTCTCAGCCACGATGAACCTTTCGACGTGAGGGACGAGAGTCAGGACGTCATCCTCGACGACGTCGGATAAGCGCGATGAGGAAAAAGCGCACCGCGGTGCTCGAGAAGACAATGGCGACCCAACCGTTCCGGTTCGGTGTCAGGCCATGCTCGGTCAATGCGTCCTTCGCGCGATGGGCATGTGCTGTCGCGTTGTCGCGCGCTTCTTCGATGTGCGTGGCAACCTCGGTCTTCACCCTGTCAACATGGCGTTTTGCGCGCGATCTGACGTCGACCTTCGCGGCGAGCTGCTCGACCGTTTCGCCGAGCTCTCGGCGCGTCCGCTCGATGTCTGATTCGATCTCGGCCACCGGTGCTCCCTTCTGCGGCTCGGGTACCGCCTCGCCTCCTGGCCGATTCATTGGGCTGGTGTCGCGCGGGGTCTTCGGTTTAGTGCGCGGGTGTTTCTTCCTTTCGCGGCGGGCTAGGCCAGGAGGGTGAGGTCGTCCTCGGTGAGGGTGATCGAGGCGGCGGCCATGTTCTCCGCGAGGTGGTCGAGCGATCCGGTGCCGGGGATGGCGAGGATCGTCGGGGAGGTCGCGAGGAGCCAGGCGAGAGCGATCTGGGCCACGGTCGCGTTGTGGCGCGCGGCGATGTCGGCGATGTGTCCGGTGGCGAGGTCTGTCATTCCGCCACCCAGGGGGAAGAACGGGATGAAGGCGATGCCAGAGCGTTCGCACTCGAGGAGGAGGGAGGCGTCGTCGCGTCGTCCGGCATGGAAGTTGTTCTGCACTGCGACGACGGGTGCGATGGTGCGAGCTTCACTGAGCTGCCCGCTGGTCACGTTGCTAAGGGCCAGGTGGCGGATGAGGCCTTCGGCCCGTAGCTCGGCGAGAGCTTCGTAGCGCGAGGCGATCGACTGAGCGGGGTCGGGCGCGAGCCCTCCTCCGGCGCGGAGATAGACGATGTCGAGTCGGTCGAGGCCGAGTTCGTTGAGATTGGTTTCGACCAATGTGCGCAGCTCGTGCGGTTCGCTCGCCAGACGCATTCCCCCGCCGGAGAGGAGGGCGGGTCCGACCTTCGTCGCGATGACGAGGTCGTCCTGATAGGGGAGGAGCGCCTCGCGGATGAGGGTGTTGGCCCGCACGCGCCGGTCATCGCTGACGTAGAACGCTGCGGTGTCGATGTGATTGACGCCGAGTTCGACGGCTCGCTGGAGGACGAGCATCGCCGTCTCCGGATCACGAGCTGGAGCGCCCATGCCGTTGGATGCGAGACGCATCGCACCGAATCCGATGCGGTTCACCGGCAGGTCGCCGCCGAGGAGGAATGAGGTAGAGGATGTCATGAAGAACCTTTCAGAGGTCAGAGGGGAGAACGGGCTGCTGCGAGCTGCTCGCGCGCCGTCACAGCGATGAGTAGACCGTCATGTCATCGTCGCCACCGCGACGTCGCGGATGTCGGCGGCCAGCGCGTCTAGGTCGTCGCGCAGGAGCCTGCCATTCGCCTTGAGGACACGCCCAGCCACCATCACCGTGTCGATGTTGCCGGGATGCGCGGCGGAGACAAGCGCGGCGATCGGGTCCATGCTGGCACCCAGCATGTTCGGCGCGAGTGCGTCGACGATCACGATGTCTGCCTCCTTGCCGGCGGTGAGCGAGCCGGTCCGATCTGCCATGCCGAGCACCGTGGCGCCGTTGATCGTCGCCATCCGCAAGGCGTCGATCGGACTGATCGCGCTCTGGCGGGCGACGTGCGCGCCGAGAATCGCCGCACGCATGGTGGAGAACATGTCGCCCGGCGCTGACGTGACGGCATCCACGGACAACGAGGTCGTGACCCCCGCCTGACCCAGTCGGCCGATCACCGGCGCACCGCCGTGGAACTGCGCCTCCGCGGCCGGAGCGCTCGACACGAAGCTGCCGGCTTCTGCGATGAGTTCGAGTTCGGAGTCGTCGAGTGTGTCGCCGTGCACGAAGATCAGACCCTCGCGGAGCAGACCGGCTTCACGGAGGGCGGTGACCGGTGTTGTCGTGACGGGACCCTTGCTCACATGGAACGTGATGCCCACCCCGAGCTCGTCGGCCAATGCCCAGTCATCGCTTACGGCGTCCGTCGTGGCGAATGAGGGCCCGACGGGGGCCAGGATCATAGTGACCAGATCGTCCCGATCGGCGAGCCGGTCCCGTCGCACCCGGCGAGCGTCGTCCACGTTCCGTTCCCCCTGCATGGGAAAGCCGTACCCGAAAACTGCGCGAGCCCCGGAATCGAGCAGCGCATCGATGGCGGCATCCGTGTGGTTGGTCGTGTGCAGCGCGTGCGAGTAGTCGAGGACTGTGGTGACACCGCTGTCCACGCACTCGAGCGCTCCGGCGAGGGTGGCGGTGCCGACGTGGGTGGCGCTGAACTGGGAACCGAAGCGTCCGAGCACCCGCTGGAGGTAGCCCATGAGGTCCACGTCGGTGGCGGAGCTTCGCAACGCTGTCTGCCAGAGGTGGCGATGAGTGTCGACGAAGCCCGGAACGACTATCTTGCCGCGAGCGTCGATCACGGTGGCGTCAGGCGCGTGCAGCTTCTCGCCGATGGCGACGATCCGGCGCCCTTCGACCAGAATGTCCTGATTCGACGCGGCGGTCCCCGCGAGCACGTCGATGACGGTGCCGCCGGAGATGAGTGTGCGTTGCTGGCCCATGAGACCCCTTCTCGAAAAGCTTTACATAAAGCTATGTGAGAAGGAGAGTAGCATGGCTGCATGGTGATGAGATCAGACACGGTAGGGCCGTGGGTGGCGGCATGGAGACGCGAGCTTCCGGCGTCCGTGGGACCTTCCACGGAACTGGTCAAGCGGGTCCTGCACCTTTCCGGACAGCTCGAGGCGATCATGCGCTCCGAGCTCGCGGCTCTCGATCTGACTCCGGCGGAGTTCGACATCCTCGCTGCGCTCCGCCGGCAGGGGGCTCCGTTCGCGATGCGTCCGAGAGACCTCGCGCACTCGCTGATGCTCTCGAGCGGTGGGACGACGAATGTGGTTCACAGGCTCGTGACCCGAGGGCTGGCGTCACGCGAGGCCGATCCGGATGACGCCCGAGGAAAGATTCTTCGGCTGACCGCCGACGGCGTCGCGCTCGCCGAGCGCGCCGTATTGGCGAACGTCGAAGCCCAAGAGGCGCTCTTCGCGAAGGTGCCGGCATCGACTGTCGGTGCTGCGACAGCTGCGTTGCGCGCCGTGGGTGAGGAACTCACCTAGATCGGACTGCGGGAGATTTCCTGACGCCCGATGGGGCTAACCCGAGGCATCACGCGTCTGCAACCCCCGTTCGCCGATGTGAGCGGTGTCCGTAGCGTGCGGGCATGTGGTTCGATACATGGTCCGATGTCCTGAGAGTCGTTCTGGTCGGAGTCGCCTCCCACGGCGCGCTAGTCCTTCTCGTGCGCGCTCCCGGCAAGAGATCGCGCGCCGGGTGGGAGGGCTGATCGCGTCCGTCAGCTGCAGCCTCAGAGGTACTCGTTGCGCGCCGCGAAGGCGATCGAGTGGTCTCGGATGTCATCCCAATCAAGCACCACTACGCCGTGAGGCCCCGTCGCGTCGTCACATCGATCGAGCAGACGCTCGGTGAGCGCGGCGACGCTGCTGCACTCGCTCACGTCGAGAAACGTGACCTCGACGTCACGAGCCCGGTCACGTTCGAGGCTCGAATGGATGCGGGCACCCAGCGCGGACGCGACGCGATCGAACCGGCCCGCGTGTCGGGGGGCGAGCATGACGGCGAACACCATGTGGCGGACGGACGGCTCGTTGCGGGCCGCCGCCAGGGCGAGCGTCGCCCAGGCGCGGAGTCGATCCTGCCCGCTCTGACGTCCGTCTTCGCGCAGGTCAGCGAAGACGAGGATCGCCCGAGGCGACGTGGCGACAGCAGTCTCGCTCGCGGCGCGCTGGGCGTCATCGAGGGCTGTCATTCCGCGAGCGAGCGGCGTGGCCGTGTCGCCGAGGAGGAGGGTTCCGTTGCTCATGGTGTGCTTCCTGTCAGAGGGAACGGAAGATCGCCCGTTGCCGACCAGACTTCCCGGCTCACCATGTGCGTGCCCAGCAGACCCTACTCGGTTTCGTCGCGGAAGGAGAACGTCCCGACCCCCGTCGGTCATCGGTTACATCCGACGTAGCGCGAGTCATTCCCGCGGTGGACGCGTGTCATCCGAGCGACCGACGACGGCGCCGGACCGCTTTCATAGCGTTGACCTATGACCTCGTCGTCCCCAGCGCCCGGCTTCGCTGCCCTCGGCCTCATCAGCATCGCCCTGATCCTCGGAGGGTGCTCGGCGTACGACGCCGCAGCGCACGGCAGGGCCACGTCCACGTCTCCCAATGAGACCGCCTTCACGAAGGCCCACCCCGATACCGCTCCCTGGCTGCCCGTCGACGCCGCGTCGATCACGGTGGTGCAATCGACCCGAGAAGCGAACACGATCACGATCGGTTACGAATCGGCGACCGAACCTGAAGGATGCGAGACGGTCACGCGGACGTCCGCGCCGACGATGGATATCGACGCCGATGTGGATGTCTATGCGATCGACTCCGTGCTCCGCTGCGATCGGTGGGCTGTCGCACACGATGGTGACCGCTGGGTCGCGTGGACCCCCGCTTCGGAGGCCACGCAGCCCTGAGGGGCGAGTCTCCGTCGTCACCGCGTGCCCGCGTGATGAGCACCACTTCGTGAGCAAGGGCGCGGGCACAGCGACGAGCCGTCAGTCCGATTCGAGCCAAGCGACCACCCGGTCTCCGAACCAGTCGGGACGCTGCAGCGGGATGCCGTGACCGCATCCCTCAGCGACCGAGAGCACGCTGCCGGGAAGGGCAGCATGGATCATGCGCGCCGAATCGAGCATCAGGCGGCGCTCCCTCGCGCCGACGAGGACGAGAGCCCGCCCCCGGAACGTGGACCACCCGGCGGGCAGCTCGAATCGCACGTTGCTTCCGACGGCGGCGAGCAGCGTCGCTCTCGTGATGCGGGCGCTGGTGCTGAGGTACTCCTCCATCAGGTGAGCGGGGACGAAGAGCTCCCGGGCTTGCAGTTTCGCGAACCACCGTCTGCGCGCCAGCGGCGCGCTCACGCCGAGGACGGCGAGGGTCAGGTCGGTGAAGGGCAGAGGTTTCGCCTGAGCGCTGACGACCATCACCTCGCTCACGATGTCGGGATGCCGCGAGGCCAGCTCGATCGCGAGCTGCGCGCCCAGAGAGAAACCGACGATCGCGACAGGCCGACCAGGAACCGCAGTGGCGAGCATCTCGATGATGGCGGCAACGGTCTCCGCGTGAGCAGCGTAGGGCTCGTCTGCCGAGCAGCCGTGCCCCGGCAGGTCGGGGACGATGACGGTGTGGTCCGCGGCGAGTCGTTCCCGCAGGGAGTCCCACATCCATCCCGCGACTCCACCGCCGTGGAGGAGGAGCACGGGCGCCGCATCTGCACGGCCCGACACTGTGAAGAACACCGGGCCTTCACCCCTCGCCGTCGCGGTCGTTCCGCACGAGATCTGCCACCGCTCCATCCGGCAAGGCGATCCAACCTTCGCGGCGAGCGCGATCGAGAAGCGCCTCGGGCGGCGGTTCATAGCGCCCGAGGTACGCACTGCGCGCCGCCAGCGCGGCGACCACGGCGTCGAGGGCATCCGCCGAGGCGATCATCTGTGCAGTGAAGTCGCCGATGTCCAGCCACGGCGTTGCGCCACGGATCTCCCTGACGAGCCGCTCACGGCTCGCAGGGTCGGTGCGATACCCGGTCGTGGAGAACCCCCAGAGCCGCAACGAGGCTCCCGGGTACACCTCGACGACGGTGCCGAACCCCGCCCGGTCCACCGTCGTCCCGTTGGCGTTCAGGCGCGCCAGGAGGCCTGCGCACCGCATCGCGGTCAGCCCCAAGCGGTCGGTGGAGACGCTCAAGGGCCACCGGCCCGTTCTCGCATGGACGACGCGATCGGTCTCGCGAAAGGCGAGCGTGCGACGCCACGCCCTCCCGCCTTCGGGCCCGGATGGATTCGGTGATCCTGCCGAGTGCGCCGTCACGAAGCTCACGAATTCATCTGGCCATCCGAATGCGCAGTCGATCCCGAGCTTGTCCACGTTCGGCGCCGCCGCGACGATCTGCTCATCGTCCACCCCGACATGAAGCTCGCGCAGCCGGGCTCCGGAGGCGGACCACTCGATGATCGCGAGCGCGGTTCCCTTGCTTTCCGCGGCGAGGTCGACACCGGCTGTCCGCATCTGCCAAGACTAGAGCGAGGTGACAGCGCGAGGTGTGACGGCCCCGTGGTCCTCGGCGTCGCTACGCTCGGATCGTGCCCACGACGACCGCGGCCTATTCCGCCCGCGCTGCCGAATACGCCGAGGTCCTCGGTTCGATGGCAGCCGTGCACGCCTCCGATCGGCAGATCGTGGAGTCCTGGGCGGCTCGAGTGAGCGGACCCGTCCTCGACGCGGGCTGCGGACCAGGTCACTGGACACGTCATCTCACGGAGCTCGGTCTCGCTGCCCGCGGAATCGATCTCGTGTCCCCTTTCATCGCCCATGCCCGGGCGACCTTCCCCGGCATCCGGTTCGATCTCGGAACCATCGATGACATCGACGAGCCGGATGCCTCCCTCGGAGGCGTCCTGTCGTGGTTCTCGACCATTCATCACGACCCGGACGCCATCTCCGTGCCGATCGCGGAGTTCGCGCGGGTGCTTCGTCCGGGGGGACATCTCGCCCTCGGATTCTTCACTGGCGCCGTGGTCGAACCCTTCGACCATGCGGTGGCACGTGCATTTCGCTGGCCTCCCGAGGCACTGAACCGCCTGCTCGACGAGGCCGGCTTCGACGTCCTGGAGACGTATGTGCGCGACGCCCGCGGCGAACGCGCCGTCGGAACGACGCTCTGCGAGCTGCGACGTCCGTGACGGCCGCCGTCACGGACGGAGCGCGCGGGAGGCGGCATCGAGCGCCTCTGTGACGACCCGGTAGTAGGCCCACCGACCCCGCTGCTGTCGGGTGACGAGGCCCGCCTCGACGAGCTGCTTCATGTGATGCGAGACGGTCGGTTGCGACAATCCCACAGGCCCCGTGAGGTCGCAGATGCAGGCTTCGCCCTCACGGGATGCCGCAATCAGGGACAGCAGGCGCACCCGCGTCGGATCACCCAGGGCTTTGAAGATCCGGGCTGTACGTTCGGCGTCCTCGGCAGAGATGACGGCGCCGGTGACCGTGCTGGCACAGGTCCCACCGTCGGTCGACCTCAGCAGGGGGAGCAACGTGGGCATGGGGCGATCTTCCCACGTCAGATTGACAACTGTCGATGGATGGGTGATTCTCGATCCATCGAGGTCGATCGATGTGAGAGGGATGCCTGATGGAAACCGCGTCACCCGAGACCGGCCCATCGTCGGCGTCGCTTCACGCGCGACCTCTCCTGGCGCGGCGGCTGACGGCGGAATTCGTCGGCACGGGCATGCTCGTGACCGTTGTCGTCGGGTCGGGGGTCGCCGCTCAGCGTCTGTCGCCCGGCGATGTCGGGTTGCAACTGCTCGAGAACAGTCTCGCGACCGCACTCGGCCTCGCTGTTCTCATTCTCATGTTCGGACCCGTGTCGGGCGGTCACTTCAACCCCGTGGTCACACTCGTCGATTGGCTGGTGGGCAGGCGTCAGCGCAGCGGGCTGCCGCGGGGTGAGGTCGCGCCGTACATCGCTGCACAGGTGACGGGGGGAGTCTGCGGAACTCTTCTGGCCGGCGTCATGTTCGACCTCGCCCCCCGCTTCAGTGAGACCCATCGCGCGAGCAGCGGCCACCTCGTAGGCGAGGTCGTCGCGACCGCGGGCCTCGTGCTCCTGATCTTCGCGCTCGCCCGCACCACCACCGCAGCGGTGACGGCCGCCGCCGTGGGGGCGTACATCGGAGCGGCCTACTGGTTCACCAGCTCCACCTCCTTCGCCAACCCGGCGGTGACGATCGCCCGAATGCTCACCGACTCCTTCGCGGGGATCGCTCCGGCATCCGTCTTTCCGTTCATCGCGGCGCAGACAGTCGGCGCCGCTCTCGGGCTCGCGCTCGTCCTTATTCTCTATCCCGCGGCAGAGCGCACCCCTCCGCTCGTCGTCCCCACCGCCTCGACCTCACCTCGCACCAGGAGCAGCAATGACTGACAGCCAGAAGCCCGCCGTTCTCTTCGTCTGCGTGCACAACGCCGGTCGGTCGCAGATGGCCGCCGCCTACCTCCGCGCGATCGCGGGAGACCGGATCGACGTCTTCTCCGCAGGCAGTCAGCCCGGCAACGCGGTCAACCCGAACGCGGTCGCCGTCATGGCCGAGGAGGGCATCGATCTGGCGGGCGCGGTTCCGCAGATCCTCACCACGGACGCCGTCCGTCAGGCCGACGTGGTCATCACGATGGGATGCGGCGACGCCTGCCCCATCTTCCCCGGCAAGCGCTACGAGGACTGGGAGCTGACCGACCCCGCGGGCCAGTCGCTCGACGTCGTCCGTGAGGTTCGCGACGACATCCGGGCGCGGGTCGGAGAACTCGTCGACAGCCTCGTCTGAGCGGCGAGCGCCGGGGGAGTGCCCTGGAGACGTACCGGAACGATGCGCCAGGATGACGGAATGAGTTCTTACGTCCGCCCTGTGATCGAGGCACCGGTGTTTCGCGATGCTGATGACGCCGTCATCGACTACGGGAGCCGGTGGGACGACTCACCTCCGGAGGACACGTACTCGGTCGGCTCGCATCCCGAACGGTTCGCACCACTGCACGTCGTTGGCGACGCCCTGATCTCCCATCTCCGAGAGACGTACGACGTCGAGATAGAAGAAGGCGTGGAGACGGCGGCGGACCTGTTGCGTCCCGCGTTTCACGATGTGGTGCGCGCCGTGCGGATACGGCCCAACGCACCACAGTGCGCACCCTTGACGTTCGTCTTCACCGCGTACCCGGGGATCGACGTGCACGCGGGCCTCCTGCACGATTTCCGCTACCCCGTCTGTGGGTGCGACGCCTGCGACTCGACCTGGCAGCGCGAGGCCGGTGAGCTCGAAGACCTCGTGTTCGCGACCGTCACCGGCAATTACCGGGAGACGGTCGAATCCGGCGCTCATCCCTGGGTCGGTTACGCCTTCACCTACGCCTACGGTGCGAGCTCCGGGCAGTCCCGATCCGATGATTTTCCCGCCGCGAGTCTGAAAGCCGCGGGGCCGATCCTCCGCGCCCTTCCCGACGGATGGCGGCCTTGGCCGCGCTCGACCTCTTCCTCCTGATCGACGACGTCGAGAGCGGCGGTGTTCCGTCAGTCGTTCGCGCTCGGCGGAGGAGTGCCGAGGTCTTCGACGGCAGCGAAGAAGTCGTCGGGCACCTGGGTGTCGGTGAGTCGCGCGAGGTCGGCGAGACGGTCGAGTGACGGGACGCCGACGACCGTCGAATTCACGCGAGGGTCGCGGAGGGAGAAGTGCAGCGCCGCCGCAGCGAGCTCCACCCGATGGTCGTCCGCGAGAGCTCTGACCTTCTTCACGTGCGCGGCGAAGTCGGGCGGCATCGGTCGATAGCCATAGGTCTCCGCGTTGTTCGCGAGCGTTCCGCCGCCGAACGGAGCCGCGTTGAACACGATCATTCCCCGCTCGCGTGCATCGGCGAACAACTGTGCGGCCGAGCGGTCGACAAGGGTGTACCGGTTGTGGGAGAGGACGACATCGAAGACGCCGGTCTCGACGTACTCACGCACCTGCGCGAGCGTGCCCGAAGCGATCCCGATCGCGCCGATCACGCCTTGATCGCGCAGGTCCAGCAGTGCCTGCACCGGACCGTCCGGGGCCATCGCGTCGTGGAACGTGATGCCGTACGGGTCGTGGAACTGGTACAGCGGGAGCGAATCCACCCCCAGCCTCGTGAGCGACTCGTCGAGGCTCCGCCTCACCCGGTCGCCGTCGAAGGCGCCCGTGACGGGGTCGCTGTCGGCCTTCGAGTAGATCGCCGTATGGCCGGGGATTCCGCCCGCACGGCGAACCGCGTCACCGAGGAGCTGCTCGCTCCGGCCTTCGGCGTAGTTGTTGCTGGTGTCGACGTGCCCGAGGTGAGAGGCGAGCAGCGCGTCGGCGAGCTCCTCCGCGCCGGGCCGGTCGCCGAGGCGTGACGCGCCGAGGATCACGGGCGTCGGAGTGAGCGGAGTCATCGGCACCCCCCTGAGATCAGGGCGTGGGCGGTGGTCACGACCAGCGCTTCTGCGGGTACCTGCGTCTCGTTCACGATGAGCCTCTCGACTTCCCTGTCGCTCGGGTTTCCTCGGACCCTAGCACCGCCCATGGCGCCGTCGACCCTCCTGCCGACCCTGCTCACGAGCTCACCTGGTGGATGTAATAGCTCGCGAAGAAGCCGAGCGCCGTGATGAGGCCGGTGAGGGTGTGCGTCCGTCGGAAGGCATCCGGCAGCATCGTGTTCGCGAGCATTGCCAGGATCGCTCCCGCGGCGACAGCCGTCACGATGCTCTGCACGCCGGCGGGTGCCGCGCCGAGCAGCGCGTAGCCGGCGAGTGCCGACGCGGTGCAGGCAGCGGTGATGACACCCCACACGCCGAAGACGTATCCGGCGCCGCGACCTTCGGCCTTCATGTCGGCTGTGCTGGAGAGCCCCTCGGGGATGTTGGAGATCATGACGGCGACGAGCACGCCGACCGGCAGCGCTCCGCCGCCGGCGAGCTGGACGCCCTGGACGGCTGTTTCCGGGATGCCGTCGAGCAGCGCTCCGAGGGCGATGCCGAGGCCGGATCCCGAGGCCGCCGCGCGGTCGTGTCGCCGCTTCCGCCGCGCACCGCGGTGTTCCAGCCAGCCGTCCAGACCGACGTACAGCACGGCGCCGCCGAGGAAGCCTGCCATCGAGGTCGCAAGGCCGCCGACCTGGGTGGCCTCGGCAACGAGGTCGAACGCGAGAGCGGAGATGAGGACTCCGGCTCCGAATGCCGTGATCGCCGCGATGACCCAGGGTGACACTTTGACATACCAGGCGAGGGCAGCGCCCGCGATGAGAGCGAGTCCCGACAGGAGTCCGGCGCCGGCGGCCAACAAGAGTTCCACTCGATGAGGCTAGTTCGGCGACGCGCCGTCAGCACCTGGACATCCGCGGCGGGCGTCAGTGGAGGTGGGTGACCCACTCGGGGAACGCATCGGCGTACCGTGCCCACGAGCTGACCCCGGCGAGAAGCTCCTCATCGGTGAGAAGGCACGCCGACAGCGCGGCGTGCAGGGCGTCTTCGCGGAGGTCGATTCCGAAGAAGACGATCTCCTGGCCGGTGGGGGACTCCGGGTCCCAACTGGACATCGTCGTGGGATCGAGATCCAGGATGTCGCCGGCGATCGACCACCACCCCACGCGCCCGGGCCGGCTCGCCAGCTGAACGAACCCTCGGGAGCGCACGATGTGCCCGACGCGGGCCGGGGTGAGCTGCGAGACGACGGCATCATGCAGACGCCCTGGGTGGAAGGGGCGCGGGTCTCGGAAGACGACCGATCCGACTCCGTGCCGTGCGGCCTGGGGGACGGCGTTCTCGGCGAGGGCGAGTTGCCACCCCATCGACGCACCCAGCTGGTGGGCGCGCCCCCGCGTCGGCGAGGGCGCGAGGGTCCTCGACCCTGCAAGCCCTTCGAGCGGCACGACCCGGGCCCGCGGCGCCATGCGCGACAGCAACGCCCGCACGAGGACGGTCTCGCTGGATGTGGCGTCGCTCCCGAGATCGGTGAGGACGATGACGCTGGCGAACTCCAGACGCGATGCCAGCTGACCGGGTCGCCGGAACTCCGCGAGCAGCGTGTCCGACGACGCTCCGTCAGGTTCGGCAGGGGAGAGGAGCACCTGCACGATCTCACGCACGGACGTCACGGCGACGACATCCCGGATGCCGATGGGCTCGGTGGGAACTCTGCTCGTGAAGATGTGCTCCATGACGAGCGCGATCTCGGTCACGTCGGCGGTGGGCTCGAGGAGCACGATGAGATTCCCACGGTGCCCGGCCGACGCGTCGTCGAGGAGCTTCTCCGCGAGGGCCAGGGCGAACTGCGCGGGATCGTCGTCGGGTGTCTCGGCAGCGGGAGCCGGGCTCGCGTCCGCCACTCCTGCCAGGATCCCCGCGACGACAGCGCAATCGCGGGCCCGGGTTCCCGACATCAAGGTGACCGCGAGCGACGGGCGGGAAGGGTGGTGGAGAGGGGTGGTCACGATCGACTATCGTAGATGAGAAGCGTTCTCAATAACAAACCAAGGAGCACCTATGAAGGTCAGGAACTCGCTGAAGACGATGAAGAAGATGCCCGGTGCGCAGGTCGTGCGCCGACGAGGCCGGGTCTTCGTCATCAACAAGCTCAACCCCCGGTTCAAGGCGCGGCAGGGCTGATCGTCTGGATGTTCACCTGGGCGTTGTTGTGCTGCTCGGGGCCCCGGACCATGATGAGGGCATGAGCAGCCACGGGACGGGTTTCCTGCGTGCGATGACCGCGGGTGAGGTCATCGGCGCCATCGTCATCCTCGTGTCGGTGGTGATCTTCTTGTGGTCTGCCGCGGTTTATGGGGCAGGCGGCGAGTACGCCTGGTTCCCGCTCGCTGGCGCCTTCGCGACGGGAGTGACGGGCGTCGGGATCCACGCCGGCGCCGTCCGCGCTCGCGAACGCAGGATGGGCAGCTCCTCGCTCAAGCGCTAGCGAGCCGATGGGGTTCGTCGGCGCCCGTTGCCTCAGCCGGCCAGCTGAGCCATCAGTTCGGCGTCGTCCGAACCCGTCGAGCTGACGATGCGCCCGCCGGCCACTCGCACGAAGACGAATTGCGCCACATTCACGTGGCGGCGACTCGCGCGGATGCCGTGATAGTCGCCGATGTGCGTCCCGCCGCCGCGAAGGTGCGCGGCCGCACGGTCGTCCTCGACGACGAGCTGGATCAGCTTCCACTGCCAGTCGGGGAAGGCGCGGAAGAGGTCGGCGACGTCGTCGATCCAGGCGTCCGCTCCGCCCGGCAGATGCGCTCGTCGCACGCCGTCATCCAGAAAAGAGCGGATGCCGACGAGGTCATGCCGGTTGCATGTCTCCAGGTAGTCGGCGAACCACTCGTGGAACTCCCAGGGCTCCACGGTCTCAGGCGTCGAGGTCGTCGACGCCCGGGGTCCACATCTGACCGGGCTTGCCCCAGCCGCGCTTCCGCGCGATCTTCTGTGTCGTCTTCCAATCCGAGTCGTCGAGTCGGTCGACGTAGAGGATGCCGTTGAGGTGGTCGAACTCGTGCTGCATGATGCGCGCACGCCAGCCGTCGACGCGGATGTCCACGGGGTGGCCGTCGAGATCCGTCCCCTCCACCCGGACGGCATCCGCTCTGCGCAGCGGGAACCGCTCACCCGGGAAGGACAGGCAGCCCTCGGACTCGTCGTCGGGATCGGGAACGCCGGGCTCGGGCGGGGTCATCCACAGCTCGGGGTTCAGGATCACCCCGCGCCATGACTCTCCGTCGTCGTCCTGATAGGCGTATGTGTATATGCGCAGGCCCACCCCGACCTGGGGTGCGGCCAGGCCTACGCCGGGCGCCGCATCCATCGTGTCGAACATGTCGGCGACGAGAGTCCGAATCTCATCGTCGACCTCTGCGACAGGAGCGGCGACGGAATGGAGAACAGGATCTCCCATGATGCGAATCGGTAGAACGGCCACGTCGCCAGCCTATTAGTCCTCCGGCCGGTATCGTCGTGGGCGTGATGCACCTGGCGACGTCCATCGGCGAGATCACCGACGAGTTGGTCGGGGTGTTCCGCGATCCCGCCATCCTCATCGGCATCCCCCTCGCCGTCCTCGGCGCCGTATTCATGTCGTTCGGTGCCCAGTACCAGCACCGCGGGGTTCAGAAAGTCGAGCACGAGTCTGCGAACGCGGGCGTCTCAGGCCTCACCGGCGGACAGCTGCTCCGCCTGCTCCGGCGCCCCTCCTGGGTTCTCGGCACGGTCATGCTGGCTCTGGCGATCGGATGCCAGTTGCTCGCGCTCTCGTTCGCGCCGCTGATCCTCGTGCAGCCCATCGGCGCCATCTCGTTGGTCATCACCACTCTCCTCAACGCCCGGATCAGCGGACACAAGCCCACCCGGAGCTCGATCATCGCGATCGCGCTGTGCGTCGGAGGCATCCTCGTCTTCGTGACGGTGGCGGCCCTGTACGCCACCGAGGAGGCGGTCAGCGACCCGCAGCTCATCACCGTCCTCGCCATCCTGCTCGGCGTCGTCGTCGTCTTGTCCGTGCTGTGGGTCACCCTCCGCACCCGGATGCGCGCTCTGTTCTACATCGTGGGCGCCGGTGTCGTGTACGGCTTCGTCGCAACCCTGGCGAAGGTCGTCATCAGCCGGTGGAAGTCCGGGGACTTCGAGTGGCTGACGGTGCTGTGCATCGTGGCGCTGCTCATCGGAACCGGCATCGGTGCGTACTTCGTGCAGACGGCCTACTCGTCGGGGCCGCCCGACCTCGTCATCGCCGGATTGACCGTCGTCGACCCGATCGTCGCGATCGTGATCGGACTGTCGGTGCTCGGCGAGGCGAAGGGTGCGCCCCTCGGCGCCTACATCGGCTTCGCCATTGCGGGAGCCCTCGCCATCGTCGGCGTGTTCCTCCTCGCGCGCTTCCACCCCCAGGTCGTGAGCGAGAGCCAGGAGATCCCCATCCAGCGGGGGAGCGGCGGATCGGGCGAGGCGAAAGCCCCCACCACAGGCTCTATCCGGATCACGGATGCAGTATCGAAGGTGTGGCCGGAGCCCCCCATCAACGACGAAGAGCGCCGACCCCGATAAACTTCGAACCCAAGGGGCGGTGGCCAAGCTGGTTAAGGCAGCGGGCTCATAACCCGACGATCGTGGGTTCAAGTCCCACCCGCCCTACTGTTTCGTGCACCGAGCGTAGGAGGGCTCTTGGCTCACACCATCCCCACGCGCACTGCTCGGCTTGCGCTGTCGCGGATATCGTTCGAGGATGTCGACGACCTATACGGCGTCTATGGGGACCCCGCCACGTGGGAGCACCTTCCTTCCGGCCGCCACCGGACACGGTCGCAATCAGAAGCGCTCGTCGTTCGTCACCACCGGAGCTGGGAAAGCTCGGGGCTTGGACCGTGGGCGCTCAGGATAGGCGCGGCAGGAATCGATGACTCATTGGCTCCGGGGATGTTCATCGGATCCGGAGGCGTCTCCATGACCGAGAGCGGTGTGTGGAATCTCGGGTATCGGCTGTCCCGAGAAAGCTGGGGGCGGGGTCTCGCCACTGAAGTTGCTCACGCCGGGGTCAGGGCGGCTGTCTCTGTGCGCCCACACATTCCCGTAACCGCCCGCGTCCTGTCGACGAATCCCGCATCGTGTGCTGTTGCGCTCCGAGCGGGCCTCACTCTCGTGCACGAACGTCCCGCGGACGCGTCACGAGCGGGAGGGGTAACCGAGAGGATCTATGCGGATCGCGAGCTCACGAGGGCGCAACTGGTGAGGATCACGTCACCTGAACCGACCCCCGCGCCCGCGCGGCGGAAGTGAGGGTCGGAACAGCGCGTCTCGTGTAGCCGGCGGGTGGCTGTCAGCCCATTCTGCCGAAGGTTTGCTCGATGTCGGCCATCTCCATCTCGGCTGTCGCCTCGATCAACGCGCGCAGGTCCGCGTCCGCGCCGGGAGCGAATTCCTCGAATCGTTCGGGCGCGATCGTGATCGGCTGTCCTTCGGGCGCCTGCTCATCAGCAATGAGGTTCGTGCCGTCGTTCGAGGGCGACATCCCCTGGAAGATCTTCCCCGCCTCCGACTGCGATGCGAGGTCGAACGAATAAAGCTTGCTCTGGAGTCCCCGCTCGATGAGCTTCTGAACCTCGGGAAACTTCTCGGCGTTGGTCTTCGGGATAGGTAGCGAAGTTCGCCAGTTCACACCGAGTGTTTCCAATGCCTTGGCATACGCGTTCTCGTGAGCCTGATCGCGGACGATCAGGTACGAGATCGTGGCGCGTGCGGTCTTGTTGTCCGTCATCTCATACAGCCGGCACTTCTGGAGCCGACCGGTCGACTCGAGCATGAGGTTGTACAGAAGATCGAGGACGAGGTTGCCTGAGTTGTAGACCCAGCTGCCGTTCCACGGGTTGCCAGCGGCATCCACAGGCATCGCACCTTGGGCACCTACGAGATAGTGATGGATGTTGCTCTCGGAGAGGGCGATGCTCAGCGGCGTGGCCCCGCCCGAGCCAGGCTGGTCGACGGGGTCGGTCGGCGAGCCGCTGTATCTCGGCGATCCGTCCAACAACCGCGAGATCGTCGTGCCGATCAGCTCCACGTGGCTGATCTCCTCGGTGCCGATCCCCTGGATCAGGTCCTTGTACGGTTTCGCCGAGGGACCGCGGAAGTTCATGCTCTGGAACAGGTACTGCATCATGGTCCGCATCTCGCCGAACTGGCCGCCGAGGCCCTCTTGCAGGGCATTGGCTGCGGCGGGATCGGGCTCGTCCTGCGGGATCTCATTGATGAATTCCTGGAGGTGGAAGTACATAAGGGTCCTTCCTCGCGAGAGGGGTGGGGGATGACCTGACCCTCCGCCCGCAGCGAGCATTGACCGCGGGCCTGGACGTTGCAATCGGGCGTGGCTAGACTCTCCCGCTCTTCTTCGGTGGGTGGTCGTGCGGCCGCGCTGGACTACACACCCTCGCGAGTTGCGCAATCCCCTGTGACGCCTCTGACGATGCCCGCGATCGTAGGCGGCGAAGACGCGAGTCTTCCGGAAGAAGGAGCAGATATGTCAGACGGAAACGCATTCGACGGCGCCGGCGACTCCGGCAGCCACTCGGGCAAAGTCGAGACTGCGAAGCAGGAGGCAGCTGCGGTCACGGACACGGCAGCGGGTGCGGCGAAGGATGTCGCTCACACGGCGAAAGACGAGGCGGCCTCGGTGATCGGCGAGGCCCGATCCCAGGTGCGCGATCTCTATTCGCAGAGCCGCGACGAACTCAGCACCCAGGCCGCGCAGCAGCAGCAGCGCATCGCCGGGGGCATGAAGGCCGTGGGAGACGAGCTCGGATCGATGGCGAGCAGTTCGGAGAATGGCGGGATCGCCACCGACCTCGTTCAGCAGATCTCCCGTCGGGTCTCCGACGCGGCATCCTGGCTCGAGGACCGTGATCCGGCCGCGGTTCTCGAAGAGGTGAAGCGTTTCGCCCGGCGCCGCCCGGTGGTGTTCATCGCCGGCGCCGCGATCGCGGGCATCGTCGCCGGTCGTCTGGTTCGTGCCATGGCGTCGAGCCAGCACGAGCAGTCTGGCGCAGCATCCGGCGGCACCCCCTCGGGCGTTACCGCCGGCTCCGGAGCGGCAGGCGGGGCTCCTCGGACGCCCGTCGTCGCACCCGCGACCGCCGTGCCCGACGTGACGAACGTCACTCCGGCCGCGGCGACGAGCCCGGTTCCGACGGCAGACGTCGACGAGGCACCGCTGTACACCGAGTCGGCGGCCGCATTCACCGACTCGCGCGAGGGAGGTTTCGATGAGCGACGCGACACCGTCTGAACAGAAAGCCGCGTCGACGTCTCTGGGCGACCTCCTCGGCGAAGTCACCCGTGATCTCTCGACGCTGATGCGGCAGGAGATCGCGCTCGCGAAGGCAGAGGTCAAAGAGTCGGCGACGACGTCCGCGAAGGGCGCCGGGCTCCTCGGGGGTGCCGGTTACGCGGCATCCATGGTCGTGCTGTTCTTGTCGATCGCCCTCTGGGCCGGCTTGTCGAATGTGATGGATGCCGGTTGGGCCGGGCTGATCGTGGCGGTGATCTGGGCGATCGTCGCGGCGGTGCTCTTCGCCGTCGGCCGCACGCAGATGAAGCAGGTGAAGGGAGCTCCGCAGACCGTCGAGACGCTGCAGGAGATCCCCGAGACACTCAAGAGAAATGAGGAGAACAAATGACCGATTCACCCGATGCCATCCGCGCCGACATCGAGCGCACGCGGTCGGAGCTGGGCTTCGACGTCGATGCCCTCGCCGACAAGGTGACGCCGTCGAAGATCATCGATCGCCAGACCGGCAAGGTGAAGGGAGCCTTCGGTTCCGTTCGCGACCGGATCATGGGCGCCGCCGATGACGCAGGCTCGTCGGCCTCCCACCTCGCCGGATCCGCGGCGGGCGCCGTCCACGACGTCAAAGCGAAGGCGGAGGGCAACCCCCTCGCCGTCGGGCTGATCGCTCTCGGCGCAGGGCTTCTCGTGTCATCGCTGATCCCGGCGTCCACGAAGGAGAAGCAGCTCGCGGAGACGGCCAAGGAGCAGGCACAGCCGCTCGTCGACGAGGTCACCGATGTCGCGAAGGGAGCGGCGCAGAACCTCGCCGAGCCCGCGAAGGACGCCGCTGCGGCAGTCAAAGACCGCGCTGCCGAAGCCGCGCAGACCGTGAAGGACGAGGGTGCGGATGCCGCGCAGTCGGTGACGAGCCGCGCTCAGGACGCGCCGGGCAACGTCACCGGATCGTGAGCCTCCACTGCTGAGCTCCGGCACAGACATCGCGCCCGCCCCAGACGAGGGGCGGGCGCGGATCGTCTTTCAGGGGTGTGTGATGGCCGGCCCCTGCGGGAACGACTCGTTGTCGTCGCCGCGGTCGGTCGTGGCTTCTGATCCCGCGCGTGCAGCGTCCTCGCTGACCTCGTCGCTGACGACGGGCGTGGGTGCGTCGTCGTCGGCGTGGGCGTCGTCGGCGTCGTGCTGGGTCGGGGTGGTGTCCGTCATGTCCGGTCCTTTCGTCGGTGATCCGTTCGCGTCCACGCTCCGCTTCGGGCCCCTCCCGTCCAACCCGCTTGACAGCGGGGTCCTCTCGTGCGGCGGGAATCACACGGTTGTGATTCCGCGACGTCTTGGGCGATAATGGCCACACAACCGCACAGCATTGCCAGCGAGATCTCTCGATCAGGTCGTAGGGGAAGACGTACCTGAACGAAACGGGAGAGAACGATGGCGACACCACACGCGCGTGGAGTGATCTTCATTCACTCTGCGCCACGAGCGTTGTGCCCCCACCTCGAGTGGGCGGCCGGACGCGCCCTCGGGCATGCCGTCAGCTTCGACTGGGCTGAGCAGCCCGTGCTCGACGGAAGCCGCCGCGCAGAGTTCTATTGGGAAGGGCCGGCCGGAACAGGCGCCGCTCTGGCGACCGCGATGCGCGGCTGGGAGCATCTGCGCTACGAGGTGACCGAAGATCCCACACCCCGAAGCGACGGCGGCCGTTGGCTGCACACGCCGAGCCTCGGCATCCACTTCGCTCAGACCGATGTCGCGGGCAACGTCGTCATCGGCGAAGATCGGCTCCGGTACGCGATGGAACTCGCCGCAGGCGATTATCGCGAGCTCCAGCGCGAACTCGACGTCGCGCTCGGCGCGGCATGGGACGACGAGCTCGAGCCGTTCCGTCATGCGAGCGACGACGCGCCCGTGGTCTGGCTCCACAAGGTCGGCTGACCGTCGAGACGATCTCCCGCAGCGGGACACTTCACAACCGAACAGACTTCAGGCGGAGCGTCGCGAGAGCGGGCGCCTCGACCGGCCTCGGATGGCTTCCCGGGGACCGGGGCAGCGCCAGCTCCGTCTGATCAACGACAGACGCCCCCGGTGGCTTCCCGGGGGCGTCTGTCGTTCGTCGGTGCGGTGCGGATGCCGTAGCTCAGACGGAGCGGAACGCGACGACCGCGTTGTGTCCGCCGAAGCCGAACGAGTTGCTGATGGCGAGCTGGTCGCCGTCGCCGAGTGCAACACCGTCGCCGGAGAGGCGGAACGGAACGGCCGGGTCGGGCTCGGTGATGTTGATCGTCGGCGGGGCCACGCGGTCGCGGAGCGCCAGGACGGTGAACATCGCCTCCAGCGCACCCGTGCCACCGAGCAGGTGACCCGTCGAGGCCTTGGTGGCCGAGACGGGCATCTCGTGAACCCGGTCGCCGAAGACGGACTTGAGGGCCACGTACTCGTTCGGGTCGCCGACCGGGGTCGACGTCGCGTGCGCGTTGACGTGCGTCACGTCGTCGGGGGAGGCGTCCGCCATCTCGAGAGCAAGGCGCACGGCACGCGCCGCACCCGTGCCCTCCGGGTCGTTGGCGGTGATGTGGTACGAGTCGGCGGTCACGCCGCCGCCGACGAGCTCGGCGTAGATCTTCGCGCCGCGAGCCGTCGCGTGCTCTTCGGTCTCGAGGATCAGGACGGCGGCGCCCTCGCCCATGACGAACCCGTCACGATCGATGCTGCCCGGTCGCGACGCGGTCTCGGGGGAGTCGTTGCGACGCGACAGCGCCTGCATCGACGCGAACGAGGCGATCGTGATGGGGTGGATGGCCGACTCGCTCCCACCCGCGATGACGATGTCCGCGAGGCCGGCCCGCATGTGCTCGATCGCATTCACGATCGACTCGGTGCTCGACGCGCACGCGCTGGCCACGGTGCGGGCGTAGGCGCGCGCACCGAAGTGGAGCGAAAGGTTTCCCGCAGCGGCATTCGGCATGAGCATCGGGACCGTCATCGGCATGACGCGCCGGGGGCCCTTCTCGCGCAGCGTGTCCCACGCATCGAGGAGTGTCCACACTCCGCCGATGCCGGTCGCGAATTCCACGCCGAGTCGATCGGGATCGACCTCGGGTGAACCCGCGTCCGCCCAGGCCTCCTGCGCGGCGACCATGGCAAGCTGCGACGACGGATCGAGGCGCTTGGCGATGGGCCGGTCGAGAACCGTGTCGGGTCGCACCTTCGCCTCAGCGGCGAACGTCACGGGCAGGTTGTACTTCTCCACCCACTCGTGCTCGAGGGTGCGGGTGCCGGACGTTCCCGCCAGCAGGGCGTCCCAGCTCTCGGGCGCCGTTCCCCCGAGGGGAGAGGTCGCACCGATTCCGGTGACGAAGATTCGCGAAGTGCTCATGGTCTCCTCGTGCGGCCCCGGTGGGGGCAGGCCCCCACCGGATGCGCGCGTCAGGCCTGGTTGGACGTGATGTGGTTGACGGCGTCGCCGACGGTCTTGAGGTTCTTGACCTCTTCGTCGGGAATGGTGACGCCGAACTTCTCTTCTGCGTTGACGACGATCGTCATCATCGAGATGGAGTCGATGTCGAGGTCGTCGGTGAACGACTTCTCGAGGGCGACCTCGTCGGCCGAGATACCGGTCTCGTCGGTGATCAGTTCGGCCAGGCCTGCGAGGACCTCTTCGTTCGTGAATGCCATGGGTTTCTCCTTAGGTGGTCGGGCCCCAGCGGGCCGCTCATCAGTCTAGGTCTGGGACGGTCGCTGTCAGGGGAGGACGACGACCTGTGCGCCGAACACGAGTCCGGCGCCGAATCCGATCTGCAGGGCGAGACCGCCGCTGAGTTCGGGGTGCTCTTCGAGCAGTCTGTGGGTGGCGAGCGGGATGGATGCCGCCGACGTGTTGCCGGTCGTCTCGATGTCACGGCCGATCGCCACGGTGTCGGGCAGCTTGAGCTGCTTTGCGAACTCGTCGATGATCCGCATGTTGGCCTGGTGCGGCACAAATGCGGCGAGGTCGTCCGGGGTGATGCCGGCTTCCTCGATCGCCTGGCGGGCGACCTTCGCCATCTCCCACACGGCCCATCGGAAGACCGTGGGCCCCTCCTGCCGGAGGGTCGGCCACGGCGCGATGCCGTCCCGGAAGTCGGTGAGGGTGTGGTTCATGCCCACGGCGTCTGCCTTGGAACCGTCCGAGCCCCAGACCGTCGGCCCGATGCCGGGAGTGTCGCTCGGCCCGATCACGGCGGCGCCTGCTCCGTCGCCCAGCAGGAACGAGATCGACCGGTCGGCCGGGTCGACGACGTCGCTCAGCTTCTCGGTGCCGATGACGACCGCGTAGTGCGCTGCGCCGGCACGGATGAGCGCGTCGGCCTGGGCCACGCCGTAGGCGAACCCGGCACACGCCGCATTCAGGTCGTAGGCGGCGGCGGGGTTCGCCCCAACCCGATCGGCGACGACCGCTGCGATCGAGGGCGTCTGCTGCGGATTGGAGATCGTGGCCACGATGACGGCATCGATGAGCTCCGGAGCGATGCCGGAGCGCGCGATGGCCTCGGCCGCAGCATCCGTTGCCATGTCGACAGCGCTGGTCGTCGAGACGGCGCGGGCGCGCGTCACGATGCCGGTGCGCTGACGAATCCATTCGTCGCTCGAGTTGATGGGGCCCACGAGGTCGTCGTTGGGCACGGCGTTCTCACCGCGCGCGGCGCCGTAGGCGTAGATCCGTGTGTGCGCCGGGCCGGTGGGCTGGTTCAAGATGGCAGTCATGCGGTCTCTCCCTTCAGGAGGGCGGTCGCCGATGCGAGGTCGTCCGGCGTCTTCACCGCGACAGCCGGGATCCCGCGAAGGCCGCGCTTGGCGAGTCCGACCAGGGTGCCCGCTGGAGCGAGCTCGATGATGCCGGTGACACCGGCGGCAGCGAACGACGCCATGCAGAGGTCCCACCGCACCGGATTGGCCACCTGCGCGACGAGGAGGTCGAGGGCCGCACGGCCGTCGGTGACGACCCCGCCATCCCGGTTGCTCCACAGCGTCAGGGAGGGTGCAGCCGGCGAGATCTCGGCGGCCGCCGTGCGGAGGGTCTCGACCGCCGGGGCCATGTGGCGCGTGTGGAAGGCGCCCGCCACCTGCAGCGCGATCACGCGGCTGCCGCGAGGAGCGTCGGCGGCGAGCTCGGCGAGCGCGTCCGGTGAGCCGGCGGCGACGATCTGTCCCCCGCCGTTGTAGTTGGCGGGCGTCAGGTCGAGTTCGTCGAGTCGGGCGAGAACGGCCGTCTCGTCACCGCCGACGACGGCGCTCATGCTGGTCGCCTCGAGAGCGGCGGCCTCGGCCATCGCACGGCCGCGGATGCCGACGAGGCGCATGCCGTCCCCAGCGGACAGGACGCCGGATGCCACAAGGGCGGCGACCTCGCCGACGGAGTGTCCCGCGACGCCTTCCGGCTCCGTTCCGGCCGACGTCAGCGCGTTCCAGGAGAGCAGGCTCGCGGCCACGATGAGCGGCTGGGCGATACGGGTGTCGCGGATGCGGTCGGCATCCCACTCCGTGCCCGCGGCGACGAGGTCGACGCCCGCGTGTTCGCTGAACTCACCGAGAAGCTCACGCGCCCCGTCGAGTTCGAGCCACGGGGCGAGGAACCCGGGGGTCTGCGACCCCTGACCGGGGAAGACGGCAATGATCACGGTGTCCATCCTTGCAAGAACGATCGGGGAGTGCTGTCGGTGGGGACACAACAAAACGCGGATGCTTTGTGCGCGTCCGACAGGAGGCGTGCGTCTACCAGGATGCCAGGCGGACTCACCGGCGCCGGGGACCGCCCCCACGTCGGCGCGTCACATCGCCGCCGATCGATCCGAGGATCAGCGCCGTCTGCAGGATGAGCGCCTCGCGCGGGCCGGTCGCATCCCATCCGATGACGTCGGAGACGCGCTTCAGTCGGTACCGGACCGTGTTGGGGTGGACGAACAGCTCGCGCGCCGTGGCTTCGAGCGACCTGCCGTTGTCGAGGTAGCTCCACAGCGTCGTCACGAGATCGGTCGAATGCGCCTGGAGAGGCCGGTAGATCCGGTCGATCAGAGTGGCCTTGGCGAGCGGATCGCCCGCCAACGCGCGCTCCGGGAGGAGATCGTCGGCATCGACCGGGCGCGGCGCGTGACGCCACGATTTCGCGACCGCGAAGCCCGCCAGGGCGGCGCGCGCGCTGATCCCGGCATCGATGAGCGCCGGTGCGGTCGGGCCGAGCACCAGGTGCCCGCTTCCGAACCCCGGCTCGAGGCGCGTCGCGATCTCCGAGAACGCCAGCTCCTCGGCATCCTCTCGTCCCGACTGATCCGCGCGGCCGATCACGAGGACCAGACGCGATCCCTGCACGCCGATGAGCACGTCGACGCCGAGCTTGCGGGCCGTGCGGCGGACCTGGTCCACGTCGAGCTGTGAAGGGGTGGTGCCTACCAGGACGGCCACCTCGCCGTGGCCGTGCCACCCGAGTGCGGCGATCCGGCTCGGGAGCTCTTCATCAGCCTCTCCGGTGAGCACCGAATCGACCACCAGGGCCTCGAGTCGCGCGTCCCAGAGTCCGCGGGCTTCCGCAGCTCGGGCGTACACGTCGGCGGCGGCGAACGCGACGTCACGCGAGTAGAGCAGGATGCTCTCGCGGAGCCCGCTCCCGCGTCCGGCGACGCGCTCCTCGGTCGTCTCGACCGTGACCCGGATGAGCTGAAGCGTCTGAGTGAGACTGATGCTCCGAAGGAGTTCCCGCGGGGCCGACGCGAAGATGTCGGCTGCGATCCAGGGCGTCGAGGTGGGGTCGTCGTACCAGTCGATGAAGGAGGAGATCCCGGACTGCGCGACCAGGCCGACCGCCGACCGACGCCCGGGGGGCATCTCGCTGTACCACGGCAGTGACTCTTCGAGTCGCCGCAAGGTCGTGGTGGCGAGATCCCCCGAGATCCGGCGGAGCCACGCAAGTGTCTCCGCCTTCTCCTGGGCGGTCGGCCGGTCGCTCATCCCCGGGGTCGTCAGGCTTCGCCGCCAGCGTTGCCGGACGTGCCGGCGCTGACGTCGTGCAGACGGTACTTCTCGATCGCCTGAGCCGAGAGGCTCCGGTCGACGACACCGTCTTCAGCCAGCGACTGCAGCGTGCGGACCACGATCGACGGACCGTCGATCTTGAAGGCCCGGCGAGCTGCGGCGCGGGTGTCGGAGAAGCCGAAGCCGTCCGCTCCCAGGCTCGCGAAGCGGCGCGGGACCCACTGGCGGATCTGGTCCTGGACGGCGTGCATGAAGTCGCTGACCGCGACGATCGGGCCTTCCGAGTCGCGGAGCTTCTCGGTGATGTAGGCCGTCTTCGGGTCTTCGGTCGGGTGCAGGAAGTTGTGCTCGTCCGCTGCCAGGCCGTCGCGACGCAGCTCGGTCCAGCTGGTGACCGACCACACGTCGGCGATCACTCCCCAGTCGTCCTTGAGGAGTCGCTGGGCCTCGTGCGCCCAGGCGAGGCCGACACCCGATGCGAGGATCTGGGCGCGGTGGCCCTCGCCCTCGCCGACCGAGACGCGGTGGATGCCGCGGAGGATGCCGTCGACGTCCACGTTCTCGGGCTCCTTGGGCTGCACGATCGGCTCGTTGTAGACCGTGATGTAGTACATGACGTTCGGGTCTTCGTGCTCACCGCCGTACATGCGCTCGAGGCCGGCCTGCACGATGTGCGCGATCTCGTACCCGTAGGCGGGGTCGTACGACACCGTCGCCGGGTTGGTCGAGGCGAGCAGGTGCGAGTGACCGTCGGCGTGCTGGAGGCCTTCACCCGTGAGGGTGGTGCGCCCGGCCGTGGCGCCGATGATGAACCCGCGGGCCATCTGGTCGCCGGCAGCCCACTGGGCGTCGCCCGTGCGCTGGAAGCCGAACATCGAGTAGAAGACGTAGACCGGGATCAGCGGCTCGCCGTGCGTGGCGTACGAGGTTCCGACGTTCGTGAACGCCGCCACCGCACCCGCCTCGTTGATGCCGACGTGCATGATCTGGCCCTGCGGGCTCTCCTTGTAGGCGAGCAGCAGTTCGCGGTCGACCGACGTGTAGTTCTGCCCGTTGGGGTTGTAGATCTTCGCGGTCGGGAAGTACGCGTCCATACCGAAGGTGCGCGCCTCGTCGGGGATGATCGGCACGATGCGGTGACCGAAGTCCTTCGACCGGAGCAGATCCTTGAGGAGCCGGACGAACGCCATGGTGGTGGCGACTTCCTGCGTGCCCGAGCCCTTCTTCGGCAGCGCGTACACGCTGTCGTCGGGAAGCGTGAGTGCCGTGTGGGTGGTCCGACGCTGGGGGAGCGATCCGCCCAGCTCGCGGCGACGCTCGACCATGTACTTGATCGTGTCGTCCTCGGCGCCCGGGTGGTAGTACGGCGGCTCGTAGGGGTTCTCCTCGAGCTGAGCGTCCGTGAGCGGGATGTGCATCTCGTCGCGGAAGTGCTTCAGGTCGTCGAGGGTCATCTTCTTCATCTGGTGGGTCGCGTTGCGGCCCTCGAAGTGCGGACCGAGGCCGTAACCCTTGACAGTCTTCGCGAGGATGACGGTGGGCTGACCCTTGTGCTCCATGGCGGCCTTGTACGCGGCGTACACCTTGCGGTAGTCGTGACCGCCGCGCTTGAGGTTCCAGATGTCTTCGTCGCTGTAGTCCTTGACCAGGGCTGCGGCGCGCTCGTCGCGGCCGAAGAAGTGCTCGCGCACGAAGGCGCCGCTCTCGGCCTTGTAGGTCTGGAAGTCGCCGTCGGGGGTGACGTTCATCAGATTGAGGAGCGCGCCTTCGGAGTCGCGGGAGAGCAGGTCGTCCCACTCGCGGCCCCAGACCACCTTGATGACGTTCCAGCCTGCGCCGCGGAAGTAGCTCTCGAGCTCCTGGACGATCTTGCCGTTGCCGCGCACCGGGCCGTCGAGGCGCTGGAGGTTGCAGTTGACGACGAAGGTCAGGTTGTCGAGTCCTTCGTTCGCGGCGACCTGCAGCTGTCCGCGGCTCTCGACCTCGTCCATCTCGCCGTCGCCGAGGAAGGCCCACACGTGCGAGTCGGAGAGGTCCTTCACGCCGCGGTTCGTCAGGTACTTGTTCGTCATCGCCTGGTAGATGGCGTTGATCGGACCGAGACCCATCGACACGGTCGGGAACTGCCAGTAGTCCGGCATCAGACGCGGGTGCGGGTATGAGGGCAGGCCGTGAGGAGCTGCCGACGCCTCCTGGCGGAAACCGTCGAGCTGCTGGGCGGTGAGGCCGCCCTCGAGGTAGGACCGCGCGTACATTCCGGGGGAGGCGTGTCCCTGGAAGAAGACCTGATCGCCACCGCCCGGGTGGTCGGGACCGCGGAAGAAGTGGTTGAAGCCGACTTCGTAGAGGGCTGCCGACGACGCGTACGTCGAGATGTGGCCGCCGACGCCGATGCCGGGGCGCTGGGCGCGGTGCACGGTGATCGCGGCGTTCCAGCGGATCCAGCGGCGATAGCGGCGCTCGATCTCCTCATCGCCGGGGAAGGCGGGCTCGCTGTCGGGCGAGATGGTGTTGATGTAGTCCGTGGTCGGAACCTGCGGAACATTCAGGTGCAGGTCGCGCGAACGCTGCAGCAGGCTCAGCATGATCTCGCGGCCGCGCTCTGCGCCCCGGGCGTCGACGAGCTGCTGCAGGGATTCCTGCCACTCGGACGTCTCTTCAGGGTCGCTGTCCTGAGGGCCCTGGGAGTACGGATCCTGATCGTTGACAGTCACAAGAGGCCTTTCGTCGCCTGGCAGATCGTGCCAGGAAGGAGGGATCGGGCGGAGGGGTGCTTGTTCGACACGCACAACACGCTTGTCCTCAGCCTACCCATTCCGCCCACCCCGGGGCGGCCGTGAAAACCTTGCCGCCCGCAGCGGGAGGTGGTCTGCGCCGAAGGCCTCGTAGACTTGCATCGCCAGGGCCTTTAGCTCAGCTGGTAGAGCGCCACGTTTACACCGTGGATGTCGTCGGTTCGATCCCGGCAGGGCCCACGTGAAAGCCACCTTCGAGGATCAGCTCCGACTACTCGACCTCGCCCGTCTCGACGAAGACCTTCGTCGCGCGGACGTCGCCAAGAAGAACCCGGCGCAAGCCACCCGCATCAAAGAGCTCCTCGCGCAGCGCGCCGCGCAGTCGACCGAACTCACGCGGCTGCGCGGCGGCCGCGACGATGCGCAGACCGAGCTCTCGCGCATCGAGAGCGACGTGGCCGTGGTCGACGCGCGGAGCGCTCGCGACGCCGAACGTCTTGCGGTCGCGAAGAACCCCAAAGACGCTCAGGCCCTCGAGCACGAGATCGCCTCGCTGGCTCGCCGCAAGAGCGACCTCGAGGATGCCGAGCTCGCCGTGATGGAACGGCTCGAGACCCTCGATGCCGCCATCGCCGAGCAGGAGGGTGTCATCGCCGCCCTCAACGACGAGGGCACGAAGCTCAGCACCGAGTCGGCATCCGCCGTCGCCGGCGCGACGAACCGGTACGACGAGGCCGCCCGCGACCGGGCCGCCGTCGCCGCCTCGCTTCCGGACCCGCTCGTCGCTCTGTACGACCGCATCGCCGGTCGCGGGGTGGGCGCCGGACTCCTCCAGCACCGCACGTGCGGCGCCTGCCGCATGGTGCTCTCGGGCACCGACCTGAACGTTCTCCGTGCCGCGGCCGAGGACGACGTCGTCACCTGCCCGGAGTGCGGCTGCATTCTCGTGCGCGACAACGACTCCGGCCTTTGATGGCGTGACCGCACCGCCTGCGCCCGACGCCGTCAGCTGGATCGTCGTCGGCACCGCCCCGGGCGGGGGGATCGCTCTCGTCGAGCTCGATGCCGACGGCGGCGAGATCGACCGGACTCACACCGCGAAGCGCGAGCTGTCGGGTCTCGTCGCGGCTGCGCCGCGCGCCGTACGGTGGGTGTGGAGCGACGCGTCCTACTGGTACCCCGCGCTGATCGCCGCGGGCGTCCGGGTGGCGCGCTGTCACGATCTGCGGCTGTGCCACGCGATCCTCCGCGACAGCGTGCAAGTCTCGGGCGCGGGTTCGCTTCGAGCGGCGACGGCATGGGACGCTCCGCCCACGGTGCTGGTGGACGCCGCCCTCGCGGGCCCGGTGGCGCTCTTCGACATGGACGCGGGGGAGCGTCCCGACAGCCTGCCGCACGACATCGATGCCGCGCTCGAGGAGTTCCGCCGTCAGCGCGCCGCGGTGGCCTCCGGACCACCCGCACTCCGGCTGCTCCTGGCCGCGGAGTCGGCGGGCGCCGTGATCGCCCAGGAGATGCACGCCGCGGGCGTGCCGTGGGATGCCGCGGTGCACGACGGCATCCTCGAGGCGATGCTCGGGCCGCGCCCCACCGGGCGAGGCCTACCGCTGCGGGTCCAGGAGCGGGCGGCGGAGGTGCGCGCGCTGCTCGATGACCCGGCGGCCAGCCTCGACTCGCAGCCGAAGCTCCTTCGCGCCCTCCACCGCGTCGGTGTCTTGGCCGCCTCCACCAGCAAGTGGGAGCTGGCGCAGTACGAGCATCCCGTGATCGCGCCGCTCCTCGCCTACAAGAAGCTGACGCGGATGCTGAGCGCGAACGGCTGGGCATGGCGAGAGGAATGGGCGCCCGAGGGCCGCTTCCGGCCGGTGTACGTGCCGGGCGGCGTGGTGACCGGACGGTGGGCGTCGTCCGGCGGGGGCGCGCTCCAGATGCCGCGCCAGCTGCGCCCAGCGGTGAGGGCCGACCCGGGGTGGGTGCTCGTGGTCGCCGACGTCGCACAGCTCGAGCCGAGAGTGCTGGCCGCGATGGCCGGCGACACGGCGCTGGCCGACAGTGCGCGCGGCGTCGACCTCTACGAGGGCATCGTCGCGCGCGGGGTCGTCGCGACCCGGCAAGAGGCCAAGATCGCGATGCTCGGCGCGATGTACGGCGCCACGACGGGTGACAGCGGACGACTTGTGCCCGCCCTCCGCCGGGCGTACCCCCGGGCGATGGCCCTGGTGGATGCCGCCGCGCGCACGGGCGAGGACGGCGGCGTCGTCTCCACGGCGTTGGGCCGCTCCAGCCCGCCGCCCTCCGAGGGGTGGCATGCGCTCCAAGCCCGCGCGGGTGATCCCGACGCGACAGAGGTCGATCGTGGCCGCGCCCAGCGTGCGGCGCGGGATCGAGGCCGGTTCACGCGCAACTTCGTCGTCCAGGGCACCGCGGCGGAGTGGGCACTCGCTTGGTTGGCCGACATCCGCACCCGGCTGGCCGAGATCCCCGACGTTCCCGAAGCCGCCGCCGCACCGCGGTCGGGCGCTCTCCAGTCGCGTCGCGCACACCTCGCCTTCTTCCTGCACGACGAGGTGATCGTCCACGCGCCGGCCGACCGGGCGGATGCCGCGGCCGCCGCGGTCGAAGCGGCCGCCGCCACGGCGACGAGGCTGCTCTTCGGCGGCTTTCCGCTCGACTTCCGGCTCGACCTCCAGATCAGGGCGGACGCCGCGAAGGACTGACGGATGCCGCGGCGCGGCCGTCTAGACTCGACCGTGCGAATGGGTCGGCTGGACGGTCGCGTGGCGGGAGACCGCACCGAGGAACGTCCGGGCTCCACAGGGCAGGGCGGTGGGTAACACCCACCCGGAGTGATCCGCGAGACAGTGCCACAGAGAGCAGACCGCCCCGGTTCCGACCGGGGTAAGGGTGAAAGGGTGGTGTAAGAGACCACCGGGGTCGTGGTGACACGGCCCGCACGGTAAACCTCGCCCGGAGCAAGGTCAGACAGGGGATGTTGACGCGGCTCGCCGAGTCCCCGGGTAGGCCGCTGGAGCGGCACGGCAACGTGTCGCCGAGAGAGATGACCGTCCACGGGGTTTCGACCCCCGGACAGAACCCGGCGTACAGGCCGGCCCATTCGCCCCGCCCGCCCTCAGGGGCGAGCCGCCCACCTCACTGCGTGGTGGTGTCCGCCAGTGTCTGCGCGGTGCCCTCGAGCGCACCGGGCTGCTCGCCCGCCAGCGCCAGGGCCGCGGCGCCGATGATGCCCGCGTTGTTGCGGTGCACGGCGGGGACGATCGGGGTCGTGAGATCGAGGAGCGGCAGAAACTTGTCGGAGTGCTTCGACACGCCGCCGCCGACGATGAACAGGTCGGGGCTGAAGAGGAATTCGAGGTGGCTGTAGTACCACTGCAGCCGCTCGGCCCATTCGGCCCACTCGAGCTCGTCCCGCTCCATCGCCGAGTAGGCTGCCCACGCTTCGGCATCCTTCTTGTGACCGGCGCGATCGAGGTGGCCGAGCTCGGAGTTGGGGATGAGGACGCCGTTGTAGATCATCGCGGTGCCGATGCCGGTGCCGAGCGTCGTGAGCAGCACCAGGCCGTCATGGCCCTGTGCGGCGCCGTATTTGATCTCGGCCACGCCGGCGACGTCCGCGTCGTTCGCGAAGTGGATGTCGCGGCCCAGACCGTCCTCGAAGAACGATTCCGCCTCGAAGCCGATCCAGGTCTTCGCGACGTTCGCGGCCGAAAGGGTCTTGCCGTTCTTCACGATCGCGGGGAACGCGACGCCCAGCGGAACCGAGGTGTCCTCGACCTCGAGGGTCGACAGCACCGTGCGCACCGCTCCGAGGACGTCTTCGGGCTCTGCGCCCTTCGGGGTCGGAACCTTGACTCGGTCGGTCAGGAGGGTGCCGTCACGGAGATCGACGACGGCGCCCTTGATTCCGGTGCCGCCGATGTCGATGCCGACCGCGGTCGTCGCGCTGGTTGTCATGACTCGAGCCTAGACGTGCGGGGGCCCGGGCTCCTTAGGATGAGGTATCCGACGGCCGAGGAGGACCGACATGAGCGACACCGAGCAGTACTGGTACAACCTCTCGACGAAGCAGGTGGAGCGCGGCTTCGAGTCGCCCGCCGTCGATCGTGCCGGCCCGTTCGCCACCGCCGAGGAGGCTGCTCGGGCTCCGGAGATCATGGCGCAGCGCTCGCGCGCGTGGGCAGAGGAAGAGGCCCGCGAAGACGGGTGGGACGGTGCCGGCCACCGGTGACTCGCTCGCCGTGCGGGACCGATAGTCTGGCACTCGGCCCGCGGGAAGGATGCGATGGACAAGCAGCGTGACTTCGTTCTGAGGACGATCGAGGAACGGGGAGTCAAGTTCATTCGGCTCTGGTTCACCGACGTCACCGGCACCTTGAAATCGGTGGCCATCGCGCCTGCCGAGGTCGAGGGAGCCTTCGGTGAGGGGCTCGGGTTCGACGGCTCCGCGATCGAGGGTCTCACCCGGTCGTACGAGTCGGACCTGCTCGCGCACCCCGACCCCGCGACCTTCCAGATCCTGCCCTGGCGCGGCGAGATCGACCCGACGGCGCGCATGTTCTGCGACATCACGACGCCCGACGGCCAGCCCGCCGTCGCCGACCCGCGACACGTGCTCAAGCGCACCCTTGCGAAGGCCGCTGACGCCGGCTTCACGTTCTACACCCACCCGGAGATCGAGTTCTATCTCCTGAAGTCATCGTCCTACGGACCCGACGGCCCTGAGCCCGTCGACTCCGCGGGCTACTTCGACAACGTTCCCGGTGGCACGGCGCACGACTTCCGCCGCCGCTCGGTGCGGATGCTCGAGGACCTCGGCATCTCGGTCGAGTACAGCCACCACGAGGCGGGTCCCGGCCAGAACGAGATCGACCTCCGCTACGCCGACGCGCTGGCGACGGCCGACAACATCATGACCTTCCGCACGGTGGTCAAGGAGGTCGCGATCGAGCAGGGCGTGTACGCGACGTTCATGCCGAAGCCGCTCAGCGGTCACCCCGGAAGCGGCATGCACACCCACCTGTCACTGTTCGAGGGCGACGTGAACGCGTTCTACGAGCCCGGTGCGCAGTACCAGCTGTCGAAGGTGGGCCGCCAGTTCATCGCCGGCCTCCTCCGTCACGCCAACGAGATCTCCGCGGTCACCAACCAGTTCGTGAACTCCTACAAGCGGCTCTGGGGCGGCGACGAGGCCCCGAGCTTCATCTGCTGGGGTCACAACAACCGCTCCGCACTGGTCCGGGTGCCGATGTACAAGCCCAACAAGGGTCAGTCGACCCGGGTCGAGTACCGCGCGCTCGATTCAGCAGCCAACCCGTACCTCGCCTACGCGCTCATGCTGGCTGCCGGACTCAAGGGCATCGAGGAGGAGTACGAGCTCCCGTCCGAGGCCGAGGACAACGTCTGGTCGCTGACGGATGCCGAGCGTCGCGCGCTCGGCTACGGATCGCTGCCGGCGAGCCTCGACCACGCCCTCGAGTACATGGAGGAGTCGGAGTTCGTCGCCGAGACGCTCGGCGAGCAGGTCTTCAACTACGTGCTCCTGAACAAGCGTCGCGAATGGCGCGAGTACCGCGCCCAGGTGACGCCCTTCGAGCTGCAGAAGAACCTCGAGATGCTCTGAGGCGATGGCCTCGACGGAACGCTTCACCACTCTCACCGATCTGGCGCGCGCCGGCTTCGCCGACCTCTCGGCGTCGTCGGAGGCGTTGGACGAGCTGTCCGACCTGACGGGATCGTCTCGCGACGACCTCGTCGTCGGCGCCCGTCGTGCCGCCGATCCCGACGGCGCGGTGCAGTCCTGCGTGCGCATCGCCCGCCGCGACGCCGACGCGCTGACGACTGCGCTCCGTGACGCGCCGCGCGTCCTGTGGCTACTTCTCGGCGCGTCGACGGGGCTCGCGGACTTCTACCTCCGGCATCCCGAGGAGCTGCCTCACCTTGTCGGAGCCGGCGACCGGCTCCCGGGCGCCGCGGAGATGCGGGCGGACCTGCTCGATTCGGTGGGTGCGGACGACGACGGCGTCGCCTCGGCATCCGGCGAAGCGGCGTGGGTGGCGCTTCGTGTGCGCTACCGCCGGATCATCGCCCGGATCGCAGCGTTCGACCTCTCCGCCGCGCAGCCGACCGAAGTGCTCCGATCGGTCGCCGCCGCGCTCGCGGATGTCGCGGGGGCGGCGCTCGACGCCTCGCTGTGCGTCGCCCGCGCTCGCGTCGGCGACGGGATGTTTCCCCGCGACGAGGTGCAGGCCACCCTGCTCGCGATCATCGGCATGGGCAAGACGGGCGCGCGCGAGCTGAACTACGTCAGCGACGTCGACGTCATCTTCGTGGCGGGGGTCGCTGAGGGATCCGACCTCGCCGAAGGTCGGGCCGTCGAGATCGCCACACGCCTGGCCACCCTCACGATGCGCGGCATCGCCGACGTCGAGATCGAGCCGCCGCTGTGGGAGGTGGATGCCAACCTGCGTCCGGAGGGCAAGCAGGGCGCTCTCGTGCGCACGCTCGACTCGCACCTGTCGTACTACGACCGCTGGGCGGGCAGCTGGGAGTTCCAGGCGCTCCTGAAAGCGCGACCCCTCGCGGGCGACCTGCGCCTGGGGGAGCAGTATCGCGCGGCCGTGCAGCCCAAGATCTGGGCGAGCAGCGCACGGGAGAACTTCGTCGACAGCGTCCAGCGGATGCGCGAGCGCGTCACCGACCACATCCCCGCGGACGAGGTCCCTCGCCAGCTGAAACTCGGGCCGGGCGGCATCCGCGACATCGAGTTCACCGTTCAGCTGCTGCAGCTCGTGCACGGCCTCGCCGACGACCGAATCCGGCAGCAGAGCACGCTCGCCGCCCTCGACGCACTCGTCGCCGAGGGCTACATCGGCCGAGACGACGCTGCCGCGTTCGGCCAGCACTACCGGACCCTCCGCGTGCTCGAGCACCGACTCCAGCTTCGGCGGCTCCTCCGCACGCACCTCATGCCGAGCACGGGTAACGAGCTCCGGGTGCTGGCGCGGGCCTCGGGGCTGGCCACGGATGCCACCGGGATCACCGCCGTCTGGGACGCCGTGAAAAGCCAGGTGCGCGAGATCCATGTGCGCCTGTTCTACCGGCCGTTGCTGTCGGCGGTCGCAGCGCTGCCCGCTGAGGAGCAGACCCTGTCGTCGGCGCAGGCCCACGACCGCCTCGCGGCGATCGGTTTCGCCGACCCGGCGGGCTCACTCCGCCACATCGGCGCGCTCACGAGCGGCCTCAGCCGCAAGGCGACGATCCAGCGCCACCTCATGCCGGTGATGATCCGCTGGTTCGCCGACGGGGTGGACCCCGACTACGGCATCGTCGCGTTCCGGCGGATCAGCGAACGTCTCGGCGACAGCCCCTGGTTTTTGCGGATGCTCCGGGACTCCTCGGGCGCGGCCGAGCGGCTGACACGCGTCCTCTCCGGCTCACGCTACGCCGCAGATCTCATGGAGTGGATTCCGGAGGCGGTCGCCTGGCTCGACGCTCCCGACCAGCTGCGTCCGCGCAGCGGCTTCGCGCTCCAGCAGGAGGCTCGGGCCATCCAGACCCGTCACGAGCGCATCGGCGACGCGATGCGCGCCGTGCGCGCTCTCCGGCGACGTGAACTCCTGCGGCTCGCCCTCGGAGCGCTGCTCGGCGAGCTCAGCATCGTGGAGCTCGCCGACGGTTTGACGTCGATCAGCGAGGTGACCATCCAGGCGACGCTCCGCGCGGTGTGGCGCGATGTCGTCCCACCCGAGGATGACGCCCTCGACATCGCGGTGATCGCGATGGGCCGGTTCGGCGGGGGAGAGCTGGGCTTCGGGTCGGATGCCGATGTGATGTTCGTCTATGACTCCAATGGCCTCGACCCGCAGCGTGCGCACCAGCTCGCCCTCAAGCTCGTTCAGGGGCTCCGCGAGCACTCCGAGGATCAGCGGGCACCGTTCGACCTCGATGCCGGCCTCCGGCCCGAGGGACGTACCGGCCCCATGGTCCGCTCGATCGACTCCTATGCCGAGTACTACCGGCGATGGTCGCTGTCATGGGAGGCGCAGGCCCTTCTCCGCGCCCGCGGCGTGGCGGGCAGCGTCAAGCTCATCGAACGGTTCATGGCGTTGGCCGACGAACTGCGGTACCCGCGCGCGGCCGACCCGCAGGGCCTGCGGGAGATCAAGCGCATCAAGGCGCGCGTGGAGAACGAGCGCCTGCCGCAGGGCGTCGATCGCAGCCGTCACCTGAAGCTCGGCCCCGGCAGCCTGAGCGATGTCGAATGGCTCGTCCAACTGCTCCAGCTGCAGCATGCGGCCGAGGTCGACGGGCTCCGCACGACCTCCACGACGGGCGCGCTCGACGCGGCCCGCGCCGCGGGGCTGATCCCGGATGCCGAAGGGCAGCGCCTGGCCGACGCCTGGTGGCTGGCGAGCAGGCTCCGCTCGGCCAACACGCTCCTGTCGGGGCAGACGAGTGATGTGCTCCCCAGCGACCGTGGCAAACTCGATGGCATCGGACGGCTTCTCGAATACCCTCCTCGTTCGGCCACGCAGGTCGAGGAGGATTGGCTTCGCACCTCGCGGCGGGCACGCCGCGCGTTCGAGACGCTTTTCTACGGATAACACCCCGCCGGCCTCCGGCCGAGGGCTCAATGAAGGACGCACATGTCAGTTGGTCTGCTCGCCGTCGTCGACGACATCCTGAGCGCTGCGCTCAAGGCATCCGCCAAGTCCGCCGGTGTCGTGATCGACGACGCGGCCGTCACGCCGCAGTACGTGCAGGGGATCACCCCGGCCCGTGAGCTGCCGGTCGTGGGCAAGATCGCGCTCGGCTCGCTCGCGAACAAGTTCCTCATCATCATCCCGATCGCCCTGCTCCTCACGGCGTTCGCGCCCCAGGTGCTCCCGTTCCTGCTCATCATCGGCGGTGTGTTCCTCTGCTACGAGGGCGCGGAGAAGGTGCTCGAGTGGTTCGGGGTGCACCACGGCGCCCATGACGACGGTGCACGCGACGAGAAGAAGCTCGTCCTCGGCGCCGTCCGCACCGACCTCATCCTCTCGAGCGAGATCATGCTGATCTCGCTGTCGAACCTCGACGACGGCCTGGGCATCTGGCAGACCCTTGCGATCCTCGCGGTGATCGCCGTCATGATGACCACGATCGTCTACGGCGCCGTCGCGCTCCTGGTGAAGATCGACGACGTCGGTCTCCGTATGGCCAAGAGCCCGTCCCGTCAGACGCGCCACAACGGCATGCGCATCGTCCGCTCCATGCCGGCCGTCTTCCGCGTCATCAGCATCGTCGGCACCGTCGCGATGCTCTGGGTGGGCGGACACCTCGTGCTCGAGAACCTCGGTGCGGTCGGTGCCCATGTCTTCTCCGACCTGCTGCACGGCGTCGAGGAACTGCTGCACGACTTCGGGGGCGTGATCATCTGGATCGGCGAGACCGTCGTCTCCGCGATCGCGGGTCTGATCGTCGGCCTGATCGTCGTCGGGGTGATCATGCTGACCCGTCGGATCCTGCCCCAGCGCGCCGGACACGCTGCCGCGGCGCACGAGCCCTCCGCGCACTGACCCGCTGCTGTCAAGGGGACCGTCGCCGCACGCCCCGCGCTGTTAGCGTGCCCGCATGGACACCCACGACGAATCACGCATCGACGTTCCGACGCCCGCAACCGACACCCCGCACGCCGACCGTCCCGACGTCCGTCAGGACACGGCGTACAGCCCCGGCAGCGAGACCGAGACCCAGCAGAAGCAAGACGAGCACGTGTCGGACGAGGTCGACGACATCGATGAGTCCCAGGTGCAGGTCGCACCCGGCACAGGTGGCCCCGACGACGTCGGAGACGTCGAGGTCGACCCCAAGGACATCAATCTCCCGGGGTTCTGAGTCCGCTTCCGGCGAGTCGGACAGACGCGAAGAAGCCCGCCAGGCGAACCTGGCGGGCTTCTCTGTCAGCTCTGAGGATCAGACGCCGAAGTACAGCTCGAACTCGAACGGGTGCGGGCGTGCCGCGATCGGCCGGATCTCGTTCTCGATCTTGTACTCGATCCACGTCTCGATGAGTTCGGGCGTGAACACGTTGCCCCGCGTCAGGAACTCGTGGTCGGCACGGAGCGCCTCCAGCGAGTCGAGCAGCGAGTTGGGCACCTGCGGGATGTTCTTCGCTTCCTCAGGGGGCAGCTCGTACAGGTCCTTGTCGACCGGCTCGTGCGGCTCGATGCGGTTGATGATGCCGTCGAGGCCGGCCATCATCTGCGCAGCGAAGGCGAGGTACGGGTTGCCCGAGGCATCCGGAGCGCGGAACTCGATGCGCTTGGCCTTCGGGTTCGAGCCGGTGATCGGGATGCGGATCGCAGCCGAACGGTTACCGGCCGAGTAGACCAGGTTGACGGGAGCCTCGTAGCCCTTGACCAGACGCTTGTACGAGTTGATCGTCGGGTTGGTGAAGGCGAGGACCGCCGGAGCGTGCGCCAGCAGGCCGCCGATGTACCAGCGAGCCGTGTCGGAGAGGCCGCCGTAGCCCTTCTCATCGTAGAAGAGGGGCTTGCCGTCGAGCCAGAGCGACTGGTGGGTGTGCATGCCGGAGCCGTTGTCGCCGAAGAGCGGCTTGGGCATGAAGGTCGCGACCTTGCCCCACTGCTCGCAGGTGTTCTTGACGATGTACTTGAACTTCAGGATGTCGTCCGCCGAGTGCACCATGGTGTCGAAGCGGTAGTTGATCTCCTGCTGACCACCGGTGCCGACCTCGTGGTGCGAGCGCTCGAGGACGAAACCGGCCTCGATGAGCTTGAGCGTGATGTCGTCGCGCAGGTCGGCCGTCTTGTCGACGGGGCTGACCGGGAAGTACCCGCCCTTGTACGGCGTCTTGTTGGCGAGGTTTCCGCCCTCTTCGACGCGACCGGTGTTCCAGGCGCCTTCCTCGGAGTCCACGGAGTAGAAGCTCGAGTTCTGCTTCACCTCGAAGCGGACGTCGTCGAAGATGTAGAACTCGGCCTCGGGAGCGAAGAACGCCGTGTCCGCGATGCCGGTGGAGGCGAGGTACTTCTCCGCCTTCTTGGCGACCTGGCGCGGGTCCTTGTGATAGATCTCGCCCGTGCGGGGGTTGTAGATGTCGAAGATCATGACGAGCGTCTTCGCCTCGCGGAACTGATCGAGGTACGCCGTCGTGACGTCCGGGATCAGCTGCATGTCCGACTCGTGGATGTTCGCGAAGCCGCGGATCGAGGAGCCGTCGAAGAGCTGGCCGACCGTGAAGAACTCCTCGTCGACGGTCGAGGCCGGGATGTTGAAGTGCTGCTGAACACCGGGGAGATCCGTGAAACGGATGTCGAGGAACTTGACGTCCTCGTCCTTGATGAACGCGAGCACCTCGGATGAATCTTTGAACATGGAGTCTCCAAGATCGGGTGCGATGTCGACGCCTGTCGGATCAGGCGCCCCTCGAACCTATCGGGAACCAGTTGCCCTGCCATATCCCCGATGTTTCGGGCGTGTTACGTGCGCGCGGATAGGCTGGGACCCGTGGCAGCTCTCGCATCCGACTATCCCGGCGAACGTCTCGGCCGGCCGAGCGAGGGCCCTAGAAGCATCGGGCGCCCGGGTCGGCGGATCGGTGCTCTGCTGATCGACTACACCGCCGCGACCCTCATCGCCACGGCGTTTCTGGGCTACGACCAGTTCGCCCACCCCAGCGAAGCCGGCTGGCGCCTCTTCGCACCCATGATGGTGTTCGCCGCGCTGCAGATCGTCTTCATCCCGACTCTCGGCGGGAGCCCCGGTCACCGCATCCTCGGCATGCGTCTGGAGATGGTGCGGGGCGGCTGGGTGGGTCTGTGGCGGCCCATCGTCCGAACGGCCCTGATGGTGATCGTGATCCCCGCCGTCATCTGGGACGCAGATCAGCGCGGCATCCACGACAAGGTCGTCGGAACCGTGCTCGTCCGCGTCTGAGACGCTCCGATCAGCGGGGGCGCTGCGAGCGCGCGCGTGCCGGATCGATGCCCTTGGGGATCGGCAGCGACGTGACCGACTGCGACACCGAGTCGACGCGTTTGACGACGGCGGCGAGGGTCGCGCGGTCGACGGTCTTGGGGAGGGCCTTGATCGTCTTCGCGAGCCGGCCGATGGGAACATCGCCCTCGCCGTGTCCGATGTAGAGGACCTCGATGTTGATGCCGGATGCCACGCGGGCGACCTTCTTGCGCTCGTCGTTCACGAGGCGCGTCAGGCGGCCACGGGCACCCTCGCCGATGATGACGACACCGCCGCGGCCGATGGCGCGGTAGACGGCGTCCTGCGTGCGGGGGTTGACGCCGACGGGCATGTCGGAGGTCACCCAGCGGCGGCCGAGGCCGGTGGAGAGGATGTGGCCGGCGGCGCCGGGCATGCCGTCGAGCTTCTTGTACATGACCCGGGTCGACAGGCGCGTGAGCAGGATCATCGCGAGGAGGAAGCCGAGCAGCAGTCCGCTCACGCCCCAGAGGATGATGCTCCATACCTGGAACGGGGGGATCAGGAAGCCGATCAGGACGCCCACGCCGACACCGAGCAGCAGCGCGCCGATCAAAGCGAACGGAAGCCACCGGAACTCCGCCCGCGTGAAGCTGTACAGCGAACGGATCTGCGAGATGAAACCGGGGCGCTTCTCGGGCGCTGCACTGCGGGATGCCATGGTCACAGCTTACCGTCGAGCGGCGATCGCCTTCTCCCCATCTCCGGCCCCGCCGGACGCCCTGCACCGAACGCGGGGAGCCGCGCCGATCGGGACGCGGGGCGTCGAGGGTGGGGGAATGGACGCCGTCACCCTCGACCTGCCGCCCGAGCTGCGAACCCTGGCCCCGCCGGAGTCGCCCTTCTCGGGAACGCTGCGGGCGGGTGATCCGCCTCTCCTGTGGACGGATGCCGAGGCGTTCGGCCTCTCGCCGGCGTGGGCGGCGGCGGGCGCCGAGCATCTGCTCGCCCCGGTCGACGCCGCGCGCACCCCCGAGGGCCCGCGTGTCGCCCTTCCGCACTGCAGCGAGCGACTCGAGGCCGCCCTCGAGCGCGGCGCAGCGCGCACTCCGGGAGCCGCGGTCACCGTCGCTGTCAGTGCCCTGCGCGCAGCCGTCGAAGCCGACGCCTTGGAAGCGGCCAACGGCACATGGTGGGTGACGTCCGCCGGGCGCCCCGTCCTCGCCCTGACCGGCTCGATCCCCTGGCGACCCGGCGCCGTCGCGGCGCTCGAGCAGATGTCCGGCGCGTTCGCCGACGCGCCGCTCGCGACGGTTCTTCAGCGAGTGGCTGCGGCACTCGGAGAGGACCGGTCGCTCCGTCGAGATTCCGACGCGCTCGAAGAAGCCCTGTTCGCGGTGTCCGCACCCGGCCCGCTGACCGGCGACACGTCGAGCGGGTCACCTCCGACCCCTCGCTCGGGCGAGACGCGGTCGGCCGCCGGCAGCTCGGATGCGGAGCCTGCAGGCCGGGGCCTCGTGCTCGACGCGGTGGCCCGGCTGGTCGACACCGACCTCGCGATGCGCGTGCGGGGCGCACTCGGCGCCGTTCTGCTCCAGCGCTCGCACCGCTCTTCGACCCGCCAGGCGTCCCGGCGCCGGCGTGGGGCGGGACGGGATCGGTCCCGTGCGAGCTCGCGCCCGTCGCGTCGAGCGCTCCCATCCTCTCGGGCGGCCGCTGCGGCGCGGCGCCGTGCCGCGACAGGACCCGTCGTGGATCCGACGCCGCATCGCCGCGGACGTCGCGGGGTCGTCATGGTCGGCCTCGGGGCCGCTGCGGTGGTGCTGGTCGTCGGCGCGCTGTGGCCTGCGGAGGAGGGGGCGAGTATCGCCGCGGCGAAGAGCTCTCCTGCGCCGGCACCTGCCGCGCCGGTCGAGGCGGATGCTTCCGCGTCGGCGACCCCCCGAGCGGCCGATCCGTCTGAGCCGGGTCTCGTCGGCATCGGACGCACTCTCGTCGACGCCGCGGTGGCATGTGCAGAGGCAGCATGTGAAGGCGATCTCTGGGAGGATCCCGCGGCCGCTCGCGCCATCCCCGCAGCCCGGGGGGACTACCGGCTCGAGGTCGTCGACGAGTACGGCGGCGTGGCGGCGCTGCGCGCGACGTCATCGGATGCCACGCAGATCATCGTCATCGTGCAGGACGAAAAGCAATGGCTGGTCCGCGAGGTGTACGACCTCGCGGACCAGCCATGATGCATCTCGGTGTCAGGCGCCGAGCTGACCCTCGAACTGAGCCGACTCGAGGCGCTTCTTCACCGCGCCCAGGAAGCGGGCAGCGTCCGCGCCGTCGATGACCCGGTGGTCGTACGACAGGGCGAGGTAGACGTACGAGCGGATCGCGATCGCGTCCTTGCCGTCCACCGACACGAGACCCGGACGCTTCACGACCACACCCGTGCCGAGGATCGCCGACTGGGGCAGGAAGACCACGGGGGTGTCGAAGAGCGCCCCGCGCGAACCCGTGTTCGTCAGCGTGAAGGTGCCGCCGGCGAGCTCGTCGGGCTTCAGCTTGTTGTTGCGCGTACGGTCCGCGAGGTCGGCGATCTCATGGGCGATCTGAGCGACCGTCTTGTCACCGGCATCCCGCAGCACGGGAGTGAGAAGCCCTCGCTCCGTGTCGACCGCGATGGAGAGGTTCTCCGACGCCGGGTAGACGATCTCGTCGCCGTCGACCGTGGCGTTGATGATCGGGAACGACTTCAGAGCCTCGGCCGCCGCGAGGGCGAAGAAGGGCAGGAACGACAGCTTGTCGCCCGTCTTCTCGAGGAACGAGTTCTTGACCTGGTCGCGGTAGTTCGCGAGCTTGGTCACGTCGACCTCGACGACCGTCGTGAGCTGCGCGGTCTGCTGCATCGACTCGACGGCGCGGCTGGCGAGGACCTTCCGCAGACGCGACATCTTCTGGGTCGTGCCGCGGAGCGGGGACACCTCGATCTCGGCAGGTGCGGCGGGCGCCGACGGGGCAGCGGCAGAGGTCGACGCTGCGGCGGGCGCCTTGGCGGCCTCCGCGGCCTTGAGGACGTCTTCCTTGCGAATGCGTCCACCGACACCGCTGCCGGTGACCGAGTTCAGGTCGACACCGTGCTGCTGCGCGAGACGGCGGACGAGCGGGGTCACGTAGGTGACTCCGTCATCGTCTGCCGAGACAGCCTCGGGAGCGGCGGCCTGGGGTGCGGGCGTCGCCTGCGGAGCCGGTGCCTCTGCTTCCTTCGCGGGAGCGGGAGCGGGGGTGGCCTCTGCGGGCTTCTCCGCGGCGGGGGCCGGAGCCGGCTTCTCCTCGGCGGGAGCAGGCGCGGGCGCCTCGGACGGAGTCTCCGCGGAGGGAGCGCCGGAACCGACGCGCGCCAGGACGGCGCCGACCTCGATGGTCTCGTCCTCCTGGGCGAGGATCTCGGTCAGGAATCCTGCGACCGGCGACGGGATCTCGGTGTCGACCTTGTCGGTCGAGATCTCGAGGAGCGGCTCGTCGACGGCGACCTCGTCGCCGACCTTCTTGAGCCAGCGGGTCACGGTGCCTTCGGTCACGCTCTCGCCCAGTTCGGGCAGCACGACGTCCTTGGCGTCTCCGCCGGGAGCGGGTGCGGCCTGCGCTGCGGGCGCGGCCTGCTCGGTGGGTGCGGGCTCCTCGGCGGGCGCCGGCTGCTCGGCCGGAGCGGCCTCAGCGGGCGCGGCATCCTGCGCCGGCTCGTCGCTGGGCGCGCCGGAGCCGTCGCCGATCTTCGCCAGGACAGCACCGACCTCGATGGTCTCGTCCTCCTGGACGAGGATCTCCTCGATGACGCCGCTCACGGGCGAGGGAATTTCGGTGTCGACCTTGTCGGTCGAGATCTCGAGCAGACCTTCGTCTGCCTCGATGGTGTCACCGACCTTCTTGAGCCAGCGGGTGACCGTTCCCTCGGTGACGCTCTCACCGAGCGCGGGGAGGACCACGGATGTGCTCATGACTGTGTCTCCTTCAAGAAAGTGCGATGTACTTTCTAGCTTAGTGTCGCGGGTGCGACGGGGTCAGATGGTGTGAAGTGGCTTGCCTGCCAGAGCGAGGAAGGCTTCGCCCAACGCCTCGCTCTGAGTGGGATGGGCGTGGATGAGCGGGGCGATGTCCTCGGGGTGGGCCTCCCAGCCCACGGCGAGCTGCCCCTCGGTGATGAGCTCGCCGACGCGGTCGCCGACGAGATGCACGCCGATGACGGGGCCCGACACGATCCGGACGACCTTCGCGAGCCCGCCGGTGCCGATGATCTCGCTCTTGGCATTGCCGGCCAGGTTGTACTCGTAGACCGCCACGTCGTCGCCGTGCACCGCACGGGCCTGCGCCTCGGTGAGGCCGACGGAAGCGACCTCGGGGTGCGAATAGGAGACCCGGGGGATCGTCGACTCGACGATGGCGACGGGCCGGAGGCCCGCGATCTGCTCGGCGACGAAGATGCCCTGCTGGAAGCTCCGGTGGGCGAGCTGGAGGCCCGGGACGATGTCTCCGACGGCCCAGACGTGCGCGGCGCTGGTCTGCAGGCGGTCATCGACGGTCACGAAACCACGATCGAGTGCGACACCGGCGTCCTCGAAGCCGAGACCATGGGTGACGGGGCCGCGACCGACGGCGACGAGGACGAAGTCGGCGTCGATGGACGTGCCGTCGGAGAGCGCGACGGAGACACCGGCATCCGTCTGCGTGACACCCTCGCAGCGGGTCGCGAGCCGGCTCTGGATGCCGCGGCGACGATACGCGCGCTCGAGTGCTTTGCTCGAGGAGAGGTCCTCGGCCGGGAGGAGGTGATCGAGCGCCTCCACGATCGTCACCTCGACGCCGAAGGAGCGCCAGACGCTGGCGAACTCGACGCCGATGACGCCGCCGCCCAGGATGACGACGCTCTCGGGGATCACGTCGAGAGTCAGGGCCGTATCGCTCGTCAGGACGCGTCCACCGAGTTCGACGCCGGGCAGGGTGCGCGTCTGAGCGCCGGTCGCGAGGATGACATCGGCCCCGCGGTAGACGTCGTCGCCGACCGTGACGGTGCGGTCTGCGGTGAGCCGGCCGGCGCCGGAGACGACGCGGATGCCGCGGGACGAGATGAGGCTCTGCAGCCCGCTGTACTTCTTCGCGACGATCTTCTCGCGGTAGGCGGCTACCCGTGCCGGGTCGATCCCGGTGAGATGAGCGTCGACGCCGACGGATGCTGCTTCGCGGACGTGATCGGCGATCTCCGCGCTGTGGAGCAGCGCCTTCGTCGGCACGCACCCACGGTGCAGGCAGGTGCCGCCGAGTAGGTCCTTCTCGATCAGGATGACGGACTTGCCGAGCTCTGACGCCCGGATCGCGGCAGCATACCCGCCACTGCCACCGCCGAGGATGACGACATCGGCCTCGTGGACCCCGCTCAACGCTCGGCCCGTTCGCTGTGCGCCGTCTGCGATTCGATGAAGGCGAGGATCGACCGCACGGTGGCCCCGGTGGGGCCCTTGTCGGTCGCGCCGTAGGCGGACTTGGTCGATCCGCTCCCGGCGATGTCGAGGTGCACCCACGGGATGCGCGGTGCCTCGGGCTGGTCGCCGACCCGGCCCACGAACCGGCGCAGGAAGAGGGCGGCGAACATGGTCCCACCCGACGGGTCGCCGATCTTCGCGTTCTGGAGGTCGGCGATGGGGGAGTCGAGCTCGTCCTCCATGTGCGCGGGGAGGGGGAGCTGCCAGGCGAGTTCGTCGACGGCATCCGAGGCGGCGAGGAAGTCGGCGACCGTGGCGTCGTCGCCCATGACACCGGTGTGACGGTTGCCGAGGGCGACGCTCACGGCTCCGGTGAGAGTCGCGACGTCGACGATCACGTCGGGCTGGGTGCGGCTCGCCGCGACCAGGCCGTCCGCCAGCACGAGGCGCCCCTCGGCGTCGGTGTTGAGCACCTCGACGGTGGTGCCGTCGAGCAGCCGCAGTACGTCACCCGGTCGCGTCGCCCTGCCGGAGGGCATGTTGTCCGCGATGCACAGCCATGCGGTGACGCCGACGGGCAGGCTCTGCTCGGCGGCGGCCCGCACGACGGCGAGCGCCGTGGCCGCACCGCACATGTCGTACTTCATGCCGACCATCGACGTCGGCGGTTTGAGGGAGAGCCCGCCGGTGTCGAACGTGATCCCCTTGCCGACGACAGCGACGTGGCGCGTGGCGTCCGCGGGCGAATACGTCAGGCGGACGAGCCGGGGCGGGCGGTCGGATCCCTGACCCACGCCGAGGATGCCGCCGAAACCGCCGTCGGCGAGCTGGGCCTCATCGAGGATCTCGACCTCGACGGGGAGCCCTGCGACTTCCTCGGCCGCGCGGTCCGCGAGGTCCGCCGGCCCGAGCCACTCCGCGGGGATGTTGACGAGGTCCTTCACGAGCGCGACGGCCGAACCCGTCGCCGCGACGGCGGCGATCTCGCGGTCGTCGGGGCGGTGCGATGTGTGGACGGTGACCCGCGATGCACGGAGCTTCGCGGCATCCGACGGCCTCTTGTATCCGGCGAACCGGTAGCCGCCGAGCACAGCGCCCTCTGCGGCGGCCCGCCAGTGCGCCTCGGCGCCGGGCACGCCGATGGCGAGCGAGTCGAAGCCGGTCGTCGTCCTCACAGCCGCCCCGACGGCGTCGCGGACCGCGCCCGCGTGCGGAGCGGCGCCCGTGCCCACCACGATGATCGGCGTCTGCGTCGACTCGGGGGCGAAGGCGCGAACGGTGCTTCCGGCCGTCCCGGTGAAGCCGATTCCGCGGAGCGCCTCCTCGAGCCCGGGCCAGTCCGCGAGGACGCCGGCGGCGCCGTCCAGCGGAGGCAACGCGAGGACGAAGGCGTCCGCATCGGAGTCGAGCAGCGCGGACGTGGAGACGGAGAGCTCGGGGTACGGCATGACCTCCATCCTACGGATGCCGCGTTCGCTCAGAGCGGGATGCCGCCCGGGCCGGTCGTATCCGGGGCCTCGTACAGTGGAGGGATGTCCCTGACAGGCCCCCTGTATGAGCGAGTCGCTTCCGCCCCCGCCGTCCCCGCGGGTCTTCCGCTGATCGTCACGCTGACCGGTTCGACCGACGCCGGCTCGGCCGTCAGCAGACTCGTCGATCACCTCCGCACCGAGCATGAGCCCGAGCCCATCGTCGACTTCAATGCGGACGTCCTCTTCGACTATCGCGCCCGCCGACCGCTGATCACCTTCGACGGGGACCGTCTCGTCGAGTACCAGCCCCCTCGGCTCGAGCTCTCGCTCGCCCACGACACCCTGGGCCAGCCGTTCCTCCTCCTCGCAGGGTACGAGCCGGACTTCGCCTGGGAGGCGTTCGCGGAGACGGTGGTCGGCCTCGTCGAGGGGATGGAGGTCAGCACCGTGACGTGGGTGCAGGCCATACCGCTCCCGGTGCCGCACACCCGTCCTCTCGGGACGACCGTGAGTGGCACGCGCCCTGCCCTCACCGAGGCCCACTCCGTGTGGAAGCCCCACACGCAGGTTCCCGCGACGGCGGGGCACCTGCTCGAGTACCGGCTCACCGAGGCCGGCGCTCCGGTGGCCGGATTCGTCCTCCTCATCCCTCACTACCTCGCCGAGACGGACTTCCCGGCCGCGGCCATCGCCGGTCTCGACAGCATCTCGGTGGCGACCGGGCTCCTCTTCGACAGCGACACGCTGCGCGAGGAGAACCGCGAGTACCTCGAGAAGGTCGACGACCAGGTCTCGGGCAGCGAGGAGCTGACCGCGATGCTGCACAACCTCGAGAACCGCTACGACGCCTACATGGCGGGATCCACTCAGGCGCAGCCGATCATCAACACGGCAGACCTTCCCTCGGCCGACGAGCTCGCCGCCGAACTGGAGCGCTTCCTCGCGAACCGCCCGTCGGGTGACGACGACCGTCGTCCCGGCCTCGGCTGACGCGTCTTCGCTGCCCTCGTTCGCCCCGCGGACCGGCTCTCGCAGGGAATGCTCATGCCATTCCGGGTGTTGACACAGAGGCGTCCTTCATGCATCCGAGACGTATGAGAGAATGGACCAAACGACCCGTTGTCACCGATGGAAGCGCCTCGTGCGCACACCGCCGGACTTGACAAGGGTCTTACTAGTGTCCGAACCCCGGCGGAGTGCCGTCGGTGAAAGGCGAGACGTGACTTCAGGCACGAGGACCACCCGTACACGAGCGGCCGACACGGTCGACGATGCGGCCAGCGCCGAGACCACGGCATCCGCTGCCACGGCGACGGACACCGCGAAGAAGGCTCCGGCCCGCAAGCCCGCAGCGAAGAAGCCCGCGGCAGCAGTGAAGAAGGCGGCGGCCACGAAGGCCCCCGCTGCGAAGGCCGCGCCCGCGAAGGCCCGCGCGTCGAAGGCGAAGGCCGCTGACGAGGACGAAGAAGAGGTCGACGTCGACGACGCCGACATCGAGACCGCCGTCGACACCGACGATTCCGGCGACGACGCCAAGAAGGCCGACAAGGCCGATGGCGAGGACGAGGAGGAGTCGACGAAGCCGGCCTTCACCGAGCCTCTGCCCACGGGCGCCATCGTCATCTCGTCCTCGGACGACGACGAGGTCCCGGTCTACTCGACCCAGATCACCGGGGCGACGGCCGACCCCGTCAAGGACTACCTCAAGCAGATCGGCAAGGTTCCGCTGCTGAACGCGGCCGAAGAGGTCGAGCTCGCGATGCGCATCGAGGCGGGCCTGTTCGCCGAAGAGAAGCTGTCGCACATGACCGCCGCGGAGAAGTCGGCCCAGCTCGGGCTCGACCTGCAGTGGGTCGCTCGCGACGGTCAGCGTGCCAAGAGCCACCTGCTCGGAGCGAACCTCCGACTGGTCGTGTCGCTCGCGAAGCGCTACACCGGCCGCGGCATGCAGTTCCTCGACCTGATCCAGGAGGGCAACCTCGGTCTCATCCGTGCGGTCGAGAAGTTCGACTACACCAAGGGATTCAAGTTCTCGACGTACGCGACGTGGTGGATCCGCCAGGCGATCACCCGCGCCATGGCCGACCAGGCCCGCACGATCCGCATCCCCGTGCACATGGTCGAGGTCATCAACAAGCTCGCCCGCGTGCAGCGGCAGATGCTGCAGGACCTGGGCCGCGAGCCCACTCCCGAAGAGCTCAGCCGCGAGCTCGACATGACTCCCGAGAAGGTCATCGAGGTCCAGAAGTACGGTCGCGAGCCCATCTCGCTGCACACCCCGCTGGGCGAGGACGGCGACAGCGAGTTCGGCGACCTCATCGAGGACACCGAGGCGGTCGTCCCGGCGGACGCCGTCGGGTTCACGATGCTGCAGCGTCAGCTGGAGTCGCTCCTCGACTCGCTCTCCGAGCGTGAGGCCGGTGTGATCCGCATGCGCTTCGGCCTGGGCGACGGTCAGCCCAAGACCCTCGACCAGATCGGCGACACGTTCGGCGTGACGCGCGAGCGCATCCGTCAGATCGAGTCCAAGACGATGGCGAAGCTGCGGCACCCGTCGCGTTCGCAGTCGCTCCGGGACTACCTCGAATGAGCGGCGACGCGAACGAGGGCAAGCAGCTCACGCGAGCGATCGACGGCGAGACCTACGCCCGGATCCCCATCCGAACGCGGGTCGTCATGCCCGGCGATGACATCGACGCGATCATCGACGAATACGCCGCCTCGCAGGTGCAGCCCGGCGACCTCCTCTTCGTCACCGAGAAGATCGTCGCGATCACGCAGGGGCGGTCGTACCTGGTCGACGAGATCACTCCGCGTCCGCTCGCGCGCTTCCTCTCGCGCTACGTCGTGAAGACGAAGTACGGCATCGGCCTCGGCATGCCCGAGACGATGGAGATGGCTCTGCGCGAGTGCGGCACCCCGCGCATCGTCTTCGCGGCCGGTGTCGCGGCCGTGACGAAGCTCTTCGGCCGACGCGGCGACTTCTACCGCATCGCCGGAGACAAGGCGCGGTCGATCGACGGCCCGACACCGCACACAATTCCCCCGTACAACAAGGCTGTCGTGCTCGGCCCCACCGATCCGGCCGGCGTCGCCGCTCGGATCCACTCCCGGTTGATCGCGGGTGTCGAGGTCGCCGTCGTCGACATCAACGACATCGGCGGCAACATCCTCGGCTCGACGCTCGATCGCGCGGGCGAGCAGCGTCTCGTGCGGATCCTGTCGGACAACCCCCTCGGCCAGGGACACCAGTCCACGCCGCTCGGGATCATCCGCCGTTCGGAGGCGTGAGCGTGGGAGCGGTGCATCGGCTCTACCGTCGCGGGCGCTTCTTCGTGCGCCGGATCGTCAACTTCGACACCGACCGGGTGCTGCAGTTCGCTCGCCAGTCGGCGCGGTTGACGAAGGCCCCGCTCTGGTGGGTCGTGGCCGATATGGCGTGGTGCTCCGTCCGGTACGAGACGACGTTCGAGAACTACTCCGAGTGGGACTTCCGCATCCTCCGGGCGCGCGAGCGTGCGACCTACATGACCGACCCGAAGTCCTTCCACCTGTCACGCAGGCTCAACGACAACGCGCAGCGCGCGATCTTCGACGACAAGCTCGAGTTCGCGAAGCGCTTCGGCATCGAGCTCGGTCGCGAGTGGCTCGATCTGCGTGAGACGGATGCCTCCGCGTTCGCCGCGTTCGTCGATCGCCACGACCGGATCATCGCGAAGAACCCGGGTGGCGTCGGCGGCAACGGCATCACACTGCGTCGCCGCGACGAGATCGATGACGTCGAGGCGTTCCGAGCGGAGCTGGTCGCGGCTGGGCAGGTCCTCGTGGAGGAGGTGCTCGTGCAGCACTCCGACATGGCGTCGCTGTACCCCGACAGTGTCAACTCGCTTCGAATGGTGTCGTACTGCGACCCGGACGGCGTCGTGCACGTGCTCGCTGCCGTGCTGAAGATCGGCAACGGCGGGGTCATCGACAACTTCAGCAACGGCGGCATGTACACGATGCTCGACGAGCGCGGTCGTGCTCTGCACGCGGCGAGCGACGAAGAGGGCCACCCCTTCGCCGAGCACCCGGTGACCGGGGTCGCCATCACCGGCTTCCAAGTTCCGCTCTACGACGAGGTCCTCGCCCTGGTGGACACCCTGGCTCGCCGGGTTCCGGCCTTCCCGTACATCGGATGGGACGTCGCGATCACGCCGACGGGCCCGGTCGTGATCGAGGGCAACCACAACTCCGGGGTGTTCCAGTCGAAGCCGTCGGTCTCCGGCATCCGGCAGGGTCTCCTGCCCCGCTATCGCGCCGCAATGCGCTTCTGACCCCCGCCCCGAAACCCGGAGGGAACGCCATGCGCCGCATCCGCGTCCGCCTGCAGTACCTGATCCGCCGCGCCCGGAAGCTCCGCCCCGGCAACCTGGTCGAGTTCGCCCGAACCGTCCAGCGCGTCTCGAAAGCACCCCTGCCGGTGATCATCGCCGACATGCTGTGGTGCTCGGTCAGATACGACATGGCGTTCCGCGACTACGCCGTCTGGGACATCCGCCTGCTCACGGCGCGTGAGCGGAAGACCTGGATGACGCACCCGAAGTCGTTCCGGATCACGAAGATGTACAACACGGCCGAAGGCCGCGCGAAGCTCGAAGACAAGCGGCGCTTCGCCCGAGAGTACGCCGACCTCCTCGGACGCGAGACCATCGACCTGCGCGATGTCGACGATGCGGAGCTCGCGGCCTTCCTCTCCCGGCACCCGAAGATCCTCACGAAGCCCAACGAGGGCCAGGGCGGCGGCGGCATCGATCTCCACGAGGTCGATGCGTCGACGGATGCCGCTGCGTTCCGCGCCGAGGTCGAGGCGAAGGGCCAGACAGTCGTCGACGAGTTCATCGTTCAGCATCCCGAGATGTCGGCGATGTACCCGGACGCGGTGAACACGGTTCGTCTCATCACGTTCCTCGACGCGGAAGGCCGCGTGCATCTGCTCGCGGCGGTCCTCCGTATCGGCAACGGCGACGTCATCGACAACTTCGCCTCCGGCGGGATGTTCACGATGCTCGACGATGAGGGTGTGGCGATGTACCCGGGCGTCGACAAGAACAGCAACGTGTACGCGGAGCATCCCGTGACGGGCATGCCGATCGTCGGATTCCGGGTGCCGATGTACGACCGGGTGCTGGACCTCACGGCATCCCTCGCACGCCGGACGCCCGAGGCTCCCTACGTCGGGTGGGACATCGCGCTCACCCCGGCGGGGCCGGTGGTCATCGAGGGCAACCACAACTCGAGTGTCTTCCAGCCGAAGCCGTCGGCGTCGGGCGTCCGCGAAGGACTTCTCCCGGTCTACCGGGCCGCGGTCGGATTCTGACGCGTCGTCCCGCGCCGGCGACGACGAAGGCCCCCACCGAGAGGTGGGGGCCTTCGTGCAGTGCGTGGCGTCTCAGACGGCTTCGGACAGCTTCGCAGTCTCGTCGTGCCAGCTGGTCGCGACGGCGCGGAGCTTCTCTTCGTACTTGCGGCCGTGGTGAGCGCAGAAGAGCAGCTCGCTGCCGTTGACCTCTGCGGCGATGTACGCCTGCGCTCCGCAGGAGTCGCAGCGATCCATCGCCGTGAGACGGTGCTCGAGGACTGCTCCAGGCTCTGTGGTTGTCGACGTGCTCATGTCAGGTGCCTCCTCTAGTCCTCGTGACGCTTGTTCAGTCATGTCATACAACCACGCCCACGTTGCAGGTATGCCGCCATTCGATGACATTTCGCTCTGCGCGTACGGTCCGCGGCGACGGCCCTGTGACGGACGCTCGCACGGTGTGTGTCGGACCGGCCGGTGTCGCGGGCCCCGGATAGGCTCGGAGATTGTGACATCCGAGTATTCCGCCCACCACCTGCAGGTGCTCGAGGGTCTCGAGGCCGTCCGCAAGCGTCCCGGCATGTACATCGGCTCGACCGACTCGCGCGGCCTGATGCACTGCCTCTGGGAGATCATCGACAACTCCGTCGATGAGGCGCTCGGCGGGCACGGCTCGCGTATCGAGATCCTGCTCCACGCCGACGGCAGCGTCGAAGTCCGCGACCGCGCGCGCGGCATCCCCGTCGACGTCGAGCCCCGCACGGGCCTCACCGGCGTGGAGGTCGTCTTCACGAAACTCCATGCCGGTGGCAAGTTCGGCGGCGGGTCCTACGCGGCATCCGGCGGTCTGCACGGCGTCGGAGCCTCGGTCGTCAACGCGCTCTCCGAGCGGCTCGACGTCGAGGTCGATCGCGCCGGAAAGACGTACGCGATGTCGTTCCACCGCGGCGAACCGGGCACGTTCGGCGGCGACGGCCCCGACTCCGACTTCCGCCCGTTCGAGAAGGCGAGCGAGCTGCGGGTCGCGGGCAAGGCTCCCAAGGGCGTCACCGGAACGCGGATCCGCTACTGGGCGGATCGACAGATCTTCACCAAGGATGCCGCCTTCGATCTGGGCGAACTCGAGCAGCGCGCGCGTCAGACGGCGTTCCTGGTGCCGGGGCTCGAGATCGTGATCCTCGACCAGCGCGGCGACGAGGCGATCGAGACGAGCTTCCGCTACGACGGCGGCATCTCCGAATTCGCGGAGTTCCTCGCGCCGGACGCGCCGATCACCGACACGTGGCGTCTCACCGGTACCGGGACGTTCACCGAGACGGTGCCCGTGCTGCAGGCCGCCGGCGCCATGATCCCCACCGAGGTCGAACGCGAGTGCCACGTCGACGTGGCCCTCCGCTGGGGCACGGGATACGAGACCGTCAGCCGGTCGTTCGTGAACATCATCGCGACGCCGAAGGGCGGCACCCACCAGCAGGGATTCGAGCAGGGTCTCATGAAGGTCATCCGCGGCCAGGTCGAGGCGAACGCGCGCAAGCTCAAGGTCGGCGCCGGCGAGAAGATCGAGAAGGACGACATCCTCGCGGGGATGTCGGCGGTTCTCACCGTCCGGCTGCCCGAGCCCCAGTTCGAGGGCCAGACCAAGGAGATCCTCGGCACTCCCGCGGTCCGCAACATCGTGGCATCCGTCGTCACGAAAGAGCTCGCCGCACTGTTCTCCTCCGCCAAGCGAGACGACAAGGCGCAGTCGGGCCTCCTGCTCGACAAAGTCGTCTCCGAGATGAAGGCGCGCATCTCCGCGCGCACCCACAAAGAGACGCAGCGCCGTAAGAACGCGCTGGAGTCGTCTTCACTGCCCGCGAAGCTCGCCGATTGCCGGACCAACGACGTCGCAGACTCGGAACTGTTCATCGTCGAGGGTGACTCCGCCCTCGGCACGGCCAAGCACGCACGCAACAGCGAGTATCAGGCGCTGCTGCCCATCCGAGGGAAGATCCTCAACGTGCAGAAGGCGTCGATGAGCGACATGCTGTCGAACGCCGAGTGCGCGGCGATCATCCAGGTGATCGGGGCGGGTTCGGGTCGGTCATTCGACCTCGAGGCGGCCCGCTACGGCAAGATCATCCTGATGAGCGACGCCGATGTCGACGGCGCGCACATCCGAACCCTGCTGCTCACGCTCTTCTTCCGCTACATGCGCCCGCTCGTCGAGGCCGGCCGTGTCTACGCCGCCGTGCCGCCGCTGCACCGGGTGATCGTGGTCAACCCCGGGTCGAAGCCCAACGACACCGTCTACACCTACAGCGAGAAGGAATTGCACACGCTCCTCGCCAAGCTCACCAAGTCGGGCAAGCGGTGGCAGGAACCGGTCCAGCGCTACAAGGGGCTCGGTGAGATGGACGCGAACCAGCTCGCAGGGACGACCATGGACCGCGCGGGGCGCACCCTCCGTCGCGTCCGGGTGCAGGATGCCGAAGCGGCAGCCACCGTCTTCGAGCTCTTGATGGGCAGTGAGGTCGCTCCGCGCAGGGACTTCATCGTCACCTCGAGCGAGCGGCTGGACCGCGAACGTATCGACGTCTGACCCGACGCGATATCCTTCCGGCATGCCGACCCACCGTGTCCCCGCGCCCGTCTTCGCCGAGGGTGAGAAGCCCAAGGGGCCGGCGTCGTACTTCGCGAGCATCGAGAAGACCTATGGGCAGCCGGTGCAGCACTGGCTCGATCTCGCGGCCGACGCGCTCGACACCCGGAGCCACATGGAGGTCGTCTCGCTCCTGAAGAGCGAGCACGGGCTCGGCCACGGGCACGCGAACGCGGTCGTCGCCTACGCCGCGGCGAAGCTTCGCAGCTGACCTCGACCGCCGTCAGGTGCGGCGCTGGTGTCGCACGGGCTTGTACCGCGCGGGGGCGTCGACCACCGGCATCCATTCGCAGGTGAACCACCCGCGATAGCCGAAGAGGAAGCCCCATCGGTCGTTGTCGATCCGCATGTCGACCTCGAACCGCCCCTTCGCGTCGTCGTACCGCTCGCGGAGCGTCGCCCTTCCGCTCATGCCGAGCGGGAAGCGGAAGCCGAGAGGGCCCTCGTAGAACCGTTGCTCGCCGCTGGTGAGGAGGAGCGAACCGTCGGGTTCTGCGCGCAGATCCAGATCGACCGCGAGATGCTGATGTGTGCCCAAGTAGTCGACGATCCTGCCGCCGTGCTCGATCATCGTCGCGTCGAACCGGTGCTCCCGCCCCGCCAGCCGGTACTCACGGACGAACGTGACCGTCTCGCGCCCCAGCGGGTCGCGGTAGGGGTAGTTGGAGATGACGAACGGCACGTCTTCGCCGACACTCGGAATGAGGATGTTGCGAAGCCGGCCGATCTGGAGGAAGGGCACCGTCCACCACGGTCCTCGGCGGATGTCGGTCATCACCCCCGTTCCCACGCAGGCTTCGCCGGCGGACAGCCCGACCCCGAAGCGCCGTTGCAGCTGCGGATGGAGCCGGGCGAAATCGCTGCCCATCACTCCTGCGAACATCGACGTCATCCGTCCTCCTGCAGTTCGTCCAATGTCGGAGGGGCCTGAGAGAGCGCGCGTCCTCGGCGCGGTCGGCGCCGGCATCGCGCGGCTCGCGGTCGGTCTGGTCGCCACCAGGCGAGAACCGACAGGAGCGGCCACCGTTCGGGTGCGGTGCCGGTCTCCGCCCAGATGCGGAGGCGGTCGAAACTCCATGCAGTCGCCCAGCCGACGAGCGGCCGGACGACGAGATCGGCGAGCCCCCAGCCTGCGCGGTAGTCGTATCCCGTTGTGAACCTCACCCGACCGTCGGGTTGCGGCTCGTACCGCCAGTACCCGCGGCCGTCGCGGAGGGGTGACAGCCTGTCCCGGGTGCTGAAGCGGAGTGCGGAGGTGCGCGTGCCGTCGGGCCGCCGACGCTCGCCCATGCTCACTCCCGTTCCCGCGATCGTGTGGAAGGGGATTCGCCTCGTGTAGGTGAAGGCGGTGGCGCCGGCCGGTGTGAGTCCCGTCGGCGTGATTCGGGAGAACCGCACATCCCACCGAGGATGCTGCTCTGGCGACTGCGTCAGGTCCCAGACGGCGTCGAGCGAGGCATCGATGTCGATCTCGACGTAGATCCCCCGACCGGCCACGATCGCGCTCTCAGACGACGGTGGTTCCGATGGCGCCGATCACGGCGTCGAGCGGCTGCCCCGAGGCATCCCGCTTCGCACCGGTCTCGGGAAGGGCGCGGACCGAACCGTCGGTGCCGACGGCTCGGGGGTTGTCCCCGATCCAGGCGATCGTCAGGACGTCCTCGAATCGGAGGAAGCGTTGTGCGCGGACGCCGCCGGTCGCGCGCCCCTTCGCCGGGAACTCCGAGAAGGCCGAGACCTTGCCGGAGCCGGCATCCGTCCCAGGGAGGGCCAGTGAGGCGCCCGCGACCGTTGCCACGACGGTGTCGTCGGTGGCGGTCACCGCAGTGAAGTGGATCGCCTTCGCACCGGGGGAGAGGCGGATCCCCGCCATGCCGCCGGCGGCTCGCCCCTGCGGGCGGACGGATGCCGCATCGAAACGGAGGAGTTGCGCGTCGCTCGAGACGAAGACCAGCTCGGCGCCCTCGCCGGCCACATCGGCGCCCACGACGGTGTCGCCCGGCTTGAGGGAGATGATCTCGACGTCGTGTTTGCCCGCGGGCAGCTCGGTCGCCGCCACGCGCTTGACGACGCCGTCCGCGGTGCCGAGGGCGATCAGCGTTCCCTCGTGCAGCGGGACGATGGCGACGATGTGCTCGGAGCCCGAGAGGCCGAGGTACGAGTCGGCGCGCGTTCCGGCGCCCAGCTGAACCGAGTTCGCGGGGACAGACGGCAGGTCGACGGGGGAGAAGCGCACCAGGCGGCCACTCGTCGTCACCGCGCCGAGGTCGCCGCGCGTGGTCGCATCGACTGCCGAGCGGATGGCGTCGTGCTTCGACCGGCGAGCCGGGGCGACGATGCCGCCCCGGGGAGCATCCGCGACGAGCTCTGCGCGCACCATCCGGCCGCTGGCAGAGAGGAACACCCGGCATGGTGCGTCGGCGATCTGGAGATCGGCGGGAGCAGCGGCGCGGCCGCGCGCCGTCACCGGGCCGCCGTTGAGCAGGAGGGTGCGGCGCGGGGTGCCGAACGCGTCGGCGGCGGCGTTGAGCTCGGTGGCGACCTGCCTGCGGAGGAGCACGTCGCTGGCGAGGAGTTCCTCGAGGGCCGCGATCTCGGCCGTGATGGCATCGCGCTCGGCTTCGAGCTCGACCCGCGAGAACCGGGTCAGACGCCGAAGCCGCAGCTCGAGGATGTACTCGGCCTGCACCTGGGTGAGATCGAAGACGTCGATCAGTCGGGTGCGGGCCTGTTCGCTGTCATCCGACGCGCGGATGACCTGGATGACCTCGTCGATGTCGAGGATCGCGATCAGCAGTCCCTCGACGAGGTGGAGGCGCTCCTGCTTGCGCGCAAGCCGGTATCGGCTTCGGCGCGTCACGACCTGGATCCGGTGATCGAGATAGACCCGCAGCAGTTCCTTGAGGCCCAGCGTCTGCGGCTGACCGCCGACCAGGGCGACGTTGTTGATGCCGAACGACTCTTCGAGCGGGGTCAGCCGGTAGAGCTGCTCGAGAACGGCGTTCGGGTCGAAGCCGGTCTTGATGCCGATCACGAGTCGGAGACCGTGATGGTGATCGGTCAGGTCGGTGATGTCGGAGATGCCGGTGAGCTTCTTCGCGGTCACGGCTTCGCGGATCTTCACCATGACGCGCTCGGGGCCGACCATGTAGGGGAACTCGGTCACCACGATGCCGGTCCGACGGGGTCCGAGCGGCTCGATGGACGTCTTCGCGCGCGTGCGGAACGATCCGCGGCCGCTCTCGTACGCCTCTTTGATGCCGTCGAGCCCGACGATCACACCGCCGCCGGGAAGATCGGGTCCGGGCACGAACTCCATGAGCTCGTCGAGGGTGGCGTCCGGGTGCTCGAGCAGGTGCACGGCGGCGGACACGACCTCGATGAGGTTGTGCGGGGCCATGTTCGTCGCCATGCCCACGGCGATGCCGGTGGCCCCGTTGACCAGGAGGTTCGGGAACGCTGCCGAGAGCACCTCCGGCTGCTGGAACTGCCCGTCGTAGTTGGGGATGAAGTCGACGACGTCCTCGTCGAGGTTCTCCGTCAGGGCGAGGGCGGCCGGAGCGAGGCGTGCCTCGGTGTACCGCGCCGCAGCGGGACCATCGTCGAGTGAGCCGAAGTTACCGTGACCGTCGACGAGGGGCACGCGGAGTGCGAATCCTTGCGCGAGACGGACGAGGGCGTCGTAGATCGCCGAGTCGCCATGAGGGTGGAGCTTCCCCATGACCTCGCCGACGACGCGCGCGCTCTTCACATGCCCGCGGTCGGGACGCAGTCCCATGTCGGACATCTGATAGAGGATGCGTCGCTGCACCGGCTTGAGCCCGTCGCGGGCGTCGGGCAGCGCACGGGAGTAGATGACCGAGTACGCGTACTCCAGGAACGACCCCTGCATCTCGTCGGCGAGCTCGACATCTTCGATGCGCTCGACGGCGGGGGGCGGAGTGGGGGTGCGCGAAGCGGCCATGTCCTCGATCGGTCTCGGGTGCGGGGGTTCCGGCGGCATCGGTCGACCCGTGTGGGAGACTGGCCCGGATGTCTCTCAGCCTACCCGTGGACCCGCCTTCGGCCCGGAGCCTCACCGGTGTCGTTCCGCATGTTCTGGCGGCTCTGGAGGGTCGGGACGGGTGGTTCCGTCCCGCGCGATCCGCCGTCGTCCTGCTCGTAGACGGGCTCGGCCGGGCCAACCTCACCGCGCGTGCCGGCCATGCGCGGTTCCTCACCTCGCAGATGACGAAAAAGGATGCCGCGCGCACGGTCTTCCCGGCGACGACGGCGGTCGCGCTCACGAGCCTTCTCACCGGCGAGATGCCGGGGCGCCACGGACTGGTGGGCTACCGGACCCGCATCCCCGGTACCGATGTCGTGCCCAATCAGCTCAAAGGGTGGGAGAGCGATGGTCTCGACCCCCTGACCTGGCAGCGCTCGACACCGATCTTCGAGCGCGAGGCCGCGCAGGGGCGGCCGTGCTTCGTCGTCTCGCGCGCGCAGTACGCGCGCACGGGCTTCACGCAGGCGCTCCAGCGCGGGGCGGAGTTCGTCGCAGCCGCGAGCATCGCGGAGCGGGTCGAGGTCGCGGCCGACCTCGCCACGCGGCATCCGGGAGCCCTCATCTACGCGTACGTACCCGAGCTCGACACCATCGCGCACGCCCGCGGCTGGGAGAGCGACGAATGGTCGGCGGCGCTCGAGACCGTCGACGGGGCAGCACGGTCCCTCCACGCCGGGATCGGGTCAGCGGCGGGCGCGCTCGTCACCGCCGATCACGGGATCGTCGACGTGCCTCGCCACCGGCAGATCCTCCTCGGCGAGGGCGATCCGCTCTGGGCGGGCGTGAGGCTCGTCGGCGGCGAGCCACGCATGCTGCACCTCTACGCCGAGGAGGGCGCCGCCGAATCGGTCGCCTCCCGCTGGCGGGATGCCGAGTCGGCGCGCGCCTGGATCATGACCCAGCGGGAAGCTGTCGAGGCAGGACTGTTCGGGCCGGTCGACGACGAGGTGCGGGGCCGGATCGGCGACGTCCTCGTCGCGGCGCGCGCGTCCGTCGCCTACTACGACGATCGAGAGCACGACAAGAAGCCGCAGAACATGATCGGTCAGCACGGATCGCTGACCGATCAGGAACGGGTGGTCCCGCTCGTGCGCCTCGGCGCCTTCGCGGGCTGAGGCGGTCAGCCGTCTTCGGTGCGGGCGCCGAAGACGATCTCATCCCAGGACGGCATCGACGTGCGTCCCTTGCGACGCGTCTGCTCGACCGGTGCGTCCGTCGGCTCGGGCTCGGCAGGCGTCTCGTCGGCGACATCGGTCGTCTCGTAGCCCGGCTCGAGCGCATCGAACAGGGCCACCGGGCTCTGCGCGCGCTCTTCGCGACCACCCGCCTCCGGCATGGGCTCGCGCTGTCCCCGTCGACGGCGGAGGGCCTCGAGGAGGTCTGCTGTCTCCGCCGAGGTGACGGGCGCGTCAGGGGCGCGCTTGATGGCGGCATGCTGCACGGCGGGGGAGGAGGACTCCCTCACCTCAGGGCTCTCGATGTCGGCATCCGGCTCGCCGAGACCACGAAGGCCGAACGTCCCGCTGTCGAAGCGCGACGAGTCCTTGAGTGGTGAGGAATCGAGTGCGCGGAGTCGGGGGATGAGTCCCTCGGGAAGCGAACCCTGGCGGGAGAGCTGCACGGCGTCGGCGTTCTGGGGCGACAGGGTGGATCGACGCGGGTCGAAGCTCCACCGCGCATCGTGGTCTACGTCGTTCGCCGTGAACTCGAGCTTGACGACCCAGCCGTTCTGGTCGCGCCAGCTCGTCCACCGCTCACCGGTCGCGCCGGCCTCGGCGAGCTTCGCGCGGACCGCGTTGCCGAAGGTCGGCTGCGCACCCGGGTCGAGTTCTCCGCCGATGAGGACGGTGACCGCGAGTGCCTGGCCGACCACGTGCTCGCGCTCGGCGAGGACGGGCCCCTCGAAGCGCTGCACGTCCTCGACGCGGACTCCGAGCAGGGAGGCGACGTCCTCAGCGGACATTCCGGCGCGGATGTGCGCCTGGATGTCGCGGGGGTTCGGCCTCGTCGTGCGGGGCTCGGCGTCGCGCTGCAGGCGGCGCAGGTGCGCGCGCAAGCCTTCGTCTACGGCGAGCGAAAAGCGGTCGCCCGACTCGGTGGCGAGCATCAAACGACCGTCTTCGGTGCCGATGACTTTGAGCTGCTCCATACGAACATCCTCCAGATCCAGCGTGTCGACCCATGCTCGCACGCGGGGTGTCGAGCACCGGGAATATCGTGGGCGCGCCGCGAGTTTGCGCAGGCGTGCCCCTGAAAAGAGGCGTCGGGCTGGTCGCTCATTTGCGATTCACCAGCCCGTGATGCAAACTGTGGCCGCCCGAACGGGCGACATCACACAGCAACACCCCGAAAGTTGAGACATCCTCGAATGGCCACGGACTACGACGCCCCCCGCAAGACCGAAGACGACAGCGAGTCGATCGAGGCTCTCAAGGAACGCGTCCCGGACAAGCTCTCTGGATCGGTGGACGTCGACGATTCCGACAACCCCACCGGATTCGAGCTTCCCGGAGCTGACCTCTCGGATGTCGATCTCGACGTCGTCGTCCTGCCCCCGCAGGAGGACGAGTTCACGTGCGTCGAATGCTTCCTCGTGAAGCACCGCACCCAGATCGACCACCAGAGCGCGTCCGGCGCGATCTGCACCGAGTGCGCCGCCTGATCGCGACGCGACGATAACCTCAGCGACCCCGCTGCGCGCGGGTGATCATCGCCGCAACCCGATCGGGTGTGCGAGACGAGAACACCCACCGCGTCGTGGGGTCGTCTGTGTCTGTGACGGGAACGCGGACGACGCCGTCGACCCCGCCGCGGAACAGGTGCCAGTCGCCGCGGCCGAGATCGCGGCCGCGGGCGGCGCGGGCCTCGTCCTCGCGCAGCACCTCGGGAGAGCCGAGCTCCGACACCGGGATGCGGGCTCGACCGACGCGCAGGATGCCGGCCTGCACAGACACGGTCGGCGCCGATGCGATCAGGCAGGCGACGATCGCGACGCCGACGATGAGCCCCACCGCCAGTGCGACCGTCCCGTCGAGCGGGGCGAAGACGACCGCGGCCATCGGCGCGCAGACGGCGGCGCTCACGAGGAGCCACAGCGACGGGCTCAATCTCTCGCGGTAGGCAGCCGCCGCGGTGGGCGTGGAGTCTTCGACGTTGTGCATTAGCCTCGGGGGGTGATGGATACCGTGGACGTTCCCATTATCTCGGCACTTGTCCCCGTCTACGCCCACCCGGGCGATGCCGGTGCGGATCTGGTCGCCACCGAGACCGTGCGGATCGGCCCGGGGGAGCGCGCTCTGATCGGCACGGGCGTGCGCATCGCCCTTCCCGACGGCTACGTCGCCTTCGTCGTCCCACGGAGCGGCTTGGCCGCCAAACACGGCATCACCGTGCTGAACTCTCCCGGGACGGTGGATGCCGGCTACCGCGGTGAGATCAAGGTCACCCTCCTCAACACCGACACGGCGACCGCCTTCGATGTGGCCCCGGGAGACCGCATCGCCCAGCTCATCGTGATGGCGGTCCCGCGCGTCACCTTCCTTCCCGTCGACGTCCTCCCCGAGAGTGTGCGCGGCGAGGACGGCTTCGGATCCACCGGTTACACGACAGGACATCTCGCATGAGCGACCCCGACATCAAGTCCGCACCCGCCGATCGCGCCGCCAACGGCCCCTTCGACGAGACCGAGGCCAACGCCGTGCGCCCGTACATCGACCTCGGCGGGGTCAAGATCCTTCCGCGTGAAGGGCTGAACCTCCGACTCGAGGTCGAGGAGCAGACGAAGCGCATCGTCGCGGTGGGTCTGGACTACGCCGCGTCGACGCTCCAGGTGCAGCCGTTCGCGGCGCCCCGCTCGGCCGGGCTCTGGGAGGAGACCCGCGAGCAGATCCGCCAGCAGATCCGCGAGCAGGGCGGCCGCGTCGAAGAGCGCGAGGGCCCGCTCGGTCCCGAGCTCCTCGCCGAGGTGCCCGTCGTCGGCGCCGAGGGGGGCGCGGACAAGCGCCTCGCAAGGTTCGTCGGAGTGGACGGCCCCCGCTGGTTCCTACGCGGCGTGATCGGCGGCGCCGCTGCGAGCGACATCGATGCGGCCGCGCAGATCGAGGACCTGTTCCGGTCGATCGTCGTCGTCCGCGGCAACACGCCGATGCCGCCGCGAGACCTGATTCCGCTGAAGATGCCGGCGTCGCCGGGCGCCGCATGACCTCTCCGGCGAACCCGGGCGGCTCGGAGCATCCCTCAGAAGACACGCGGCCGGACGCCGCTCGTCCGACCACGGATCCGCCTGCTGCGGACCCGGCTGCGTCGGCGCTCCTCGCGGGGGCGCTCGGTGGTGCTGCGCGACGAGCGGGCCTCGACCCGGCCGCTGACGCAGGCACCGGACATGTCGTCTGGCGCGCCATGGGGGGCTGGCGGGGTGTCGCGGAATCCGTGCTGCCGGGTCTCGCGTTCGTCGTCGTGTACACCGCCACGGGCCAGAGCCTCGTTCCCGCACTCGTTGCCTCGCTGGGTTTGGCGGTCGTGTTCACGGTCATTCGGCTCGTGCAGCGTTCGCCTGCTTCGGCGGCGTTCGGAGGGCTCGTGGCCGCAGGCGTGGCGGCGGCCCTCGCACTGTTCACGGGGCGCGGCGAGGACAACTTCGTACCCGGGCTGATCACGAACGCCGTCTACGGGTCGGCGTTCCTCGTGTCGGCGCTCGTAGGGTGGTCGCTCATCGGCCTCGCCGTCGGCTTCTTGATGAACGAGGGCATCGCCTGGCGGCAGGATCGCCGCAAACGGCGGGTCTTCTTCTGGCTGGCGATCGCGTGGGCCGCGCTCTTCTTCCTGCGCCTGGGCGTGCAATTCCCGCTGTACCTCGCCGGCGACGTCGCTGCGCTCGGAACATGGAAGCTGGTCATGGGCCTGCCGCTGTTCGCCCCCCTCGTCGCCGTCACCTGGCTGGCGGTACGAGCGGTGTATCCCCCTCGTAAGGCGTGATAGATTTATCTTGACGTCAAGATAAATTTCCGCGCGGCGAGAGTAAGGTGCGCCTCACTAGCCCTCGACGACGAGCGCGGGGAAGATGGGAAAGCAAGCGCGAGCTTGCGCCCGCCGATGAAGGAGAGCACACGTGTCCACTGTTGACAGCTTCGGTGCCAAGAGCACACTGACAGTCGGCGGCACCGACTACGAGATCTTCCGCGTCGACAAGGTCGACGGTTACGAGAAACTCCCGTTCAGCCTCAAGGTGCTGCTCGAGAACCTGCTTCGCACCGAAGACGGTGCGAACGTCACCAAGGAGCAGATCCAGGCCCTCGGTGACTGGGATGCCGATGCGGAGCCCACGACCGAGATCCAGTTCACGCCCGCCCGCGTGGTCATGCAGGACTTCACCGGCGTCCCCTGCATCGTCGACCTCGCGACGATGCGAGAGGCGGTCACCGCGCTCGGCGGCGATCCCAACAAGATCAACCCCCTCTCTCCGGCCGAGATGGTCATCGACCACTCCGTCATCGCCGACCTGTTCGGCTCGGAGAACGCCCTCGAGCGCAACGTCGAGATCGAGTACGAGCGCAACGGCGAGCGCTACCAGTTCCTGCGCTGGGGTCAGACGGCCTTCGACGACTTCAAGGTCGTGCCCCCGGGAACCGGAATCGTCCACCAGGTCAACATCGAGCACCTCGCGAAGGTCATCTACGACCGCTCCGTCGACGGCGTGCTCCGCGCGTACCCCGACACCTGCGTCGGCACCGACTCGCACACCACGATGGTCAACGGCTTGGGCGTGCTCGGCTGGGGCGTCGGCGGCATCGAAGCCGAGGCGGCAATGCTCGGTCAGCCCGTCTCGATGCTCATCCCGCGCGTCGTCGGATTCAAGCTCTCGGGCGAGATCCCGGCGGGTGTCACCGCGACCGACGTGGTCCTGACGATCACCGACATGCTCCGCAAGCACGGCGTCGTGGGCAAGTTCGTCGAGTTCTACGGCGACGGCGTCGCGCAGGTCCCGCTCGCCAACCGCGCCACCATCGGCAACATGAGCCCCGAGTTCGGCTCGACGGCCGCGATGTTCCCCATCGACGACGTCACGCTCGACTACCTGCGCCTCACCGGCCGCGACGAGCAGACCGTCGCACTCGTCGAGGCGTACGCGAAGGAGCAGTCGCTCTGGCACGACCCGTCGCGCGAGCTCACCTTCAGCGAGTTCATGGAGCTCGACCTCTCGACGGTCGTCCCGTCGATCGCCGGTCCGAAGCGCCCGCAGGACCGCATCCTCCTCTCCGAGGCGAAGTCGCAGTTCGCGAAGGACATCCTGAACTACGCGGAGCCGACCAGCGAGGACGCCGTCGAGCTCGAAGGCACGTTCCCGGCCTCCGACCCCGGCTCCGCGCCCGGTGTGGAGCACGAGACCATCTCTGCCGAGGGCGTCTCCCACCAGCACGAGCACGTCGAGTCGGTGCTCGTCTCCGGCGATCGCCACTCCGCATCCAAGCCGGTCAAGGTGACCACGCCGGACGGGCAGTCGTACATGCTCGACAACGGCGCGGTCACCCTCGCTGCCATCACCTCCTGCACGAACACCTCGAACCCGACCGTCATGATCGCCGCCGGCCTCCTGGCGCGGAAGGCGCGCGAGAAGGGCCTGAAGCAGAAGCCGTGGGTCAAGACCACGCTCGGCCCCGGCTCGAAGGTCGTCACGGACTACTACGAGAAGTCCGGCCTCGACAAGGATCTCGAAGGCCTGGGCTTCTACACGGTGGGCTACGGCTGCACGATCTGCATCGGCAACTCGGGACCGCTCATCGAAGAGGTGTCGGCAGCGATCAACGAGAACGATCTGGCCGTCACGGCCGTCCTCTCGGGCAACCGCAACTTCGAGGGCCGCATCAGCCCTGACGTGAAGATGAACTACCTCGCGTCGCCGCCGCTCGTCGTGGCGTACGCCCTGGCGGGGTCGATGAACTTCGACTTCGACAGTGACGCGCTCGGCAAGGACAGCAGCGGTCAGGACGTCTTCCTGCAGGACATCTGGCCGTCGTCGGAAGAGGTCCAGACCGTCATCGACGCGTCGATCTCCCGCGAGCAGTTCATCAAGCAGTACGCCACGGTCTTCGACGGCGACGAGCGCTGGAAGAACCTCCCGACGCCCACCGGCCCGACGTTCGAATGGGCGGAGGACTCCACCTACGTCCGCAAGGCGCCGTACTTCGACGGCATGGAGCGCACCCCCTCTCCTGTCACCGACATCTCGAACGCACGCGTCATGGCGACGCTCGGCGACTCGGTCACGACCGACCACATCAGCCCGGCCGGCAACATCAAGGCGGGTACGCCCGCTGCGGAGTACCTGACCGAGCACGGCGTCGCACAGAAGGACTTCAACTCCTACGGCTCGCGTCGCGGAAACCATGAGGTCATGATCCGCGGCACGTTCGCGAACATCCGGCTCAAGAACGAGCTGGTGTCGGCAGTCAACGACGGCAAGGTCGTCGAGGGTGGATTCACCCGCGACTTCACGAAGGAGGGCGGCCCGCAGTCGTACATCTACGACGCGAGCCAGAACTACCAGGAGCAGGGCACCCCGCTCGTCGTCTTCGGCGGCAAGGAGTACGGCTCCGGATCGTCGCGCGACTGGGCGGCCAAGGGCACCAGCCTCCTCGGAGTGAAGGCAGTCATCACCGAGAGCTTCGAGCGCATCCACCGCTCGAACCTCATCGGCATGGGCGTCGTCCCGCTCCAGTTCCCCGCGGGTGAGACCTGGAAGTCGCTCGGGCTCGACGGCACGGAGATCGTCTCGATCACCGGCCTCGAGGAGCTCAACGAGGGCGTCACGCCGAAGACCGTGAAGGTCGTCGCCGAGCCGAGCGAGTTCTCCGCGGAGGGCAAGCAGACGGTCGAGTTCGACGCGGTCGTCCGCATCGACACCCCCGGTGAGGCCGACTACTACCGCAACGGCGGCATCCTGCAGTACGTGCTGCGTTCGCTGGTCTGACCGGCCGCTCTCCGGCATCCGAGAACCCCCGACTCCCTTCGCGGCGTCGGGGGTTCTCGCGTTCCCGACGCGTAGACTCAGGCCATGAGTCTTCTGGGGAGCATCCACGGGCCACGGGATCTCGATGCGCTCTCGGGCGAAGAGCTCCGGACCCTCGCCGATGAGATCCGCGCCTTCCTCGTCGAGAACGTTGCGCGCACCGGCGGTCACCTCGGGCCGAACCTCGGCGTGGTCGAGCTGACGATCGCCCTCCACCGCGTGTTCGACTCCCCGCAGGACCCGATCATCTTCGACACGGGCCACCAGTCGTACGTGCACAAGCTGCTCACCGGTCGGCAGGACTTCACCGGACTCCGCTCGCGCGGCGGCCTCGCGGGCTACCCGCAGCGCTCGGAGAGCGAGCACGACGTGGTCGAGTCGTCGCACGCGTCGAGCTCGCTGAGCTGGGCGGACGGCGTCTCCCGCGCGTTCACGCGGACCGGTCGCAAGGACCGTCACGTGATCGCGGTCGTGGGTGACGGCGCTCTCACCGGTGGCATGACGTGGGAGGCGCTCAACAACATCTCCGATGACAACGACCGCAATCTCGTGATCGTCGTCAACGACAACGGCCGCTCGTACGCGCCCACGATCGGCGGGATGGCGCGCTACCTCAACCGGATGCGGACCGCCGACACGTACGAGACGCTCCGCCGCCGGTCCGCCACGATGTTCCGCATGCTCGGACCGGCCGGTCGCGCCGTCTACCGGGGTGTCCGAGGCGGCACCCACGGCTTCCTCTCACGCTTCACCAATAACGTCGCCCTGTACTCGAACCTCGACATCAAGTACCTCGGACCGATCGACGGTCACGATCTCGACGCCCTCGAAGAGACCCTCCGACTCGCGAAGGAGTACGGCGCTCCCGTCATCGTCCACACGATCACCGAGAAAGGACGCGGCTACGAGCCCGCGCGCCGCGACGAGGCCGACCAGTTCCACGCCGTCGGCAAGATCGACCCGAGCACCGGGGAACCCCTCGGTGCCTCGGATGCCGTCGCATGGACGGATGTGTTCTCCGACGCCCTGGTGGCGGCGGCCGAGCGGCATCCGGAGGTCATCGCGATGACGGCGGCGATGCTCCGCCCTACGGGACTGCAAGCGATCGCGCAGCGCTTCCCCGACCGCGTGTACGACGTGGGCATCGCGGAGCAGCACGCGGTCGCGTCGTCGGCCGGGCTGGCTTACGGCGGCCTCCACCCCGTGGTCGCGCTGTACGCGACATTCATCAACCGCGCCTTCGACCAGGTCCTCATGGACGTCGCCCTGCACAAGGCGGGCGTCACCTTCGTCCTCGACCGCTCCGGAGTCACCGGACCCGACGGGCCGAGCCATCACGGCGTCTGGGACCTCGCGATGCTGCAGCTCGTTCCCGGCATCCGCATCGCCGCCCCGCGCGACGGCGATCGCCTCCGTGAGCTGTTCGATGAGGCCGTCACGGTCTCCGACGCGCCCACGGTCGTGAGGTTCCCGAAGGGGACGATCCCCGAGCCGCTGGAGGCCGTCGAGAGGCTTCCCGACGGCACGGATGTGCTCGTGCGCAGCGGCTCGGAAGACGTCCTCCTCGTCGGCATCGGCCCGATGGCGCACGTCGCCGTCGACGTCGCCGCGAGGCTGCGAGCGCAGGGGATCGGCGCCACGGTGGTCGACCCGCGGTGGGCGGTGCCGATCCGGCCGGCGATCGTCGATCTCGCGCGCGAGCACCGGCTGGTCATCACGATCGAGGACGGCATCCGCGTCGGCGGCGTCGGCACGCGCGTCCGCCAGGTGCTGCGCGAGGCCGGTGTCTCGACCGCGGTCGACGAGCTCGGCCTCCCGGACGAGTTCATCGATCACGCGACGCGTGAGCAGATCCTCGAGGATGCCGGTCTGACGGCGTCCAAGATCGCCCAGGACGTCGTGGCCCAGGTTCTCGGCACCCGCGTTCCGGTGGCCCGCCAGCATCCTGAGTCCGATGCCGACGCGATGTGGTTCCAAGACCCGACCGACGGGGCCCGTCGCTCCGACTGACCCGCGTCCTCCGCGGCGCGCGGGGACGCGTGGAACGATGGGGGGATGAGCTCTGCCAACCTGACGCGCGAAGAGACGGCCGCCCGCGCCGCCACGATCACCCTCCACACGATGCGGGTCGAGGTGGACGTGAGATCGGCCGAAGACGCCTCGGCCCTCTCGTTCGGCACGGCGAGCACGCTCACGTTCTCGTCGACGGGGGAGACGACGTGGATCGACTTCCTGGGAGACGCGGTGGAGGAGGTCGTCGTCAACGGCGAACTGCAGCCGGTCGACTGGGACGGCGCGCGCATCAGGGTGAGCGGACTGGTCGCCGAGAACGTCGTCCGGGTCCGGGCGCGCGGGCGGTACAGCCGGTCGGGCGAAGGCCTCCACCGATTCGTCGACCCCGTCGACGGCGAGGTGTACCTCTACACGCAGTACGAGCCCGCCGACTGCCGCCGCGTGTACCCGTGCTTCGAGCAGCCCGACATGAAGGCGCGCTGGAGTTTCGTCGTCACGGCGCCCACCGGGTGGACCGTCCTGTCGAACGGCGCCGAGACCGGCCGGACGACGGTCGCCGGGGGTGACGAGGTGGTCTTCGCCGAGACGCTTCCGCTGTCGAGCTACATCACGGCCGTCGCCGCGGGGCGGTACCACCGGATCTCGGGCCGGTGGGAGGGTGAGCGGCAGGATGTCGAACTCGGTGTCCTCTGCCGGGCATCGCTCGCGCCGCACCTCGACGGAGAGGACATCCTCGAGGTCACGCGCCGAGGGCTCGACTACCTGACGGCGACGTTCGGACAGGACTACCCCTGGGGCAAGTACGACCAGATCTTCGTTCCGGAGTACAACCTCGGAGCCATGGAGAACCCCGGACTCGTGACCTTCACCGAGTCGTACGTCTTCCGCGGCAAGGCCACGCAGGCGCAGCGCGAGGCCCGGGCGAACACGATCCTCCACGAGATGGCGCACATGTGGTTCGGCGACCTGGTGACGATGCGGTGGTGGGACGACCTGTGGCTGAAGGAGTCGTTCGCCGACTTCATGGGATCGCACGTCGCCGTCGCTGCCGGCGGATTCGACGACGCGTGGGTGACCTTCGCGAGTCGTCGGAAGGGCTGGGCGTATACGCAGGATCAGCTTCCGACGACGCATCCGATCGTTGCGGACATCCCTGACCTCGAGGCGGCGAAGCTGAACTTCGACGGGATCACCTACGCCAAGGGCGCCTCGGTGCTCAAGCAGCTCGTGGGGTTCGTGGGTGAGGACGCCTTCTTCCGGGGCGCACAGCGGTACTTCGCCGACCACGCGTACGGCAACACGACCCTGGCCGATCTGCTCGCGGCCCTCGAAGCGGCATCCGGTCGCGACCTCCGAACGTGGAGCGCGGCCTGGCTCGAGACCACCGGCATCCCGACCGTGCACGTCGAGCGTGCACCGCTCGCCGTCACGCAGGACATCGCCCGCCCGCACCGGCTGCGTCTGGGGCTCTACGACCTCGAGGGAGAGCGGCTCGTCGAACGTGGTCGGGTGAGTGTCGACGTCGCGGGGGAGCGGACCGCGGTGGACGCGCCGGTCATGCCGGACGCCGACCTGATCATCGCGAACGACGATGACCGCTCCTACGTGAAGGTTCGGCTCGACGGGCGCTCCGTGACAGCCCTCGAGACGGGGCTGTCGACGCTGACGGATGCCGTGACGCGCGGCGTCGTGTGGGCGGCGCTGTGGAACGCGACGCGGGACGGTGAGCTCGCGGCGGCTCGCTACGTCTCCTTCGCCGCGCGGCATGCCCCGAAGGAGACCAACCCCGCGCTGCTCGCGGACGTCCTCGCGCACGCCGCGTTCGCCGTGGGGCACTATCTGCCCGAGGCCGAGCGCGCCGATGCCGCCCGGGCGTGGCTCGGCAGCGCGTGGGAGGCCATGCTGGCGGCGGAGCCGGGCTCCGATGCACAGCTGGTGTGGGCGCGCGCCGTGGGTGTCGCCGCCGAGTCGACCGATGCCCGCGGGGCCGAGATGGCGGGGATGCTGTCGGGGAGCGCGGCCGTGCCGGCCGGCCTCGCGCTCGACCCCGAGTTGCGCTGGTCGTGGACGTTCGCCCTCGCCGCCACCGGACATGCGGGCGAGGCGGAGGCTGCGGCGGAGTATGAGCGCGACGCGACCGCCGCGGGGAGTACTGCCCGGGTCGCCGTGCTCGCTGCCCGGCCCGACGCCGACGTCCGGTCCGCCGCCTGGCGGGCCGCATGGAGCGACGAGACGCTCACGAACGACCACCTCGATGCGACGATCCGCGGAGCCCGTGCCGGCGGCCGGCGCGACCTCGTCGCGGGGTTCGATGCGGACTACTTCGCGCGGATCCGCCCGGTGTGGACGGAGCGCAGCATCGAGATCGCCGCGCGGCTCGTCCGCGGGCTCTTCCCCGCGGCAGGCAGCACCGCGCCGGTGGACGCCTGGCTCGAGGAGAACCTCGATGCGCCGGGCTCGCTCCGCCGCATCGTGATCGAGCAGCGCGACCACCTCGCCCGTGATCTCCGCGTCCGCGCGGCGCAGTCCCACCTGGTGTGAGACGGGTGCGGCCCCGGACTCACGCCCGGGGCCGCACCGATCCACCTCCGACGATCAGGCGATGCCGCGGATCGGCGGCGTGTGGAAAGTGTCGCCGAACACGCGCTCACTCGCGCCCTCACGGTCGAGGTACGGGGTCGCACCGCCGTCGATGAAAGGCCACCCGGCGCCCAGCACGAGGCAGAGGTCGATGTCCTGCACCTCGGGCACCACACCCTCGTCGAGCATCAGCTTGATCTCCTCCGCGAGGCCATCCTGCACGCGCCGGAGGATCTCGGCGGCAGGAGTGCTGGTCGGGCCCACCGCCTTCTTCGCGACCTTCTCGGCTGCCTTGGTGAAGCCGGTGACGCGGCCGCCCTTGTCCTTCTCGACCACCTCACCGAGCTCTGCCAGTTCGTGGAAGTTGTCGTTGGCGTAAAAGCGATCCGGGAAGGCGCGGACCATCGTGTCCTGCACGTGGGCCGCCACCTTCCATCCCACCAGATCGATCAACTGGAACGGTCCCATCGGCAGGCCCAGCGGTGCGAAAGCCTTCTCGACGTCGGCGACCGGAGTGCCCTCGTAGACGGCTCGCGCCGCCTCGCCCATCACCTTTGCGAGGAGCCGGTTCACGACGAAGCCGGGCGCATCGGCGGTCAGGACGGCGTTCTTCCCGAGACCCTTCGCGACCACGAACGCGGTCGACAGTGCGGCATCCGCTGTCTGCGGGGTTCTGACGATCTCGATCAGCGGCATCACGGCGACCGGGTTGAAGAAGTGGAAGCCGACCAGGCGCTCGGGATGAGCCAGCCGGGAGCCGATCTCCTCGACGGACAGCGACGACGTGTTGGTGGCGAGAACGGCGTCGTCGGCCACGATGGCTTCGATCTCCGCGAAGACCGCCTGCTTGACGCCGACCTCTTCGAAGACCGCCTCGATGACGAAGTCGCAGTCCGCGTAGAGGCTCTTGTCGGTCGTTCCCGTCACGAGCGCGCGGAGCTGGTTCGCCGCATCCGCATCGAGGCGGCCCTTCGCCGCGAGCTTGCCGATCTCCTCGTGGATGTAGGCCACGCCCTTATCGACGCGCTCCTGGTCGAGATCGGTGATGAGCACCGGCACTCGGAGCTTCCGCACGAACAGCAGCGCGAACTGGCTGGCCATGAGCCCGGCGCCGATGATGCCGACCTTCGTCACCTTCTTCGCCAGCGCCTTGTCGGGGGCGCCGACAGGACGCTTGGCGCGCTTCTGAACGAGATCGAAGGCGTACATGGATGCCGCGAACTGGTCGCCCGTCACGAGGTCGGCGAGTGCGTCGTCCTCGCGGGCGAAGCCGTCGGCCTTCGTGCCGCTCTTGGCCTTGTCGAGAAGGTCGAGTGCGACGTAGGGAGCCCGCGGCATGGTGCCGATCTTGGCCTCGAGCATGCCCCGCGCGACCTTGATCGCGATCGGCCACTTAGTGAGTCGCTCGATTTTGCTGGGCGCGTTCTTCCGCTCCACCTTGACCGCTCCGCCGAGCACCCCGTCCGCCCAGCGGAGGGAGTCCTCCAGGTAGGTGGAGGCGGGGAAGAGGGCGTCCATGATGCCGAGCTCGAGCGCCTGCGCCGGCTTCAGCACCCGGTTCTGCTTGAGCGGGTTGGAGACGACCACTTCGAGCGCGTTCTCGATGCCGATGAGGTTCGGCAGGAGGTACGCGCCACCCCAGCCGGGAATGATCCCGAGGAAGACCTCGGGCAGAGCCACGGCAGCTGCCGACGCGTCGACCGTCCGGTAGGTCGAGTTGAGCGCGATCTCGAGGCCGCCTCCCAGAGCCAGTCCGTTCACGAACGCGAAGGACGGTACACCGAGGTCGGAGAGCTTGCCGAGAACGCGGTGGCCGAGCTGGGCGATCAGGCGGGCGTTGTCCTTCGAGCCGACGCTGCTCACCTCGCTCAGGTCTGCGCCGGCGGCGAGGATGTACTGCTTTCCGGTGATGCCGACCGCCTGGATCTGGCCGGCGGCGGCCCGTCCTCGAAGCGCATCGAGCGTCTCGCCGAGCTCGGTCAGGGTCGCCGGACCGAGGGTGTTGGGCCGGGTGTGGTCGCGCCCGTTATCGAGCGTGATGAGGGCGAGCACCGCACCGCTCGGCAGGGTGATGTCTCGCACCAGGGACCGCGTCACGACCTCGCTGTCCGAGAGGGCGAGCAGTGGCGAGAAGTCGATCTCGTCGTAATTCGTCATCGCGCGTCCTTACTTCTTCTTCTTGCCGTTGTAGTGCGGGTTCTCCCAGATGACCGAGCCGCCCTGACCGAGACCCACGCACATCGCCGTGAGGCCGTAGCGGACGTCGGGGCGCTCGGCGAACTGGGCGGCGAGCTGGATCATGAGCCGCACACCGGATGCCGCGAGGGGATGTCCGAGCGCGATCGCTCCGCCCCAGGCGTTCACCCGCGGGTCGTCGTCGGCGATGCCGAAGTGATCGAGGAGTGAGATGACCTGGACGGCGAAGGCCTCGTTGAGCTCGAACAGCCCGATGTCGGAGATCGACAGTCCGGCCTTCTTCAGGGCCTTCTCCGTGGAGGGGATCGGCCCGATCCCCATGATCTCGGGCTGCACGCCCGCGAAGGCGAAGGAGACCATCCGCATCTTGGGGAAGAGGCCCAGTTCCGAGACCGCGCCGCCACTGGCGAGGAGCGACATCGTCGCACCGTCGGTGAGGGGCGACGATGTGCCCGCGGTCACGCGCCCGTGCGGACGGAACGGCGTCTTCAATGCGGCCAGATCGGCCATCGTGGTCTGCGGCCGGCGGCCCTCGTCCTCGGTCGCGAGGCCCCACGCCCCCGCGGCATCCTTCACCGCGACGGGCACGAGGTCCTTCTGGAACTTCCCTGCGTCGTAGGCCGCCTGCGCCTTGTGCTGGCTGAGCATGCCGAATCGGTCGGAACGCTCCTTCGTCAGGTGCGGGTACCGGTCGAAGATGCGCTCCGCGGTGACTCCCATGTTGAGCGCTCCCGGGTCGACCATCTTCTCGGCGACGAAACGGGGATTCGGGTCGGTGTTGCCGCCGATGGGGTAGTGGCCCATGTGCTCGACGCCGCCCGCGAGCGCGACGTCGTACATGCCGACCCCGATCGACGCGGCCATCGTCGTCACGCTGGTCATGGCGCCCGCGCACATGCGGTCGATCGCGAACCCGGGCACCGTCTGCGGGAGACCCGCGAGGATGGCGACGGAACGCCCCAGGGTCAGGCCCTGTTCGCCGGTCTGGCTCGTCGCGGCGATGGCGACATCGTCGATCCGCTCGGCGGGCACGCCGGGGTTGCGCTGTATGAGACCGATCGTCGCCTTCACGGCGAGGTCATCGGCCCGGGTGTTCCAGTACACGCCCTTCTCTCCGGCGCGCCCGAACGGGGTGCGCATGCCGTCGACGAAATAGACGTCCGAAATCTCGGCCACATTGCCTCCAAAGTAGGGTTCTCTCCCACCCTAGAGAGCGGCCTATCCGGGCGAAATCGGTTGGGTCGAACCTACGAATCCATCTCGGGGACGTCCTCGACCTCGTGCACGGATTCCACAAAGGCATCGGCGATCGCCTGTGCAGTGTGTGCAACCTGCCACGCTCGCGCGCCGTGTTCGACCAGCGCGGCTCCAATCGAGTCGACGGTGGGGTCCTCGGGGGGATTCCAGGCGACCCGGCGGAGGGTGTCGGGCGTCAGCAGGTTCTCCGTCGGCATCGCGAGCTCGGTGGCGATCTCTTCGACGACCGGACGCGCAGCCTTCAGGCGAGCGTCGGCCGGCGGGTTGCGATCAGCCCACGCGCGCGGCGGGGGCATGCCGTCACCCGGGCCGCGCTCGGGCGGCAGCGTCGGGTCGACGCGGCCGCTCTCGATGGCGGCCCACCAGCGATCGAGCTGACTGCGACTGGCCCGCCCGGTGAACTCCTTCACCTTCGCGAGGTCCGCCTTCGATTCGGGATTCGCGGCCACGGCCGCGACGAGCGCGCGGTCGGGGACGAGGCGACCGGGCGACACGTCTTGCTCCTGCGCGAACTCCTCGCGCGCCGTCCACAGCGCGCGAGCGACGGCGAGCGCGCGCCGGCCGCGCAGCGTGTGAAGTCCGCTCAGGCGGCGCCAGGGCTCTTCCCGCGGCGGCTTGGGCAGGCGGGTGCGGACGGCCTCGAACTCCTCCGCGGCGATCTGCGTCTTATCCTGTTCGGCGAGTTCGGCGACGAGGGCGTCGCGCACATCGATCAAGTGCAGGACGTCGAGTGCTGCGTACTCGAGCCAGGACTGCGGCAAGGGGCGCGTCGACCAGTCGGCAGCGCTGTGAGCCTTGGCGAGCGAGATGCCGAGCGTATCCTCGACGACGGCGCCGAGCCCGACGCGCTCGTGTCCGAGCAGACGCGACGCGAGCTCGGTGTCGAAGATGCGAGGCGGCTCGAGGCCATCCTCCCGAAGCGAGGGCAGGTCCTGGCTCGCGGCGTGGAGAACCCATTCCTCTTCGCCGATCGCCTGCTGCAGCGCGCTCATGTCGCCGATGGACGGGGGATCGAACAGGAACACACCGGCATCCCGGCGGAACACCTGGATGAGGTAAGCGCGCTGCGAGTAGCGGAAACCCGATGCGCGTTCCACGTCGACGGCGACGGGCCCGGTGCCCGCGGCGAGCGTCGCGGCCGCGGCGTCCGCGGTGGCCTTGTCGGCGATGACCTCGTACTCAGCCACGTGCGCTCCGCTGTCCACCGAACACGGCGATGTTCTCCGATCCCGGGGGAAGTCCCGCGAGCATGCACACGAGCTCTGCCCATGCGTCCATGTGATGTGTGATGTCGCCGTCCGGCGACCAGGAGGCGCGCAATTCGATCTGCGCACCATCACCCTCGGCGGCGAGTGTACCGAACCCCTTCGACAGTGTCTTCGTCGCGGTGCCGGATGCCGCGTGGAACGAGGCTCCGCGCGCGGCGAGCGCGTCGACGAGCCACGACCAGGCCACATCGGCGAGCAGCGGGTCGGTGCCGATCTCGGGTTCGAGCGGCGCCTGCGCGAAACAGACGATGCGCCACGGACCGCCCCACGCGTCGGGTTCGCCGGCGTCGTGGAGGATCACGATCCGGCCGGTGCCGTAGGGGGAGTCGATGCCGGCCTCTTCCGGACGCACGTCGCCGGCGAAGGCGATCGCGTCGGGTGCCAGGGAGGAGGGCGCGTCGATCTCCCGAACGGCGAAGTCGTCTCGGAAGCGCAGGGCGCGGAGGGCATCGGCGGCGGTGGTGAAGGCCGGTTCACCGACCAGGGGTTCGTCCACGTCGTCAGAGTAGGATGAGGCCACCATGATGGCTTCCAGGCGCGCCGTGCCCGACAGCGTCCGCCCCGGTTCCGCCGCGGTGGTCCGCGGAACGGTCTTCGGCCTGACGACCGCACTCGTGGGAGCGACCGGAGCCCTGGCGATCGTCGCCGGTCGCGTCGCGCGACGCGTCGTCACCCGATCCGCGCGGATCCCCGACACCCTGTTGGTGGACGTCGACACGGCGGCGCAGACGATCACTCTCGGTCGCACCCCCGACACCGCTCTGCCGGGCCGATACGGCCTGTTCACCTCGGGCACCCAGGACTATCTCAAGGTCGGCACGGTGCTGTCGTCGGACGCGGAGCAGGTCACGCGCAAGCTCCTGACGCAGATCTCGTCCGCCGACGAGCTCGCTGCGGAAGCGGCGTTCAGTGGCTGGTACTTCACGCATCCCGACGAGCTGCACGTCCCCTATGACGACGTCGTGATCGATGCCCCGATCGGTGCGTGCCCGGCGTGGCTTTTTCCCGCAGATGAGGCGTCGACGACGTGGGCGATCCACGTCCACGGGCGCGGCACTACCAAATCCGAGAGCCTGCGGGCGGTATCGGTCTTCCGGGCGGCCGGCCTGACGTCCCTCCTGGTGTCGTACCGGAACGACGGCGATGCCCCCGACAGCCGACGCGGCACGTACGGGCTCGGCACCACCGAATGGCGCGACGTGGATCAGGCCCTCGCCTACGCCCGCGAGCACGGCGCCACGCGGATCGTCCTCCTCGGGTGGTCGATGGGCGGAGCGATCGTGCTGCAGCTCGCGTTGAACTCGGCGCACCGCGACCTCATCGTCGGCGTCGTCCTCGACTCGCCGGTCGTCGACTGGCGCCAGGTCCTGACCTATCAGGCGCGGCTGCTCGGGATGCCGCGTCCGCTCACGGCGCTCGCTCTCGGCGCACTGGGGCGGGCCTGGACAGGACGCCTCACCGGCTCCGATGTCGCCATCTCATTCGATGACCTCGACCTCGTGACGCGCGCCGCGGAGCTGCGAGCCCCGACGCTCATCCTCCACAGCGACGGGGACGACTTCGTGCCGCCCGATGCGTCGCGGGCGCTGCGGGATGCGCGCGTCGATCTCGTCGAGCTCGAAGAGTTCACCGGCGCTCGTCACACGAAGCTCTGGAACTACGACGAGGACCGCTGGACCGCCGCGATCCGAGGATGGCTCGGGCGTCAGCGGCTCAGCTCCGCCGCAGACGCAGATAGCTGAAACCCGACTCGTCGACCAGCATCCCCGCCGCGTCCGTGTCGACCGGGCGGGTCAGGTCGAGGAACGCCGACGCGACCGGTGTCAGCGCCGGCGCCGAGGTCACGCAGTACTCGTCGATCAGGCCGGCTTCGGCGAACTGGGAGGCGAGGGAGGGGCCCCCCTCGCAGACGATGCGGGGAAGACCTCGGCGGCACAGCGCCGCGACGATGCTCGCGGGCGTCATGCGCTCCCCGCCGGGCACGCTCACAGCGGTCATGCCGTAGGCCAGCCCGGGAGCTGTCGCGCTGTCGGGCAGGAGGAGCAGCACCTGGTCCTCGGGTCCGTCGGGGTCCAGGGTGAGGCGATGGCCCGCCAGGTCTCCCGACGCGGACGCGATCGCTAGACGCGCATGGCGGGGGACGAGATACCCCTCCGCCCGCACGCTCTGAGCCCCGACCAGGACGACGTCGGCATCGGCCCTGATCGCACCGAGGATCGCCCGATCGACGCGGTTCGTGAGGGTGTCGCTCGTCCCGTCGGCGCCGGCGGCCGCGCCGGTGAGCGAGGCGATCATATTGAGCCGGACGTAGGCGGACTCACTGCGGTGGTACCGCTCGGCGAGCCAGCGACGGCCCTCGGGCGTGCCGGCATCCGCTCTCTCTCCCGACGACGGGAGTACCTCGGTGACCCACACGTCGCCATCCTCGCACGCTCTCCCACGCGACTAGCATTGAGGGGTGCCCCTCGTCTCCGCTGGAATCGCTCATCTGAGCGAACGTCATCCGCAGGTCAGCGGCTCCGAGATGGTCGCAGCCCTCGTGCCGCCGCCCCAGTTCGACGGGGCGACGTTCGACACCTATCGTGCGGATGCCGACTACCCCTCGCAGCAGGACGCCAAGGATCTGCTGCAGCGGTTCAGTGCCGGTGGCGCCGGTGCGTCCTCGGGTCGTGGCGGATTCTTCCGCCGGGCCAAGCGCGAGCCGGACATGAAGCCCGGCGTGTACCTCGACGGCGGATTCGGCGTCGGCAAGACGCACCTGCTGGCATCGATCTACCACGCGATGCCGGCGCGCCGGAAGTACTTCGGTTCGTTCATCGAGTACACCGCTCTCGTCGGTGCTATGGGGTACCAGAAGACCGTCGAGCTGTTCCGGGGAGCAGATCTCCTCTGCATCGACGAGTTCGAGCTCGACGATCCCGGCGACACGATGGTGATGACCCGCCTCATCGGCGAGCTCGTCCCGACCGGCACCAAGCTGGCAGCGACCTCGAACACCCCGCCGAACGCGCTCGGCGAAGGACGATTCGCAGCGCAGGACTTCCTTCGGGAGATCCACGCCATGGCGGAGCACTTCGAGACGATCCGCATCGACGGCACCGACTACCGCCAGCGCGCCGTCGACGGCCACGCGGTGGCACTGTCGGAGGAGGACTACTCGGCAGCGGTGGCCGAGGCGGCGACGGGTGCCGTGGTCTCGGACGACGAGTTCGCCGCCCTCGTCGCCCATCTCGCGACGGTGCACCCGTCGCGCTACATCCGGCTCATCGAAGGCCTCGGGGAGATCGGCCTTCGGAATGTCACGACGCTTCAGGACCAGTCCGCGGCTCTGCGGCTGGTCGCGTTCGTCGACCGCGCGTACGACGCGCAGATCCCGATCCGCGCGACGGGCGTCCCGCTCGACGAGGTCTTCGGGGAGGACATGCTCGGCGGCGGTTACCGCAAGAAGTACCTCCGCGCAACGTCCCGACTCGTCGCTCTCACCCACTCCTGAGCGTCCGCGCGGCGGGTTTTCGGTGCTGCGAAACCTGATGTTTACCTCCGTGGAGTCCTCGTAACCATCTCGAAACACGGACGGGACCGCTCGGGTAACTGGAGCACTCGACACTGGGGGACACCCGACGCTATACCTGCGTCCCTGCAGAGAGGTTCCCTTCGAGATGGATCAAGGCAACACCGCATTCATACTCATCGCGGCCGCGTTCGTCCTGCTGATGACGCCCGGACTGGCGTTCTTCTACGGCGGCCTCGTCAAAGCCAAGAGCGTGATCAGCATGATGATGCTGAGCTTCGGCGCGCTCGGCCTGATCGGCGTCCTCTGGGTCGTCTTCGGCTACGCGATCGCCTTCCCCGGTGCGGAGGGCACGCTGTTCCCCTGGGCGATCGACGGCAGCGCGATCGGCCTCACCAGCGTCCTCGAGGCGCCCGAAGGTTCGGCCTACCCGCCGCTGGCATTCGTCGCCTTCCAGGCGACGTTCGCCATCCTCACCGTGGCGCTCGTGTCGGGCGCCATCGCCGACCGTGCCAAATTCGGCGCATGGATGATCTTCGCCGGGGTCTGGGCGACCGTCGTCTACTTCCCCGTCGCCAGCTGGGTCTTCAACTTCGGTCTCGCCGATGACGGTTCCTTCGCCTACGGCGGGTGGATCACCCACGGTCTCCAGGAGACTTTCGGCGTCGGCGCGATCGACTTCGCCGGCGGTACCGCCGTCCACATCAACGCCGGAGCCGCGGCTCTCGCACTCGCCCTGGTCCTCGGCAAGCGTGTCGGCTTCCAGAAGGGCGTGCACGTCCCGCACAACCCGCCCTTCGTCCTCCTCGGAGCCGGCCTGCTGTGGTTCGGATGGTTCGGCTTCAACGCCGGATCGGAGCTCGCGGCCGACAACACCGCCGCGCTGGCCTTCGTCAACACGATTGCCGCTCCCGCCGCCGCGCTGCTCGCCTGGCTCGTCGTCGAGAAGATCAAGGACGGCAAGCCCACCTCCGTCGGCGCTGCGTCCGGTGCGGTCGCAGGCCTCGTGGCCATCACGCCGGCATGCGCATCGGTGACGCCGATCTTCGCGATCCTCCTCGGCGTCATCGCCGGTGCGGTGTGCGCCCTGGCGATCGAGCTGAAGTTCAAGCTCGGCTTCGACGACTCGCTCGACGTGGTCGGCATCCACCTCGTCGGTGGCCTCATCGGAACGCTCTACCTGGGCTTCTTCGCCACCGGCACCGGCCTGTTCGTCGGTGGTGACGCCACGCAGCTGCTGGTGCAGGCGATCGCGGCGCTCGCGGTGCTCGTCTACTCCTTCGTGCTCGCCTTCATCATCGGCTTCGCGATCGAGAAGACGATCGGCTTCCGCGTGAAGAACGAGGACGAGATCGCCGGCATCGACACCGTCGTGCACGGCGAGGTCGGCTACACGCTGGCTGACAGCAAGGCCTGACGCGTCAGGCGAAGGGGGCGTTCCGGACATCGTCCGGAACGCCCCCTTCGTCGTGTGACGACCGCCGCTTGCGGAGGAGGAGTGTCGTCCCCTAACTTGTCGGCAAGCGCTTTCCTAGCGCGACGAGCGACCGTCCATGGCGGACGGCGAGAGGACGATGATGTTCCGAACCCGCATACTCAGCGCGCTTGCGCTTTCAACGGCAGCCGTGATGGCCCTGGCAGGATGCAGCGCGGCTGCCTCTGAGGACGCCGCCGCGTTCGACCCCGACGAGAAGGTCTCGCTCGACTTCGCCTGGTGGGGCAACGACGATCGCGCCGCCCGATACGGCGAGCTGATCGACGCGTTCAACGAGCAGTACCCCAACATCACCATCAACTCGACCTTCACCGACTTCCCGAGCTTTTGGGAGCAGCGTCAGGTCGAAGCCGCCAGTGGCAACCTGCCCGACGTCTTCCAGTTCTCCGACAGCTACCTCCGTCAGTACGGGGAGACGGGCAATGTGCTCGATCTGAACGAGGTGTCCGACCACGTGGACTTCTCCACCTTCGACGAGGGTCTCCTCGCCACCGGCCAGCTCGGTGACAAGCAGTACTCGTTGCCGACGGGGTTCAGTCTCTGGGCGAATTTCGTGAACGAGGATCTCCTCGAGCAGAGCGGGGTCGCCCTCCCCGAGGGCGGAACCACGTTCGAGGAGTTCGACACGTGGATGGCCGAGGTCACCGAGGCGACCGGAGGCGACCCGTTCGGCGGAACCGACTACACCCAGCGGATCCAGGTGCTCGAGCTGCAGCTGCGCGCGGCCGGGAAGGCGCTGTACACCGACGAGGGCGAGCTCGGCTTCACGGAGGAGGAGCTCGCGGCGTTCTGGGAGTCGGGCGCCGACGTGCGGGACGGCGTCGCCATCCCGCAGCAGCAGCTCGAAGAGGTGAGCCCGATCTCCGGTTTCGGGGCGACCCGGACACTCAGCGAGATGAGCTGGAGCAACTTCCTCGGGGGATACCTGGCGGACTCCGGTGCGTCCTCGATCGCGATCGTCGCTCCGCCCACTGCCGAGCCGGGGTCGAAGGACCTCTACCGTCAGGGCGGCCTGCAGGTCGCGGTGTCGGCGAAGACGGAACACCCTGAGGCGGCCGCGATCTTCCTCGACTTCGTGGTCAACAGCCCCGAGGCGGGCGAGATCTTCGGGACGACTCTCGGGTTCCCCGCGTCGAGCAGCAAGCTCGAGGGCGCGACGCTCGAGGGTCCTGACCAGCAGGTCGCCGACTACATCGAGGCGGAAGCCGACCGGATCGGCGACGCACCGCCCCCCGCAGTGATCGGCTACGGCTCGCTCGAGCAGAAGTTCTGGGACCTCGGCAAGGAGCTGGGTCTGGGGACGAAGACCGTCGATCAGGCCGTCGAAGAGTTCTTCAGCGAGGCGAAGGTGATTCTCGGGTCCTGACGATCCCGCACGTCTGCACGGCCCCGACACGTCCGAACGGCGGTCGGGGCCGTGCTGTCGTCGGAGGGGGAATTGGCTACGGTGGCGGCGTGAGCCTTCTGACACGCATCGTCCGTCTCTTCGCGCCGAACCGGAGGCCGGCGCCGCCGCCGGCCTCGCGTGCGCCGGGTGGCATCACGGAGGTGAGGATGCCGCCACGCGGCGCACTCCGCCTGAGATACGCCGCATCGGCGAACGGCGCGCCCGATGCCGGGGAAATCGTCTGGGGCTGGGTGCCATTCCAGGAGGATCCTCGGCAGGGCAAAGATCGACCTCTGCTCGTCCTGGCGCCCGCCGGAGCGGGCTCCGTTTTCGCGATGAAGCTCACGAGTCGCGCGCCGGAGCGCGCGGAGGGTCATCTCCCCCTCGGATCGGGGGAGTGGGACCGCGAACGGCGGCCCTCGTGGGTCGACACGGATCAGCTGTACGAGGTTCCCTGCGAGTCGGTGCGCCGGGAGGGCGCGGCGCTCGACCGGGCGCGGTTCGACACCGTCGCCCGAGCTCTCGCGGATCGTCACGGCTGGACCGTGACGGGGTAGTCCCCGGCGAGCAGGGAGCCTGTCAATCCCCTCACACCCGAATGCGTGCGTTCCTACCGTCGCGGCATGACCCGAACTCCCTGTCCCCGGCGCAACCCCGCCCGATCGACGCTCACCGACCTGGGCCACGGCATCTTCCGGATCGCGGCCGCCCATACCAACTGCTACCTCGTGAAGCGCGATGACGGGATCACCCTCGTGGACGCGGGCCTTCCGGGGATGCGGCCGGCGCTCGACCATCTCCTGCGGCATGTCGGCGCACGAAGGGAAGATATCGACGGGGTTCTCCTCACGCACGGGCACTTCGACCACGTGGGCATGGCGAAGGGTCTGGAGCGCCCGGTGCTCGTGCATCCACGCGACCACCGACTCGCGCGGCATCCGTACAGCTACCGGCCTGCCCGGGCGCGGGTTCCCTACCTGGTCGGTCATCCCAGCGGCATCCCGTTCGTCGGAGCGATGACGCTCCGCGGGGCCCTCGGCGTGCGCGGAGTGGACGCCCGAGGGGAGGTCGTCCACGACCGTCCCGTCGACGTTCCGGGCGCGCCCGTCGCGCTCTGGACACCCGGCCACACCGACGGGCACTGCGCCTTCTTCTTCCCGAGTGAGGGCGTCCTGATCGCCGGAGACGCACTCGTGACGCTCGATCCCTACACGGGTGCTCGCCGGCCGCAGATCGTCGCCGACGCGGCCACCGCGGACGCCGAGGAGGCGCTCCGATCGCTCGACACCCTGGAGCGCACAGGAGCGACGCTGGTGCTCACCGGCCATGGGGAGCCATGGCGAGAGGGTGTCGGTGCGGCCGTCGCAGAAGCCCGCCGGACAGGACAGCACTGAGGGGAGGAGGGTGGGCGATGCCGGACTCGAACCGACGACCTCTTCCGTGTGAAGGAAGCGCGCTACCAACTGCGCCAATCGCCCCAAGGTCGTGATGACCAGTGTCCGAGCATACCGGATCGGCGCGTTCATCCCGAACCGCGTGCGCGGACACGCGCGGGCTGCCTCGGGTTTTGCGCTCGCTCGAAGTTCGTCTACTGTAGAGCGAGTGCCCGGGGCAACCAGGGACACGCGGATGTAGCGCAGTGGTAGCGCATCACCTTGCCAAGGTGAGGGTCGCGAGTTCGAATCTCGTCATCCGCTCGAGTGTGGGGATCTCCCTCCGGGGAGATCACGTCACGTGGGTCAAACCACACACGGTGGCGTGGCCGAGTGGCTAGGCAGCGGCCTGCAAAGCCGTCCACACGGGTTCGAATCCCGTCGCCACCTCCACTCACAACTCAACAGCCTTTTACAGGCGCGATTGGCGCAGCGGTAGCGCGCTTCCCTGACACGGAAGAGGTCACTGGTTCGATCCCAGTATCGCGCACAGACAAACCCCCGGTAACTCGGGGGTTTTTTGTTGCCCGGACGACTGAGCGGGATGTCTGCGCTGATCGCCTGCTCCTCCGGTCAGGGTCCTCTTCCCGCCCGCCCCCCGACGTCGGCGGCAAGAGGACCCACCCGTCACACACACGACCTACGAGACGTCGGGGTGCGTCGGGGCCCGAGGTGGAGCATGCCGGCTCCCCAGTGCCGACAGTCATCGACACTGCCAGGAAAGCCCTTGCCCGGGAATGGGGAGAAGTCCCCACTCCCGGGGGGAGTGTCAGGGCACGATGACGGCGCGACCGCGGACCGAGCCGGAGGCCAGCGCTTCATATGCCTTCGGACCGTCGTCGAGCGAGTACTGCTGAACCTCGACGCCCACGTGACCCGAGCGCGCCAGGTCGAGCACTTCGATGAGCTCGCTGCGCGAACCCCAGTAGGGGATGCGCAGGGCGGCGTCGAAGGCGATCGAGCCGAAACCGACATGCGCGGTTCCACCGCCGATCCCGACAATCGTGACGTCCGCTTCGGCGGCCGCTGCTCCGACGGCGGTCGCGATCGTGGGATCGGCTCCCACGAAATCGAACACGGCCTCCGCCCCGAGGCCGCCTGTGAGCTCTCTGATCGCGGCGACGGCGTTCTCGTCGCTGAGGACCGCATGATGGGCACCGACCTCGGTGGCGAGGGCGAGTTTCTCCTCAGAGATGTCGAGTGCGATCACGGTCGCCGAGGTCAGCGCGCGGAGGATCTGGATCGCGACGTGGCCGAGCCCGCCGGTCCCGATCACGACGGCGGTGGTCCCCGCGCCCAGTTTCGGGAGGGAACTCTTGATCGCGTGGTACGGCGTCAGACCGGCATCCGTCAGCGACACGTTCTCGACGGGGTCGAGCTCACCGAGCGGCACGAGGTGGCGCGCGTCGTCGACGATCATGTATTCCGCCATCGAGCCCGGGGCCCCAAGACCCGGAGGCATGATCCCCTCCGCGGCGGCGTTCGTGCAGTAGTTCTCCTTTCCCTGCGCGCAGTTGTGGCAACGGCCGCAGCCCCACGGCCCGTAGACGGCCACGGCATCTCCCACGTTCACGTGCTCGACGCCCTCGCCGAGCTCGGCGACGACGCCCGCGCCCTCATGGCCGAGCGTGAGGGGGAGGGGATAGCCGGCGGCCGCGTACTCGTCGGCCGAGAGTCCCATGACGTACTCGTCGGAGTGGCAGACGCCTGCTGCGGTGACCCGGAGGAGCACCTGGCCCGGTCCGGGGGTCGGCTTCTCGATTTCGACGACTTCTGGGTGGGATCCGATTCGTGTGTATTGGAGAGCCTTCATGCTTTCCACGCTACGTCCGCCCTCGGCGGTGAGGGCCGCCCCTGTGATGAGGCCGCCGCCGCGGGTAAGCTCCGGCCATGGCCCACCTCGTGCTCACCGTCGTCGGAGACGATCGCCCCGGACTCGTGAACGCGCTGGCCGAGCAGGTGGCGGCGCACGGCGGAAACTGGGAGCGCAGCGAACTCGCCGAGCTGGCCGGCGCCTTCGCCGGGATCGTGCTGGTCTCCGTTCCCGACGAGAATCAGGCTGCCTTCGTGGCGGCGCTGTCGGACCTCGACGGCCTCCTTCGAGTCACGGCCCACGGGGGCAGCGCCGACGCGGATGCCGTGCCGCGCGATCGAGCGATCGAGCTCACCGTGCTCGGCAACGACCGGCCGGGCATCATCCGTGACGTCACTGCGGCGATCGCCGCGCACACGCTCAGCATCGACACGCTCCGCAGCCGCACCCTGGACGCTCCTATGGCGGGCGGCATCCTGTTCGAGGCCGTCGTGGCGTTCCGCGTCCCCGCGGACACCGATGCCGCCGCGGTCACGGTGGCGCTCGAACAGCTCGCCGGTGAGATCCAGGTCGACCTCACCGTCGCGTGAGCGAATGACGCCGCCGCAGCAGTGCGGGTCGGGCCGCGGTCAGCGGAGGAAGAGCGGGATCGTCGCCGCCCCGACGACGACGGGCGCCGTCACGCAGCCCCAGGCCACGAACCGGCGCCACGGCACCGCGATACCGACCGCGCGGAGCCGTTCGGCCCACAGCAGGGTGGCGAGCGAGGCCCACGGGGTGATGAGCGGCCCGGCGTTCACGCCGATGAGCAACGCCGCCAGCCGCTCCGGCGAGGACGCGGCGGGTTCGAGAAGGAGGTAGGCCGGAAGGTTGTCGACGCCGTTCGCCGCCAGCATGGCCGTCCCCGAGAGCCGCCACAGGTCGAGCGGACCCGAGCCCGTACCGGCGACCGCGGACGCGATCGACGCCGAGCCCAGCGCCTCCAGCGCGGCGACCGCGGTGAACAGCCCCGCCGCGAACACGAGGAGCGACCACGGGATGAGCCGGACCGTGAGCACCCGCGGGGACCGCCAGGCGAACACACCGACCAGCACCGCTGCCGCGACTGCGGCCGGCAGCCACGGCTCGAGTCCGCTCACCAGGAACGGCATCAGGACCACGACGACCGCGGCGGCGACGGTCAGCTGGACGCGATCGGCGACGCGGGGAGACGCGGCGACGACGTACGTGCCGACGAGGTGCCGCCGCTGGATCAGCCAGAGCAGCGCCACCGTGACCACGATCGCGACGGCGGCGGAGGGACCGAGCAGCAGAAGGAAGGTCGCCGCGCCTCCCGGCAGGCGGTCGGCCGCCAGAAGGTTGGTCAGGTTGGACACGGGGAGGACGAGGGATGCCGTGTTGGCCAACCAGACGGTGGTGAAGGCGAACGGCAGAGGAGGCAGTCCGTTCGCACGGGCGACAGCGATCACGACGGGAGTGAGCAGCACGGCGGTGGTGTCGAGGGAGAGGAACGCGGTGGTCACCACCGCGAGCGCAACGACGAGCAGCCAGAGGAGCGCCGTCCGTCCGCGGGCGGCGCGGGCGAGCCAGGCTGCGGCGACGTCGAAGACGCCCGCGCGGGTGGCCAGCTCGGCGACGACGGTGACGGCGACCACGAACGCGAGGATCGGGGCCACGCGTTCGGCCACGACAGCGAGGTCAGGCAGCGGGAGGATGCCGGACAGGACGGCGGCAAGCGCGCCCGCGAGCAGGACGAGCCCCGCGAGAGCGAGCTTCACGGCATCCATCATCGCCCCTCCGAGCCGATGACTAGACTCGGGGAATGCACCTTCGCCGGAACGCTCGCCCTGCCGGCACGCGAACGCCGTAGGCCCTGAGCGGGCGACGCGCGACGCGCGCGCAGCTGAGAGTCTGAAGTCCGAGCCCCTTTCTGGAGAGATCCCCTTGTCTGATGTGATCGCGCCGGCGGATGTCGCCCTTCCCGCCGATGGATTCGCCCTGTTCCCCGACCGCTCCGTGGTCGCCCTACGCATCGACGGCGCTCTGAAGGACCTCGCCACCGTCGTCGACGACCTGGCCGGCGTGGAGCCCGTCACGGTGTCGAGCGCCGACGGCCTCAACATCCTCCGTCACTCGACGGCGCACGTGCTCGCGCAGGCGGTGCAGCGCATCCGTCCTCAGTCCACCCTCGGCATCGGCCCCCCGATCACCGACGGCTTCTACTACGACTTCGGCGTGGACGAGCCGTTCACCCCGGAAGACGTCAAGGCGATCAAGAAGGAGATGGAGCGCATCGTCCGCGAGGGCCAGCGCTTCGTCCGCCGCGTGGTCTCGGACGACGAGGCGCGCGCCGAACTCGCGGGCGAGCCGTTCAAGCTCGAACTCATCGGGCTGAAGGGCCCCGGCGCCGAGGCGACCGAGGGTGCCTCGGTCGAGGTGGGTGCGGGCGAACTCACCATTTACGACAACGTGACCCGCGACGGCGTGACCGCCTGGAAGGATCTCTGCCGCGGACCCCACGTTCCCTCGACCCGCATGATCGGCAACGGCTGGGACCTCACCCGGGTCGCCGGCGCCTACTGGCGCGGCAGTGAGAAGAACCCGCAGCTGCAGCGCATCTACGGCACCGCGTGGCCCACGAAGGACGAGCTGCGGGCCTACCAGCACCGCCTCGAGGAGGCCGCCAAGCGCGACCACCGCAAGCTCGGCAAGGAGCTCGACCTCTTCTCCTTCCCGGAGGAGATCGGGCCGGGTCTGTCGGTGTTCCACCCCAAGGGCGGCATCATCCGATACGAGATCGAGCGCTACATGCGCGAACGCCTCCTCGCGAACGGCTACGACGTCGTCAACACGCCCCACATCACCAAGGGCGACCTGTTCATGACGAGCGGTCACCTGCAGTGGTACGCCGACGGCATGTACCCCCCGATGGTCCTGGACGAGGTGGTGGATGCCGACGGGCACGTCTCGCGCGAGGGCCAGGAGTACTACCTGAAGCCCATGAACTGCCCGTTCCACAACCTGATCTTCCGCTCGCGCGGTCGGAGCTACCGCGAACTCCCGCTGCGGCTCAGCGAGTTCGGCTCGGTCTACCGCTACGAGAAGAGCGGAACCCTCGCGGGGCTCACCCGTGTACGCGGCATGACGCAGGACGACACCCACATCTACGTGACCGCCGACCAGGTCAAGGGCGAACTCGAGCACAGTCTCGAGTTCGTGCTGCAGACCCTCCGCGACTACGGGCTGAACGACTTCTACCTCGAGCTGTCCACGAAGGAAGAGGGCAACCCGAAGTTCATCGGCGACGACCGCCTGTGGACAGAAGCCACCCAGACCCTCCGCGAGGTCGCCGAAGGATCGGGCCTCGAGCTCGTTCCCGACCCGGGCGGGGCGGCCTTCTACGGCCCCAAGATCTCCGTGCAGGCCCGCGACGCCATCGGTCGCACCTGGCAGATGTCGACCATCCAACTCGACTTCAATCAGCCCGAGCGGTTCGAGCTGGAGTACACCGGCCCCGACGGCGAGAAGCACCGCCCGGTGATGATCCACCGCGCCCTGTTCGGCTCGATCGAGCGGTTCTTCGCGATCCTGCTCGAGCACTATGCCGGTGCGTTCCCGGTGTGGCTGGCACCGGTCCAGGTCGTCGGCATCCCGGTGGCCGAGGAGTACGCCCCCTACCTCGACGAGCTCGTCACGCGGCTCCGCGCCGCCGGCATCCGAGCCGAGGTCGACCACTCCGATGACCGGATGCCGAAGAAGATCCGCACCCACACGACCCAGAAGGTGCCGCTCCAGCTGATCGCCGGGGAGCAGGACCGCTCCGGCGGGACGGTGTCGTTCCGCTTCCGCGACGGCACCCAGACCAACGGCATCCCCGTAGGTGACGCCGTCGAGCGGATCATCGCGGCGGTCACGTCGAAGAAGCTCGTGAACACCGCGGAGGATCTGGCATGACGGACGGCTCGGAGCCGCGCCTCGAGGACGCCGCCACCCTGGCCGGCGTCCCCGATGAGTTCCAGCGACTGTGGACCCCCCACCGGATGGCCTACATCGCGGCGGGCCCCGAGCCGCTCGTGCACGACTGCCCGTTCTGCGCGGCGCCCGACAAGAGCGACGAGGACGGCCTGATCGTCGCCCGCGGCGAGACCGCGTTCGTGCTGCTCAACCTCTTCCCGTACAACTCGGGGCACCTCCTGGTGTGCCCCTACCGCCACTTCGGCACCTACGACGACGCGACCCCCGAAGAGGTCGCGGAGATCGGCGCGCTCACGCAGATCGCGATGCGCGTGCTCCAGCGTGTCTCCGGATGCGACGGCTTCAACATCGGGATGAACCAGGGCGCGGTGGCGGGGGCGGGCGTCGCCGAGCACCTGCATCAGCACGTCGTCCCGCGGTGGGCGACCGACTCGAACTTCTTCCCGATCATCGCGAAGACCAAGGCGCTCCCGCAGCTGCTCGGCGATGTCCGCGCCGCTGTGCAGGAGGCGTGGCCCGTCCTCTGACGGGCCACGGATCCGCTCAGCGGACCTGAGTCACCTCGAACTGGAGCCGCGGCTGCGCGTAGAACTCCTGCGCTTCGATGAGCTGCAGCTCGCGCGATCCGGCGTCGAAGGTCGTCTGGAGCAGATCGAACACGCTCGAGGTCGTCCGGGCGAGCGCGACCGCGGCATCCCCGGTCTCACGGAAGTGCGCGGTGAACAGCGCGGCCGTGACATCGCCCGAGCCGTTCGCCTTCATCGGGATGTGCGGCGTCCGGACGATCCACGCCCCGGCGTCGGTGACGGCGAGCATCTCGATCGTGCCCTCGGGGCGGTCGGGCCGCTCGACGCTCGTCACGAGGACGGTCGAGGGGCCCATCGCGCGGGCCAGGTCGACCGACGCCAGCGTCGAGTCGAGGTCGCTCGGATCGGTGCCGGTCAGGAAGCCGAGCTCGAACTGGTTGGGGGTGATGATGTCGGCGGCCGGGACGACGCGCTCTCGCAGCAGCACGGGGATGGCGGGGGCCACGAAGCATCCGCTCTTCGCATTGCCCATCACGGGATCGCACGCGTACACGGCGCTCGGGTTCGCCGCCTTGACGCGGGCGACGGCATCGAGGATCACGTCGCCGATGCCCTCGCCGCCCTGGTAGCCCGAGAGCACCACGTCGATGTCCGCGAACGCGCCGCGCTCCTCGATCCCGGTGATCACGTCGGCGACGTCCTGCGGGCTGATGAGCGGTCCACGCCATGCGCCGTATCCCGTGTGGTTCGAGAAGTTCACGGTGTAGACGGGGTAGACCTCGACACCGATGCGCTGCAGCGGGAACACGGCGGCGGAGTTGCCGACGTGCCCGTAGGCGACGGCGGACTGGATGGAGAGGATCTTCACGATGTGGTCGCTTTCGGGAAGGGCGCGATCGCCTGGGTGGCGGCCGCGATGTCGGAGGCGAGCCGGGCGGCGTCGCCGTCGGAGAGGTCGTGCACGGTCAGGCGCAGATGGAAGGCGGCGTCGGCGTCGTCCAGCACGAACTCGTCGCCGGGCCGGGCGAGCCAGCCGCGCCGCATCAGCTGCTCAGCCACGAGCCGCGCCCGAGCGGGGAGGCGCACCCAGAGGCTCAGTCCGTCGCCCGCCGCCGTCGGGATGCCCGCTGCGGTGAGGCGCTCGGCGAACGCGGTGTTGCGGCGCCGATAGTGTTCGCCCGAGCGTTCCACTTCGGCGATGACCTCGGGGTCGGTCACGAGGGTCGTCACGAGGCGCTGGAGGAGATGGCTGACCCAGGTGGACCCGGGGCTGAGTCTCATCGCCAGCCGCGACGCGGTCTCGGCATCGGTCGCGGTGACGGCGAGGCACATGTCCGGGCCCAGGAACTTCGAGACCGAGCGGATGAGTGCGTACCGGCGGTGGTCGGGGCCGATGATCGAGTGGTACGGCTCGCGGGAGAGCATCGAGAAATGGTCATCCTCGATGACGAGCACGTACGGATGCCGCGCGAGCACGGCCTGCAGAGCGGTGGCGCGCTCGGCGGTCAGGCTCACCCCGGAAGGGTTCTGCGCGCGCGGGGTGCAGACGATCGCGCGGACGCCGGCGGCCAGGGCGGCCTCGAGGCCGGCGACGGTCATCCCCTGATCGTCGATCGGGATGGCGACGGGCCGGTACCCGCCGATGCGGACGGTGCGCAGCGCCGACAGAAAGCACGGGTCTTCGAGGCCGACGGCGTCATCGCGGGTGAGCGCATCGGCGAACAGCCGCTCGAGCGCGTCGACCGCGCCGCCGGTGATGGTGAGGCGCAGGTCGTCGCGGTCCGGGATGTCCGCCGCGATCCATGAGCGGGCCCAGGTCTCGAGCTCCGGGTCGATGGTCGGCTCGCCGTAGAGCACGGGGCGACCGGCGAGCGTCGACAGCGCCGCGGAGGGGTCGGGGATGAGGGCGGGGTCGGGGTTTCCCGTTCCGATGTCCCGCAGCACGCTGTCGGCCGCGTAGCCCTCCTGGGCCACGTCCGACCGCGGGGTCACGCGGGTGCCGGCGCGACCGGCCGTCTCCACCGCGCCGGCCTGCCCGAGCTGGCGGTAGGCGGCGACCACGGTGTTGCGATTGACGCCGAGCACGTCGGCGAGGGTCCGCACCGGCGGGAGCGCACTGCCGGGAGAGAGGGTGCCGCGATCGATGAGCGAGCGGATGCTGTCGGCGATCTCCGCGGCGGACTCGCCGGTGATCGTCGCGACCTCGTTCGTCATGCGTTCCAGCATATGGCCGGGACATGCTACTTTCTGGCCTATGCCAAACTCTGAGACCGGGACGACGCGCGTCAAGCGCGGCCTCGCCGACATGCTGAAGGGCGGCGTCATCATGGACGTCGTCACCGCCGACCAGGCCAAGATCGCCGAGGATGCCGGGGCGGTCGCCGTCATGGCGCTCGAGCGGGTGCCGGCCGACATCCGCTCGCAGGGCGGTGTCGCACGGATGAGCGACCCCGACCTCATCGACGACATCATCGCGTCGGTCTCGATCCCCGTCATGGCGAAGGCCCGCATCGGGCACTTCGTCGAGGCGCAGGTGCTCCAGGAGCTCGGCGTCGACTACATCGACGAGTCCGAGGTGCTCTCGCCGGCCGACTACGTGAACCACATCGACAAGTGGAACTACACGGTTCCCTTCGTGTGCGGAGCCACCAACCTCGGCGAGGCGCTCCGTCGCGTCACCGAGGGCGCCGCGATGATCCGCTCCAAGGGCGAGGCGGGCACGGGAGACGTCTCCGAGGCGATGAAGCACATCCGCAAGATCCGTGGCGAGGTGGCCGCGCTCGCGGCGCTGCCGAAGGACGAGCTCTACGTCGCCGCGAAGGAGCTGCAGGCGCCGTACGACCTCGTCGCCGAGATCGCCGAGACCGGCACGCTCCCCGTCGTCCTGTTCGTGGCGGGCGGGGTGGCGACGCCGGCGGATGCCGCCATGATGATGCAGCTGGGCGCCGACGGCGTGTTCGTGGGCTCCGGCATCTTCAAGAGCGGCAACCCCGCCGAGCGTGCGGCCGCGATCGTCAAGGCGACCACGTTCTTCGACGACCCGTCGGTCATCGCGCAGGTCTCGCGCGGGCTCGGGGAGGCCATGGTCGGCATCAACGTCTCGGACCTCCCCGCTCCTCACCGCCTCGCCGAGCGCGGCTGGTGAGCTCCCTGCGCGTGGGCGTGCTCGCCCTGCAGGGCGACGTGCGAGAACACGCGCGGATGCTGACAGGGCTCGGCGCCGAGGTGGTCCTCGTGCGCCGAGCCGCTGAGCTGGACGACGTCGACGGTCTCGTCCTCCCGGGCGGGGAGTCGAGCGTGATCGACAAGCTCTCCCGTGCGTTCGGGCTCCAGGCGCCGGTGCGGGCGAAGATCGCACGCGGCATGCCCGTCTTCGGAACGTGCGCGGGGCTGATCCTGCTCGCCGATCGCGTCGAGGGCCTGATCCGCGGCCAGCAGACCTTCGGCGGTCTCGACATCACCGCTCGTCGCAACGCCTTCGGAAGCCAGATCGACTCCTTCGACACGGAGCTCGTGGCGCCCGATCTCGGCGCGGCACCTGTCGCCGCCTCTTTCATCCGTGCTCCCGTGGTCGCGTCGGTCGGCGCATCGGTCCGCGTGCTCGCGACACTGCCGTCGGGGGTCGCCGTCGCCGTCGAGCAGGGCCCGCTGCTCGCGACGGCGTTCCATCCCGAGATGACGGGCGAGACGCGATTCCACGAGCGCTTCCTCGCATCGGTCGCGACGTCACGCGCACGGCAGGAGACGCGCGTCTAGACTGGCCCTCGCGATTTTTTTCGAGAGGAGTCCCGTGAGCGGACATTCCAAGTGGGCGACGACCAAGCACAAGAAGGCGGTCATCGACTCCCGCCGTGCCAAGTCGTGGGCCAAGCTCATCAAGAACATCGAGGTGGCGGCCAAGCTCGGCGGCGCCGACCTCCAGGGCAACCCCACGCTCTTCGACGCCGTCCTCAAGGCGAAGAAGACGTCGGTGCCGAAGGACAACATCGATCGCGCCATCAAGCGCGGCGCGGGCATCGGTGGCGAGTCCGTCGAATACACGTCGATCTTGTACGAGGCGTACGGCCCGAACGGCGTCGCGCTGATGGTCGAGTGTCTGACGGACAACAAGAACCGCGCCGCCGCCGAGGTGCGCACGGCGCTCTCGCGCAACGGCGGCACGCTCGCCGACCCCGGATCCGTCGCCTACAACTTCTCGCGAAAGGGAGTCATCGTCGTCTCGGGCGAGGGCACCACCGAGGATGACGTGATGCTCGCAGCCCTCGAAGCGGGTGCGGAGGAGATCGAGCCCCACTCGCAGGGCTTCGAGGTGGTCACGGAAGCCTCCGACCTCGTCTCCGTCCGCACCGCCCTGCAGGAGGCGGGCCTCGAGTACGAGTCGGCCGATGTCGAGTTCGTGCCGAACCTCAAGGTCGAGGTCGACGCCGACACTGCCCGCAAGATCTTCCGGCTCATCGACGCCCTCGAAGACAGCGAGGACGTGCAGAACGTCTTCGCCAACTTCGACCTGACCGCCGAGGTCCAGGCCGAGCTCGAGGACGACACCGAGGAGTAGACCCGGTCGGGCGCGCCTGGAGCGGATGCCACCCACCCCCGCCTAGCGTGGGGGAGTGGCATCCGCTCTTCGCGTTCTCGGAATCGATCCGGGACTCACCCGCTGCGGCGTCGGCGTCGTCGACGTGCGCCGCGACCGGAGCGCCTCGCTCGTCCACGTGGGCGTCGTGCGGTCGGCGCCCGACATGCCGATCGAGGAGCGTCTGGCGACGATCGCCGCCGGCATCCGCCTCGTTCTGGCCGAGCATTCACCGGACGTGGTCGCCGTCGAGCGGGTCTTCGCCCAGAACAATCGCAGCACCGTGATGGGCACGGCGCAGGCGAGCGGGGTCGCGCTGCTCCTCGCCGCCGAGCACGGACTGCCCGCGGCGACGCACACGCCGTCGGAGGTGAAGGCCGCGATCACCGGCTACGGGAGCGCCGACAAGCTGCAGGTGCAGACCATGGTGGCACGTGTGCTGCGCCTCGATGCCCTGCCGCAGCCGGCGGATGCCGCCGACGCCCTCGCGCTCGCCCTCTGCCATGCCTGGCGGCGCGGCTCGGCCCCCGCGACGGCGGGCGGCGCGCTCACGCCCGCTCAGCGCGCGTGGGCCGAGGCGGAGCGGAAGACGGCGCGTGCCTGAAGCCGGCTCGCTCCGGGCAGGTGAGCGTGTCGCTCGAACATAGGTCCGAACCCTCGCGTAGGGTCGGGGCATGATCTCGTCGTTGCGCGGACGCGTGCTGTTCTTGGAGCCCGATTCCGTCGTGATCGACGTTCAGGGCGTGGGGTACGCCGTCGCCGTCACGCCCGACCTGTCCCGATCGCTGCACGTCGGAGACGAGGTGCAGCTCCACACATCGATGATCGTCCGTGAGGATTCGCTGTCGCTCTTCGGGTTTCGCGAGCCCGAGGAGCTCGGTGTCTTCCGTCATCTTCTCGGCGTCTCGGGCGTCGGTCCGAAGTCCGCCCTGGGCGTCCTCGCCGCCCTCGGCGTCGACCAGATCGCGACTGCCGTCGCCGACGAGGACGATGCCCCGTTCCGACGTGTCTCCGGCATCGGTCCCAAGACCGCCAAGCTGATCGTCGTCCAGCTCGCCGGCAAGCTGCGCGCACCGGTGCGCACCGCCCCCGGCGCGGCGGCGTCGCCCGCCGGTGTCGGCGACCAGCTCATCGCCGCTCTGGGCGCCCTCGGATGGAACGAGCGCGTCGCGGTCGAGGCCGCCGCCGCCGCGCTCGACGCGGCCCCCGCCGGTGCCACGGTCCCGGCGCTGCTCAAGCTCGCGTTGGCCGAGCTCGGCCCCGCTCGCCCGGAGCGCAGCAGTGTCTGAGCCGCGCGAACAGCCCGAAGACGCCACCGAGCTCGCCGTCGAGGGCGCGCTCCGCCCCGCATCCCTGGCCGAGTTCGTCGGACAGACAAAGGTGCGCGGTCAGCTCCAGCTGCTGCTCGATGCCGCGCGCATCCAGCAGCGCCCCGCCGATCACATCCTGCTGTCGGGTCCCCCCGGGCTCGGCAAGACGACGCTCGCGATGATCGTCGCGCACGAGAGCCAGAAGCCCCTCCGGCTCTCGAGCGGCCCCGCCATCCAGCACGCGGGCGATCTCGCCGCGCTCCTGTCGAGCCTGGTTCCCGGCGAGGTGCTGTTCATCGACGAGATCCACCGCATGGCGCGCTCCGCGGAGGAGATGCTGTACCTCGCGATGGAGGACTTCCGTATCGACATCATGGTCGGCAAGGGCGCGGGGGCCACCAGCATCCCGTTGGATCTCGCGCCGTTCACGCTGGTCGGTGCGACCACCCGATCGGGCATGCTCCCCAACCCGCTCCGAGACCGCTTCGGCTTCACCGCGCATCTCGAGTACTACGAGCCGGGCGAGCTCGAACAGGTCATCGCGCGCAGCGCCATCATGCTCGACGTCGACCTCCCCGCCGAGTCGCGCTCCGAGATCGCAGGACGATCCCGCGGAACTCCCCGTATCGCGAACCGGCTGCTGCGGCGCGTCCGGGACTACGTCGTCGTGCACGGAGGCTCGTCCACACGGGCATCGATGTCCGATGTGTCGGCCGCCCTCGAGCTCTACGACGTCGACGAGATCGGACTCGACCGACTCGACCGAGCCGTGCTCGAGATGCTCGTGCGTCGTTTCCGCGGCGGTCCGGTCGGGCTGAACACCCTCGCGGTCGCGGTCGGCGAGGAGCCCGACACCATCGAATCGGTCGTCGAGCCCTACCTCGTGCGCATCGGCTTCATGGGCCGGATGCCGCGAGGACGCGTCGCCACGCGGGAGGCCTACCGTCACCTCGGGGTCGCCCGCCACGACGGGTCCCTCAGCATCGATGACCTATAATCCTTGAAGACCATCGGTCTCTCTCCCTCTTCGCCGCGTCGCTGCGGTGTGCCCACCCGAAAGGCGGACCCAGGTCCATGACGTTCCTCACCGCGCAGAACACCCCGACTCCGACCGGTGGGAACTTCCTCACCGACTACGGTCTCCTCATCCTTCTGGCGGCGCTGCTCGTCTTCATGTTCTGGAGCTCGCGCCGCCGCACGAAGCGCATGAAGGAGGAGCAGGAGAAGAAGGCCCTTCAGATGCTTCCCGGCGTCAAGGTCCTCCTGCAGGGCGGCCTGTACGGCACGATCGTCGAGTACGACCCTGAAGACCTCTCCAAGGCCGCGCACATCGAGGTCGCGCCGGGCGTGGTCATCGAGGTCCACAGCCAGGCGATCCTGCGCGCCGTCGAGCCCGAAGAAGACGTCGTCGACGACGAGACGATCTCGGGCGACGACGTGATCGAGTCCCGCGACGATGTCGTGGCCGATCCCTTCCTCGCCGGAGAGCCGACGACGTCGGTCGAGCCGCGCCCGGGTGTCGACGGCACCCCCGACGCGGACGACAAGCCCAAGGCCTGATCCCCTTCCGCTTCGGCGGAATCACGACGAAAGCTCATTCCCCGTGGCCACATCCACCCCCGTCCGCCGCGCGTGGCGCGCCCTGATCGGACTGGTCGCGATCACCGCGGTTCTGTTCGGTGTCAACGCCGTCGGCGTGTTCATCGTCGGGAAGAGCGACTGGCTCCCCGCGCTCGCGCTCGACCTCCAGGGCGGCACGCAGATCATCCTCGAGGCGAAGTCCGAGGCGGGGGCGCAGCCCACCGCCGAGCAGATGCAGCAGGCCGTCTCGATCATCCGACAGCGCGTCGACGCCTCGGGCGTCGGCGAGTCGGACATCACGACGCAGGCGGGCAACCAGATCGTGGTGCAGCTCCCGGGTCAGGCCGACGAGGAGCAGCGCGAGCGCATCGAGAAGTCGGCGCAGATGCAGCTTCGGGCGGTCCTGTTCACAGGTGCCCCGGCGACGTCTTTCGTCGGCGAGGACGGCAACGAGACGCCGTACCCGACCCCGGCGCCGACGCTGAACGCGACCCCCACCCCGGCCCCGACCAACGGCAGCGACCTCGCGTGGGTCACCGAGGAGCTGCAGGCGAGGTTCCTGAGCTACGACTGTGAGAACGCGGAGAACGACGCCGCCGATCAGCCGGCCGACCAGCCGCTGATCACCTGCGACACCGAGAACTCCCAGAAGTACATCCTCGGCCCGGTGGAACTCGATGGCTCGGCGATCAACGACGCCACGAACGGCATCAACTCGCAGAACGGCCAGTGGGCCGTGAACATCGTGTTCGACGGCGAGGGCACGGACACCTTCGGCGCGATCAGCCAGCGCCTGTTCGGCTTGCAGCCGCCGCAGAACCAGTTCGCCTTCGTCCTCGACGGTGTCGTGATCTCCGCGCCGTCGATGAATGCCGTCATCACCGACGGCAAGCCCCAGATCACCGGCAGCTTCGACCAGGACACGTCGAAGACGCTCGCCGATCAGCTCAAGTACGGCGCGCTGCCGCTCAGTTTCGAGGTGCAGAGCAGCAACTCGATCTCCGCGACGCTCGGCTCCCAGCAGCTCACCATCGGACTCGTCGCCGGACTCATCGGGCTCGCGCTCGTGGCCGTCTACTCTCTGACGGTCTACCGCGCGCTCGGGTTCGTCATCATCGCGTCGCTCGTGGTGATGGGCGTCCTGACCTACATCACGCTGTGCATCCTGGCCTGGCGAATGGGCTTCCGTCTGTCGCTCGCCGGCGTCGCCGGATTGATCGTGACCATCGGTTTCACCGCCGACTCGTTCATCGTCTACTTCGAGCGCATCCGAGATGAACTCCGAGACGGCAAGACCATCACGAGCGCCGTCGAAGACGGTTGGGCGCGCGCGAAGCGGACGATCTACATCTCGAAGTCGATCAACATCCTTGCGGCCGTCGTGCTCTACATCCTCGCGGATGCCACGGTGAAGGGCTTCGCGTTCACGCTCGGCCTGACGACCGTCATCGACATCCTCATCTTCATCCTGTTCACCCACCCGGTGCTGCAGCTCCTCGCGCGGACCCGCTTCTTCGGCGGCGGTCACCCGTTGTCCGGACTCGATCCGACCGCCCTCGGCGCCGTCTACCGAGGCCGGGCGCAGTTCCGCACCCCGGTCGCCGTCGACACGAAGACCGCCGCCGGGCGTCGCAACTCGAAATCTCGAGGTGAGGCGGAACGCCGACAGACCATTGCAGAGCGCAAGCTCGCGCAGCAAAGCAGCACGACGCGCTCCGCAGGGGAGGGAGACGCCTGATGCGCTCCATGAATGATTTCGGCAACGACCTCTACACCGGGAAGCTCTCGTTCCCCTTCGTCGGCCGCCGCAAGCTGTGGTTCATCATCGCCGCAGTGCTGGTGATCCTCTCGGCGCTCGTGCCGCTGTTCCGCCCGGTCCAGTTCTCCATCGAGTTCACCGGCGGCTCGCAGTTCACGGTGAACGATGTGGCATCCCCGGACCAGAACGCGGCCACCGCCGCCGTGCAGTCGGTGGTCCCCGACGCCGTGACGAAGGTCGCGACGATCGGTGACAACGCGCTCCGCATCCAGACCGATCAGATGTCCGGCGACGAGACCCAGGGCGTCACGGATGCCCTCATCACCGCGTTCGACGTCGAGACGAAGAGCGTCAGCTCCTCGTTCATCGGGCCGAGCTGGGGCGAAGGCGTCACGCGGCAGTCGCTGTGGGGCCTCGCGATCTTCCTCGCGCTGACCTTCCTGATCCTCGCGCTCTACTTCCGGACGTGGAAGATGTCCGTGGCCGCCATGATCGGCCTCGTCGACGTCCTCGTCGTCACCGTCGGCGTCTACGCGCTCTTTGGCTTCGAGATCTCGCCTGCCGCGGTCATCGGGTTCCTCACGATCCTGTCGTATTCGCTGTACGACACCACGGTCGTCTTCGACAAGGTCAGGGAGAACACGCTGGAGGACGGGGAGAACTCCGGGCGCACGTTCGGTGAATCCGTGAACCTCGCCGTGAACCAGACCCTCATCCGCTCGATCAACACGACGGTCGTGGCGGCCCTGCCGACCGGCGCGATCCTGTTCATCGGCGCGCTGTGGCTCGGCGCCCAGACCCTGACCGACATCTCGCTGTCGATCTTCGTCGGGACCATCGTGGCGGCGTATTCGACGCTGTTCGTCGCAGCCCCTCTCTACTCGCTCCTGCGCGAGAACGAGAGCGGGCTGAAGGCGCGCGACGCCCGCACTCTCGAGGCCCGCTCGGCAGCCGTCACCACGGTCTGAACCCCGTGCGTGCGGGCGTAGGATTGTCCAAATCCACACGCGCACGTGCATCCACGGGAGGTGATCGCATGGTCGAAGCGGTCACCCCGACGGGCTCCGCCTCCGGCGGCCAGTCGCTGCGGCGTCTCGTTCCTCGCATCTTCTCGCGCGCCCCGTCGCGCAATGCGCTCGAAGAACTGATGCGGACGGTGCGCACGCACCACCCCAAGGGCGACATCGCCATCATCGAGCGCGCCTATCGCACGGCGGCAGAGGCTCACAAGACGCAGAAGCGGCAGAGCGGCGAGCCGTACATCACGCACCCCCTCGCCGTCGCGCAGATCCTTTCCGAGATGGGTCTCGGTCCGCGGGCGATCGCCGCCGCCCTGCTGCACGACACGGTGGAGGACACCGAGTACAACCTCGATCAGCTGACGGCCGATTTCGGCGACGAGGTCGCGATGCTCGTCGACGGTGTGACGAAGCTCGACAAGGTCAAGTACGGCGACGCGGCGCAGGCCGAGACGGTGCGCAAGATGATCGTCGCGATGTCGAAAGACATTCGCGTCCTTCTCATCAAGCTCGCCGACCGGCTTCACAACGCGCGCACGTGGGGGTTCGTGCCGCCCGAAAAGGCGGCCAAGAAGGCCCGCGAGACCCTCGAGATCTACGCCCCGCTGGCCAACCGGCTCGGCATCCAGACCGCCAAGAGCGAGCTCGAGGATCTCTCGTTCGCCGTCTTGCACCCGAAGCTCTACGCCGAGATCGACTCGCTCGTCAAGCAGCGCACGCCTCAGCGCGAGCAGTACGTGCACACCGTCATCGATGCGGTCGAGTCCGACCTCCGTGACCTCCGCATCCGCGGGCGCGTCATGGGACGTCCGAAGCAGCTCTACTCGGTCTACCAGAAGATGGTCGTCCGGGGCCGCGAGTTCGACGACATCTACGACCTCATCGGCATCCGCATCATGGTGGGCACGGTGCGGGACTGCTACGCGGTCCTCGGATCGATCCACGCGCGCTGGACCCCGCTTCCGGGCCGGTTCAAGGACTACATCGCGACCCCGAAGTTCAACCTCTACCAGTCGCTCCACACGACCGTGATCGGCCCGGGCGGGCGCACGGTCGAGATCCAGATCCGCACGCACGAGATGCATCAGCAGGCCGAGTACGGCGTCGCGGCGCACTGGAAGTACAAGGAGCAGATCGCCGGCGGAGGCAAGGGCGACACGAAGGCGCTCGATCAGGACATGGCGTGGCTCGCCCACATCTCCGACTGGCAGGCGGAGACGGCGGATCCGGGCGAGTTCCTCGACTCCCTCCGCTTCGAGATCGGGGCCAAAGAGGTCTACGTCTTCACCCCGAAGGGCCGCGTCATCGGACTCCCGGCCGGTGCGACGCCCGTCGACTTCGCCTACGCGGTGCACACCGAGGTCGGCCACCGCACGATGGGGTCGAAGGTCAACGGACGCCTCGTTCCGCTCGAATCCGAGCTCCACTCCGGCGACGTCGTCGAGGTCTTCACCTCCAAGAACCCGGACGCCGGCCCGAGCCAGGACTGGCTCGCCTTCGTCAAGAGCACCCGCGCACGGAACAAGATCCGCGGGTGGTTCACGAAGGAACGGCGCGACGAGGCCGTCGAGCAGGGCAAAGACGCGATCGCGAGAGCGATGCGCCGGCAGAACCTCCCGCTGCAACGCCTGATGAACCAGGACTCCTTCACGTCTGTCGCGCATCAGCTGCGATACGAAGACGTGACGGCGCTCTACGCTGCGGTCGGCGAAGGCCACGTGTCGACGCAGTCCGTCATCGAGAAGGTCACCTCCCTCGTCCGAGCGGAGGAGGAGCAGACCTCCACCGGCCCCATCGATCTCCCCGCGGTTGGACGATCGAAGGCGCCTCGCGGCGGTGACTCCGGCGTGCTGGTGCGCGGAGCACCCGACATCCTCGTCAAGCTCGCCAAGTGCTGCACGCCCGTCCCCGGTGACCAGATCGTCGGTTTCGTCACTCGCGGCAGTGGCGTGTCCGTTCACCGCGCGGATTGCACGAACGTCGTGTCGCTCGAGGGTCAGCCCGATCGGATGATCGATGTCGAATGGGCGCCGACCTCGAAGAGCGTGTTCCTCGTGCACATCCAGGTCGAAGCGCTCGACCGGTCTGCGCTCCTCAGCGACATCACCCGCGTGCTCAGTGAGCACCACGTCAACATCCTGTCGGCGTCGGTGCAGACCACGAACGATCGTTTGGCGCTCAGCCGGTACGTCTTCGAGATGGGCGACACCGTCCACCTCGACCGCGTGCTCAATGCGGTCCGTCGCATCGACGCGGTGTACGACGTCTACCGCGTGACGACGTCCTGACGGAGATGGTCGAGCGCGGCGCGCTTGTGGTGGATCGGCCCTGACCGCTCCAGCCACGCGACGGCGGCGGATGCCAGTCCCGGGTCGGCTGCTCTCATCGCCGTGGCGACGGCGCCGGGGGAGGGCATGCCGGCACCTCGGGGTGGCGGCGACGAGACGTGGGCGCGGATCAGGTCGACGAACGTGCGCACGGGTGTCGTGACGAGCACACCGCCGAGGGCGACGACATCGTCGACGGGGAGCTGCAGGTCTCGGAAATGCACGCGCAGGTCGAGGGGGAACCCCGTCCGGGTGGGCGACGCCCGCTGCACCGCGTGCACGAGCGGCGGCTCGTCGATCGCGCCGTGCACCCATGCGGCGGACGCATGGGTGACGGCGCGATGCGGTCCGGTCAGGGAACGCAATGACGCCGCGCGCATCTCTCGCGTCTCGACGGCATCGGCGGGGATGAAGCCCTCGCCGAGCTCGATGACGTCCCCATCGAGACGTGCGGCGGTCAACTCGGCGGTCGACAACCGCTCACCCGCGAAGTAGAGGAACGGCCACATGCGACGAGTCTCGCCGAGGCGAGGCCGGAACACGGAAGCGCCGCGGCATCCTGTGGACAACCGCGGCGCTCAGTGCCGTGAGGAGAGCGGTCGGCTCAGCCGCCGAGAGCCCGCAGCCATGCCTTGCGGGCGTCGAGGGCTTCCTTGGCCGCGGCGATGGCCGAGGGGTCCTTCGTCTTCTCCGCTGCGGCGAGTTCGTCCTCGAGCTTCGAGATCGCATCCTGCAGCTGGCTCGTCATGTCGTTCTGACGGGCCTTGGTCTCGGGATTGTCGCGCTTCCACGCGTCGTCCTCGCGCTGCTTGAGGGTGTTCTCGATCTTGCGGAGCTGGTCGTCGAGCGCACGCTCGGTCTCCCGCGGGAAGACCCGCCCGATGTCGTCCCAGCGACGCTGGATGTTCGTCAGCAGCGAGCGCGCCTTGCCGTTGTTCTTCTCGGCGGGCACCGCGGCGGCCTCATCGAGGAGCGCCTTCTTCGCGTCGATCTTCTCCTTCGACGCCTCGGTGTCGGCGGCCTCGCGGTCGATGCGCGCCGAGTAGAGCACGTCCCCGGCCGCCTTGAAACGGGCCCACAGGGCGTCGTCCACCTTCTTGCCCGCGCGTCCCGCGGACTTCCACTGGTCGAGCAGCGTCCGGTAAGCGCCGATGCCGTCTTCCCCCTGGGGTGCGAGCGCCTCCGCGCGCTCGACGAGGCGGGTCTTCGCGTCTCGCGCCGACTTGTGCTGCTCGTCGAGGCCGGCGTAGAACTCGCGCCGGTTGCGGTCGACGATCGCCCGGGCGTCGCGGAAGCGCTTCCAGAGCTGCTGCCCCGTCGCCTTCGGCAGGCGCGGCCCGTTGGTCTGGTGCTCCTGCCAGCGGGCGAAGAGGGCGGCCACGTCGGCCGTGGTCTGCTTCCACTGGATGGAGCGGGGGTCCTTCGCCGCGATCGCCTCGATCTCGGCGACGATCGTCTCGCGCTCGGCGATCGCGGCCTCGACAGCGGCACGCTGGGCGTGAGCCTCTTCGGCGGTCGCCTCGGACAGGGCGCCTTCGAGGGCGGCGATGCGCTTCTCCAGGGCTGCGAGGTTGCCGACCGCGGCGGCGCCGGAGAGGCGACCGCGAACGGTGCGGGCCGCGCTGCGGAGATCGGATGCCGATGCGCCACCGCGGCGGTGACGGACCTCCAGGAGGGTGACCTCCGACGCGAGGTCGGAGAACTTGCGTTCGAAGTAGGCGAGAGCCTCGTCGGGCGTGCCGTCGGGGTACTGTCCGACGACGCGCCAGTCATCGCCTTCGCGCACCGACACGGTGCCGTCGTCGTCGACGCGGCCCCACGGTTCTGCGGACGTGCTCTCAGGAGCGGCGGCGGCAGGCGCCTCGGTAGACGGCGCTGCCTCGGAAGCGGCGTCCGCCTCGACGGGCGTGGACGAAGCGGGGTCCGCCTCTTCGGGCGTGGCCGTTTCGGCATCCGTGGCGGGGACCGCCGCCGTCTCCGGAGCGTCAGCCGAGGTCGCCTCGGGCGCGTCGGCCGGCGTGGTCTCGGGAGCGTCGGCGGGCGCGGACTCGGGGGAGTCGGCCGGCGTGGTCTCGGGGGAGTCGGGAGTGGCGGAAGTCACAGAGTGCACCTCGTCTGCGGCGGTGCCGCAATGGGGGTCGGATTCGTCGCCCAGCCTAGTACGAGTGGCCTACGGCGTCGGAGAGGAGGTCGGCGACGGCGTCGGCGACGGCGGAGCGGTGGGGGTCGGGGTCGGGCTGAGGGTCGGCGTGCCCGAGGGGCTCGGCGCCGGAACCGGGGCGCCCGGGCCGGCCGTGTAGTAGGCGACCTGCCCGCCCAGGATGCCGATCAGGAGCAGCCCGCCCGCCACGCCCGCGATGACGTTGTCGCGTCGGCGGCGCCGGCCGATGGACGCATGGAAGCGGCGACGGGCCTCGTACAGGCGGGCACGTTCGCGTTCGTTCGCACCGGTGCGTCCCTTGCCGGTTCTGCCCGTTGCCACGGCGTCCTCCTGTCGGATGTCGGCTCGACGGTGGAGCCCAGCAAACCTTAGGCAGAGGGCGGCGCCGCGATCAAACTCCGCCGGGCTGCCGGGCACCGCCGATAGCCTGGGGGGATGGCGACAGGTGACGCATTGTTTCGTGGCGCGACGCCCCTCGCTGTGCGGATGCGTCCGGCATCCCTCGACGAGGTCGCCGGTCAGACCCATCTGCTGCGACCGGGCTCGCCTCTGGTGGCACTCGCCGACCCCGCTCGGGCGACGTCCGGTGCGGTATCGGTGATCCTGTGGGGCCCGCCCGGCACGGGCAAGACCACGCTCGCGGGGGCGATCGCCCGCACGTCCGGTCGGCGCTTCGTCGAACTCTCGGCGGTGACGGCAGGCGTGAAGGATGTCCGCGAGGTGATGCAGGAGGCGATGAACCAGCGCGACCTCTACGGTGCGTCGACGATCCTCTTCCTCGACGAGATCCACCGGTTCACGAAGGCCCAACAGGATGCTCTCCTGCCGGGCGTCGAGAACGGGTGGGTCATCCTCATCGCCGCGACCACTGAGAACCCCTCTTTCTCCGTCATCTCCCCGTTGCTCTCCCGTTCGCTCCTGCTCACGCTGCAACCCCTGACGGACGACGATCTCGGGATGCTGGTCGACCGCGCCGTGACCGATGCACGCGGTCTCGCCGGTGCGGTCGAGCTCAGCGACGAGGCGCGCGCGGCGATCGTGCACCTCGCTTCCGGTGACGCGCGTCGTGCGCTGACCTCGCTCGAGGCGGCCGCGTCGATGCCCGAGAGGTCAGGCGACGACGACGTGCCCGTCATCACGGCCGACCACGTCGCGCAGGCCGTCGACCGCGCGCTGCTCCGCTACGACCGCCAGGGCGACGAGCACTACGACGTCATCAGCGCCTTCATCAAATCCATCCGCGGATCCGACGTCGACGCGTCGATCCACTACCTGGCTCGCATGATCGAAGCAGGGGAGGACCCGCGCTTCATCGCCCGCCGCCTCGTCATCTCGGCCGCGGAGGACATCGGGCTCGCCGATCCGCAGGCTCTGCAGATCGCGGTCGCGGCGGCCGACGCGGTGGCGTTCATCGGGATGCCGGAGGGACGTATCCCTCTCGCCGAGGCGACCGCGTACCTGGCGACGACCGCCAAGTCGAATGCGGCGTACAACGCCATCAACGCGGCGATCGCGGACGTGCGGGCCGGAGGGTTCGGGCGGGTGCCGGTGCATCTTCGCGACGCGCACTACGCCGGCGCGAAGCGTCTCGGCCACGGCAAGGGGTACATCTACCCCCATGACCTCGAGGTGGGTGTCGCGACCCAGCAGTATCTTCCCGACGAGCTGCGCGGACGCCACTACTACGAGCCGACCTCGCGGGGAGTCGAGCGCGACATCGGCGCGCGCGTCGAGAAGATCCGCAAGATCCTGGGGGAGTGACCGTGGCCGAGCAAGATGGCGCCGACTGGAAGCGTCTCGGCGGGATGGTCGCCTACGACGGCTTCACCCGAATCCGACGCGACGCGTACCTTCAGCCCGACGGGCTCCGCAGCGAGTGGGACGTGCTCGAGCAGGGCGACACGGTCGCGGTCGTCGCATTCACCCCGCGGCAGACGGTGCTCGTCTTCGAGCAGTACCGAGTGGGTCCGCAGCGTGTCATCCGGGAGCTTCCCGGCGGGGCGGTCGACCCGGGGGAGACCCCGCTCGGGGCAGGCGCCCGTGAACTCGAGGAAGAGACCGGGTACCGCGCGCGAGATTTCTTCGAGGCGGGCTCCGAATGGGGTGGGGCCAATTCGACGCGGCGGAAGCACGTCGTGGTCGGTGTGGGGTGCGAGCGCATGGGAGCGCCGCGATGGGGCGCCGGCGAGATGGGCACCGTCCGCGAGATCGACGTGGCAGACCTCATCCCGCACCTCCTGTCCGGGGATCTCAGCGACGCCGGGGAGGCGATGCGCGGACTGCACCTGTTCGCCCGGACGGCCGGTCTCACCGGGGAGGTCGAGGAGGTCCGAACGCTCGTGGCCGCCCTCCTCGCGCCGGATGCCGGGCGCCGACCCGCTCATCCTGCGGCCGCGGGCGACGAGTGGTCGCGCCGGGTCGAGGCCGTCTGGTCCGACGCAGACGACGCCCGGCCCGGCGAGCTGCGCGCCGCGATGGCGCGCGTCATCGCGGAGCGTTCGGACTCCGACCCCGAGGCGCTGTTCGAGCGTGCCTCCGTGGAGGACTACCTCGGCGAAGAGGATGCCGCGATCCCGCTGTACCGCGCGGCGATCGCGGCCGGGTTGTCGGGGCCGTCGCGCACGGAGGCCGTCATCCAGCTCGCGAGTTCGCTCCGCAACGTGGGCGAGCCGTCCGCCGCGATGGCCCTCCTGCGCGGAATCCCCTCCGACGACCCTCTCGCACCGGCGGCGACGGCGTTCCTCGCGCTCGCCCTGCACGACGACGACAAGCCGACGCCCGCTCTCCGGCTTGCGCTCGGTGAGCTCGCGCCGCACCTCCCCGCCTACGCGCGAGCTGTCGCCCGGTACGCCGCCGACCTGCCCGCGCGTCCGCGCGTCCGTGCGATCGCCGTGGGGCTGCTGGTCGACGACGGGTGGGTGCTCGCCGAGGAGTATCCGGCGACGCCGTCGCGGGGCGCGTTCCTGCGAGCTCCCGGCGGAGGCATCGATGTCGGCGAGACAGCGGCCGCCGCCATCGGCCGCGAGATCGCCGAGGAGCTCGGCGCGACCGTCGACGAGGCCACCCTGATCGCCGTCACCGAGAACATCTTCGAGCGCGACGACGGATACGGGCACGAGATCGCCCACGTCTTCGGCATCCGCAGCGCTGACCTGGAGCGCCTTCCGCGGGGCGAACGGCTGCCCGTGCTCGACAGCGACACGACCGTGGGCTGGTATCGCATCGCCGACCTCCTCGGCGGTTCGCTGCCGTTCTATCCGGCCGGAATCGCCGACCTGGCCGCGGGCCGGGGATGAACCGGCCGATCTGTTAGGCTTGACCGGCTCGGAACCGTGTTTTCGGGCATCCCCGCATCTCTTCACTACCTTTCGGCGTGCCCCGGCGTGCAGTCCGTGAGGGCGAGATGCGGCGATACGCCCGTGAGCCGTGAAAGACGCGGCCACGTCATGGAAGGAAGTACTTCGTGGCTACGAAGTCCCAGGACCGCCGCAAGGTCCGTCTCTCGCGTGCCCTCGGCATCGCACTGACCCCCAAGGCAGCCAAGTACCTCGAAAAGCGTCCCTACGCTCCGGGTGAGCACGGCCGCACCAAGCGCAAGCAGGACAGCGACTACGCCGTCCGTCTCCGCGAGAAGCAGCGTCTGCGCGAGCAGTACGGCATCCGCGAGAAGCAGATGCGCAACACCTTCAACGAGGCCCGCCGCAAGGATGGCCTGACCGGTGAGAACCTCGTCGAGCTCCTCGAGATGCGTCTCGACGCCCTCGTGGTCCGTGCCGGCTTCGCCCGCACCACGGCCCAGGCCCGTCAGCTCGTCGTGCACCGTCACATCCTCGTCGACGGCCAGCTCGTCGACCGCCCGTCGTTCCGCGTGAAGCCGGGTCAGCTCATCCACGTCAAGGACAAGAGCGAAGGCCTCGAGCCGTTCCAGGTCGCTGCCGCCGGCGGTCACGCCGAGGTCCTGCCCCCGGTTCCGAGCTACCTCGAGGTCGAGCTCGACAAGCTCCAGGCCCGCCTCGTGCGTCGCCCGAAGCGCGCCGAGGTCCCCGTGACCTGTGAAGTGCAGCTCGTCGTGGAGTACTACGCCGCGCGATAAGCGAGGCGTGGTGCCGCATCGGTACCGCCAGGAAGGGCGTCGGGGTCACCCGGCGCCCTTTCTGCTTTGCGCCTAACATGGACGCATGAAGAAAGCTCTCTGGTTCGTCATGGGCCTTGCCGGTGGCTTCGTCGCCGCCCACCTCGTCAACAAGGACCCCCGCGGCCAGGAACTGCTCGGTGAGATCGATCTGCGCATCTCCGAGTTCACCGACCGCATCGCCGACGCATACCACGCGCAGGAGGCCCGCATCGAGGGTCTCGTGGCCGACGCCAAGGACGGCTCCGCCGGCGTCGCCGATGCTCTCGAGGATGCGGCCGCGCACGCCGCCGACACGGTGACCACGTCGGCCCGCTCGGCCGCCGCCAAGCTCACCGACTGACCTCCTTCTCTTTCCGGTCGGGTCTGCGAGGACGCGACCGGTTCCGCCTGCTTCCGAGGAACACCACATGAAGACCGCCGAGATCGCCCAGCGCTACCTGGACTACTTCCAGAAGCAGGGGCACACGATCGTCCCGTCCGCCTCGCTCGTCAGCGACGACCCCGCGCTGCTGTTCACCGTGGCCGGGATGGTGCCGTTCATCCCCTTCCTGTCCGGTGATGTCCCCGCGCCGTACCGCCGCGCCGCCGACAACCAGAAATGCATCCGGACCAACGACATCGAAGAGGTCGGCAAGACCCCCCGCCACGGCACCTTCTTCCAGATGCTGGGCAACTGGTCGTTCGGCGACTACTTCAAGGAGGGGGCGATCACGTTCGCGTGGGAGTTCCTCACCGGTGCCGAGTCGGAGGGCGGTCTGGGATTCAACCCCGACGATCTCTGGGTCACGGTCTACGAGGAGGATGACGAGGCCCGCGAGCTGTGGCTGAAGCTCTCGTCGCTCCCGGAGGAGCGGATCCAGCGACTCGGCAAGGACACGAACTACTGGACGACGGGGCTCCCCGGTCCGGCAGGCCCCTGCTCGGAGATCTTCTTCGACCGCGGCCCTGAGTACGGCATCGACGGCGGTCCGGCGACGGACGACGACCGGTACGTCGAGATCTGGAACCTCGTGTTCATGCAGTACGAGATCACGAATGTGCGCTCGAAGTACGAGTTCGACATCGTCGGCGATCTGCCCGCCAAGAACATCGACACCGGCATGGGGCTCGAGCGCGTCGCTTTCATCAAGCAGGGCGTCGACAACATGTACGAGACCGACCAGGTCCGTCCGGTGCTCGACAAGGCAGTCGAGCTCTCGGGCAAGCGGTACGGCGAGAACCACGAGGATGACGTCCGCTTCCGCGTCATCGCCGACCACATCCGCTCCTCGCTGATGCTCCTGTCCGACGGGGTCACGCCGGCGAACGACGGCCGCGGCTACATCCTCCGGCGCCTCATGCGCCGGGCGATCCGATCGATGCGGCTGCTGGGTGTCGACGGTCCGAGCTTCGCCGAGCTCTTCGCCGTCTCCCGCGACGCGATGAAGGAGACCTACCCGATCGTCGAGACGGACTACGCGCGCCTGTCGCAGTACGCCCTCGCCGAAGAGGCCACCTTCCTCCGCACGCTCGCGAGCGGCTCGGAGATCCTCGATGCCTCGATCGCGGGCGCGAAGAGCGCCCAGCAGGCTCACCTGAGCGGTGCCCAGGCGTTCCTCCTCCACGACACCTACGGCTTCCCGATCGACCTCACCCTCGAGATCGCCGAGGAGGCGGGCCTCGAGGTCGACCGCGAGGCTTTCACGACGCTGATGACCGAGCAGCGCGATCGCGCCAAGGCCGACGCGCGCTCGCGCAAGGGACAGCTCGCCGACACGAGCATCTACCGCGACTTCCGCGCGCAGGGCGAGACGATCTTCACCGGGTATTCCGACCTCGAGACCGCATCGCGCGTGCTCGGCATCCTGGTGGGCGGAGCCCCCGTCGACCGCGCGACGCACGGACAGATCGCCGAGGTCATCCTCGCCGAGACCGCGCTCTACGCGGAGTCGGGTGGCCAGGTCGCCGACAAGGGCGTCATCGTCGGACCCGGTTTCGAGCTCGAGGTGCTCGACGTGCAGAAGCCCGTGCCCGGTCTCATCAGTCACACCGTCGAGGTCACGACCGGCGAGGTCGGGCTCGGCCAGCCCGCCACCACCGTGGTGGATGCCGCCAACCGCCGCGCGGCGACGCAGGCGCACTCTGCGACCCACCTGGTGCACGCGGCTCTTCGCGACACGCTCGGCAAGGACGCGACCCAGGCGGGGTCGCTCAACCGCGCCGGCTACCTCCGGTTCGACTTCGCGTGGGGGTCGGCGCTGTCAGCGGCGACCCGCAGCGAGATCGAGGAGATCGCCAACAACGCCGTTCGTGAGGATCTCCAGGTCACCACGCGCGTCATGTCGCTCGACGAGGCCAAGGCGGCCGGCGCGATGGCGCTGTTCGGCGAGAAGTACGGCGACACGGTGCGGATGGTCGACATCGGCGGCCCGTGGTCGCGGGAGCTCTGCGCCGGCACCCACGTGTCGTCGAGCGCCCAGGTGGGGCTCATCAACATCGTGGGCGAGTCCTCCGTCGGTGCGTCCAACCGCCGTGTGGAGGCTCTCGTCGGCCGCGACGCCTTCCGTGAGCTCGCGGCGGAGCGTGCGATCGTGTCCCAGCTCACCTCGAACCTCAAAGCGCCGCGCGATCAGCTGCCCGCCCGCATCGCGGAGCTGCAGGCGAGCCTGAAGGCGGCGGAGAAGAAGATCGCCCAGTTCGAGGCGAAAGCCCTGGGCGAGCGGATTCCCGCACTCGTCGCATCCGCCGAGCGTGTGGGCGCCCTGGCTGTCGTCGCGCAGTCCCTCGGCTCCGCGGCATCCGCCGACGACGTCCGGACGCTCGCGCTCCAGGTGCGCGACCGGCTCGGGTCGACGCCCGCGGTCGTGGCGCTCGGCGCGGACATCGGCGGCCGCGCCGTGGTGATCGTCGCGACCAACGACGGCGCGCGCACGGCCGGCATCACGGCCGGACCGCTCGCGAAGAGCGCCTCTGCGGCGCTCGGCGGCGGCGGGGGCGGTCGGGACGACGTGGCGCAGGGCGGGGGGACGGACGTCGCCGCACTGCCGGTGGCTCTGCAGGGGATCGTCGACGCCGTGAGGAGCGCGACCGCGTGACGGGGTTCCGCCGCGGCATCCGGCTCGGGATCGATGTGGGCAAAGCCCGGGTCGGCGTGGCGCGGTGCGATCCGGACGGCATGCTCGCGGTTCCCGTCGAGACGGTTCCGCGCTCGGAGAGCTCGGTCAGACGGATCGTCGAGCTGGCGGCCGAGTACGACGCGATGGAGGTGCTCGTCGGCCTGCCGATCAGTCTCAGCGGCAACGAGACGGCGTCGACGGACGACGCCCGGACGTTCGCGGTGGAGCTCGGCGCCGCCCTCGAGGTCGCCGTGCGGCTGGTGGACGAGCGTCTGAGCACGGTCTCCGCGCATGCCGCGCTTCGGCAGAGCGGCCGTTCCCAGCGGTCTTCTCGTAATATTGTCGACCAGGTCGCCGCGGTCGTCCTCCTCCAGCAGGCGATCGACGTCGAGAAGAGCACCGGCAGCCCGGCCGGCCAGCCACTGACGAAGACGCAGGAGCCACGCTGATGTCCGAAAACCCGCCGGAAGACGCGCGCGTCTCCGACCCTGCCGATCGGCCGACGCCTGACGCCGCTCCCTCGAGCCGGCGCGCGGCCCGCGAGGCGCGCACACCCGAGCGCCCGACCCCGCTGCCGGCGGCATCGCCTGCGGAGCAGGCGGCGACGCGGCCTGCGCCGGCGGACACCATCGTGGACGACCGCAGGGCTGAGCCGGTGCGGCCGGCGTCGCTGGATGCCCTCTTCGAGGAGCAGACCCGCGACCCGTCGACGGCGGCGGCGCGCATCGCCAAGGACCGTCGCAAGAGCCGTGTGGCGGCGTGGACGATCTTCCTCGTGATCCTCGGCATCATCGCCGGCATCGGCGCCGGCGCCCTGTGGGTCTGGACGACGTACGAAGACCAGATCCGCGCCGTGATGGGCTGGGAGGAGCCGAAGGACTTCGAGCCCGGGCTCGCCGAGGGCGAGGCGACGATCACCGTCGTCAGCAACCAGACCGGCGCCGACATCTCCCGCACGCTCTTCGACGCCGGAGTGATCAAGACCTCCGACGCGTTCTACGACTACCTCATCAGCAGCGGTGCGGACACGAACAAGCTCGACGTGGGCGTGTTCAGCCTGCAGAAGAAGATGACCTCCGAAGCGGCCTACGAAGCGCTCATCGACCCCGCCAACAAGCAGCAGAACACCGCTCAGCTCCGCGAAGGCCTGACCGTCGACCAGTCCCTCGAACGCATCGCCGAGGGCGTCGGCCTGCCGATCGAAGAGGTTCAGGCGGCGGTGGCGAAGCCGAGCGACTACGGCGTGGATGCCGACACCCTCGAGGGCTGGCTGTTCCCCGCGACCTATACGTTCAACCCGGGCGTCACGGCGGCGGAGGTCGTGCAGACGATGGTGGATCGCACGCGCGAGGCGCTCGACGATGCCGGAGTGCCGGCGGACCGTCGGGACGAGATCCTCACGACGGCCTCGATCATCGAGAAGGAGGCGCGGTACGAGAAGGACTTCTACCGGGTCTCCCGCGTGATCCAGAACCGACTCGATCCGGCGATCAGCGAGACCAACGGTCTGCTGCAGATGGACTCGACGGCGCAGTACAAGTTCCAAGATCGCGAAGGGGGCGCCAGCTCACGGGCGGAGGAGCTCGAGGACGACAACCTCTGGAACACGTACGTGCATCCCGGGCTGCCCGTCGGACCGATCGCGAACCCCGGCGCCGTCGCCATCGACGCCGCGATGAATCCCGAAGAGGGGCCCTGGCAGTACTTCGTCACGGTCGATCTCGAGTCCGGCCTCACCGAGTTCAACGCGACGTTCGCCGAGCACGAGCAGTCGGTCGCGAAGTGGCGTCAGTGGTGCCGGGACAACCCCGACGGCGGCTGCTCCTGATGACCCGCGCCGCCCTCGAGGTCTGGGGCGATCCGATCGAGCACAGTCTGTCGCCGCGTCTGCACACCGCGGCCTATGCCGAGCTCGGCTGGGAATGGACGTACGGTCGCCGGCGCGTCGATGAGGCCTCCTTCGAGGCCGAGCTGCGCGGCGCGGCGTCGACCATCCGCGGCCTGTCGCTCACGATGCCGCTGAAGGCGCGTGCGCATGCGGTGGCAACGACCCTCGATGAACGGGCGCATCTCACCGGGGCGGCGAACACGCTCGTCCGCCGCGGCGACGGATGGCACGGGTTCAACACCGACGTCGGCGGCATCGTCGCGGCCCTCGGCGAGCAGGGTGTGAGCGACGTCGTCGACGCCCGCATCGTCGGCGCGGGGGCGACAGCGGCATCCGCTCTCGTCGCGGTGTCCGAGATCGGCGCGCGACGCGTCGAGGTGATGGCCCGGCGGCCGGGGGCCGCGGCGGCCCTGATCGACCTCGGCCGACGGCTGGAGGTCGTGGTCGAGGCCGCCCCCTGGGCGAGCGACGATCTCGCGGTGCGGGGCGTCACGATCGCGACGCTTCCCGGTGGCGTAGAGGTCGACGGAGAGGTCGCCGACGCCCTGGCGCGCGCCGGAGGGCCCCTGCTCGACGTCGTCTACGGTCACTGGCCGACCGCCCTGTCGGATGCGTGGGAGCGCAACGGAGCGCCTGCGCAGAACGGCGCCGGGATGCTGCTCCATCAGGCCGTGCTGCAGATCCGCGCGTTCGCCACGGGCGACGTGGCCCAGCCGCTGCCTCGGGAGGCCGCCGTCGTGGCCGTCATGCGCCGCGCACTCATGGGAGACTAGAGCCATGCTCCGCGTGCTCACTGCCGGCGAATCCCACGGCCCCGAACTGGTCGCCATCATGGAGGGCCTGCCCTCCGGTGTGCCGATCTCCCTCGATGCCATCCGCGCCGATCTGGCGCGTCGGAAGCTCGGCTACGGCCGCGGCTCCCGGATGAAGTTCGAGGAGGACGCCCTCGCGCTCTCGGGCGGTGTGCGGCACGGCCTGTCGCTCGGGAGCCCGATCGCGCTCCGCATCGGCAACACCGAGTGGCCCAAGTGGGTCGAGGTCATGAACCCCGAACCCATCGACATGACAGAGATGTCGCGCGGGCGCGGAGCCGCACTGACGCGTCCCCGTCCCGGACACGCCGACCTGGTCGGCATGCAGAAGTACGACTTCGACGAGGCGCGTCCGATCCTCGAACGCGCCAGCGCCCGCGAGACCGCCGCCCGCGTGGCCCTCGGCGCCATCGCGCGCGCCTTCCTCTCGGAGCTCGGCATCCGGCTCGTCAGCCACACCCTGTCGATCGGGCCCGTCCGCGTGCCCGAGGACGCCGCCCTGCCGCACCCGGACGACGTCGACACCCTCGACGCCGACCCGCTGCGCTGCTTCGACGCCGCCACCAGCGAGCGGATGGTCGCGGAGGTCGATGCGGCGAAGAAGGACGGCGACACGCTCGGGGGCATCGTCGAGGTGCTCGCCTACGGCCTCCCGCCGGGGCTCGGCTCCCACGTGCACTGGGACCGCCGTCTCGACGGCAAGCTCGCGCAGGCCCTCATGAGTGTTCAGGCGATCAAGGGCGTCGAGGTCGGCGACGGCTTCGAGACCACGCGTCGCCGCGGCTCGGCCGCACACGACGAGCTGTTCGCCACGGGCGACGGCATCACGCGCTCGTCCGACCGTGCCGGTGGCACGGAGGGCGGGATGTCGACCGGCACGGTGCTGCGGGTCCGCGCCGGCATGAAGCCCATCGCGACGATCCCGCACGCGCTCCGGACGGTCGACATCTCCACCGGCGACACCGCCGCGGCGCACCACCAGCGCTCCGACGTCTGCGCCGTCCCGGCATCGGGCGTCGTGGCCGAGGCCATGGTCGCCATCGTCCTCGCCGACGCCGTGCTCGAGAAGTTCGGCGGCGACAGCATCCGCGAGACGCGCCGCAACCTCGACACCTACCTCGAGAACATCCCGGCCGCGCTCAAGACGGCGCCCGCGTCGGAGGCGGCCCTGCTCGCGCATGACCTCGCCTGAGCCGCGGGCGGTCGTGCTGGTCGGCCCGATGGGGGCCGGCAAGAGCAGCATCGGCAAGCGGCTCGCAAAGCAGCTCGGGATGCCGTTCGCCGACACCGACTCGATCGTCGCCCGCGCGCACGGTTCGATCGCCGAGCTGTTCGTCACGCGCGGTGAAGAGCACTTCCGGGCGCTCGAGCGCGAGGCCGTGGCCGGCGCCCTCGCCGCCGGGGGAGTCGTATCGCTCGGCGGGGGAGCCGTGCTCGACCCCCTGACCCGCGACGACCTGTCCCGCCATCTCGTGATCTCGCTCACGGTGGCGCCGAAGGTCGTGGCCGGCCGGCTGGGCGCGGGGGCCGGACGACCCCTGCTCGGCGGCGACGACGAGACCCCGCTCGAGCGCTGGCAGCGGATCTACGAACGGCGCCGCCCCCTCTACGACCAGGTCGCCGACGCGACCTTCGACACCTCATCAGGACCCCTCGACCGGATCGCCTCGTCGATCGCCGAATGGGTCATCACGACGGGAGGACACCCCTCATGACCACCACGACCATCTCCGTGACCGGCGCATCGCCGTACGACATCCTCGTGGGCCGTGATCTTCTCTCAGGCGTCCGGGACCTGCTCGCGCCGACCGTGAAGAAGGTGCTCGTCGTGCACACGCCGCGCCTGGGGGCGAAGGCTGCGACGCTCCGCGAGATGCTCCTCGCCGACGAGACGCTCGAGGTGCTCACCGCCGAGGTGCCCGACGCGGAGGACGGCAAGCGCATCGAGGTGGCCGCCTTCTGCTGGCAGGTCATGGGCCAGGCCGACTTCACCCGTTCGGACGCGGTCATCGGGTTCGGAGGCGGCGCCGTGACCGACCTCGCCGGTTTCGTGGCGGCATCCTGGCTCCGTGGGGTGCAGCTCATCCAGGTGCCGACGACCGTGCTCGCCATGGTCGACGCGGCCGTCGGCGGCAAGACCGGCGTCAACACCGCCGAGGGCAAGAACCTGGTGGGCGCGTTCTGGGCGCCGCGGGCGGTCGTCTGCGACCTCGACGTCCTCGACACGCTGCCGCGCAACGAAGCGGTCGCCGGGTTCGCGGAGGTCGTGAAGGCCGGCTTCATCTGGTTCCCGGAGATCCTCGACATCGTCGAGCGCGATCACGAGGCCGCGGTCGACCCCACGACGCCCGAATTCCGACGGTGCATCGAACTCGCCATCGAGATGAAGGCACGTGTCGTCAGCGAGGACTTCCGCGAAGCAGGGCTGCGCGAAGTGCTCAACTACGGGCACACGCTCGGTCACGCGATCGAGCACGCCGAGCGCTACCGCTGGCGCCACGGCGCGGCGATCTCCATCGGCATGATGTACGCCGCCGAGCTCGCCCGGCTGGCTGGGCGGCTCTCGGAGGACGACGCCGCGCGGCATCGCCGGATCTTCGATCTGCTGGGGCTGCCGACGACCTACCGGATGGATGGCTGGCAGCACCTGCTCGGGGTCATGCAGCGCGACAAGAAGACCCGTGGCGGCATGCTGCGCTTCATCGTGCTCGACGGCATCGGCAAGCCGACCGTCATGCAGGCCCCCGACGAGTCGCTCCTCTTCACGGCCTACCAGGAGATCGCCGGGTGACCGGGCCGGTCATCCGTCGTATCGCGCTCCACGAGTGGCGCGAGGTACGCGACCTGCGCCTGCGCGCGGTCGCCGACCCTGCGGCATCCGTCGCGTTCCTCACCACCACCGCCGACGAGCTGGCGCGCCCCGACGCCTTCTGGCGTGAGCGGGCGGCCGGCGGCGCGATGAGCGACGAGGCGGCGCAGTTCGTCGCGGTGGACGGCGAGCGCTGGATCGGCACCGCCACCGTCCTGCTCCGCCCCGAGGGCAGCGACGACCACCTGGGCCGCGCCGTGGCCGCCCCGCGCGCCGATGTCGTCGGCGTCTTCGTTGACAAGGGGATGCGCGGGCGCGGCATCCTCGGTCAACTGATGGATGCCGCAGCGCGGTGGGCTTCGGAGCGAGGCGTCGATGCGCTCACGCTCGATGTCCACGCCGATAACGCGCGCGCTCAGGCCGCCTATCGCCGGCTCGGTTTCGCGCCGACCGGCGAAACGTACACGAGCTCGATCGGGCCGGAGCTCGAGATGCGACGGGTGAGGCCCGGGACCCCTGCCTGAACGAGTCCCGGCGGGCTCGGCCGATAGGGTGCAGGGGTGACTCACCCCCGGCGTCTCCTGCTCGTGAACGGCCCGAACCTGAATCTGCTCGGCATCCGCGAGCCCGAGGTGTACGGCTCCGACACGCTGGCGGACGTCGAGGCGCTCGTGGCGCGCACGGCCGGAGCCAGGGGCGTCGAGGTTCACGCGGTGCAGAGCAATCACGAGGGCGTGCTCATCGACGCGATCCACGCCGCCCGCACCGAGTGCGCCGGCATCGTCATCAATCCCGGTGGCCTCACCCACACCTCGGTCGTGCTGCGCGACGCCCTCTCCGGGGTGGCGCTCCCCGTCGCGGAGGTCCACATCTCCAACGTCCTCGAGCGCGAAGCGTTCCGCCACCACTCCTACGTCGCCGACGTCGCCGTCGTCCATATCGTCGGTCAGGGCGTGCCCGGCTACGCCGAGGCGACGAACCGGCTGATCGACGTGATCGAGGCATCCGACCGTTCTGCGGAAGCCTGAGCACGGGTATCCCGTAGAATCGTTCACCGGCCACTCGGCCGCGCACCTCCACGGAACGGAAACTCCACACTCATGGCATCGACCGCAGACATCAAGAACGGCGTCGTCCTGTCCATCGACGGGCAGCTCTGGAACGTCGTGGAGTTCCAGCACGTCAAGCCCGGCAAGGGTGGCGCGTTCGTCCGGACCAAGCTGAAGAACGTCATGACCGGCAAGGTCGTCGACAAGACGTACAACGCGGGCACGAAGATCGACATCGAGAACGTCGATCGTCGCGACTTCACCTACCTGTACAAGGACGGCGACAGCTTCGTGTTCATGGACATGGCCGACTACGACCAGATCACCGTCGGAGCGGCGACCGTCGGCGACGCGGCGAACTACCTGCTCGAGAACCAGCAGGTGCAGATCGCGCTCAACAACGGCAACCCGCTCTACGTCGAGCTCCCGTCGTCGGTCGTGCTCGAGATCACCTACACCGAGCCGGGCCTGCAGGGCGACCGCTCGTCGGCCGGCACCAAGCCCGCCACCGTCGAGACCGGCTACGAGATGCAGGTTCCCCTCTTCGTCGAGCAGGGCACGAAGGTCAAGGTCGACACGCGCACCGGGGACTACCTCGGCCGCGTGAGCTGACCGCCCGATGAGCGCACGCAGCAAGGCGCGCAAGCGCGCCCTCGACATTCTCTACCAGTCCGACATCCGCGGCGACAGCCTCGGCGTGACGCTCGCCGCCGAGGCGAAGCGCGCCGCGAGCGAGCCCGCCCGCGAGGCGTCGTGGCTGTATGCCCGCGAGATCGTCGACGGCATCATCGACAGCCAGGACGAGATCGACGAGCACATCATCACGCACGCGCGCGACTGGAAGATCGAGCGGATGCCGGCGGTCGACCGGGCGATCCTCCGGATCGGGGTGTGGGAGATCCTGCACAACGACACGATCCCGACCGCGGTCGCGATCGACGAGGCGGTCGAGCTCGCCAAGGAGTTCTCCACGGACGACTCCGGCTCGTTCGTCCACGGCGTCCTCGGACGCATCGCCCGCGTCGGCTGACCTCGGAGCAGGGCCGAAACCCCGCTAGACTGGGGGCACACAAGCAACCTTTAACACCGTCCTGTGAGGCGGAGAAGGGAGCGGCAGATGGCATCTCGCACCGTGCTTCACGAGGCGGACATCGCACGCGCGCTCACGCGCATCGCTCATGAGATCCTCGAGTCGAACCGCGGCCCCGACGGCCTCGTGCTCCTCGGCATCCCGACCCGCGGCGTCATGCTCGCGGAGCGTCTGAGTGGGCTCATCGCCTCGTTCACGGGCGTGACCGTCGACGTCGGCGCGCTCGACGTGACGATGTACCGCGACGACCTGCACCGCAACCCCACGCGCACGCCCCGCCCCACGTCGATCCCGGCCGGGGGAGTGGACGGCAGGACGGTCGTGCTCGTCGATGATGTGCTCTTCTCGGGCCGCTCGATCCGCGCCGCGCTCGATGCCCTCCAGGACATCGGACGGCCCGCCGCGGTCCGTCTGGCGATTCTCGTCGACCGCGGGCACCGCGAGCTGCCGATCCGACCCGACTTCGTGGGCAAGAACCTCCCGAGCGCACGGGACGAGCGGGTCAACGTCCGCCTCGCAGACGTCGACGGGGCAGAATCCGTGACCATCGAGTCGGCGCCGCGGGCTGCGGAGGACGCGTCATGAGGCATCTGCTCGACACCCGCACGCTGGCACGCGCCGATGCGCTCCGGATCCTGGATGTCGCCGAGGACATGCGCGACACCCAGTCCCGCGAGGTCAAGAAGCTTCCGACCCTCCGCGGTAAGACGGTCGTGAACCTGTTCTTCGAGGACTCGACCCGCACGCGCATCTCGTTCGAGGCGGCGGCGAAGCGGCTGTCGGCCGACGTCATCAACTTCTCGGCCAAGGGCTCGTCGGTGTCGAAGGGCGAATCGCTCCAGGACACGGCGCAGACCCTGCAGGCGATGGGCGCCGACGCGGTCGTCATCCGTCATGGAGCCTCGGGCGCACCGCACACCCTCGCGGCGAGCGGATGGATCTCGGCCGGGATCCTCAACGCAGGCGACGGCACGCACGAGCACCCCACGCAGGCGCTGCTCGACGCGTTCACCATCCGTAAGCGCTTCTTCGGCGACGACAGTCGAGGACGCGACCTGTCGGGGCTCCGCGTGACGATCGTCGGTGATGTGCTGCACTCGCGGGTCGCACGATCGAACGTCTGGCTCCTGACGTCGCTCGGCGCGGAGGTGACCCTCGTCGCCCCGCCGACGCTCGTCCCGCAGGACGTCTCGGGGTGGCCCGTCACGATCGTCTACGACCTCGACGAGGCGCTGTCCGCCGCCCCCGACGCGGTCATGATGCTCCGCATCCAGCTCGAGCGCATGAACGCCGCCTATTTCCCGACTGAGCGGGAGTATTCGCGTCGATGGGGGCTGGATGCCGCGCGGCTCGGCACTCTTCCGACGACTAGCATTGTCATGCACCCCGGACCCATGAACCGGGGTCTGGAGATCTCCGCCGACGCCGCCGATTCGCCACGCTCGACCGTCCTCGAACAGGTCGCGAACGGGGTATCGGTGCGCATGGCGGCGCTGTACCTGCTGCTGGCGGGCGAGCGGGACACCACGAACGCAGAAGAGGACGCCCGATGAGCAACGCCACCATCATCCGCGGAGCGCGCCTCCAGGGCGCCGCTCCCGCCGATCTGATCATCGAGGACGGCCTCATCGCCGAGGTCGGCACGTCGCTGACCCGGGCGGGCGCCCGCGAGATCGACGCTGACGGACTCATCGCCCTGCCGGGGCTCGTGGACCTGCACACGCACCTCCGCGAGCCCGGCTACGACGCATCCGAGACGATCCTCACCGGCTCGCGCGCGGCCGCCGCCGGCGGTTTCACCACGGTGTTCGCCATGCCCAACACGTCGCCGGTCGCCGACACCGCCGGTGTCGTCGAGCAGGAGCTCGCTCTGGGCGAGGCCGCCGGCTACGTGCACGTGCAGCCGATCGGCGCCGTCACGGTGGGCCAGAAGGGCGATCGTCTCGCCGAGCTCGGAGCCATGGCGTCGTCACGGGCACAGGTGCGCGTGTTCAGCGACGACGGCTTCTGCGTCTTCGACCCGCTCATCATGCGACGTGCCCTCGAGTACGTGAAGGCGTTCGACGGCGTCGTCGCCCAGCACGCGCAGGACCCGCGGCTCACCGAGGGGGCGCAGATGAACGAGGGCACGGTCTCGGCCGAGCTGGGCCTCACGGGCTGGCCGGCCGTCGCCGAGGAGTCGATCATCGCCCGCGACGTGCTTCTCGCGGAGCACGTCGGCTCGCGGCTGCACGTGTGCCACCTCTCGACCGCCGGCTCGGTCGACCTCATCCGCTGGGCCAAGAAGCGGGGCATCGCCGTGACCGCCGAGGTGACCCCCCATCACCTGCTCCTCACCGAGGATCTCGTGCGGGGCTACGACGCCCGGTACAAGGTGAACCCGCCGCTGCGCCGTGACGAGGACGTGCAGGCTGTCCGCGAGGGTCTCGCGGACGGGACCATCGACATCGTCGCGACCGACCACGCACCGCACCCCGCCGAGGCGAAGTCGTGCGAGTGGCAGGCGGCCGCCAACGGCATGGTCGGCCTCGAGTCCGCGCTCCGCGTCGTGCACGCCGCGATGGTCGAGACCGGACTCCTCAGCTGGGACGACGTGGCCCGCGTCATGTCGCGCACGCCCGCGCGGATCGGCCGCCTCGCCGGCGCCGGCACCCCGCTCGAGGTCGGCGCCCCGGCCTCCCTCACCCTGTACGACCCCGCACCCGCGCGGCCGTTCACGACGGCCGATCTGAAGGGGCGGAGCCGCAACTCGCCGTACCTGGGCCGCGAGCTGCCCGGTGAGGTCCGGTGGACCTTCTTCCGCGGCCGCACGACGGTCGAATCCGGCGCGGTCGTCGCCGAGGTGACCGCGTGACCCGCGAACTGGCTCTCGTCCTCGTCATGGCGTTCACCGCGCTGCTGATCGCCGTCGGCGTCGGCGCGTGGCTGCGACGACGACGACGGGATGCCGGCATCGCCGTGCCCGTCGGCGAAGCGCCCCAGGGCGCGACCGACGTCTTCCGGTCCGAAGGGCTGTACGTCGCGACCACGCGGCACGACGAGCCGCTGGAGCGGCTGGCCGTGAAAGGCCTCGCGTTCCGGTCGCGCGTCGACGTCGTCGTGACGGATCGCGGCGTCGCTCTCGATCTCGTCGGCCAGCCCCGCATCTTCCTTTTGTCGGAGCGGATCGTCGGCGTCGGCCAGGCGACGGTCGCCATCGACCGCGTCGTCGAACGGGACGGCCTCGTGCGCATCGCCTGGACGACCGACTCGGGCGAGACGGTCGACAGCTACCTGCGCCCGCAGGACACCTCGGCACGCGGCCTCGCCGACGCCCTCTCCCGACTTCTCCCCACCCCGCCCCCCACGCACAC
>NZ_JBISHE010000008.1:0-207983 GCF_045066555.1 Microbacterium sp. Ld4 | reverse complement strand
AGGAATCTCATCCCCAGCAAAAAGCCGAGGCGAGGTTATTTGGCATTTGACAAGTGCACGCTGTTGAGTTCTCAAGGATCGGATACTCCCACCACCACCCTCTCGGGCTTCGCTGCGGGGCAACTTCCTGTTGGCCACCCGTTCCGTCTGTCGAACCGGTGCTCCCAGCCGAGAAAGCTGGACACAGTCGATGACCGCGGTCTACGGGATAGACCCTCATCCTAGACCAGAGGTCATGTTCTCTCAAGGAGAGGTTTGGGATGAGATTGTGTTCTCCACTTGAGGGGGCGAGACCTTCCGGCCTTTCGCTCTTCCCTGTGGGGCGAACAAGTAATAAGTTACGTGCGGTTCGGCGGTCGGGCAAATCACGCACGCAGCCCGGGCGTGTCGCGCGGGGGCTGTCGGGTCGGAGTCCCTGGTGACGCGCGGATTCCGCCGCTAAGGACGACGGTTTCTCATCCAGAGACGAGAAAACGCCGCCCCGCCCCGAACGGGCGAAGCGGCGTCACGGATCTCACGATCAGCCGACGAAGACTCCGGCAAGGGTCTTCTTGCCGCGCCGAAGGACGGACACTCCCCCCGGCAGACCGCCGGAGATCACAGCGGTGTCGTCGACGACCTTGACGCCGTCGACGGACACGCCGCCCTGGGAGATCGCCCGGCGCGCTTCACTCAGGCTCGCCACCAGGCCGGTGTCGATGAGCGCCTGCACGACGGTGACCGGTTCGGACACCACGGCGTGAGGCAGTTCGGACAGAGCAGAGCGGAGCGTCGCGGCATCCAATGACGAAAGATCGCCCTGCCCGAAGAGGGCTTCGGTCGCGGCGATCACCGCCGCCGTCGCTTCGACGCCGTGCACCGCGGTCGACACCTCGAGCGCGAGACGCTTCTGGGCGGCACGACGGAACGGCTCTGCCTCGACGAGGTCGGCGTACTCCTGGATCTCCTCGCGGGTCAGGAACGTGAAGACCTTCAGCCGCTCGACGACATCGGCATCCGCTGTCGACAGCCAGAACTGGTAGAAAGCGAACGGACTGGTCAGCGCCTCGTCGATCCAGATGGCGTTGCCCTCGCTCTTACCGAACTTGGTGCCGTCGCTGTTGGTGATCAGCGGAGTCCCGATGGCGTGGACGCTCACCCCCTCGACCCTGTGGATGAGGTCGGTTCCGCTCGTGAGGTTGCCCCACTGGTCGGACCCGCCCGTCTGGAGGACGCAGCCGTACTGACGGTAGAGCTCGAGGAAGTCCAGGCCCTGCAGGATCTGGTAGCTGAACTCGGTGTAGCTGATCCCCGCGTCGGAGTTCAGGCGCGCGGCGACGGCATCCTTCTTCAACATCGTGCCCACGCGGTAGTGCTTGCCGATCTCACGGAGAAAGTCGATGGCCGACAGGGGCGCCGTCCAGTCGAGGTTGTTCACCATGCGCGCGGCGTTGTCGCCGTCGAAGCTCAGGTACCGCTCGATCTGACCGCGAAGCCGATCGACCCAGTCCGCGACCGTCTCGCGGGAGTTGAGCGTGCGCTCCGCGGTCGGTCTGGGGTCGCCGATGAGGCCCGTCGAACCGCCGACCAGTCCCAGCGGCTTGTGTCCGGCGAGCTGGAGCCGGCGGAGCGTCAGCAGCTGGACGAGGTGCCCGAGGTGGAGGGACGCGGCGGTCGGGTCGAAGCCGCAGTAGTACGTCACCGGGTCGCCGGAGAGAAGCTCTCGGAGAGCCTCCTGATCGGTCGACACGTGCACCAGACCGCGCCAGACGATCTCGTCCCAGACATTGTCGAAGCTCGGATCGTTGGCGGGCGCCAGGGCTTTCGCCGCAGTGCTCAGAAGGGGTTCGGACACGCCTTTCAGGCTATCAGCGCGCCCCGACCTTCACGCGGCGGCGCCGTCGTCGTACAGGCCGATGATGTTGCCCTCCGAGTCGCGGATGTACACCCAGCGCGATGTCTTCCCCATCGGCGTGATCTCGCCGAGCTGCTCCCCGCCGCGAGCCACCGCGAGCGCAACCGTGTCCTCGATCAGATCGACGGTGAAGACGACGGTGGGATGCGGGGCGACGTCCCTGATGTGGAGGTCGCCGCCGACTCCTTTCCCATCGGGCTGCTCGAGCATGCCCATCTCATCGCCCCATGGGGTGTACCGGTAGCCGAGCACCTCCGCATAGAAGGCCTGCGCTCGCGTGATGTCGTCGACGGGGATCTCGAAATGCTCCATTTTCGCCATGCGCTCACCGTGGCCTTTCTCCTGCTCGAGGGCAAGGCCCTGTCGGATGAACACCTCTGAGACGGCCTCCACCGGCGTCGGACGCCCATGGGAGACTGACCGCATGGAACCGATGCTGCCGGGCGCGATCGCCGCCGCCGTCCTCACCATCGTGCTGTTCTCCAGCCTGTGCGCGTCGCTCATCCTGACCCTGATCTCCCACCGCAAGCCGTCGCCGTTGCCCATGGGGGTCGCCACCGGGCTCCTGGTCGTGGCCACGGTGCTCGCGGCGCTCTCCCCCGTCGAGATCCCCGCGATCTGGGGCGTCGGTGTCGCCCTCGTCGGCGTCGCGCTGGCAGTGATCGGCGGCAACCCCGCCACCCGGGTCGTCCTCGACCTCGCCACCGGTTCGCGGGTTCGGGAGACGTCCGACGGCGGGATCCTCATCGGCGCGCCCCGCGATCACACGGGCGAACGCGAGGCCCTCCTCCGCGGCGGGTCGACGATCGGCTACCTGGAGCGCATCGCGGTCGCCGTCGCGATCGTCGCGGGATATCCGGAAGCCCTTGCCGTCGTCGTCGCCATCAAGGGCATCGGACGGTTCTCCGAGCTCGCGGCCGCGGAGGCCCGGGAACGATTCATCATCGGGACCCTCGCAAGCCTCGGCTGGGCCAGCGTCGCCGGCGGGCTGGTCCGGCTCGCGATCTGGTGAGAGATCACCGCCCGCCCGAAAGCTCCCGAAGCCCCTCCACGACCGCGGCCGCACCTGCCGAGGTGAGTGCCTGCGACACGGCCGACTGGGTGATGCCCTCGGAGGCGGCGAGCTCGCGCTGCGTGCGGCCGAGGCACCGTCCGTAGACGAGACGTCGCGTCCGCTCCGACATGGCCGAGACCAGTTCGTCGCGGGCCCAGCTGTATGCGTTCGCGAAAGCCGCATCCCGCTCGTCCTCGCCCGACGCGACGATCCATGTACGGGCCCCGGGCATCGCGCGCACCTGCTTCGCGTGGAGGGTGTCGATAGCCTTGCGGGCCGCCCACCACCCCGGCCCCTCGGCGATCCCTCCAGTGGCAGAGCGGATCGACTCGATCTCCCCCAGCCCGACCCCGAAACGGATGTCGAGTCCGTCCGGCAGAGCGAGGCGCAGCAGGAGGATCACCCGAAGCGCCGACGGAAGGTCGCGGTAGACGCCCTGAAGCTCGTCGCCCACCGTCGGAGTCAGAGGACGCACGACGCCGGAGCTTTCCGCGTGGACTCTCGCGACGGCATCATCGAGGATGCGCTGCGCCTCGGCGCGGTCCCACAACTCCCGCGAGCCGATGATGTCAGCCGTGACGACGGTACTCATATCCCGAGCTTATAAGCTTTTGGCTGATTTATCTTCGAAATCAGTATTTTGCTTATAAGTGCAGCGGGGTTGATGTCGTCAGATCCCGAGGTCGCGCGCGAGCTCCTGCGTGCGAGCGACGAGCGACGCGCGCTGCTCGGTGACGCGGACCGGCGCCGTTCCCCCGACCCCCGTGCGGCTCGCCACCGAACCCTCGATGGTCAGCACCTCGCGCACCGCCGGGTCCAGGAGAGGCGACACCTCGGCGAGGAGCGCGTCGTCGGCATCCTCCAGTCCGATCGATCGCTGCTCGCATGCCTGCACCAGCGCGCCGGAGATCTCGTGCGCATCGCGGAAGGGCACGCCGCGCTTGACGAGCCATTCCGCGACATCCGTCGCGAGGGAGAAGCCCTCGGGCGCGAGCGATGCCATGCGCGCGGTGTCGAATCGCAGCGTGGCGATCATGCCCGCGAAAGCCGGGAGGAGCACCTCGAGCGTCGTGACCGAGTCGAAGACCGGCTCCTTGTCCTCCTGCAGATCGCGGTTGTACGCGAGCGGGAGCGCCTTGAGCGTGGCGAGGAGTCCCGACAGGTTGCCGATGAGACGACCAGCCTTGCCTCGCGCGAGCTCGGCGATGTCGGGGTTCTTCTTCTGAGGCATGATGCTCGACCCGGTCGAGAAACCGTCATCGAGCCGCACGAAGGAGAACTCCCGCGTGTTCCAGATGATGATGTCCTCCGCGAAGCGGGACACATCCACGCCGATCATGGCGGTCACGAAGGCGAACTCGGCCACCACGTCTCGCGCCGACGTTCCGTCGATGGAGTTCTCCGCAGGACGAGCCAGACCGAGCTCGTCGGCGACGAGCTGCGGGTCGAGGCCGAGGGTCGCGCCCGCGAGGGCGCCTCCGCCGTAGGGCGACACCGACGCGCGCGCCGTCCAATCCCGCAAGCGTTCGAGGTCGCGCACCAGCGGCCAGGCGTGCGCCTGCAGGTGGTGCGCGAGGAGGACGGGCTGGGCGTGCTGGAGGTGGGTGCGACCGGGCATGATGGCGCCGCTGTGCGCGTCGGCCTGCGCGACGATGGCATCGATGATCCGCACGAGGTCTCGGGCGATCACGCGGGCATGGTCGAGCAGGAACATCCGGACGAGCGTGGCGATCTGGTCGTTCCGGCTGCGACCGGCGCGCAGCTTTCCACCGAGTTCGGGGCCCACTTCGCGGATCAGCGCCGCCTCGAGTGCCCCGTGGACGTCCTCATCGACCTCCTGCGCGACCAGCGTGCCGTCATGGACGCCGGCTTCGAGCACCGCCAGTCCGGCATGCATCCGCGCTTCCTCGTCGGAGGTCAGATACCCCGCAGCGGCGAGCGCTCGCGTGTGCGCGTGCGACCCGGCGATGTCGTACGGCGCGAGCGCCCAGTCGAAGTGCGTCGACCGGCTGAGGGCGACGAGCTCCGGGGAAGGCCCGGAGGCGAACCGTCCGCCCCACAGGGCACCGGAATTGGTCGCTTCGCTTTTACTGTCGGTCACTGCTCCACCCTAACCGCGGCGTCCTGCCGCTCATCCGGCACGGCGCGACGCGCCGCCCAGCCCAACAGCCGCTCGAGCGGGCCCTGCCCGAGGAGCGACCCCCACGCGAAGCAGAAGACCACCACGCCGAGGACGAACCATCCGAACGGCTGCAGCTCGCGGAAGGACCAGAGGTCGGTGGTGTCGCCGAAGGCCACACCGGCGGCGATCGCCCAGACGACGATCTGTCCCGCGTATGCCGTGAGAGGCATCGCGCCCACAGCGCGCAGAGGCGTGAGCACCCAGGTTGCTCGCGTGCGGCACAGGAGGAGGCAGGCCCCGAGAACGGCGACAGCCGTCCCGGCGGAGCCGATCACCTCGATGAGGCCCCCGCTGTGCGCTTCGGCACTCCACACCGGCTCGAGGTCGCTACCCGGAAGAACGGCGCCCGTCGCCCGGATGACGATCGCGGCCATGCCCGCCGCCACCGCCGCCGCGACTCCCCCGCCGAGAAGGACTCCCTGAGTCCACACCGAGCGAAGATCGCTGCGACCGATGGCGAGGCCGAGGAGGACGAACCCGATCCAGAGGGGGAAGGGGTACGCCCACCCGGAGATGAGGAACACGACATATCCGAGATCGGTGTCCCAGAAGGTCGCGGCCTCGAGCGCCGGGAGGAACCAGGGCATGACGAGGAGGACGGCGACGGCCGATACCCAGAGGGCGCGGACGGGCAGCCGGAGAAGGGGCAGTGCGACGAGGAAGAGGATCGCGTAGGCGGGGAGGATGACGTAGACCGGTACGCCCGTCAGGATGAGTCCGACGCCGATGACCCAGAGCAGCGCGGCCCGGACGGCGATGCGTCGTCGCGCGATGCGGAGCGGGATGCCGGTCCGGGGACGCGTCCCGCCGGTCACCAGGGCGAGCGACACACCCGCGAGGACGGCGAAGAGGATCGACGACCTCCCGTTCACGAGGTCGACCCAGGTCTCCGGACGCGCGAGCTCGAGCGACTCTTCGATCGTGAGGAGATGAGCGGCGAGCATGCCGATCACGGCGAGCGCACGGGCGAGGTCGATCCCGTGCAGGCGGGCGGAGCCGTTCCAGCTCTGCCACGCCGCCGTCACTGCTGCTGGAGCAGCCACACCAGGAGCGCCTTCTGCGCGTGCAGCCTGTTCTCCGCCTCATCCCAGACCACGCTCTGCGGCCCGTCGATCACGTCGGCATCCACTTCGTAGCCGCGGTCGGCTGGAAGGCAGTGGATGAAGATCGCGTCGTCGTCCGCCCGAGCCATGAGGTCCTGGGTGACCTTGTACCCGCCGAGGTCACGCAGCCGCGCGGTCTTCTCCTCCTCCTTGCCCATCGACACCCACGTGTCGGTGACGATCACGTCGGCACCCGCGGCGGCGGCATCCGGATCGGTGAAGAGAGCGAGCGATCCGCCCGTCGCAGCGGCGATCCTCTGGGCATCGCTGACGACGTCGGCACGCGGAGCGTATCCGGCGGGTGCGGCGATCCGGACGTGCATGCCGGCCGTCACCCCGGCCAGGGCGTAGGAGTGCGACATGTTGCTGAGCCCGTCGCCGAAGAAGGTCAGGGTCAGCCCCGTGAGATCGCCCTTGTGCTCACGGATGGTGAGGAGGTCGGCGAGCAGCTGGCACGGGTGGAAGTCGTCGCTCAGCGCGTTGACGACCGGCACCCGTGTGCCGCGCGCCATCTCCTCGAGCCCGGACTGCGCGTAGGTGCGCCACACGATCGCGGCCACCTGCCGCTCGAGGACCCGCGCGGTGTCGGAGGGGGTCTCCTTGCCACCGAGCTGGCTGTTCGCGGTCGAGATGATCAGCGGGGAGCCGCCGAGATCGGCGATGCCGACGGCGAACGACACCCGGGTGCGGGTGGAGGACTTGTCGAAGATGACGGCGACCGTCTGCGGTCCCGCGAGGGGCTTCTCGCGCCAGCGGTCCTTCTTCAGCTCGAGCGCGAGATCGAGGATCTCGCTCTGCTCGGCGGGGGTCAGGTCGTCGTCGCGCAGCAGGTGGCGGGTCATGCGGAAGCCTCCGGGGTGTCATCGTGGTTCGGGTCGTCGAGCATCAGGGCGTTCTCGACGGTCGCCAGGGCCTTGGCGAACAGGGTCTGGAACTCGTCGATCTCGACGTCGCCGATCGTGAGGGCGGGCGCGAGGCGGACGGTCGAGTCGTTGGCCGCGTTGACGATCAGCCCGTGCTGCTGAGCCGCTGCGACGACGGCGCCGGCAACCGGATGCCGCAGGGCGACGCCGATCAGGAGCCCCTGCCCGCGGCATCCGCTCACGAGGGGCGAGGCGATCTCGTCGACGGCGGCACGCACCTGCGCGCCACGCTCGGCGGCGGCATCGACGAGGCCCGCCCGCTCGATCTCGTCGAGCACGGCCGAAGCGACGGCGGTCGCGAGCGGGTTGCCGCCGAAGGTCGAGCCGTGGGTGCCGGGGTAGAAGAGCTCGCTCGCCGCGCCGAAGGTGACGAGGGCGCCGATCGGGATGCCGTTGCCGATGCCCTTCGCGACGGTGATGGCGTCGGGGGTGATCCCGGTGTGCTGGAAGGCGAACCAGGCCCCGGTGCGGCCGGCGCCGGTCTGGATCTCGTCGACGATGAGCAGCGCGCCGTGACGGGCGGTGATCTCCCGCGCCGCGGCGAGGTACCCCTCGGGCAGTTCGAGGACGCCCGCCTCGCCCTTGATCGGTTCGACGAACAGCGCGGCCACACGATCGTCGATCGCAGCCTCGAGCGCCTCGACGGTCGTGTCGAGGAACTCGACGCCGGGCACCATCGGCTCGAACGGCTCCTGCATGGCGGGCTTGCCCGTGAGGGCGAGAGTCCCCATCGTGCGGCCGTGGAAGGCCTGCTTCAGCGCGAGGATCCGGGGGCGGGCCGATCCGCCGTGGAGTCTCGCGAGCTTGAAAGCGGCCTCGTTCGCCTCGGCGCCGGAGTTGCCGAAGTAGACGCGCCCCGAGGGTCCCGTGCCGGCGAGCCGCTTGAGCCGTGCCGCGAGCCCCAGTTGCGGCGGTGTCGCGAAATAGTTGGAGACGTGGCCGAGGGTCGCGGCTTGTTCTGCCACCGCCTGGACGAACACCGGGTGCGCGTGGCCGAGGGAGACGACGGCGATCCCGCCGAGGAAGTCGAGGTAGCGATTGCCCTCGTCGTCCCAGAGAGAGGAACCCTCACCGCGCACGAGGAGCGCGTACCGGTCGCCCGCGTTGAGGACGAGGTCGCGGGCGGCGTCGTCCTTCCAGCTCACTGTCGTCGGCCCGCTCACGATGCCACCACCTCTGTTCCGATTCCCTGTTGCGTGAAGAGCTCGACGAGCACCGAGTGCGGCTGACGGCCGTCGATGATCGCCGCAGTGCCGACGCCGCCGTCGACGGCATCGAGGCAGGCCTGCATCTTGGGGATCATCCCCGACTCGAGCTGCGGAAGCATTGCTCTCAGCTCGGATGCCGTCAAGTGCGACACCAGGGAGTCGCGGTTGGGCCAGTCGGCATAGAGACCGGCGACATCGGTGAGGATGACGAGCTTGGTCGCCCCGAGGGCGACGGCGAGCGCCGCCGCGGCCGCATCGGCGTTGACGTTGAGCGATTGACCGGGCTCGTCCGCGTCGGGCGCGATCGACGAGATGACGGGCACCCGATCGGCGGCGAGATGGTCGAGGACGCCCTGCGGATCGACCCCGATGACGTCACCGACGTATCCGAGCGAGTGCTCCTCGCCGTCGACGACCACCCCGCGGCGGCGGCCGCGGAAGAGGCCGGCGTCCTCACCGGAGAGGCCGGTGGCGAAAGAGCCGTGGGCGTTGATGCGCGAGACGAGCTGCGGGTTGATCTGCCCGGTGAGCACCATGCGCACGACACTGATGGCCTCGGTCGAGGTCACCCGGTAGCCGCCCTTGAACTCGCTCGAGATGTCGAGCCGGTCGAGCATGGCGGAGATCTGAGGTCCGCCACCGTGCACGACGACGGGCTTGACGCCCACGTGGTGGAGGTAGGCGATGTCCTCAGCGAACGCCGCCTGCAGTTCTTCGCTCACCATGGCGTTGCCGCCGTACTTGATGACGATGATCTGATCGCGGAAGCGCTTCAGCCACGGCAGCGATTCGACGAGGACGGCGGCCTTGCCGGCGGCTTCTTCCGGCGTGGTCTGCTGGATGTCGGTCATGACGAATAGGCGCTGTTCTCGTGGACGTAATCGTGGGTGAGGTCGTTGGTGAGGATCGTGGCGGTGGCCGTGCCGACGCGCAGATCGATCAGGATCTCGGTGCGGCGCGGCGTCAGGTCGACTTCTTCGCGGGGACGGTCGGGGCCGCCTGCCGTGCAGACGCGGACACCGTTGAAAGAGACGTCGACGTCGTACGGATCGAACTCGGCGTCGGTCGTGCCGATGGCGGCGAGCACGCGACCCCAGTTCGGGTCGTTGCCGAAGATCGCCGCCTTGAAGAGGTTGTTGCGGGCGACGGAGCGACCGACGACGACCGCGTCGTCCTCGTGGGCTGCGCCGACCACCTCGATCACGATGTCGTGGCTCGCGCCCTCGGCATCGCCCTGCAGCTGCTCCGCCAGGTCTCGACAGACCTCGGTCAGCGCGGCAGTGACGTCTTCCCGCGACGGACGGATGCCGGTGGCCCCGCTCGCGAGCAGCGTGACCTGGTCGTTGGTCGACATGCAGCCGTCGCTGTCGAGGCGGTCGAAGCTCACCCGGGTCGCCTCGCGGAGCGCTGCGTCGGCCGTGGGGGCGTCGATGTCGGCATCCGTCGTCACCACGACGAGCATCGTGGCCAGGCCGGGCGCGAGCATGCCGGCACCCTTCGCCATGCCGCCGACCGTCCAGCCGTCGCGGGTGACGACAGCGCGCTTGGGCCGCGAATCGGTCGTCATGATCGCGAGGGACGCGTCCTCTCCCCCCTCGGATGACAGCACCCCGATCGCCTTCTCGACCCCGTCGAGCACCTTGCCGCGGAATACCTCGTCACCCGTGCCGATCAGGCCGGTGGAGCAGATCAGCACGTCGCCCGCGCTGACGCCCAGGAGGTCGGCCGCCCGCTCGGCGGTCTGGTGCGTCGTCTGGAACCCGAACGATCCCGTGAAGCAGTTGGCCCCGCCGGAGTTGAGCACGACGGCCTCGACGACGCCATCGCCGATGACCTGCTGCGACCAGATGATCGGGTTGGCCTTCGCCCGGTTGCTCGTGAAGACGGCGGCGCCGACCTTGCGGGGACCGCGGTTGACGACGACGGCGACGTCGTTCGCCCCGGTCGACTTCAGACCGACCGCGACCCCGGCGGCCTCGAAACCCTGTGCAGCTGTGACGCTCACGGCGCGACTCCGTTCACACTCAGTCCTGTCGCCTCGGGAAGGCCCAGGGCGATGTTCATCGATTGGATGGCGGCACCGGCGGTGCCCTTGGTGAGGTTGTCGAGGGCCGCGACCACGACCACGCGGTTCGCCTCGCGGTCGATGGCCAGCCCCATCAGCGCCGTGTTCGCCCCGACGACGTCGGCCGTCCGCGGGAACTGACCCTCCGGCAGCAGGTGGACGAAGGTCTCGCCGGCATAAGCCGACTCCCAGGCCTCACGGATGGCGGAGTCGGTCGCGCCCGGGGCGATCGGCGCCGTCGATGTCGCGAGGATGCCGCGCGCCATGGGGACGAGCACCGGCGTGAAGGAGATGCGGACGGCATCCGCGGCGAGCCCTGGATCTGCCGCCAGGAGGGCCTGTCGGATCTCGGGGATGTGGCGGTGAGAGCCGCCCACGCCGTAGGCGCTGGCGCTGCCCATGATCTCGCTCGCGAGGAGGTTCGTCTTGAGGCTCTTGCCCGCACCCGAGGGCCCGACCGCCAGCACGGTGACGATGTCACTCGCGTCGATCACTCCGGCCGAGACGCCGGGCGCGAGGCTGAGCGAGACGGTGCTGGCGTTGCATCCCGGGGCAGCGATGCGCGCTGCTCCGACGAGCGCCGTGCGCTGCGTACCCCCGGCGACCGGAAGCTCGGGGACGCCGTATACCCACGGCTCGTGGAAGTCGCCGCCGTAGAACGTCGCCCACGCGTCGGCGGAGGTGAGCCGGTGGTCGGCGCCGGCGTCGATCACCAGCGGGGTGTCGCGCAGGGCCTCGGTGTACTGACCCGACTGCCCGTGCGGAAGCGCGAGGAAGACGACATCGTGGCCCGCGAGGACCTCGGGAGTCGTGTCCTGCAACGTGAGGCTCGCGAGGGAACGGAGGTGCGGCTGATGGTCGATCAACGGCTGCCCGGCATTCGAGTGCGCCGTCACGGTGCGGATCTCGACATCGGGATGGGAAGCGAGCAGGCGGAGGATCTCGCCACCTGCGTAGCCGGAAGCGCCGGAGACGGCGACCGAGATGGTCATGGGTTCAACCTTATTGTCTGGGAGAAAGGGGCCGGAGACGGCGACACCTGCGGCTCGACCCGCAGGAGAACGGGGAGCGCGAGGGGTCGCCTAGCTTCGGCGGGAGCCCAGACGTCGGCGCGCACCGCGAACCGCCGAAGCGGAGTCGATGAGGGCCGAGGACATGATGCGAGGGTATCGGCCCCGCCGACGGGACGCCAAATCGCGACGGGCCGTCAGCGCCCACTCACGGCACCGCTCACCGTGGGAAGGAGGCGATGCGGAGGAGGAGATCGGGTCCGCGCCGGTCGAGCAGTCTCCCGCCGACGATGACCCCGATGACGGCGACCGCTCCCCCGACGATCACCCCGGTCGCCAGCGACGACCACGCCCAGACCGCGCCGCCTGTGGTCATCCAGATGCCGGCCAGAACGAGGGCGGGCAGGGAGAGGGCCATCACGGCGCCCCAGGCGACGAAGACCAGGGCTCCCGTGAGGGCGTTCTGACCGGGAACACTCTTGAACGGACTGTCACCCGCCGCGGCGACCGGCGTCACGATCAGCGCCGACGAGACCGCGCACACGCCGTACCCGGCGAGGAGGAGTGCGAGCGACGCGCCGAGGACGGCCGGCAACCGGGTCGCCTCTCCCGGGACGACGGCGCTCACGACAGCGAGCACGATCACGAGCGGGATGCCGATGGATGCGGCGCCCAGGGTGCGGCCGAGACGATCGGAGCGGCCCGGCGCTCCCGCAGCGACGACCGTGCCGAACGCCGTGCCGTCATAGGAGATGTCGGCGTACCCGGCGATGGACAGCACGAGCGCGGCGACGACGGGGGCGATCGCGAATCCGAATCCCTCCACTCCCCCGAGAACGAGGAAGAGGACGGGGAAGATCGGGATGACGATGAGCTGTCGCAGATAGCGGGGATCGCGCAGCCACCCGGTGAGCGACCGGGCCCAGGTCGCCCCGACGGGGCCGGTCGGCATCCGTCCGAAAAGGCCCAGCGCGCCGGGGGCAACCGACCGGGAGGCGGAGCGGCGTGGCGACGTCGCGGCGACCTCGAGCACCCGGCCCCACGAGAACCACAGGAGCGCTGCCGTGACGAGCGCGATGGCGGCGGACGCGACTGCGCCGATCACGTCGCCTGCGGCGACGGCGGGCGCGATGTACCAGGGAGCGCCGAGAGGCGTCCAGCGGAGCACGTCCACCGCGACGTCGAGGCGAGCGACTCCGCCGGCGAGCACGCTCAGCACGCCGGTGATGAGGGGGCCCGCGAAGATGACGAGCACGAGGACCACGGTGCCGACGACCTCCCGACCCCGGCGGTTGCCCCCGAGCCCGCCCGCCAGCTCGCCCGTCAGACGGGAGGCGAGCACGCAGACGACGGCGCCGAGGAGTCCCGCAGGAAGCGCCACTGCGGCGGCGGCGGGCTCACGGAGCCAGAGCAGAAGGGACGAGAGCGCGACGAGGATCGTGATGATGCCCGGGATGCCGGTGAGGCCCACGGCGGCGAGCGCAGTCATCACCTGGAGGCGCGTCAGCGGGAAGGGGGCGAGCCGGGTGGCGTCGACCGTGCTCTCCATGCCGGCGACGAGGATGGGGCCGAGCACCCACCCGAGGATGAGGGCCGATCCGCCGAGGACCGCCACCGTCGTCGCGACGGTCTGGTCGCCGAAGAGCCCAACGGCGATGAGGCCTGCGATCACGGACGCCAGTGCGCCGAGGCCCCAGAGGCTCCCGATGATGAAGCCGACCAGCTGCCACGGACGCCGCGAGAGCGCGTTCCCCAGGGCGCGGTACCGCAGCTTCAGGACTGTCGCAACCACTGCGGTCCTTCCGACTGGTGACGTCCGCCGACGAGTGAGACGAAACGGTTCTGAAGGCTCTCGCCCGCGCGGACCTCATCCACGGTGCCCGCGGCCAGGACCCTCCCGGACGCGATCACGGCGACGTGGTCGCACATCCGCTGCACGAGGTCCATCGAGTGGCTCGACACGATGACCGTTCCGCCCGACGCGGTGTAGCTGCGGAGGACGTCTTCGATGTTCGCGGCCGACACCGGGTCGACGGACTCGAAGGGCTCGTCGAGCACGAGCAGACGCGGGGCGTGCACGAGCGCGCACGCGAGCGCGACCTTCTTCGTCATCCCCGCGGAGTAGTCCGCCACCATGGTCCCCGCGGCGCCGCGGAGGTCCATGAGGTCGAGCAGGTCGGACACCCGCGGGGCGATGTCCGCCCGCGGCAGCCCGAACATCATCGCGGTGTACGTGATCAGCTGCTCGCCGGTGAGCCGGTCGAACAGCCGCACGCCGTCGGCCAGGTTGCCGATCATGCGCTTGGCCTCGACCGGCTGCCGCCACACGTCGACGCCGTGGATCCACGCGCCGCCCCCGTCGGGGCGCAGGAGGCCCGTCGCCATCGAGAGCGTCGTCGTCTTGCCCGCGCCGTTCGGGCCCACGAGCCCGTAGAACGAGCCGGACGGGACGATCAGATCGATGCCGGCGACGGCGAGGTTCGCGCCGAACTGCTTGACCAGTCCGGACAGGTGCAGAGCGGGGGCGGTCTCGTTTCCGGTCACGTCCGCGAGCCTAACGAACGCCCGCGTCCGATGCGCAGGTGCGCATGTCGGGCGGTGCTGACAGGGTGGAGGGATGCTGCGCACCCTCGCCGTCTCCGGATATCGATCGCTCCGCGACGTGGTGGTTCCGCTCAGCGACCTCACGGTCGTGACCGGCCCGAACGGCTCGGGGAAGTCCAACCTCTACCGGGCCCTGCGGTTGCTGGCCTCCGCCGCGCGGGGCGACCTCGTCGGCGCCGTGGCCCGTGAGGGAGGCCTTCCCTCGCTCCTGTGGGCGGGGCCGGAGGACGGCGGCGGTGAAGGGACCGTCCGCCGAAACCCGATCGCGGTGCAGTTGGGCTTCGCGTCGGACGAACTGGGGTACCTCGTCGACCTCGGGATCCCTCAGATCTCGCAGGAGAGCGTGTTCGCCCGCGACCCCGAGATCAAGCGGGAACAGGTCTTCGCCGGCTCGTTCGCCAAACCCGCGACCCTGCTGATCGACCGGCTCCGCACCCAGACCCGTGTCCGCGACGGCGCGTGGGTCTCCCTCGACCAGAAGCTCGCGCCCTTCGAGAGCATCATCACCGATCTCGCCGAGGGCGACACGGCGCCCGAGCTGCTGGGACTCCGCCGCATCATGAACGGCTGGCGGTTCTACGACCACTTCCGAGTGGATGCCGACGCCCCCGCACGGCGACCGCAGGTCGGGACCCGGTCGCCCCTCCTCGCCCACGACGGCTCCAACCTCGCTGCCGTATGGGCGACGGTCGTCGACGCCGGTTTCGGCCACCAGCTCGATCGGGCGGTGGACGAGGCCTTCCCCGGCACGCGGGTGAGGGTCGAGGCATCCGATGGCGTCCTGCGTCTGACCGTCGCCCAACCGGGGCTCCTGCGACCACTCGATGCCGCGGAGCTCTCCGACGGCACGCTCCGTTACCTGCTCCTCTGCGCCGCGCTGCTCCCGGCGCGGCCCGCGCCGCTCACGGTGCTGAACGAACCCGAGTCGAGCCTCCACACGAGCCTGCTCGGCCCTTTGGCGAACCTCGTCCGCGCGGCATCCGAGCAGAGTCAAGTGATCCTGGTGTCGCACGCGGCCGAACTCGTCGACGCGATCCCGGATGCCGCCCGGGTCTCACTCGAGCGCCACACCGACGGCACGGTGATAAAGGGCCAGGGGCTGCTGGACGTCCCGCCGTGGAACTGGGGCAAGCGCTGAGAGCTCGGTGAGGCTCCGGGGAATCGACGGATACCGTTGCCGGATGCCCTCGTTCTCCGTTCCCGGTCCGATCCCGACACGATCCGGCCCCGTCACCGGCCGCCGGGACGGCGACGTGATCCGTTACTCGGGGATCCCCTACGCGAGCGCCGACCGCGGCGCGCCGCCCGTGCCTGCCGCGCCCGCGACGGGACCCGATGGGGAACTCCTGGTGCTCCGGGCGGTGGGTCGGGCGCCCGCGTCCCCGCAGCCGTCGTCACGGATCCTCGAGACGCTCCTGCAGGGTGCCCTGGACGGCCTCGCGCAGTCGGAGGACTGCCAGCGCCTGTCGATCACCGCGCCTGCCGACGTGCGTGCCGGCGAGGTCCTTCCCGTCGTCGCATGGTTCCACGGCGGCGGGTACACGACGGGCGCCGGTGACCTTGAGATCTACGACCCCCGCGCGCTCGTCGTCGAGCAACGCGTGATCGTGGTGGCCGTCACCGCTCGATTGGGGATCCTCGGCTTCGGCGGGGGCGGGGGCGGTCCGCGCCGCCCGCACGAGGGCCCGCCCGCCAATCTCGGCCTCCTCGACCAGATCGAGGCGCTGCGCTGGATCCGTGACTCGATTGCGGCGTTCGGAGGCGACCCCGCGACCGTCACCGCGATGGGACAGTCGGCGGGCGCAGACGCGATCCTCCACCTCCTCATCAGCGACGGAGCGCGCGGCCTCATCCGCCGGGCGATCGTGCAGAGCCCACCAGTCGGGATCACGGGGGGACGCGAGCGGATGTTCCGTGCGATGGCGCGTGTCACCCGCCGGCTCCCGGTGGACGCGTCCATCGACGCGGTCCTCCGGCAGCAGGCGGGCGCCGAACGTGCGTCGTGGGCATCGGGGATCCGCGCGGGCCTGCCGTGGGGTCCGCGCTACGGCCACGCGCCGTTGCCCGACGAGGATGACCGCGACGCCGCGTGGCGCGAGATCGCGCCGGAGGTCGACCTGCTGATCGGCACCACCCGCGAGGAGATCGCGATGTACCTGCCCGCTCTCCCCCTGATCGGGGCGCTGCTCCGGGTGCGTGGTCTCGGTGGAGCGCTGCGATCACTCCTGATGCGGGCCCTTGTGCACCCGATGACGCGGGTCGTCTACACGCGGCCGGTGACGGCGTTCGCAGAGCGCCACCGCGCGGCGGGGGGCCGCGCCGTGCGGTACGTGCTGGAGACCGCCCCGGCTCAGAGCCCCATCGGCGTGGGGCACACGGTCGACGTCCCACTGATCCTCGGCACGAAAGAGGCGTGGACGCGTACGCGCCTCGTGCCGCCGGCCTCATGGCCCGAGGTCGCCGCGCGCGGCCTCGCGGTGCGGCGCGTCTGGGGCGACTTCGCGCGCACCGGGACGGTCGCAGCCGACGCGGACGCCCACGCGTGCGGCATGCGCTTCGACCGCGGTTGATCGCGGCGGCGCGGGCCTCTTCCCGCACCCGCACGCCACAGCGAGCCGGAAGGTGCCCCGCAGCGGGCGCCGGCCTCAGTCGCGGATCGCCGCCCCGAAGCGCTCTGCGGCGACGGCCACGCCGGCGAGTTTCGCGTCGGTCGCCTCCCCCGCCGTGAGCGTCCTGTCGGCTGCCCGGAAGCGGAGCGCGAACGTCAGGCTCTTGGTGCCGTCCGCGACACCTGCGCCGCGATAGTCGTCGACGAGCCTGACGGACTCGAGCAGGGCTCCCGCCCCGGCCTCGAGAGCAGCGCGCACCTCGCCCGCGGCGACGTCGCTCGCCACGACGAGCGACACGTCCTGCGTCGCCGCCGGGTACGTCGCGAGCGACGCGGCGACGTCGGGCGCCGTGACCAGGCCGAGGATGCCGTCGAGATCGAGCTCCGCGACGTAGACGCGGCCGTGAAGATCGGCCACCTCCGCCACGGCCGGGAGCAGCTCGCCGACGTAGCCGACCGCGGTCCCGCGCACGGACAGGATGCCGGTGCGACCCGGATGCAGCGCGGCACGGCGGCCCTGCGTCACGTCGATGGTGACCCCGGCCGCTGCCGCGATGGTCTGGACCGCCCCGAGGGCGTCGGCGAGTTCGAAGGCCACTGCCGGGTGGCCGGGCTGCTTCGGAGCCGCGTTGCCGTGGAGGAGCACCGCGACGTGCCGCGGCTGCGGCGGAATGGCGGCGTGGAGTCCGTCGAGCGTCGCCGGGTCGGGCAGCTGCCCGAGGGGCGGCACCGTGTCGGTCCCGTAAGAGACTCCGGGCTCCGGGGTGAACACCGAGCCGGACTCGAAGAGCGCGAGATCGGTGAAGCCGCGCGACACGTTCCGGTGGGCGATCTGCAGCATCCCGGGAACGAGCGAGCGGCGCAGGAACGGCGCCTGCCCGTCGAGAGGGTTCGCGAGCTTGATCGACGGCAGGTGCTCCCCCTCGGACGAGCCGTGCAGGTCGTTCTGCTCCTCCGTCGTGAAGGGGAACGCGATCGTCTCGACGAAACCGGCCGAGGCGAGCGCGCCGGCGACCCGTCGACGTCCGCGCTGCGCGGCGGTGAGCCCGCGGCCGGACGGCGGCGTCGGGAGGATCGACGGGATGCGGTCGAGACCGTGGATCCGGGCGACCTCCTCCGCCAGCGTCCAGCGGTCGGTGAGGTCGGGACGCCACGACGGCGGGATGACCTCCCACCCTTCGGCGGTGGCGACCACCTCGCACCCGATGGTCTCCAGCGCGCCGACGATCTCGGCATCCGAGTACGCGACGCCGATGATGCCGGGGACGAACGCCGCCGGCAGGTCGATCGACGGCACGAAGACCTCGGCGAAGAGCGCTCCGCCTGTGGTGACGTCCAGGGTGCCGCCGGCCAACTCGACCATCAGGTCGGCGACCCGGCGCGCGGCGACGAAGGGGACGAGCGGGTCGACACCGCGCTCGAACCGGCGCGACGCCTCGCTCGGAAGCTTGTGCCGTCGCGCCGTCCGCGCGATCGAGATCGTGTCGAAGATGGCGGCCTCGATGAGGACGTTGCGCGTGGCGTCACCCATCTCGGTCGCGCCTCCGCCCATCACACCGGCGAGGCCGATCGGGCCCGATTCGTCGGTGATCAGGAGGTCTTCCGCGCTGAGCGTGCGCTCCTTGCCGTCGAGGGTCGTGAGCTTCTCGCCCGCGGCGGCCCGTCGCACGGTGATACCGCCGGTGAGCGCGTCGAGGTCGTAGCCGTGGATCGGGTTGCCCAGCTCGAGCATCACGTAGTTGGTGATGTCGATCAGAATGCCGAGCGAGCGGATGCCGGCGAGGGTCAGCCGTGCGACCATCCAGGGCGGCGTGGGGCGGCTCGGATCCACGTCCCGCACGATGCGGACGACGAACTCGCTCGCGCCGACGTTGCCGTGGATGGGCGCGGCGTCGTCGACGGTGATCTCGAATCCGCCGGTGGGCTGCTCGAGCTCCTCGAACGGACGGGCGGCGGGGTCGCGGAAGGCGGCACCGGTGGCGTGGGAGTACTCGCGGGCGACGCCGCGGAGGGAGAGCGCGTACCCGCGGTCGGGCGTCACGTTGATCTCGACCGCGACGTCATCGAGACCGAGGAGCGTGATCGCGTCGGCGCCGACCTCCGGGTCGAGTCCGAGTTCGGTCAAGCGCAGGATGCCGGAGTGCTCGTCGCCGAGACCCAGCTCCTTCGCCGACGCGATCATGCCGTCGGACACATGGCCGTAGGTCTTGCGCGCGGCGATCGGGAACGGACCGGGGAGGACAGCGCCCGGAAGGGTGACGACGACCTTGTCGCCCTCGAAGAAGTTGCCGGCGCCGCAGACGATGCCGCGGACGCCGCCGTGGGCAGCGCCGACGTCGACCTGGCACCACCGGATGGTCTTGCCGTTGGACTGAGGTTCGGCGTCGAACGAGACGACGCGACCGACGACGATCGGGCCGGTGAGGTCGAACCCGTGCACGTCCTCTTCTTCGAAGCCGACGGTGACGAGGGCGGCGAGGACGTCGTCGGGGGTCGCATCGGGCGCGACGTCGACGTACTCGCGCAACCAGGAGAGCGGGACGCGCATCAGACCACCATTCCGAACTGCTCGCTGAAACGGACATCGCCTTCGGCCATGTCGCGCATGTCTTGGACGTCGGAGCGGAACATCAGGGTCCGCTCGATCCCCATGCCGAAGGCGAAGCCCGAGTACACCTCGGGGTCGATTCCGGTCGCACGGAGGACGTTGGGGTTGACCATGCCGCATCCACCCCACTCGATCCAGCGCGCCCCACCGGGGAAGGTGGGATGCCAGAGGTCGAGCTCTGCGGAGGGCTCGGTGAACGGGAAGTAGTTGGTGCGGAACCGCGTCTTCGCCTCGGATCCGAAGAGGACCTTCGCGGCGTGATCGAGCGTGCCCTTGAGGTTGGCCATCGTGATGCCCTTGTCGATCACGAGCCCCTCGAACTGCGTGAAGGCGGGCAGGTGCGTCGCGTCGAACTCGTCGGTGCGGTACACCCGGCCCGGGCAGAGGATGTAGATCGGCACCTCGCGCTCGAGCATCGACCGCACCTGAACCGGGCTCGTGTGCGTGCGCATGACCAGGTGGCGGGCGACCGGGTCGACGAAGAAGGTGTCCTGCATCTGACGCGCAGGGTGGTCGGGCGCGAAGTTGAGCGCGTCGAAGTTGAACCACTCGTGCTCGAGCTCGGGCCCTTCGGCGATCTCCCACCCCATTCCGACGAACAGGTCGGCGATTTCTTCCTGCAGAAGCGAGATCGGATGCCGCGCCCCCACCCGCGTGCGTGGAGCGATCGACGTGATGTCCACGCGCTCCGCCTCGAGCTTCGCGGCGGTCTCCGCTGCGGCGAGCTCAGCCTCGCGAGCGGTCAGCGCCTGCGTGACCCGGCCCCTCGCCTGTCCGACGAGCTTGCCGAACGCCGCCTTCTGATCGTTCGGCACGTTTCGCAGCTGCGCGTTGAGCCGTGCGAGCGGCGAACCCTCGGCGGTGTGCGCATTGCGGGCGGCTTTGAGGGCGGCGGTATCGGTCGCGGCGGCGACGGCGGCGAGCGCCTCGTCGACCGCGGCGGCGACCGCGTCGGGGGTGATCTCAGGTGCGTCTGACACGAGAGACGAGTCTACCGGCGGGCCGGACCGCGGCCCGCCGGTAAGACGTCAGAGGTGTCCGCCGCCCCCGCCCGCGCCGGGGTTGAACTTGCCCGCGCCGCGCTGGGCGATGATCAGCTCGGTGTCGGTCGTCTCGGCGACGGGTCGGGCCGGGCCGGGGGTGCCGCGGGGCACACGGCCCAGCCGCTTCTCGACAAGGCGCGCCACACCAGAGAGGGCGAGGCACAAGCCGATGTAGATGGCACCGGCCACGATCGTCGCCTGGACGATCGGGCGATCGAGCGAGTTCTGCGATCCCAGGTACTTCGCGTAGAAGAGGAGTTCCTCGTAGGTGATGATGAAGCCGAGCGCGGTGTCCTTCAGAGTCACCACAAGCTGGGCGAGGATCACGGGCATCATGGCTCGGATCGCCTGAGGCAGAAGAACGAGCCGCATGACGCCGGACTTGTCGAGCCCCAGGGCGTAGCCCGCCTCCGACTGACCACGCGGCAGCGACTCCACTCCGGCGCGGATGACCTCAGCCAAGACCGAGCCGTTATAGACGATCAGGGCGATGACGACGACCCAGTACCCCTCCATCCGGACACCAACCACCGGCATCCCGTAATAGAGAAGGAACATCGTCACCAGGACCGGAACCGCACGGAGGAACTCCACCACCGCGGTGACAGGCCACCGTACCCAGGCGTGATCTGACAGTCGGCCGATCGCCAGCAGGAATCCGAGCGCCAGAGCGCCAACTGCCGCAACGGCGAACGCTCCCAAAGTCCTGCCCGCTGCGAGAAGGAACTGCTCCCAGATGCGGGTGTAGGTGAAGGCATTCCATTTCTCGGCGGAGAACTGGCCAGTCGCTGCCAGCCGCCAGACCAGGAATCCGACGACCGCCAAGACCGCTGCGATCGTGATCACGCCGATGACGCGGTTCCTGGCGATGGCGCGAGGCCCCGGGACGTCGTACAGGACACTTCCGCTCATCGTGCGACCCTCCAGCGGTTCTCGAGTGATCGCTGCCCCCAGGACAAGAGCAGGACGAGCGCGACGAAGATGACCATGACCCAGAGGATGACCACGAGCTGGTTCTCGCCGCGCTCGCTGAGCCAGTCACGCGCCGAGCCGAGATTCATCACCGAGAACCCGGCGGCCACGGTGGTGTTCTTGAGCAGAGCGATGAAGACGCTCATCATCGGCGGGATCACCGAGCGGAAGGCCTGCGGCAGGACGACCAGCGACATCACCTGACCGAAGGTGAGACCGAGCGCCCGCGCCGCCTCGGCCTGACCGACGGGGACGGTGTTGATTCCGGATCGCACCGTCTCGGCGACATACGTCGCAGTGTAGATCCCGAGAGCGGCGACCGCGAAGATCACCTGCACGCCGCCGCTGGCGCGCACATCGAGCAGAGGCGGCAACGTGAAAGCGAACCCGAAGAAGACGAGGGTGAGCGGAGTGTTGCGAATGGTGTTGACGTAGAAGGTGCCTACGCCCCGAGCGATCGGAACGGGCGACACCCGCATCGCACCCACGACGATGCCGAGGACGAGCGCGAGTAATCCGCCGCCGAAGAACAGCAACAGGGTGCCGCGGAGCGCCTCAGCCCAGAAGTCGAGGTTGTCGGTGATGACGCCCATGCTGTCCTTTCGAACGTCTCAGAAAGTGGGAGATCCCGGGAGCGCGTGTCACCGCGCCCCCGGGACGAGAGGTCAGTCGACCTTGGGCTGCGTCGCTTCGACGCCGGCGGGCTCCAGGTACTGCTCGTAGAGAGCGGTCCACACGTCGCCACCGTCGGTGAAGAGGGTGTTGATGTGGTCCTTGAGCACTGTGTCACCGTCGGCGAGACCCACGCCGTAACGCTCTTCGCTGAACGGCGCTCCCGCCAGCTTCAGGTTGTCGGGGTCCTCCGCGACGTATCCGGCGAGGATTGCCTCATCCGTCGTGATCGCATCGACCTGGCCGCTGAGGAGCTGCTCGACGCACTCCGAGTACGTCTGACGCTCGGTGACCTCACCGTTGTACTCGTCCCGGATGCGCTGCAGAGGCGTCGAGCCGGTCACAGAGCAGGTGACCTTGTCGGTGAGGTCGTCCGGCCCGTTGATCGAGTCGTCGTCGGCAGCAACGAGCAGGCCCTGACCGGTGATCAGGTACGGCCCGGCGAAGTCGATGACCTCGTCACGCGCATCCGTCATCGAGTACGTACCCACGTAGTAGTCGATGTTGCCGTTGACGATCTCCTGCTCGCGGTTCGCGGACGGGATGGTCTCGAAGCGGATCTGATCCTCATCGAAGCCGAGGGATGCCGCGATCCACCGCGCGATGTCGACATCGAATCCGGTCCGGTCCCCCGAAACGGCGTCCTCGTAGCCGAGGCCCGGCTGGTCGCTTTTCACGCCGATGACGATCTCGTCGGCCTCCGATGCCCGGTCGAACGTCGGGCTGCCATCGAGGGAGACGTCGCTGGCGACCTCCCAGAGGTCCTCGCTGACCTCTCCTTCGCCGCCCTCGGCACCGGGGGTCGTGGGGCTGCCGCTGTTGCAGCCGGCGAGCGCGAGAGCCGCGATCGCGATGCCGGCGAAGGCGCCGGCGAGTCGAGTGGTCCGCATGTGATCCTCCTGGTTTCGTTCGTTCGTTCGTCGCGCCGGTGCAGGGCGCGAACGTTCTCAGTGGGTGATGAGCTTCGAGAGGAAGTCCTTCGCACGGTCGCTCTTCGGATTCGTGAAGAACTCCTGCGGGGTCGCTTCCTCGACGATCAGGCCGTCGGCCATGAACACCACGCGGTCGGCGGCCTTGCGCGCGAAGCCCATCTCGTGCGTGACGACGATCATCGTCATGCCGTCCTGCGCGAGGCCGACCATGACGTCGAGGACCTCGTTGATCATCTCCGGGTCGAGCGCCGACGTCGGTTCGTCGAAGAGCATCACCTTCGGCTTCATCGCGAGCGCGCGGGCGATGGCGACACGCTGCTGCTGGCCGCCGGAGAGCTGAGCGGGCAGCTTGTCGGCCTGATGGCCGACCCCGACTCGATCGAGGAGCTCGCGGGCGAGCTTGTCGGCATCCGCCTTCTTCATCCCCTTCACCTTCAGGGGACCCAGGGTGACGTTCTCGAGGATCGTCAGGTGCGAGAAGAGGTTGAACGACTGGAAGACCATGCCCACGTCGGCGCGGAGCGCTGCGAGCGCTTTGCCCTCGGCCGGGAGCTCGGCGCCGTCGATCGTGATCGTGCCGCTCGTGATCGTCTCGAGACGGTTGATCGTGCGACACAGGGTCGACTTGCCCGATCCGGACGGGCCGATCACCACGACGACCTCGCCGCGGTTGACCGTGAGGTCGATGTCGGTCAAAGCCTGGAAGTCGCCGTAGTGCTTCTGCACATCGGTCATCACGACAAGCGGCTCACCACGGCGGACGTCGATGTTCGACGTGCGCGGCGCGGGATCGGCGGCAGGAGTGGTCATAAATCGCAACCCTATTAGGCCGGACGCGTTCTCACCGTGCTCCGGGCGCGGGGTTTACACTTCCGTAACCAACGGGTGACGGCCCTGGGGCCCGTCGTCAACGGGATGCGCGCTGCGCGAAGGCCGATTCGTAGAGGCAGACGCTGGCGGCCGTCGCCAGGTTCAACGACTCGGCGAGGCCGTAGATCGGCAGCTTCAGCGACAGGTCGACGAGGGCGAGTGCCTCGCTCTCGAGGCCGCGGGCCTCGTTGCCGAAGACCCACGCCGTCGGTTCGGCGAGCGTCTGCCGGTGAGCGAGAAAGTCCTCGCCGCCCACATCGGCGGCGATCACGCGGAGCCCTGCCGACCGGGCGCGTCCGATGGTGCTCTCGAGGTCGACGCCGACGGCCACCGGGAGGTGGAACAGCGATCCAGTCGTCGCTCGCACGACCTTCGGGTTGTAGAGATCGACCGTGCGGCCGGTGAGGACGACGGCATCCGCTCCGACGGCGTCCGCCGCACGGATGATCGTGCCGAGGTTTCCGGGATCGCGCACCTCTTCGCAGATCACGATGAGCTGGGGCGCATCGTCGAAGATGTCGCGCACCGACGTCGGCACCTGTCGCGCCACCGCGACGATCCCCTGCGGGGTCACCGTGTCGGCCATCGCATCGAGAACCGGCTCCGCCGCGAAGATGACCTCGACACCGGCGTCGGCGGCGATCTCGCGGAGGCCCTGGTGCTTGTCCCATGCCGTTGGAGTCGCATACAGCTCCACGAGGGTGTCGGGACGATACGCCAGCGCCTCACGCGCCGCCTGGGGCCCCTCGAGAAGGTACAGACCCGTCTCCTGCCGCGCAGTGCGCTTGGTCAGCTTTGCAACGGCGCGAACACGGGGAGATCGGGGGTTTTCGAGCACGGCTACAGTCTAGGGCGCGGGATGGCGCGCCTCGGAGCCGGACACACGAAAGGGCGCCCCCGGAGGGACGCCCTTTCGGAATGCGTGGGAGCGATTACGCCTTGGGCGCGTTCACGTCCGCCGGAAGCGCTGCCTTCGCCGTCGCGACGAGCGACGCGAAGACGGCCGGCTCGTGCACGGCCAGCTCGGCGAGCATGCGACGGTCGACCTGCACACCCGCGAGGCCGAGGCCCTGGATGAAGCGGTTGTACGTGACACCGTTCTGACGGGCCGCAGCGTTGATGCGCTGGATCCACAGACGACGGAAGTCGCCCTTGCGCTTGCGACGGTCACGGTACGCGTAGACCAGCGAGTGGGTGACCTGCTCCTTGGCCTTGCGGTACAGGCGCGAACGCTGACCGCGGTAACCGGAGGCGCGTTCGAGGATGACGCGACGCTTCTTGTGGGCGTTTACAGCCCGCTTGACTCTAGCCATTTCTTCTACTTCCTAATGTGCGTCGGCGATCAGATGCCGAGGAGCTTCTTGGCGACCTTGGCGTCACCCTTGGCCAGGACCTGCTCCTGGTCGAGGCGACGGGTACGACGGGTCGACTTGCCCTCAAGGTTGTGACGGAGGTTGGCCTGCTGCTTCATCAGCTTGCCGCTCCCGGTGACCTTGAAGCGCTTCTTGGCACCCGAGTGGGTCTTCTGCTTCGGCATATCTCTTCCTTCGTTGTGGATCCCGCGGGCGGGAGTCTGTGGGCGCTTACTCCGCCGGAGCGGAAGCGGTGGTCTCTTCGTCGGCCGTACCGCCACGCGCGTCGCGCGCAGCCTGCTTCGTCGCCGCGCGAACGGCGTTCTGCTCGGTCTTGACCTCGGACTTGTTCTTGTGGGGTGCGACGACCATGACCATGTTGCGACCATCGATCGTGGGGTTCGACTCGACGGTGCCGAACTCGGCCACGTCTTCGGCGAACTTCCGGAGCAGGCGCACGCCCTGCTCGGGACGCGACTGCTCGCGACCGCGGAAGAGGATCATGGCCTTGACCTTGTCCCCCGCCTGGAGGAAGCCCTCGGCGCGCTTGAGCTTGGTGGTGTAATCGTGCGCCTCGATCTTCAGACGGAACCGCACCTCTTTGAGGACGGTGTTCGCCTGATTGCGCCGCGCTTCCTTGGCCTTCTGCGCAGCCTCGTACTTGAACTTGCCGTAATCCATGATCTTGACCACGGGCGGCTTCGAGTTCGGGGCTACCTCGACGAGATCGAGGTCGGCCTCTTGGGCCAGGCGCAATGCCACCTCGATGCGGACGACGCCGACCTGCTCACCCGCGGGTCCGACGAGGCGGACCTCGGGGACGCGGATGCGGTCATTGGTGCGGGGATCGCTGATGCGGAACTCCTCTTTCGTGCGGGTGGTGATCACCGGGACACGGGATTCGTGTCGCCGGGCGGAAGATCATCACGTCCACCCCGCACGATGCGTGCGCATCGGCATTCGTGTGTGCACCCTGGTCAACCTCGCTGGGCGAGGCGGAGTGCGTGACCCGGTAGCCTGGAACGGCAAGCGCGGGTGGGATGTGATCCTCTTTCGACGCGGAGCAGACGCTCCGGTATCCGCAGAAGTCTAGCAGAGAGCAGCCCGTGAGCACTATTCCCGCAGACCACAGCGACCACGACCCCGAGCGACTGGCTCGCTGGGAGGAGCAGGACCGCGTCGCGCAGTCCGCCACCCGCGACATCGCGGACGTCCCGGCCGTCGAACTCATCACCACCACCTCGGTGCACCTCATGAGCGCCGCCGCCGTCAAGCTCGGCCTCGCCGACGACCCGGGTAGCCAGAAGGACCTCGATGAGGCGCGGAAGCTCATCAATGCGCTGGCCGGCCTCATCACCGCGGCCGCACCGGAGGTCAGCGACATGCACGCGCGCTCGCTCCGCGACGGTCTGCGTACCCTGCAGCTCGCCTTCCGCGAGGCCTCGACCATCCAGGATCCGATCGGCAAGGGCCCCGGCGAGAAGTGGACCGGACCGGTCACCTGACCCGACCGGGAACGGTCGCGGGCCTCAGGCGCGGAGCAGTTTGACCGTCAGGGAGTCGACGAGGACGGCCACCCGGTCGTCGGCGGCCCACCGCGTCGCGAGCCGCTGCAGGATCGCGTCGAGCGCAGCCTGGTCGAGCCCGTCCACCAGGTGGAGGTTGACCACGAGTTCGGGCCCGCGCAGACGCGAGCGCGGATCGCCCGTCGCCACGGAGAGATCGAGGACGCCGAGCTCCCCGCCGATCGACTCCTGGAGCCCTGCGAAGACTTCCGGCGACAGGTGCGGCGCCTCCCACGGCTGTCCCTGACCGATCGCCCAGACCGCAGGCCGGCGGAGGACGAATTCCGTCTCGCTTCCCGGATCGATCACGATCAGCTCGGTGTCGTCGGCGACGGCCGAGAGCGCCGTCCGGATGCCGTCTGCCGGCACCGGGCGAGCCGCGGCATCCCATCGGGTCATCGCCGCCACGTCGGAGAAGACCGGGAGTACACGCCGGCCGTCGGGGGCTGCGACCGTGACGATCGACAGTTCCTGGGTCTTGTCGACCGTCAGACCGGTGGGCCCCACGCCCTCCTCGCCCTTCGCGGCCACGAGCGGGATGAGCAGCCGGGCTGACCGATAGGCATCGACGACGGATGCCGCGTCGCCCTCACCGGCGTGGAACGACGCGAGCGCCGCCGCCAGTGCGGGATCGGCACTGCCGTCATCGCCGCTGTGCGGGTTCGGCTGGAAGCTGCGCCCCTCCCACGGCACGCCAGCGGAGTCGGCCGGTCGGCCGCCGTCGGCGTGATCGTGCGGATTACTGTCCGGCGACATCCAGGGCCTCGGCAAGAGTGAAGGCACCGGCGTAGAGCGCCTTGCCCACGATCGCCCCCTCGACGCCCAGCGGAACCAGCTCGCGTAGGGCGATGATGTCGTCGAGGCTCGAGATGCCACCCGAGGCCACGACGGGCTTGTCGGTGCGGAGGGCGACCTCGCGGAGCAGCTCGAGGTTCGGCCCGTTGAGCGTGCCGTCCTTCGTGACGTCGGTGAGTACGTAGCGGCTGCAGCCGGCATCCTCGAGCCGGTCGAGCACCTGCCAGAGGTCGCCGCCGTCACGGGTCCAGCCGCGCGCAGCCAGCGTCGTGCCGCGCACGTCGAGCCCCACCGCGATGGCCTCGCCGTAGCGGGAGATGACGTCGGCGGCCCACTCCGGGTTCTCGAGGGCCGCGGTGCCCAGGTTGATGCGCGCGGCGCCGCTGTCGAGGGCGGCCTCGAGAGTGGCGTCGTCGCGGATGCCTCCCGAGAGCTCGACCTGAACGCCGCGCATCTGCTTGATGACGCGACGGAGCAGGGGGCCGTTGGAGCCGCGGCCGAACGCGGCGTCGAGGTCGACCAGGTGGATCCAGTCGGCGCCCTGCTTCGCCCATTCCTGGGCGGCGTCGACGGGATCGCCGTAGTTGGTCTCGGTTCCTGCCTCACCCTGGGTCAACCGCACGGCCTTGCCGCCGGCGACGTCCACGGCGGGAAGGAGGATCAGTTCGGGCGTGGATGCGAAATCGTTCATGGCTCCGGGGAGGGACGAGTGCGAGCCGAGCGCGCGCACAGGGGGAAACACTACTAGGACGAGGGCAGCGAGCCGATCCAGTTGCGCAGGAGCGCGATGCCGGCGGCACCCGACTTCTCCGGGTGGAACTGCGTTGCTGTGAGCGGCCCGTTCTCCACGGCCGCGAGGAACGGCGTGCCGTAGTCGCACCAGGTGAGCACGGGCTCGCGGAAGGGCTTGATGACGTCGAGCGACCAGCTCTGGGCGCCGTACGAGTGCACGAAGTAGAACCGCTCGTCCTCGAGACCCCTGAAGAGGGTCGATCCCGAGCCCGCGCGTACGGTGTTCCACCCCATGTGCGGGAGGACGGGAGCGGTGAGTTCGGTGACCCGCCCCGGCCACTCCCCCATGCCCTCCGTCTCGACGCCGCGCTCATCGCCGCCGTCGAACATGATCTGCATGCCGACGCAGATGCCGAGGACCGGCATCCCGCCCGCGAGACGCCTGCCGATCAGCTCGTCGCCGTGGCCTGCTGTGAGAGCGGACATCACTGCGGCGTACGACCCGACTCCCGGCACCAGAAGCCCCGCCGCATCGGCGATCAAGCCGCGGTCGCGGGTGAGTCGCGCGTCGGCGCCTGCCTCGATCAGCGCCTTGACGACGGAGTGGACGTTGCCGGAGCCGTAGTCGAGCACCGCGACGAGCGGCGCGCCCGCGGCATCCTGACCCTCGGGAACATCCTGATCACCCGGAACGACCTGGCTCACAGGGCGCCCTTCGTGCTCGGGATGCCGTCGACGGCAGGGTCGATCGATTTCGCCTGACGGAAGGCGCGCGCGAACGCCTTGTACTCCGCCTCGGCGATGTGGTGCGGGTCACGACCGCCGAGCACTCGCACGTGGACGGTGAGGCCCGCGTGGAAGGAGATCGCCTCGAAGGTGTGACGCACGAGCGAGCCGGTGAAGTGACCGCCGATGAGGTGGAACTCGAAGCCGTCCGGCTCGCCGGTGTGGACGAGGTAGGGCCTGCCGCTCACATCGACGACCGCCTGTGCGAGCGCCTCATCGAGGGGCACGAGTGCGTCGCCGTACCGGGAGATGCCGGACTTGTCGCCGAGCGCCTCGCGGATGGCCTGTCCGAGGACGATCGCGGTGTCCTCGACCGTGTGGTGTGCGTCGATGTGGGTGTCACCGGTCGCCCGCACGGTGAGATCGGTGAGCGAGTGCTTGGCGAACGCGGTCAGCAGGTGATCGAAGAACGGCACCGACGTGTCGATGTGGCTCCGCCCCGTGCCGTCGAGGTTCAACTCGAGTTCGATCGTCGATTCGCTCGTCGCGCGACGGACGGATGCCGTGCGGGATGCGGGGCTGCTCATGTCTCGAGTCTATCGAGCGACCACTGCGGGGCCGCCCGCATGTCGGTTCAGAGCGACGCGAGCGCCTCGAGGAAGGCGGTGGACTCCTGTTCGGTTCCGGCCGTCACCCGGAGCGTGTGAGGAAGACCCACGTCGCGGATGAGGATGCCGCGGTCGTAGAGCGCCTGCCACGTCGCGTGCGGGTCTTCGACCCCACCGAACAGGACGAAGTTCGACCAGCTCTCGTAGGGCGTGTACCCGAGGGCGGACAGCGTGGCGGAGATGCGGTCGCGCTGCGCGACGATCTCGTCGACCATCCCGAGCATCGTTGGAGCGTGCCGGAGCGCCGCAGTCGCCGCTGCCTGCGTCAGCGAGCTCAGGTGATAGGGCAGGCGGACCAGCCGCAGCGCGTCGATCAGGGCGGGGTCGGCGGCCAGATAGCCGACTCGGGCACCCGCGAACGCGAACGCCTTGCTCATCGTGCGCGAGACGACGAGCCGCTCACGCCCGTGCAGGAGCGTGACGGCGGACGGCTCCTCGCGCGGGGCGAACTCCGCGTAGGCCTCATCCACGATGACGATGCCGCGCGACGCCTCGTAGACGGCCTCGACGACCTCGAGGGAGAGCGGGGTTCCGGTGGGGTTGTTCGGCGCGCAGAGGAAGACCACGTCGGGCTGCGCGTCGTCGATCTGCGCCGCCGCATCCGCCGCGCTCAGCGTAAAGTCCACGCCGCGCGTTCCACTGACATAGCGAGCCCCGGTCGCGCCGGTGAGGAGCGGGTACATCGAGTAAGTGGGCGCGAAGCCGAAGGCCGTTCGGCCCGGGCCTGCGAAGGCCTGCAGGATGTGCTGCAGCACTTCGTTCGATCCGTTCGCCGCCCAGATCTGCTCGGGCTGGAGACCGTGACCGAGGTAGGACGCGAACCCCTCCCGCACCGCCGTGAACTCGCGGTCGGGGTAGCGATTGATCTCGCGCAGTGCCTGGGCGATGCCGTCGAGGATGTCGTCCGCGACTTCTTCGGGTACCGGGTGCGTGTTCTCATTCACGTTCAGCGCTACCGGCAACGGCGCCTGCGGGGCTCCGTAGGGCGTCTTTCCGCGCAGATCATCGCGGAGGGGTAGGTCGTCCAGACTCGCACTCACCCGACCATCGTAGGCCGGGCGGCGCACTCACTTGCCGCTGTCGGCGGTGTAGGCGGTCGGCACGGAGAGGGACTGGCCGGCGTCGAGCACGGCGGACGGCAGGGCGTTCAGCGTGATGATCGCGTCGACGACATCGCGAGGGTCGTGGCCCGGCGCGATGTCCTCGGCGATCGACCAGAGCGACTCGCCCGGCAGGACGGTGACGGTGTCGAAGGTGCCCGCGGGTGCGCCCGAGTCGTTGGTCGCGAGAGCACCGCCGCCGGAAAGGATCGCGAAGCCGAGCGCGGCGATCGCGGGAGCGGCGACGATGCCGGCGAGCACGCGTCGACCACGCGTCGTGAGGCGAAGGCGCGTGGCGCCGATGGTCGGTCGGTCGATGTGGGTCACAGTCATGGTGCTCATGGTGTTCCTCCTCGGGTCACCCCGGTCAGGTGAGAAATTCGCATCCATCCCGCAGGTGAGACGTGCAGTGTGCGAAGTTCTCTTCCGAATCTATCTTCGAGTCTCGTAGGCTGTCAAGCGAAGCCGGATCGGAGATCGATCGAAGACGACACGCGGTCGGCTGCGGAATGATCGCCTCGACACCGGCTACGGTTTCGATGACCACAGCCCATCACCGACCTCCGACATCGGATGAGACGTGCACCCGGGAACGCCGGGGGGCCATGAAAGGAACGACATGAGCGACAAGCCGCAGACGCGTCGGCGGAAGAGCCTCAGCGACAAGCAGCTCGCGATCCTCGAGGTCATTCAGCGCTCGATCGCCCGACACGGCTACCCGCCGAGCATGCGCGAGATCGGCGACGCCGTCGGGCTGAAGTCCCTCTCCAGCGTCACCCACCAGCTCAACCAGCTCGAGCTGAGCGGCTACCTGCGCCGCGACCCGGGCAAGACGCGCGCGATGGAGGTCCTGATCGACCTTCCCGGCGCGGCGGGCGAGAATCCCGCGGACACCGCACCGGCCGTCGGCGACGCGGCGATGGTGCCGCTGGTCGGGCGCATCGCCGCGGGCGTCCCCATCACTGCCGATCAGCAGGTCGAAGAGGTCTTCCCCCTCCCCCGACAGCTCGTCGGGAAGGGCGAGCTGTTCATGCTCAAGGTCTCGGGCGACTCGATGATCGACGCGGCGATCTGCGACGGCGACTGGGTCGTGATCCGGTCGCAGTCGACCGCGGACAACGGCGAGATCGTCGCCGCCATGCTCGACGACGAGGCGACCGTGAAGACGTTCCGTCAGCGCGACGGCCACACCTGGCTGCTCCCCCGCAACTCGGCGTTCGAGCCGATCCTCGGCGACGACGCCACGGTCCTCGGCAAGGTGGTCGCCGTCCTCCGCGCCGTGTGAGCTGCGCCGCCGGACGTGTTCCGGCAGAACGAAGGGGATGCCGCGCGATGCGGCATCCCCTTCGTCGTCTCTCAGACGCGCGCGGTCAGGCGCTCCCGGACGGCGTTCGCCGCGGCGACCGTGTTCTGCAGCGAGGCCACCGTCTCCTCGTATCCGCGGGTCTTGAGCCCGCAGTCGGGGTTGATCCAGATCTGCCGGAGCGGGAGCTCCGCCACAGCGCGCTCGATGAGCTCCGAGACCTCCTCCGTCGAGGGCACCCGCGGCGAGTGGATGTCATAGACCCCGGGGCCGATCCCGTGGTCGAAGCCGGAGGTCGCGATGTCCGTGATCACCTCACCCCGGCTGCGCGCCGCCTCGATCGAGGTGACATCGGCGTCGAGAGCCGCGATCGCGCCGATGACGACGCCGAACTCCGAGTAGCAGAGGTGGGTGTGGATCTGAGTCGCCACGTGTGCCCCGGCGGTGGCGAGCCGGAACGACGCGACCGACCAGTCGAGGTAGGACGGCTGATCGGCCGTCTTCAGGGGCAGGAGCTCCCGGAGGGCGGGCTCGTCGACCTGGACGATCGCGATCCCGGCCGCCTCGAGGTCGGCGATCTCGTCGCGCAGCGCGAGCGCCACCTGATCGGCCGTCTCGCCGAGCGGCTGATCGTCACGGACGAATGACCAGGCGAGGATCGTGACGGGGCCGGTCAGCATGCCCTTCACCGGCTTCGCGGAAAGCGACTGCGCGTATTCGGCCCACGGCACGGTGATGGGGGCCGGGCGCGACACATCACCCCAGAGGATCGAGGGCCGCGTGGCGCGCGATCCGTACGACTGCACCCAGCCCTGCCGGGTGACGGCGAACCCGTCGAGGTTCTCCGCGAAGTACTGGACCATGTCGTTGCGCTCGGCCTCGCCGTGCACCAGGACGTCGAGCCCGATCTCCTCCTGCAAGTCGATGACCCGGGCGATCTCCTCGCGGAGGAACCCGTCGTACGCGGCGCCGTCGATGTCGCCGCCGACGAAGGCCGCCCGCGCGCGGCGGATCTCTGCCGTCTGCGGGAAGGACCCGATGGTCGTGGTGGGCAGGAGGGGCAGGTCGCGGGCGGCCTCCTGAGCCTGCAGACGCTCCGCGTACGCGACACGGGAGTAGTGCGACGAGGCGAGGGATGCCGTTCGGTCGCGCACGTCGTCGCGGCGGACGCCGGGCGCGGCCCGCCGGTCGGCGAGCGCTGCGGCGGCCGCGCCGATGTCGCCCGTGATCGCGGCGCGGCCCTCGCGGATCCCGCGCGCGAGCACCTCGATCTGAGCGACCTTCTGGTCGGCGAAGGCGAGCCACGAGACGAGCCGTTCGTCGAGGTCCGTCTCGATGGACACGTCGTACGGCACGTGCTGGAGCGAGGTCGACGTGGCCGCCGTGACGGCCGCCGCACCGAGCGCCGCCACCTCTTCGAGGCGATCGGCGGCTGCCGCAAGGTCGCCGCGCCAGACGTTGCGCCCGTCGACGACGCCAGCGACGACCGTCTTCGCGGCCAGCCCCGCGGCGGGCGCAGGCACGCCGCCACGGGTGAGGTCGATGGCCAGCGCCTCGACGTCCGACGAGGCGAGGGCCTGCCAGGCGGCATCGGAGAGCTGCGCGTAGCCGGCGGCGACGAGGATCGACGGGCGTGACGCGGCATCCGTGAGCACGGCGTAGGCCCGCTCCGCGGCGGCGGCGACGTCGTCGTCGCTGTGGCCGAGCGACTGGCTCACCAGCGCGGGCTCGTCGAACTGGACCCACTCCGCCCCGGCGCTCCGCAGCGCAGTGAGGAGCTCCACGTAGACAGGGAGCAGGTCCTCCAGACGGTCGAGGGGACGATAGTTCGAGCCGGCGGCATCCGTCGGCTTGGCGAGGGCGAGGAAGGTGACCGGACCGACGACGACGGGGCGCGTGGTCACGCCGTCGGCCTTCGCCTCGGCGACCTGGCGCGCGAATCGGTCGCTCGTGAGCGAGAACACCGTCTCGGGGCCGATCTCGGGCACGAGGTAGTGGTAATTCGTGTCGAACCACTTCGTCATCTCGAGCGGTGCCGCCTGACCGACGCCGCGCGCCGCGGCGAACAGCGCTGCGAGCGGCACGGAGCCGTCGGCGCCGCGCAGGTGCCCGAAGCGGTCGGGGATCGCCCCGACCGTCGCCGCGACGTCGAGGACCTGGTCGTAGTACGAGAACGATTCGGGGATCGACGAGTCGTCCGCTCCGAGGCCGAGCTCGACGAGGCGGGAGCGGGTCGCGCGGCGGAGCTCCGCCGTCGTCGCCTCGAGCTCGGCTTCGGAGAGGCTGCCGCGCCAGTGGGCCTCCACGGCGCGCTTGAGCTCGCGGCGGGGTCCGATGCGGGGGTAGCCGAGGATCGTTCCGGCGGGGAAAGCGGTCATGCGGTGGTCTCCTTCTGAGGGGTGGTGACGCCCGCCGCCGCCAAGGTGGCGAGGACGGTCTCGGAACTGTTGAACGCGTACAGATGGATGCCGGGTGCTCCCCCGGCGAGCACCTCCCGGCACAGGCGCGCAGCGTGCGCGACGCCGATCGCGCGACGCCCGGCGGTCGTGGGCTCGACGTCGAGCGCGACGGCGAGCTCGCCCGGGAGCTCCTCGCCCGTCAGGTCGACGATGCGGCGGAGGCGGGCGGGTGAGGTGATGGGCATGACGCCGGGGAGGATCGGGATCACGACCCCGGCGGCGCGGGCCCGCTCGACGAACGCGAGGTAGTCGTCGGCGTGGAAGAAGAGCTGCGTGATGGCGAACGTGGCGCCGGCCGCCTGCTTCGCCACGAGGGCATCGAGGTGCTCGTGGGGGTGGCGGGAACGGGGGTGGCCGTTGGGGAACGCCGCCACCGCGATCTCGACCCGGTCGCGACGTTCGACCCGTGCGGCGCCGGGGACGCCGGGGATCGGCGCTTCGGTGTAGGGGGTGCGCTCGGCCTGGACGCGCTCGATGAGCTGCACGAGCTGGGCAGCGCTCTCGAGGTCGCCGTCGCCGCCGGGCTCTCCGCCGGGGGGATCGCCCCGGAGGGCGAGGAACGACCGGATGCCGGCGTCGAGGAACTCGCGGATCAGGGCCGTGGACCCGGCGTACGAGCTTCCGATGCAGGTGAGGTGCGCGAGGGGCTCGACCTGCGTCTCCCGGAGGATGTGGGTGAGCACCTCGAGCGACCGGCCGCCGCTCGAGCCGCCGGCGCCGTAGGTCACCGAGATGAACGAGGGATCCACCGCGGCGAGGCGGTCGATGACGTCGTACAGCGCCGCGAACGACGACGCGTCGCGCGGCGGGTAGACCTCGAAGGAGACCGGCACCGTGCCCGCAGGGTGCGCGTGCGGTATCGACATGTGAACACTTCCGGATCCGGGGACAGGACTCGGGCCAGGCGGCCGCGGACCGCGCAGGACGCGGTCTCATCACGGGCGGGTGCCGGGCTCGGCTGTCGCTCCAGACCCGAAGTCCGGGTCACGATGCGGCCATGCTAGCGACGGCGGACACCCCGGCGACGGGCGTATGACGCCCTGTGTCGGCGACGCGTAGCGTGGAGCCATGACGACGATCGCGCCCTACGGCTCCTGGCCCTCGCCGCTGTCCGCCTCCGATGCCTCCGCAGGGTCGGCTCGTTTCGACGGAGCGCGGTTCGTGGGCGAAGACATCTGGTGGGGCGAGTCGCTCCCCAGCGAGGGCGGCAGGTCGTCGGTGCGGCGCCGGACCGAGGGTGGCGGTGTCGCCGATGTGCTGCCGTCGCCGTGGGATGCGCGCTCGCGCGTGCACGAGTACGGCGGCGGGGCGTGGACGACCTCGCCGGACGGACGTCTGTTCTTCGTGGAGAAGACCGACCAGCGGGTCTGGGCGCTGCGACCGGGAGAGGATCCCGTCGCCCTCACCCCCGCCGACCCGGCCGCCCGACACGGTGGCCTCCGCTGGCAGGCGGGAGCACTCCTCGCCATCCGCGAGGTCCACGGCGCGCAGCGCGTGCCCGCCCGTTCGATCGTGTCGATCGCCACCGACGGACCCGTCGCCGTCACGGAGGTCGTGGCCGGCAGCACCTTCGTCGCTCAGCCGGCCCTGTCGCCCGATGGGTCGCTCCTCGCGTGGGTCGCCTGGGATCACCCCGACATGCCCTGGGACCGGACGCAGCTCCGCGTCGGCCGCGTCGTCGACGGCGTCGTCGCGGAGTGGTCGTCGGTGAGCTCCGGCGAGACGGCCGCCCTCCAGCCCGAATGGGCCGCCGACGGCTCGCTGCTCTACATCGACGAGCCGACCGGTCGGTGGAACCTGTACCGCACGGATGCCGCAGCGCGAGCGACCGGGCGAGGCTCGGCATCCGAGCCGGTAGCGCCGGCGGATGCCGACACCGGTGGCGGGCTGTGGGTGCTGGGGGCGCGGTGGTTCGCGCCGCTCGCCGACGGGAGGACGATCGCCATCCGCACTCACGGCGCGGACGAGATCGTGCACCTCGACGACGCGGTGGCCGAACGCCTCGACGTCCCCGTTCGTGCTCGCGCGGTGATCGAGGACACCCGCGGGGCTGCCGCCCTCGTCTCGGGAGCGGGCACCGGGGTGACCGGGGTGTGGCTCATCGACGAGGCGGGCACCGCCACGCTCGTCCGCGGGAGCCGTTCGAGCCTCGGCGAGGAATGGACGCCTCCCGTCCGGGAGCTGACCGTCGCGGGCCGCCACGGCGACGTGCACGCGTACGACCATCCGCCCACCAACCCCGACCACACCGCGCCGGACGGAGAGCTGCCGCCCTATGTGGTGTTCGTGCACGGGGGGCCCACCTCCCACGTCGGCGGCGTGGCGGACAGCAAGATCGTCTACTTCACGAGTCGCGGCATCGGCGTGCTCGACGTCAACTACGGCGGTTCCACCGGTTACGGACGCGAGTACCGCGATCGCCTCCGCGGTCAGTGGGGTGTCGTGGACGTCGAGGATGTGGCCGCCGCGGCCGAGGGACTCGGCGCACGCGGTCACGCAGACCCTGCACGTATCGCGATCGCGGGAGGCTCCGCGGGCGGCTGGACCGTGCTCGCCGCGCTCGTCGGCACCGACGCCTTTGCCGCCGGCATCTCCCGGTACGGCGTCGGCGACGCGCGGACGCTCGCCACCGACACCCACGACTTCGAGGCGCGCTACCTCGACGGCCTCATCGGCCCGCTGCCCGAGGCGGAGGCGCTCTACCTCGAACGGTCGCCCCTCGGCCACACCGAGCGCTTCCGCGTGCCGGTGCTGCTGCTGCAGGGCGCCGAGGACGACGTGGTGCCCCCGTCGCAGGCGGAGGCCATCCGTGACGCCCTCGCCGCGCGCGGGGTGCCCCACGCCTACGTGCTCTACGAGGGCGAAGGCCACGGCTTCCGCCGTGCCGAGACCATCGTCCACTCGCTCGAGTCCGAACTCGCCTTCCTGGGCGGCGTCTTCGGGTTCGAGGCGCCCGGCATCCCTCCGATCGAGCTCAGCTGAGGGATGCCGGGGCGCCGTCAGACGACGGCGTAGGGCGCGAGGTCGGCGGCCAGACGTTCCGAGACGTGAGCGTGGACGGCCGTGCCGCCCTCCTCATGGCTCGTGGAGACGATCAGGCCGGATTCGTGGACCGCGTTCACCAGGTCGCCGCGGTCGTACGGGACGAGTGCGCGAACCTCCACCGCCGGGAGCGGCAGCGCCGCCTCGACGGCCTCGCGGAGCTCGGCGATCCCCTCGCCCGTCCGCGACGAGACGAAATGCGCAGCGGGCTCGAGGCCGCGAAGGACCAGTCGGGTGTCGTCGTCGACGAGGTCGGCCTTGTTGAAGACGACGATCTCGTTCGTCGACCGCGCGCCGACATCGCCCATGACGTCTCTCACGGTCGCCAGCTGCGCAGCCGGGTCGGGATGCGACCCGTCGACGACGTGCACGATGACGTCGGCGCCGGCCACCTCCTCGAGCGTGGACCGGAACGCCTCGACGAGCTGGTGGGGCAGGTTGCGGACGAACCCGACGGTGTCGGTGAGCGTGAACACCCGGCCGTCTGCAGCCTCCGCGCGGCGCACCGTGGCATCCAGGGTCGCGAACAGCGCGTTCTCGACCAGCACGCCGGCACTGGTGAGGCGGTTCAGGAGGCTCGACTTGCCGGCGTTCGTGTAGCCGGCGATCGCCACCGACGGAATCGTGTTGCGCTTGCGCTCCGCGCGCTTGGCCTCGCGCGCCGGCCCGAAGTCACGGATCTGACGGCGGAGCATGGCCATGCGGGTGCGGATGCGGCGACGGTCGAGCTCGATCTTCGTCTCACCGGGACCACGCGAACCCATACCGGCGCCACCGGCGCCGACCTGGCCACCCGCCTGGCGGCTCATGGAGTCACCCCATCCGCGCAGACGCGGCAGGAGGTACTCGAGCTGGGCGAGTTCGACCTGCGCCTTGCCCTCCCGGCTCTTCGCGTGCTGGCTGAAGATGTCGAGGATGACGGTGGTCCGGTCGATGACCTTCACCTTGACGACATCCTCGAGGGCGCGTCGCTGGCTGGGGGCGAGCTCCGTGTCGGCGATGACCGTGTCGGCGCCGACGGCGACGACCATGTCGCGCAGCTCCGCCGCCTTGCCCCGGCCGATGTACGTGGCGGGGTCGGGGTGCGGACGGCGCTGCAGCACGCCGTCGAGGACCACGGCGCCCGCGGTCTCAGCGAGGGCGGCGAGTTCGCGGAGCGAGTTCTCGGCATCCTCCTGCGACCCCTGCGGGTACACGCCGGCCAGGACGACGTTCTCCAGTCGGAGCTGTCGATACTCGACCTCGGTGACGTCTTCGAGCTCGGTGGACAGACCGGGCACACGCCGAAGCGCCGCGCGGTCCTCGCGGTCCCACTGGTCGCCGTCGGAATCTCCGTACGAGGCCGTCGACGCGTCCTGCAGCGCCTGCGCCGCGCCGAACACACTCACTCCCGATCGTGCGTCCGCGCGTGAGAGCACGCGGTCTACCGGGTCGACCGGCTCGTCCGTCGATGGGGTGGTGGTATCTGTCATTGTCGCCTTTCGTGGCCTGTGGCCATCCGTGAACTCTAGCTTCCCGTGCTCGGGGCCCGCTCCGCTACGCTCGTCGCATGGGGAGCGATCATTACTTCAGCGCGTCCCCGTCCAGCTTCGAGAACCTCCGCCGCATCCGTGTGTCCCTTGCCGGTCGTGACGTCGAGGTGACCACTGCGGGCGGGGTCTTCAGTCCGGACCATGTCGACGGCGGGACCGCTGTCCTCCTGGCCAACACTCCTCCCGCACCGCCGGGAGGTCATCTGCTCGATCTCGGCTGCGGCTGGGGACCGATCGCGCTGTCGCTCGCGATCGAGGCGCCTCATGCAACCGTCTGGGCTGTGGACGTCAACGAACGCGCCCTCGATCTCGTTCGCCGCAATGCCGAGGAACTCGGCCTCGATAACGTCAACGCCGTGCGGCCCGAGGATGTTCCCGACGACATCTCGTTCCGCTCGCTCCGCTCCAACCCGCCGATCCGCGTCGGCAAGGACGTCCTCCACGGAATGCTGCAGACCTGGATTCCGCGTCTGGCGGAGCGGGGGGACGCGTGGCTGGTCGTCCAGCGGAACCTCGGGTCCGACTCGCTGCAGCGGTGGCTGACCGCCTCATTCGACCGCTCGTACTCCGTCACGCGAGCGGCGACCGGTCGGGGGTTCCGCGTCCTCCGAGTGCGCCGCAACGGCGGTTCTGCAACGGGTCCGATCGCCGTCACCGACACGGCGGTGGAGGACACCCCCTCAGGCGAGAGCGATCTCGCCCGAGAAGACGAGTGACGCGGGCCCTGACAGCAGCACCCGCTCGCCCTGATCGGTGCGGACGACCCTGACGCCGAGTCGCCCACCCGGGACGTCGACCGTCCACCGATCGGGGGCAGACGGCCCCGCCCAGTGCCGGACGGCGAGAGCGGATGCCGCGACCCCGGTGCCGCACGACAGCGTTTCGCCGACACCCCGCTCGAACACCCGCATCCGGATCGCACCGACGCCGTCGGTGATGAGCGGGTCGGCGGGGACCACGAACTCGACATTGGCGCCGGCTTCCGGCGCCGGCTCGAGGATCGGCTGCACGGTCAGGTCGAGAGCGTCGAGCTCGTCGGTGCTCGACAGCGCGACGACCACGTGGGGGTTGCCCACGTCGATGCCGAGACCGGGGCGTGCGACCGAGACGCCGCGCGCGCGGACGAGCACGTCGGTCTCGTCGGCGCGCCAGAGCCCGAGGTCGACCTCGAAGCCGTTCTCGGTTCGAGTGACGGCCTTCGTGCCCGCTCGGGTGCCGATGCGAAGGGTCTCCCCCGCGTCCAGCGTGGCGTAGCCCGCGCTCAGGAGGTACTTGACGAAGACCCGAACCCCGTTGCCGCACATCTCCGCGACCGAGCCGTCGGCGTTGCGGTAGTCCATGAACCATTCGGCGTCGGGCGTCGCCGCACCCTCCGCGAGGGCCGTCGATCGCACGACACGGAGCAACCCGTCCGCGCCGATGCCGAACCTCCGATCGGTGAGCGCAGCGATCTGCTCTCCGGTGAGCTCGGTGGTCCCGTCGGGATCGGCGACGATCACGAAGTCGTTGCCGGTTCCGTGGCCCTTGGTGAATGCGATCGTCGACACACCCCGATTCTAGGGCGACGCCCGGACGCCTGGCCGGTCAGCGGAGCGCGAGCAGGTCTGCGGGCGACGCGCCCGGGCCCACGCGGTGAAGGTCCCGGTAGCGCCCGAACCACGACACCTGGCGACGCGCATAGCGGCGCGTGAGCGCCTGCGTCTGGGAGATCGCTTCGTCCTGCGTCAGCTCTCCCGCGCTCTGCGCGAGCGCCTGGGCGTAGCCGATCGCCCGCCGCGCGGTCGCACCCGACTCGAGGCCGACCTCCCGGAGCCGCTCGGCCTCCGCGACGATCCCGCCCGCCCACATCTGCTCGACGCGTCGGTCGAGCCGGTCGACGAGCTCGGGCCGATCAATGTGCACTCCGACGATCGTGGTGGGCTCATGCCAGAGGACGGGCGACTCAGGCAGCACCGCGCCATGGGTGGCGTCACCCTGCGAGACGACCTCGAGGGCGCGGACGATCCGGCGCCCGTTGCGGGGGTCGATGCGCTCGGCGGTGACGGGGTCGAGCTCGCGGAGCCGCGCGAGTAGGGCGCCTGCGCCGTCACGGTCGAGTTCGACCTCGAGTCGCGCCCGCAGGTCGAGGTCGCGCGGCGGGAACCGGAAGTCGTACAGCACGCTCGACACGTAGAGACCGGAGCCGCCGACCAGGATCGCGTCCTTCCCGCTCGCGAAGACGCCGGCGATCGCCGCGCGTGCCTCCGCCTGGTACGCCGCCACCGCGGCATCCTCCGTCACCTCGAGCACGTCGAAAAGATGGTGCCGGATGCCGCGGCGTTGATCCACCGGGAGCTTCGCCGTCCCGATGTCCATGCCGCGGTAGAGCTGCATCGCGTCGGCGTTGACGATCTCCGCGCCGGGACCCGTGAGGCCGAGCCCCTCGGCGAGATCGAGGGACAGCGACGTCTTGCCCGTCCCCGTCGCGCCCACGATCGCCCAGAGGCGCGGGCCGCTCACCGGCTACTCCCCGACGCGGAGCGCGGGGAGCCCGAGCGAGACGGCACGGGCGCCGCCCGACGCGGGGGTCGGGACCCCGCACGACTCGGCCTGCGCGCGGTCCCACGCGTCGCCGGCACGCGTGCGCCGGATCTTGAGCGGAGCGCCGTCGGGGCTGTCGGCGAGCAGGTGGAACGGCGCGGCGTGCGTGACCACTGCCGAGACCACGTCACCCGGACGCGGTGCGGGAGAGCCCGCCGGCACTTCGACGTGGACGAGACGATTGTCCTCGGCGCGGCCTGTCAGGCGGTGCGTCGCGGCATCCTTCTTACCCTCCGCCGACGAAACGAGCACCTCGACGAGACGGCCGAGCTGCTTCTGGTTCTCCTCGAGCGAGATCCGCTCCTGCAGGGCGATGAGTCGCTCGTAACGGCGCTGGACGATCTCCTTGGGAACCTGATCGGGCATCGTGGCCGCGGGTGTACCTTCGCGGATGGAGTACTGGAAGGTGAAAGCGCTCGCGAAGCGCGCCTGCTCGACGACGCGCATGGTGTCCTCGAAGTCCTCCTCGGTCTCACCGGGGAAGCCCACGATGATGTCGGTGGAGATCGCGGCGTGGGGCATCTTCGCGCGCACGCGGTCGAGGATCCCGAGGAAGCGGTCGCTGCGGTACGAGCGTCGCATGGCCTTGAGGATGCGGTCCGAACCCGACTGCAGCGGCATGTGCAGCTGCGGCATGACCGACGGCGTCTCGGCCATCGCGTCGATGACGTCGTCGGTGAACGCCGCAGGGTGCGGGCTGGTGAAGCGGACCCGCTCGAGCCCGGGGATCTCGCCCGCGGCCCGGAGCAGCTTGCCGAACGCCTGCCGGTCGCCGAACTCGACGCCGTAGCTGTTGACGTTCTGACCGAGCAGGGTGACCTCGATCGCGCCGTCGTCCACGAGGAGTCGGATCTCGCTGAGGACGTCGCCGGGACGGCGGTCCTTCTCCTTGCCCCGGAGGCTCGGCACGATGCAGAAGGTGCACGTGTTGTTGCAGCCGACCGAGATCGAGACCCAGCCGCTCGAGGCGGAATCCCGCTTGGTCGGCAGGGTGGAGGGGAAGACCTCGAGCGATTCGAGGATCTCGAGCTCGGCCTCGCCGTTGTGGCGGGCACGCTCGAGAAGGCTGGGCAGCGAACCCATGTTGTGGGTGCCGAACACCACGTCGACCCAAGGGGCCTTCTGCTGGACGGCATCCTTGTCCATCTGGGCGAGGCAGCCGCCTACGGCGATCTGCATGCCCTCGTGCTTGTCCTTGCGGCTCTTCAGGTGCCCGAGGGTGCCGTACAGCTTGCCGGCCGCGTTGTCTCGGACCGCGCAGGTGTTGATGACGATCACATCGGCGTCGACGCCGGTGTCTGCTCGCACGTAGCCGGCGGACTCGAGGGAACCGGACAAACGCTCGGAGTCGTGGACGTTCATCTGGCATCCGAACGTCCGCACCTCGTAGGTGCGGGGTCGTCCGTCGCCCGCGACGGCGGCGAGGGAGGGCGCGATGAGAGTGGGAGCGGCGGACGGGCTGGTCATGATCACGCCATTCTACGAGGCCGCTCGGGGCGGCCGCCGTGTCAGCGGAGAAGGGAGCGGATGCGCGCGGCCGAGAGGGCGCTGAACCCGAGCGAGACGATGACGAGCACGCCCAAGGCCATCAGGCTGGTCACCTCACCGGTGCCGACGAAGAGGTCGATGCCGTAGAACTCGCGGAGACCCGCCATGCCCTCGGGGTCGGAACCCGTGACGGCGGCCAGGGTGTCGGCGGTGAACGGACGCCGAAGGAGCATCGCCCCCTGGGCGAACGGCAGCGCGTTGACGACGGAGGCGACCGCCGAGGGAAGCGAGCCGACGGGGATGTAGGACCCGGCGATGAATCCCAGAACCGTTCCGACGACGGTCGCGAACGCCGAATACGCCCCCGTTGTTTTCAGGAACGATGCCCCGAACGCCCCGATCGCGGTGAACGCGGCGCAGCAGAGGAGCATCGCGCCCACGCCTCCGAGGAGGTCGAGCGGCTGGAGCCACGCACCACGCGCGAGGCCGAGGTACAGGACGGAGAGGACGAAGATCACGCTCGACATCACGACGGCGACCAGAACGGAAGACAGCAGGTAGCCGAGCACGAGGTGGTGACGACGGATGGGCGCGACGAGGAAGTCGGCGAACCGGCCGGATGCCCGGTCTTCGACGAAGGTCGACACGGCGCCGATGCCGGAGGTGACGGTCGTCAGGAGGACGATGCCCGACAGCATCCAGCTGTCGACGAAGGCTTCGAGGTCTCCGCGGCCGACCCCGGGCAGCGTGGCGACGAGCCCGTCGACCTGGAGCCGGGCGAGAAACAGCGTGTACAGGAAGAACAGCACGAGGCCGCTCAGCAGTGAGAAGAAGACGTTGAGACGGTCGCGGAAGAAGAGTCTGAGGTTGCGTACGACCAGCGACGTCACGATCCTCATGCGACGTTCACGTCGGCGTGGGCCGCGCCGGTGAGGGCGAGGAAGACATCGTCCATCCGCCCGTGCCGGAACTCGAAGTCCTGAACGGCGTCTCCGTGAGCTGCCAGGATGCGCTGCGCCTGCCGCCCGTCGGCCACGGCGATCGTGAGGGTCGCGCCCTTGCGTTCGGCGATCGCGTCGGCCGCCTCCGCGAGGCGGAGAAGACTCGCCGGGTCGGACGTCGTCACGGTCAGCAGGCTGCGGCTGTACTTCGCCCGGAGCGCGGACGGGGTGCCACTGGCCACCGCCCGACCGGCGTCGATGACGGTGACCTGATCGGCATCCTCGGTCTCCTGCATGTAGTGAGTGGTGAGGAAGACGGTCAGCCCTCTGTCGCGCTGCAGCCGTGCGATGGCCGACCAGACCGCGACTCGGCTGGCCGGATCGAGGCCTGCCGTGGGCTCATCGAGGAACAGGATCGCGGGCTCGTGCAGGAGCGCCCGCGCGATGTCTGCTCGACGACGCTGACCTCCTGAGAGCCGGCCGTACCGGCGATCGAGGAAGTCGGTGAGTTCGATGAGCTCCGAGAGGTCGCCCACGCGGCGCGCGACGTCTTCCGCGGGAACGCGCGAGAGAGCCGCGCGAAAGATCAGGTTCTCCCGGACCGTGAGCTGGTCGTCCATCAGCGACCGCTGGAACACGACGCCGATGGCGGACCGTACCGCTTCGGCATCCGTCGTCACATCATGGCCGGCTATCCGGATGCGTCCCGCGTCGGGCTGCAGCAGAGTCGTCACGCAGCCGATCGTCGTCGACTTCCCCGCACCGTTGGCGCCGAGGAAGGCGAAGAGCTGGCCCGCCTCGACGGAGAAGGAGATGCCGTCGACCGCGCGCACATCCTTGAATGACTTGACCAGACCCTCTACGTCTATCGTCACGCTCATCTTCCCGAGAGCGGTGGGGCGCACTCCGCTGCAGTATCGCAGAGAAGACCGCCAGACGTCACGGCTCGAAGCGGACTCCCCGGCGCGGGCCGCTGCGGAGCTCGTCGAGCGCGCGCCGAGCCGCCGAGAAGGCGACGGCTCCGTATCCGCGGCGGGCGAGCTGACCGGAAAGCCTCCGGAGGGCCACGTCTCGTTCGAGATCCTCCATGCCCCTCGCCTTCGACCGCGCGAAGTCGAGAGCCCGCTCCTCTTCGTCGTCGGGGAGCTCCGCGAGGGCCTCGTCGATCACTTCTCGTGGGATGCCGCGCTGAGACAGGGTCTGGGCGACCGCCTGGCGCCCCTGAGCCTTGCGGGAGGTCGCCTTCTCGATGAGCTGTTCCGCGAGCGCGAGATCGTCGAGGTAGCCGAGACCCACGAAGCGCTCGACGATGTCTTCCGCATCGGCCAGGTCTAGTTCTGCCTCCGTCAGCACGGAGCGAGCCTCCCGGAGGGACAGCGAACGAGTCCGGAGCTTGCGGAGGAGGATACGCTCCGCCCTGTCAGCCGCATCGCGCCGCTCCTCGACCGCCGACGAGGCCGTATCGACGTCCTCGACGGCGGCAAGACGACGGGGAGGCGTGCTGGGCCGATCAGGAGAGGCGGATGCCGGTCGGTCGGTCGTCCACGTCGCGTGCCACTGCCCGGCCTCATCCGTGTCGCCCGAATCACCCGTCGACGCGGTCGAGGATCCGACGCGACCACCGGAGGGGTGCAGCGCAACCGGGTCGGGGGCGCCGAAGAGGGGGATGACGGGGGCGAGTGTTTCGCGCTCGCCCCCGTTGTCCGTCGTCATGCTCAGGCCGGGCGACGCGCAGCGAGCTCGTCGCTCTTCGCGGTCTCTTCGGTCACCTTGGGCATGCCCACACCGAGCTTCTGCTTGATCTTCAACTCGATCTCGGCGGCCACATCGGTGTTCTTGATGAGGAAGTTGCGCGAGTTCTCCTTGCCCTGACCGAGCTGTTCGCCCTCGTACGTGTACCAGGCGCCCGACTTCTTGACGATGCCGTGCTCGACGCCGAAGTCGATCAGGCTTCCCTCGCGGGAGATGCCGACGCCATAGATGATGTCGAACTCGGCCTGCTTGAAGGGCGGTGCCATCTTGTTCTTGACGACCTTGACGCGGGTGCGGTTACCGACCGCTTCGGTACCGTCCTTCAGGGTCTCGATGCGGCGGATGTCGAGCCGGACCGACGCGTAGAACTTGAGCGCCTTTCCGCCGGCGGTGGTCTCGGGAGAGCCGAAGAACACGCCGATCTTCTCGCGCAGCTGGTTGATGAAGATCGCGGTGGTCTTGGTCTGGCTCAGGCCACCGGTGATCTTTCGCAGGGCCTGCGACATGAGGCGGGCCTGGAGGCCGACGTGCGAGTCGCCCATCTCGCCCTTGATCTCGGCCTCGGGGACGAGCGCGGCCACCGAGTCGATGACGACCAGGTCGATGGCTCCCGAACGGATGAGCATGTCGGCGATCTCGAGCGCCTGCTCACCCGTGTCGGGCTGCGAGACGAGAAGCTGGTCGATGTCGACGCCGAGCTTCTGCGCGTAATCGGGGTCGAGCGCGTGCTCGGCGTCGATGAACGCGGCGATGCCGCCAGCACGCTGGGCGTTGGCGATCGCGTGGAGCGTCAGCGTGGTCTTACCGGAGGACTCCGGTCCGTAGATCTCCACGACGCGGCCACGCGGGATCCCGCCGATGCCGAGGGCGGCGTCGAGGGCGATCGAGCCGGTGGGGATGACCTCGACGGGAGCGCGCTCGTCGCTTCCGAGGCGCATGATCGACCCCTTGCCGAACTGGCGGTCGATCTGGGCGAGGGCCGATTCCAGGGCCTTCTCGCGGTCGGCAGGTGATGGCATGGTCATGCTCCTTGGTGCTCGAGGTTCCGTCGCCCGTAGGCTGTCGCGATCGTCACCGAAGGCTCGGATTCTGCAACAGGGCGTGGGTGTCAGTTGACGCTCTCCACGCTACGAAGGGGGTCCGACATCGGAGTCGGCGTACCCAGCAGCGGGGAAGACGTCCGTCTGACTCCCGTTGTGCAGAAGCCTACGCGTGCATCGAACAGATCTTCGATGGCCGCGCGCGGCGTGTCGCGATCAGCGGCGCGGCTCGAGCCGGCCGGCACCGTGTCGGCGGGCGGGCGGTACGTCATTCTCGATGCACAGCGCCGTCCAGACCTCGCGAGGAGCAACGCCGGCGGCCAGGGCCTCGCGGGCCGTGCGACCGCCCACGGCCGTCAGCACCAGGTCGTCGACCAGCGCCGCGCCACCTCTGCCGAACTCCGCCTCGACGGCGCGGTCGAACTCACTGTGGCGCATCGAGCGGTCAGTGGAGCGAGAGCTCGGGGGTGATGATGTCCCCACCGAGCGACGCGAGATCATCCGGCACGACGTCGGTGATCGAGTGGAGGCCCTCGAGAACCGAGATGCGCTCACCCACTTCGCGCATGATCGTGGAGATGGGCACATCGAGGGCCTCGGCGACGGCCGCGAGGATCTCGCTGGACGCCTCCTTCTGACCGCGCTCGACCTCGCTGAGGTACCCGAGCGCCACGCTCGCGCGACCGGACACCTGCCGAAGAGTGTGGCCCTTCTGCAGACGGAAGTCGCGCAGAACGTCGCCGATCTCTTGACGAACCAAAATCATGCGGTGCCCTCCTCTGCCGTCCAGCCGATGCACCCTTCGGGGGGAACAACGGTACAACACGTTGGTTGTCACCCTAGACCCCGACTGCTGGGGAACGGGTGGGAATCACCAACCGTAACGAGCGTGAAACCCGGCGTATTCCCGCCTCAGAGCGCGTCGATGGCGAGGGCGATCGCGCGGGCCGCCGCCTCGGTCCGGATCTGCTCGCGGTCGCCCGACAGCTCGAGCGATTCGACCCGCGACCCGAGCGGGGTCGACACGGCGATGTGCACGGTTCCGGCAGGCTGACCGTCGGCCGGCCCTGGTCCGGCGACGCCCGTCGTGGCGATGCCGACATCGGCGGCATCCGACTCCCCCACGGCGCGCCGGATGCCCTCGGCCATCTGGCGCGCGACGCGCGGATGGACGGGGCCGTGGGCGTCGAGAAGTGTCGCATCGACGCCCAGCAGGCGGGATTTGAGGTCGGTCGCATAGGCGACGATGCCGCCGCGGAAGACCGCGGACGCTCCCGGGACGGCGACCACGGATGCCGCCACGAGCCCGCCTGTCAGCGACTCTGCGACCCCGAGGCTCCATCCGAGCTCTCGCAGACGCTCGACGAGGCGCTCCGGCTCCGAACGCGGTCCGGAGGACACGAGGGTCTCCTCGAGGTCGTCCGGCAGGGCATGTGCGAACGGCTCGATCACGGCCGGCTCGGGGTGTTCGGCCGCGCCGATCGGGCGCGGACGGCAGTGATCACGTAGTCGAGGCCGCTGGCGATCGTCAGGACCACGGCGATCGTCATCGTCACCGCGTTGACGATATGCACCCCGTCACCGAAGACGGTCCAGAGGGGAAGAAGGGCGAGGGACAGCGCGACAGCCTGGGCGACCGTCTTCAGCTTGCCCATCCACGCCGCCGCCACGACGTGGTCGGTCGCGACCATGAGTCGGTGCACGGTGATGCCGACCTCGCGCACGAGGACGATGATCGTGATCCACCAGTCGAGCTCCCCCAGGATCGACAGGCACACGAAGGCGCAGCCCGTCAGCACCTTGTCGGCGATCGGATCGAGCAGCTTGCCGAGATCGGTCACGATCTCGTACTTGCGGGCCAGGTACCCGTCGATGCCGTCGGTCGCGATCGCGACGATGAAGAGCACGGCGGCCAACCACCGGAGCGCGCCGTCATCATCGCCGGACGCCAGCAGCATCCACACGAAGATCGGCGCGCAGAGGATGCGCACGATCGTGATGGCGTTGGGCAACTGCCTCGGGATCGTCACAGACCCACCCTAATCACGGCCGGCCCGCGCTCAGTCACGACCGGTGAGGCTCCAGGCATCCTCATCGCCGTCGTCGCCGTCCACGACGTCGTAGCCGTCGAACTGGGCGGCCACGGGATCGGGGCCGTACGGGTCGGCCGGCATCGGCGGGACGGGCGGGGCAGCCGACGGAGCGGGCGCGTGATCGGCCGGAGCAGCGGGTGCGGCGTCTTCTGGCGGCTCTTCACCGCGGAGCCGGGCGAGGACGGCGGGGAGCTCGTCAGGGGTCACCAGGACGTCGCGCGCCTTCGACCCTTCGGAGGGTCCGACGATCTCCCGCGCCTCGAGGAGGTCCATGAGCCGGCCCGCCTTCGCGAAACCGACCCGGAGCTTGCGCTGGAGCATCGACGTCGAGCCGAACTGCGTCGAGATGATCTGTTCGGCGGCGGCGAGGAGGAGTTCGAGGTCGTCACCGATGTCGGCGTCGATCTCCTTCTTCTCGATGACGGCTTCGACGTCCTTGCGGTACTCCGGGCGCGCCTGATTCTTGACGTGCTGGACGACCTTCTCGATCTCCTTCTCGGCGACCCACGCGCCCTGCACGCGGATGGCCTTGGACGTCCCCATGGGCAGGAAGAGACCATCGCCCTGACCGATCAGGCGATCGGCTCCGGGCTGGTCGAGGATGACGCGCGAATCCGTCACGCTCGTCACAGCGAACGCGAGACGCGACGGCACGTTGGCCTTGATGAGGCCCGTGACGACGTCGACCGACGGTCGCTGCGTGGCCAGGACGAGGTGGATGCCGGATGCTCGCGCGAGCTGGGTGATGCGGACGATCGAGTCCTCGACGTCACGAGGCGCGACCATCATCAGGTCGGCGAGCTCGTCGACGACGACCAGGAGGTACGGGTACGGCTTCAGGACGCGCTCACTGCCCGCCGGGAGTTGCAGCTCACCGGCTACGACAGCCTTGTTGAAGTCGTCGATGTGGCGGAACCCGAACGACGCGAGGTCGTCGTACCGCATGTCCATCTCCTTCACGACCCACTGCAGGGCTTCCGCGGCCTTCTTGGGGTTCGTGATGATGGGCGTGATGAGGTGCGGGACTCCCGCGTAGGCGGTGAGCTCGACCCGCTTGGGGTCGATCAGCACCATGCGGACGTCGGACGGCTTCGCCCGCATCAGCAGGCTTGTGATCATCGAGTTCACGAAGCTCGACTTGCCCGACCCGGTCGAGCCGGCGACGAGGAGGTGGGGCATCTTCGCGAGATTCGCGACGACGTATCCGCCTCCGACGTCTTTGCCGATGCCGATGGTCATCGGGTGGGTAGCCTGCTGGGCGTTGCCCGAGCGCAGCACGTCGCCGAGGGTCACGATCTCACGGTCGGTGTTCGGGATCTCGACACCGATCGCGCTCTTGCCCGGAATCGGAGCGAGGATGCGCACCTCGTTCGAGGCGACGGCGTAGGCGATGTTGTTCGTCAGGGCGGTGATGCGCTCGACCTTCACGCCGGAGCCCAGCGCGATCTCGTACTGGGTGACGGTCGGACCGCGCGAGAAGCCCGTGACCTTCGCGTTGATCGAGAACTGCTCGAACACGCCCATGATCGCGCGGACCATGGCGTCGTTGGCCTCCGAGCGCTCCTTGTGGGGAGTGCCGGCGGCCAGCGCGTCGGTTCCCGGGAGCCGGTAGTCGGCCGAGGAGGGGTCGACGGAGTCGAGGTTTGCGGCCACGAACTCCGGGAGCGGAGGCGTGGGAGGCACGTCGAGGGATCCGGGCTTGCGGCCGGGCCGTCGCGGAGGTGCGGCCGCGGCAACGTCGAGGGGCTCGATGATCTCCGTCATGGCCTCGGGCGCCACCTCGGGGGTGGTGACGGCCTTGTCGAAGCTGCCGTCACGGCTGGCTTCGAGGAGCGCGGTGAGGTCGTCGGCGCCGAGTCCCCCGTCGACGTCTTCCTCGCGGCCGGACTTGTTGCGGCGCCACCAGGGCAACGCCGGATCGTCGTCATCGTCGACCGCGTCGAAGGCGACGGTCGGGCCGGTCTCCCCCTTCTCGGCACGCTCGGGGCGCTCGGCGTCGAACATCCACGCGTACAGGTCGCCGAGGCGATGGCCGATGCGGTTCGGCGGGGTCTTCGTGAGGATAAGAACGCTCAGGAAGGCGAGGAGGCCCAGCACGATGCCGGCGCCGATCTCGGTCATGACGGTGAGCGGTTCGCCGATCATCCAGCCGAAGAGGCCGCCTCCTTCGCTGAGGGCGGGAAGACCGCCGCTCGGCTGCGGGCGCCCTCCCACGACGTGGCAGAACCCGGCGACCGCCAGGACGAAGAGCCCGAATCCGATGCCGATCCGGCCGTTGTCATGCACGGACGGCGGATGCCGGAAGAGCCACCCCGCGAGGAGGAGGAGGAGGACGGGAAGGATGAACGCTTCGCGCCCGAGCAGGCCGCCGACGGAGTAGGCGCTGATGTTCGTGCCCACCTGCGTGCCGATGAGGAACCACTCGACGGTCGCACCGGCGATCGCCATGAGCACGAGGAGGAAGGGGAAGCCGTCGCGGCGCTGGTCCTTTTCGAGGGTCTCGGGCCCGAAGGCCCGGAAGACACCGCCCGCCATGTGGGCCAGGCCCATCCAGGCCCGGGTGATGACCGACGGCTTCTCGGCTTCGTCGACGTAGCGTCGGGGCGCCGGATCAGCCTTCTTCCGAGGTGCGGGATCGGCTTTCTTGGCGCGCGACGGCGAGCCCGGCGCGGACGCACGGGACTTGCTGGTCGGACTGGTGCTCCTGGCCATGTCTCCACGGTAGGCGCGAGCACCGACACTTGCCCGGATTGACGCGGCGCGCTGAGTGGTTCAGCGCGCCGCGGCATCCATCCGTTCGGAGACGGTCAGGTGGGGCGATCGCCCCGACTCGCTCAGGCCTCGATGACCATCGGGACGATCATGGGACGGCGACGGAGCGACTGGTTGACCCACCGGCCGATGGTGCGCCGCACGACCTGCTGCAGCGCATGCTGATCGCGGACGCCGGACTGCGCCGCGTCGGCGAGGGCCTGCGCGATCTTCGGCTTCACCGAGTCGAAGACCGCGTCGTCCTCCGCGACACCGCGGGCGTGGATCTCGGGGCCCGACACGATGCGGCCGGTCGCAGCGTCCACGACGACGATGACGGAGATGAATCCCTCTTCGCCGAGGATCCGACGGTCCTTGAGGTCGGCGTCGGTGATTTCGCCGACGGACGACCCGTCGACGTAGACGAAGCCGAGGTCGAGCTGGCCGGCGACGCGGGCGACGCCGCCCTTCAGGTCGATGATCGTGCCGTTCTCGGCGAGGATCGTGTTCTCCGCGGGGACGCCGCTGTCCTGAGCGAGCTTCGCATTGGCCATCAGGTGGCGGTACTCGCCGTGAATGGGGAGGACGTTGCGCGGCTTGAGGATGTTGTAGCAGTAGAGGAGCTCGCCCGCGGCGGCGTGACCCGAGACGTGCACCTTGGCGTTCGCCTTGTGGACGACGTTCGCGCCGAGCTTCGTGAGGCCGTCGATGACCCGGTAGACGGCGTTCTCGTTGCCGGGGATCAGGCTCGACGCGAGGATGACGGTGTCGCCCTCGCCGGGCTCGATCGCGTGGTCGAGGTTGGCCATGCGCGAGAGGACCGCCATCGGCTCGCCCTGGGACCCGGTCGACATGTAGACGATCTTGTCCTCGGGGAGGTCCTTCGCCTTCTTGTAGTCGATCAGGACGCCCGAGGGGACCTTGAGGTACCCGAGGTCCTCGGCGATCGTCATGTTGCGCACCATGGAGCGGCCGAGGAACGCCACCCGGCGACCGTGGGCCGCGGCGGCGTCGATGACCTGCTGGACGCGATGCACGTGGCTCGAGAAGCTCGCGACGATGACGCGGCGGGGCGCTTTGCCGATGACCTGGTCGAGGACCGGGCCGATCTCCCGCTCGAGCGGGGTGAAGCCGGGGACGTCGGCGTTCGTCGAGTCGACGAGGAAGAGGTCGACGCCCTCCTCACCGAGGCGGGCGAAGGCGCGAAGATCGGTCAGGCGGTCGTCGAGCGGAAGCTGGTCCATCTTGAAGTCGCCGGTCGCGAGGACGAGGCCGGCCGGTGTGCGGACGGCGACGGCGAGCGCGTCGGGGATGGAGTGGTTCACCGCGATGAACTCCAGGTCGAACGGACCGATCTGCTCGTTCTGACCTTCCTTCACCGTCAACGAGTACGGCTTGATCCGGTGTTCCTTGAGCTTGGCCTCGACGAGCGCGAGCGTCAGCTGGGATCCGATGAGGGGGATGTCCGCCTTGCGCTTGAGGAGGTACGGTACGGCGCCGATGTGGTCCTCGTGACCGTGGGTCAGGACGACACCCACGATGTCGTCGAGGCGTCCGCGGATCGCCTCGAAGTCGGGGAGGATAAGGTCGACGCCGGGCTGGTGCTCCTCGGGGAACAGCACACCGCAGTCGACGATCAGGAGCTTGCCGTCGTATTCGAAGACGGTCATGTTGCGGCCGACCTCGCCGAGTCCCCCGACAGGGGTGACGCGAAGAGTGCCGGGGGCGAGGGGTTCGGGGGCGGAGACGGTATTGCTCATCGCGTGGTTCCATGCACCTTCGGGAGGGCGCCGCCTGCGGCGGCATTGCGGTCGGGTCGGAAGTTCGAGAAGTCCGCACCGTCGATGTCCGCGACGAGCGCGAGCTCGTCCTCGATGAGAGCGGCTTCCCACTCTTCGGGACCGACGAGCGGAAGGCGGACACGGGGGCTGGTGATGCGGCCGAGACCGTGGAGGATGTACTTCACACTCACGGTTCCCGGAACGTGGGTCATGACCGCACGCACGAGAGGCTCGAGGCTGCGATGCGCGGCGGTCGCCGCGTGCAGGTCGCCGCGGTTGACGGCATCCACGATCGCACGGTACGGAGCGGAAGTGATGTTGGCGGTGACGCCGATGAACCCGCTCGCACCGATCGAGAGGTGCGGGAGCACGTTCGCGTCGTCTCCGGAGAAGTACATGAGGTCGGTCTGGTTGAGGACGCGCGAGACCTCGCTGAAGTCGCCCTTGGCGTCCTTCACCGCGAGGATGTTGGGGTGCTTGGCCAGCCGGAGGATGGTCTCGTACTTCAGCGGCACGCCGGTGCGACCCGGGATGTCGTACATGATGACTGGGAGATCGGTGGCATCCGCGACGAGCCGGAAGTGGGTCAGGATGCCGGCCTGCGTGGGCTTGTTGTAGTACGGCGTGACGATCATGATGCCGTCGGCGCCCGCCTTCTCGCTCGCCTTGTAGAGCTCGATGGCGTGGGCGGTCTCGTTGGACCCTCCCCCGGTGATGATCTTCGCCCGGCCTGCCGACACGGACTTGCCGACCTCGACGAGGCGGAGCTTCTCGGCGTCGGTGAGCGTGCTCGTCTCGCCGGTCGTGCCGGTGACGACGATGCCGTCGGCACCGCCCGCGATGACCGCGTCGATGTGCTTCTCGACGGCGGGCCAGTCGACCTCGCCGTCGGCGGTCATGGGAGTGACCAGCGCGACGAGCACCTGACCGAAGGGATTGCCGGAGTGCGTCATGGTGTCCAGGTTACCCGTCGGGCCCCCTCCGCCGTGTGGCGGCCCACCGACCGTCACCGGCCGCGGGACGCGGCGGCGATCACAAGGCACGGTCAGGGCGCGACGCGCCCGTTCGCGTTGAAGGCGGCGTAGGTGAAGGGCATGAGCTCTTCGAACGCGTTCTCCATCTTCTCGGCGCACATCTCGATCTCGCGCTGCGGGAACGACGGGAAGTGCGTGCCCTCGCGCTTGGTGCGCAGCGACAGGAAGTTCATCAGCGATCGGGCGTTCACCGTCACGTACATCGACGAGAAGATGTTCAGCGGCAGCACGATGCGGGCGACCTCGCGGGCCACACCCGCGTCGAGCATCCGCTGGTAGGCGTCGAAGGCCGCCGCGGATGCCTCCCGCGTGGTCTGCTGCACGAGCTCCACCTGCTCGGCGGTGCCGGGGTGGAACTGGTACGCGCCCGGCTTGCCGACCTGCAGCAGGTTGCGCTCCGCCGAGGGGACGTAGAAGACCGGACGGAGTTCGCGATAGCGGCCGGACTCCTCGTTGTACGACGCCATCCGGTGTCGCATGAACTCGCGGAAGACGAAGATCGGCGCCTGCACGTAGAAGGTCATCGAGTTGTGCTCGAACGGCGAGCCGTGGCGGTCCCTCATCAGGTAGTTGATGAGTCCGCGGTCGCGGGATGTCGCCTCGCTGCCGTCGGCGGCGGAGGCGAGCGTCTGCTCGCCCTGCGTCGACACGCGGGCGGCGAACAGCACGTCGCTGTCGGACGCATTTGCCCGGACCAGCTCGACGGTGACGTCGCTGCGGAATTCGATCTCGGGGGCGGCTGCGTTCTCACTCACGGCTGCCACCCTACCCGCGCCATGACCGCAGATGACGCGGCGGCATCCGGCACTCGCCGCGAGGTGCCCCCGAGCCACTACTGTGGAGCGGTCATGGACCTCCTGCCCGCCATCCTCGTGCTCGCCGCACTGCTCGCGGCGACGGTCGGCGTGGGACTCGTCCTCCGGTGGCTCCAGAACCGCCCCCGGCACGTCGATCCGGACGAGGTCGTCGAGCCCCGGCGACTCGGCGCCTCGCACCTCGGCACGTCCGCGACGCTGCTGCAGTTCAGCACCGAGATGTGCAGCCGGTGTCCGGGGGTCCACCGCGCACTCCGGGAGATCGCGGACGGGCAGCCCGGCGTGCTGCACCTCAACGTCGATCTGACCCACCGGCCCGACATCGCCCGACACTTCCGGGTGATGCAGACGCCGACCACGCTGATCCTCGACCGCGACGGCGTCGTGCAGACCCGCTTCGGCGGAACTCCGAGCAGATCGGTCATCGAGATGGAACTCGATCGCGTGACCAGCGGAGGAGTCCGTGCCTGAGCGGCGCGGCATCGATCCTCGCGGACCGCGGTTCGCGGCCGCCGTCACGTCCGTGCTGCTGCTCCTCGCGACCCTGTTGTCTTTGCTCGGAATGTCGACGGCGCACACCGACGCCTCGTTCGGTGGGCTCGGCCCCATCGGCGGAGGGATGTTCATCGTCCCCGTTCGGGGATGGGTGCTTCCCTCCGTGCCCCTCGAGATGCGCGTGACCGACCTGGGCTTCCTTGCCGTCCTCCTCGTCGCCCTCCTGTTCGTCTGGGGCGTCGCCTCGCCGCGCACCGCTCCCTGGGGCACGTTCTATCGCGCCGTCATCCGGCCGCGCCTCGCTCCCCCGACCGATCTCGAGGATCCCCGTCCGCCGCGTTTCGCGCAGGGCGTCGGCCTGGTCGTCACCACGGTCGGCCTCGTCCTCCACCTCGCCGGCGTGCCTCTCGCCCTGCCGATCGCCGCCGCTCTCGCCTTCATGGCCGCGTTCCTCAACGCCGTGTTCGGGCTCTGCCTGGGATGCCAGCTGTGGGTCCTGCTGCAGCGCGGCGGGTTCGTCGGCCGCGCCGGCTGACCCGTCAGGACGCCGCCGTCAAGGCATATCCCCCGCTCAGGGGCGAGGTCTAGGCTCGGACGCACCCTGTACGAGCGACCGAGGAGACACCATGAGCGTCACGAGCGAAGCCACCACCAGCTGGAAGGGCAGCCTGTTCGAAGGCTCCGGCGACGTCGCCCTGGAAAGCTCCAATCAGGGCCCGCTTGCCGTCAACTGGAAGGCCCGCAGCGAAGGCTCCACCTCCGTCACGACACCGGAGGAGCTCCTCGCCGCAGCGCACTCGTCCTGCTACAGCATGGCGCTGTCGAACGCCCTCGCCGAGAACGGCACTCCTCCCACGACGGTCGAGACGACCGCGTCGGTCACCTTCATTCCCGGCACCGGCATCACCGGATCGCACCTGAACGTCAACGCGACCGTGCCCGGACTCTCCGCGGAGGACTTCTCCCGCATCGCCGACGAGGCGAAGACCGGATGCCCGGTCTCGGCCGCTCTCGCCGGCATCGAGATCACGCTCGAGGCCACGCTTGCCTGACGCGCGCGTCGTCCTCTCGGGCGCCTCCGGGCTGATCGGACGGGCGCTCGCCGACTCGTTCACGGCCGATGGATACCGCGTCGTGCGGCTCGTGCGCCATGAGGCGCAGGGACCGGACGAGGTGCGCTGGGCCCCGGGATCGGAGACGCTCGATCCTGCGGTGCTCGCCGGCGCGACCGCCGTGGTGAACCTGAACGGCGCGAGCATCGGTCACTTCCCCTGGACGAGCCGGTACCGGCGAGAACTCGTCTGGTCGAGGATCCATCCGACGCAGACCCTCGCCCGCGCCCTGCGCGAACTCGGCGACGAGGCGCCGCACTTCGTCAGCTCGTCGGCCGTCGGCTACTACCCGCCGGAGGGCCGTGGGCGGACGTTCGAGGAAGACGGACCCCGCGGCGATGCCTTCCTCTCGGACCTCTGCGGCGAGTGGGAGAGCGCGGCCCGGACTGCGGGTGAGAACGTCACCCTCCTGCGCACAGCCCCCGTCGTCCACCGCCAGGGCGTCTTGAAACCGCTCATCCTGCTCACCCGGCTTGGACTGTCCGGTCCGATCGGCCGAGGCACGCAGGTCTGGCCGTGGATATCGCTCGACGACGAGGTCCGCGCCATCCGTCACGTCATCGATCAGAGGCTGACCGGGCCGGTGAACCTCTCGGGACCGCAGCGCGCCACCGCGAACGACCTCGGCTTCGCTCTCGCACGCGGGCTCAACAGGCCGTACCTCCTCCGGGCGCCCGTGTGGGCGATGAAGCTCGCGCTCAGCGCCGACGCCGTTCAGGCGCTGCTGACCGTCGACACCCATGTCGTGCCGAAAGCCCTCCTGGACTCGGGGTTCGCGTTCCGGCATCCGACGGTCGAGGACGCGGTCGCGTCGGCGCTCTGACGACGGTTCGACCGTCAGCGCCGGCGGTCGGCGCGTTCGAGCGTGATCGCCGTCCGGATCGCCCCGCGGGCACGGCGGCGGTCTCCCGAACCGTCGTACAGCAGGCCCATCCGGTACCAGGCCCGCCAGTCATCGGGGGCGGCCTCGACCGCATCGCGATAGGCCGGGAAGAGGGCGTCGGCCTCCGCCGCGACGGGTCGTCCGCTCGGGCGGAGAGTCAGCTCCTCGTCGGGAAGCGCACCGTCCTCGGCGAGACGGCGTCCGAGGCGCTGCGCACCGATTCCGAAGCTGAGCTCGCGCCACAGCGCCCAGACCGCGACCACGGGGAGGATCACCATCGCGACGCCCATCGCCACGCCGACGGGGTCTCCGCTGGTCACGAGCAGCCACGCCCGGTGCCCGACGAGCACGACGTAGAGCCCCAGGACCGCCGCGACGATCGCGACGCCGATGCGTGTGGTCATGCGCCGGTGCCCCGTGCGACCTGCCCCGACGGCGGGTCGAGGACAGGTGCGCCCGCGGGACGCTCACCGGGCGTGCGTACGCCGATATCGATCATCGAGTCGAGACCGATCACGACGCCGCGGGCGTCACGAGCGGCGACGAGGGCGACCCGGATGCCGGGAGCGTAGGCCGCTGCGGGATCGATCGTGTCGTGGACGATGGAGAGCGACTCCCCCGGACCCGACAGGATGGTCTCCTGACGCGCGATCACGCCCGGGCGGCGGAGCGAGTGGACCGGGATGCTGGCGATCTGCTGTCCGCGGGCGCGCTGATCGGCGTGCGGCGCTTCGACCGGCCCGGCCGTGGACCGTGCCGCGGCGATGAGTTCGGCCGTCCGCACCGCGGTGCCGCTCGGAGAGTCCACCTTCGTCTCGCGGTGGGTCTCGACGATCTCGATCGAGGGGAAGAACCGTGCGGATGCCGCGGCGATCGCCGACCCGATGACCGAGCCGAGCGAGAAGTTCGGGATGAACACCGCCCCCGTACCGGCCGCGTCGACGAGCGGACGGATGCCGGCGATGCGGGCGGCGGACCAGCCCGACGTGCCGACGAGCACGTGGATGCCGCGCTCGACGGCCGCGCGGACCACATCGATCGACACGGCGGGTGTCGATGCGTCGACGACGAGGTCGGCGCCGTCGATCTCGCTGAGGTCGCTTGCGGAGCCGAGCGTCGCGACGACCTCGAAACCGTCGGTCGCGGCGATCACCTCGGCGATGATGCTGCCGAGTTTGCCGGTGCCGCCCACCAGGGCCACGCGCGTCGTCATGGGCCCAGCCTACGCGGCGGTGAATTGCGCGATCGTGTCGGCGGCGAGTTTGACGATCAGCAGCGACAGCACGACGAGGAAGACGATGCGGACGAACCCGTTTCCGTTCTTCGTGGCCATGTGGGCTCCGAGGAAACCCCCGGTCATGTTGGCGGCGGCCATCGCGATGCCCAGCAGCAGGATGATCTCGCCGTGCACCCCGTAGACGATCAGCGCGGCGAGGTTCGTCGTCAGGTTGGCGATCTTCGCGTTCACGCTCGCCTGCAGGAAGCCGAAGCCCAGCACGCCGACGAGGAGGATCACGAAGAACGATCCGGTTCCCGGGCCCAGGATGCCGTCGTAGAAGCCCACCAGGACCCCGATCAGCCCCGACCGCCAGGCGACCGCGGCGCGACCGGTGTGGCGGGGCTCGTGATGCAGACCCATCTTCGGGCGCAGGAGCGTGTAGACCGCCACGATGACGACCGCAACGAGGACCACGGGTGTCAGCACCTCCCGCGGCACGTACCGCGAGAGTGCGGCGCCGACTGCGGAACCGCCGAAGGCGCCGACCACCAGCGGGATCAGGAGCGCGAGGTGCACACGGATGCGGCGGAGGTAGACCCAACTGGCCGACAGCGTGCCGAAGAACGACGACAGCTTGTTCGTGCCCAGGATGAACGGCGTCGCGACGTCCTTGGGCATCCCGATGACGAGCGCGGGCAGCTGGATGAGGCCTCCCCCGCCGACGACGGCGTCGACCCATCCCGCGAGCCCCGCCGCCACGATCAGGAACGCCAGCGCGGTCGCCGAGACGGGAAGCCAATCAGCGAGGAGGGGGCCATCGAGCACCGGTCGATTCTTCCCCTCCGGGCGTGGTCGACCAAACCGGCCGTGTCAGTCTGCGGTGTCGGTGAGGAGCTGGGCGACCGCGTGGGCGGACATCTCCCGGAGAGAGGCGTCGTCGGCATCCGCGACGAGCGAGGCGATCGCCACGGCCCAGGCCCTGGCGCGCCGCCAGATGTGCGGGTCGTAGCGCCCCTGCAGTTCGGCCCGGAAGACCGCGCGGCCGTCTGTGGTGAACGCGAGCCACGCGACCGCGAGATCGCAGGCGGGATCGCCGGAGGTCAGGTCGCCGAAGTCGATGATGGCGCGGAGCTCACCGCCGCGGCAGATGAGGTTGCCGACGTGCAGGTCGCCGTGCACCCAGACGGGCGCGCCCGGCCACTCGGGCGCAGCGCACCCGTCGCGCCACTGAGCCATCAGCTCCGGTGACCCCGTGAGCCGGGGCTCGACCGCGTCGGCGCGCTTCCGCAGGGCGACGCCCCGGAACGCGTTGACCGGCGCATCCGCGGGGGCGTCGGTGTGCAGGGCGACCACGCCCGCGGCGACAGCGGGGGCGAGCCGGTCGCGGCCCGAAGCACTGACACCGGCGGCGCTCACCCCGTCGAACCACGGCACGATGCTCCACGGCCACGGGAAGAGCGCCCCGGGGATGCCGGTCGCGACCGGAGCAGGCACGGCCACCGGCATCCGCTCCGCGATCTCCGGAAGCCACCGCTGCTCGTTCTCGATCAGCGCGACCGCCGGCCGCCGTCGCGGCGCCCGGACGGCCCAGCGGTCGCCGAGTCGGAACACGTCGTTGTCCCAGCCGTGAGAGACCGTGCCGATGGGGCCGGCGAACGACGGATGCTGCTCGCGCACCAGCTGCGCCACCTGCTCCGCGGTGAGCGTGATCTCGGCGGCGGGCTGTGGCATCCGATCAGCCTAGGACGGCCCGGGCCGGACCCGTCAGATCAGCGGGGCCTCGGGAAGGCCGGTGCGAAGCTCCATCGGAAGGTGCGCGAGGTCGTTGTGGGTCACCAGGGTCCACGGTCGTCCCGCGCGCTGGGCGAGGACGGTCAGCCCGCAGTGGGCCTGGTTGATCGTGAGCCAGCGCCACTCGGGAGCCTGCAGGACCTCGCGCACGAACCAGGCGATGACGAAGTTGTGGGTGATGAGGAGTTCGTGCGCATTCGGGCGGTGCGCGAGGAACTCGGCCGTCGCATCGGCCATCTGCGCGGAGCCCGCGTCGATCTCGGCCTCGGTCACGCCGCCGAAGAACGGCTCGTACACCGAGGGGGTGCCGGAGGAGAGACCGCTCGGCACGCAGTCGAACAGGAGCGCGGTGGGCTCCGGGTCGACGGAGGGCAGCCGCTGGGAGACGGCGCGCGCCGTCTCGGCGGCCCGCTCGAGCGGCGAATGCCAGACATTCGTCAGCGGCACGCCCGACAAACGGTCGGCGAGGAGGTCTGCCTGGCGGCGGCCCCGCGGAGACAACGGGCCGTCGGCCAGACCGTGCTCGGCGTCGAGGTGCTCACCATGGCGCACGAGATAGAGATAGTGCGTCACGTCGTCGCTCGCTTCGTCGTCCCACACCGCGGGTGACCACGGCTCATTCCACTCTACGTCAGGGGGCGCTCACTCCGCGGCCCGGGCGATATCTGCGAGATGCGCACGGCTGAGGTGCACGCCGGTGCCCTGCACGAGCTCCTCGACATGAGCCGGGGCGTACGCGTTCACGATCGGCGCGACGACGACGCGCTGCGCGAGGAGCCATCCGATCGCGACGGCGGCCGTCGGCACGCCCAGCTCCCCCGCGACGTGGTCGAGCGCGCGGAGGGTGCGCGCGCCGCGGCGGTTCATGTTCGCGGCGAGCTGCCTGCCGCGCACCGAGGAGCCGACCCGGTCGCGCTCGCGGTGCGCACCGGAGAGGTATCCGTGCTCGAGAGCCTGCGAGGGTGTGACCGCGATGCCCTGCGCACCGGCCACCAGACGCAGGTCGCCGTCGAACTCCTCTCTGCGGAGCACGTTGTACGGCACATCGAGCGCCGCGAAGCGGGGGTAGCCCGCGGCAGAGAGGATGCGGGCCTCGACCAGCTGGGCGGCCGTGTGACCGGAGGTGCCGAGAGCCCGCACCTTGCCCGCGTCGACGAGCCACTCGGCGGTGGCCAGCGTGTCTTCGAGCACGGTCACCCGGTCGGCGGAGCCGTCGAGGTAGAGCACATCGATGCGATCGGTGCCCAGACGCGTGAGCGACGCCTCGACCGCACGCACGAGGTTGATGGAGCCGAGCCCAGGATTGTCGGGGTTGCGCCCCACCCGCACGGCGAGCACGACATCGTCCCGCGTGCCGCGGGAGCGGAGCCACTGGCCCATCACGTGTTCGCTGCGACCGGCGGCGTAGCTGTCCGACGTGTGGACGGCGTTGCCACCGCGGCGCACATAGGTGTCGAGGATCGCGTGAGCCGCGGCGATGTCGACGTGCCAGCCGAACTCGGCGCCGCCGAGGACGAGCGGGAAGACGGAGAAGCCGGTCTCTCCGAGGGGCACCCGCAGGGATCGACCGAGCGGAGCTCCCGAGACGGGCAGTGGACCGGAGGGGTGCACGCGGGGCTCGGCGACGCGGGGCGTGCCACTCCCGGCGTGGGTCGCTGCCATGATTCCTCCATGCGGAGCGATCGAGGATCCGCGTCACCGCTCACCCCGATGCGTCGCACCGGGGCTCGATGTCGTGACGTCGAGCGGCCCGATATCGAAACTCCGAGGGCCCGATGTCGTTACTCCGAGGGTAAGGGCAGCCCGGGCGTACAGCCGAGCATCCGGGCACTCCCGACGGGCCGATTCCGTAACGGTTTCATCACGTGCGACGGAGCCGCCTGGGAACGGCGAATGCCCGCCCCTCCGAAACGGGAGGAACGGGCATTCGACGAGAGGAGGATCAGCCTTCGGCGGGAGCCTCGGGGCCCTCGCTCGCGGCTGCGGAGCCTTCCTGATCTGCGGGCTCCTCGACGACCGGCTCCAGCGACAGCTTGCCGCGGTCGTCGATCTTCGTGATGCGCACGAGGATCTTCTGGCCGACACCGAGCACGTCTTCGACGTTCTCGACACGCTTGCCACCGGCGAGCTTGCGGACCTCGCTGATGTGCAGCAGGCCGTCCTTGCCCGGAAGCAGCGACACGAAGGCGCCGAAGGCGGCGAGCTTCACGACGGTGCCCAGGAACTGCTCGCCGACCTCGGGGTTGGTCGGGTTGGCGATCGCGTTGACCTGCGCGCGCGCGGCCTCGGCGGACGGACCGTCGACAGCGCCGATGTACACGGTGCCGTCTTCCTCGATCGAGATCTGAGCGCCGGTCTCGTCCTGGATCGAGTTGATCGTCTTGCCCTTGGGGCCGATCAGCTCGCCGATCTTGTCGGTCGGAATCTGCACGCTGATGACGCGCGGCGCGGTGGCCGCCATCTCGTCGGGCGCGTCGATCGCGGCGTTCAGAACGCCCAGGATCGTCATGCGGGCGTCCTTGGCCTGCGTCAGCGCGGCGGTCAGCACCGACGACGGGATGCCGTCGAGCTTCGTGTCGAGCTGGATCGCCGTGATGAATTCGCTCGTTCCGGCGACCTTGAAGTCCATGTCGCCGAGCGCGTCTTCCGCGCCGAGGATGTCGGTCAGTGCGGCGTAGCGCGTCTGGCCGTCGACCTGGTCGGAGACGAGACCCATCGCGATGCCGGCGACGGGGGCGCGCAGCGGCACACCCGCGTTCAGCAGGGAGAGGGTCGACGCGCAGACGGAGCCCATCGACGTGGAGCCGTTGGAGCTCAGCGCCTCGGAGACCTGACGGATCGCGTACGGGAACTCCTCGCGGCTGGGCAGCACCGGCACGAGCGCGCGCTCGGCGAGGAAGCCGTGCCCGATCTCGCGACGCTTCGGGCTGCCGACACGACCGGTCTCACCGGTCGAGTAGGGCGGGAAGTTGTAGTGGTGCATGTAGCGCTTGCTCGTCGTGGGTGACAGCGAGTCGATCTGCTGCTCCATCTTGAGCATGTTCAGCGTGGTGACGCCCATGATCTGGGTCTCGCCGCGCTGGAAGACCGCGGAGCCGTGGACGCGCGGGATGACCTGCACCTCGGCGTCGAGCGGACGGATGTCCGCCAGGCCACGGCCGTCCATGCGGACGCCCTCGGAGAGGATGCGGCCACGGACGACGACCTTGGTCACCGACTTGTAGGCGGCGGAGAACTCGATCGGCGCGCCCGCCGGGAGCTCGTCGGCCTCGACAGCGGCGATGAGTTCCGCCTTGACGCGGTCCTTCACGACGTCGTCTGCGGCCTGACGCTCCTGCTTGTCGGCGATCTGGTAGACGTTCACCAGGTCGTCGTACGCACGGCCGGCGACGAAGTCGTAGACCTCGGAGCTGTACGGCGCGAAGACCGGGTAGACACCCGGGGCGCGGGACGAGCTCGCGGCCATCTCGGCCTGGGCCTCGACGAGCTGCTTGAGGAACGGCTTGGCGGCCTCGAGGCCACCGGCGACGACCTCTTCGCTCGGCTTGACGGCGCCGCCCTTGATGAGGTTCCAGCTGCCTTCGGTCGCTTCGGCTTCGACCATCATGATCGCGACGTCGCCGTCGGGCAGAAGACGACCGGCGACCATCAGGTCGAACACGGCCTCTTCGACCTGAGCCTGGTTCGGGAACGCGACCCACTGGTCGGCATGCTCGCCGTGACCGGGGATCAGCGCGAGGCGCACACCGGCGATCGGGCCGGAGAACGGCAGACCCGAGATCTGGGTCGATGCCGATGCCGCGTTGATCGCGAGGGCGTCGTAGTACTCGCCCGGTGCGATCGACAGGACGGTGATGACGATCTGAACCTCGTTGCGGAGACCGTCGACGAACGACGGGCGCAGCGGGCGGTCGATGAGACGGCACACGAGGATCGCCTCGGTGGAGGGGCGGCCCTCACGGCGGAAGAACGATCCGGGGATCTTGCCCGCGGCGTACGAGCGCTCTTCGACGTCGACCGTCAGGGGGAAGAAGTCGAAGCCCTCACGGGGGTGCTTGCCGGCGCTCGTGGCCGACAGGATCATCGTCTCTTCGTCGAGGTAGGCGGCGACTGCGCCCTGGGCCTGCTGAGCGAGGCGTCCGGTCTCGAAGCGGACAGTGCGGGTACCGAAGCGGCCATTGTCGAGGACGGCTTCAGCGGCGGTGATTTCAGGACCTTCCAAAAGGTCTCTCCTTCTTTGTTTAGACTCGCTCACGCGTTTCGTGCGCGAGATCGTGCGAAGGAGCGGAACAGGCAGATATGGGCGTGCGGAAAGATGTCCGCGAAGACCGCCTGCGCTGGCCACCAGTGAAAGATCACCATCCCGTTCGGATGGGAACCCACCACAGGGGACCAGCTTTCTGCCGGGCCTGCTCCATGAGCTCAGTATGAAATTGAGCGGATGCCATACGGCAACCCGGCCGAGTCTATCAGTGGGGCCCTCTCCTGCGTATCGTGGCGGTATGACCGACGAAGACACAGCCCCCGGCGCGGCATCCGATGATGTCAAGCGCAAGTTCCGCGAGGCTCTCGACAAGAAGAACGCGCAGCACCGTCGCGGTGAAGCGCATCTCGACGGCGACTCCGCCGTCCACAGTGCCCACGGCGCGGTGACCAAGCGCGAGTTCCGCCGCAAGAGCGGCTGACCGACCGACCCGAACCATGAAGGGCCCGGATGCCGATGCATCCGGGCCCTTCATCGTCGTGAGGCGTCAGCCGCGAGCCCGGGCCCGCGCCTGCTTGTCGCTCATCTCGGCCACGGCCGCCTCTTCGAGTCCTTTGGTGTCGACGGCGCCGGTGTCATCGGACATCCCGTGCCCTCCGCTGAGGGTGGCCTCGTCGAACGGGCGCTCCCCCGTGAGGACGGCGCGAGCCTGCGTGCGGTCGAACTCGCGCGTCCAGGTGCCGATGAGGACGGTCGCGACGGCGTTGCCGGTGAAGTTGGTCAACGCGCGTCCCTCCGACATGAACCGGTCGATGCCGACGATCACGCCGACCCCGTTCACGAGGTCGGGGCGGTAGGCCTGCAGGCCGCCGGCGAGCGTGGCGAGTCCCGCGCCGGTGACGCCGGCCGCGCCCTTCGAGGCGATGATCATGAACACGAGGAGCCCGATCTGCTCGGGGATCGACATCGGCGCGCCCATGCCGGCCGCGATGAACAGCGACGCCATCGTGAGGTAGATCGCCGTGCCGTCGAGGTTGAAGGAGTAGCCCGTGGGCACCGTGATGCCGACGACCGGCTTCGAGACGCCCAGGTGCTCCATCTTCGCGATCAGTCGCGGCAGCGCCGATTCACTCGAGGAGGTGCCGACGATCAGCAGGTATTCCCGGGCGAGGTACTTCATGAGCTGGAAGATGTTGATCCGCGCCACCGCGTAGAGCAGGGTGCCGAGGATGCCCACGATGAAGAGGATGCAGGTGATGTAGAAGGCGATCATCAGGACGCCGAGGCTGACGATCGCGGCGACGCCGGTCTTGCCCACCACCGCGGCGATGGCCCCGAAGGCGCCGATCGGCGCGAGCCACAGGATCATGCCGAGGATGCGGAAGACGAGGGTCTGCAGGTTCTTCACGGCGGCCATGATCGGCTCGCCCTTGGCGCCGAGCTGCTGCAGCGCGAAGCCCACCAAGAGGGCGACGAACAGGACCTGCAGGACACTCTCCCCCGTGAACGAGGAGAAGAACGTGGTCGGGATGATGCCGAGGAGGAAGTCGACGGTCGTCTTCGCCTCCCCCGCCCCCTCGACGTCGTACGTCGCGCTCTGCATGTTCAGGCCTTCGCCCGGGTGGATGATGTTGCCGACCACGAGGCCGATCGCCAGAGCGAAGGTCGACATGACCATGAAGTAGAGCAGCGCGAGACCGCCGATGCGCCCCACGGTCGCCGCCTTCGCGATCGAGCCGACGCCGATGACGATCGTGCAGAAGATGATCGGCGCGATCATCATCTTGATGAGGTTGACGAAGGCCTTGCCGAGGGGTTCGAGGGCGACGCCGAAGGTCGGCCACACGAGGCCGACGACGGCGCCGAGCACCACGGCGAGGATCACCGAGATGTAGAGCCAGGTGTGCTTGTCCCAGGCCTGCTTGCCGCGGCGGGCGTTGTAACCGGGGAGTCGGAACGATGAGGTGAGAGCCATGGTCTTCTCCAGGTGTGACAGTCCTTGTCTGCGCCGACAGCTCCGTCGACTGGGTCCAGCGTGCGACGGGTGCGACGGGGCGCCGAGTTGTGGTCGTATTGGTCGCAGGCGTCATCCGGATGCCGGGAGGACACCGTGATGGCGCGACGAGGCGGCAGGAGCGCGGCGTCGGGCGTGTTCGCCCTCGTCGCGGCGGTCGTCGTCGGGATCGCTCTCATCACCGCCGTCGTCCTCCTGTGGGACGGCCAGCGCGCGGTCCGCGGGGAGGCCGAACGGGTCACGCAGGCGGTCGCCGAGACGATCGCCGACACCGCCGAGGTGAGTGACGCCCTCGCCTCCGGCGACCCGGCCGACGCCAGCGCCGTGCTCCAGCCTCAGGTCGAGGAGATCATCGCCGACGCCGACGTCGACTTCGTCACGATCATGGATCCCCGCGGCATCCGGATCACCCATCGCGACGCCTCGCAGATCGGCCGGCCCTACATCGGGACGATCCCGGCCACGCCCGCAGCGCTCACCGAGGAGTTCACGGGCACCCTGGGGCCCTCGGTGCGAACGATCGTCCCGATCTCGGCGGGTGACGAGATCATCGGGTGGGTCTCCGTCGGCGTCACGGTCGGGAGCATCTCGGCGACCCTCGGACCGCGGATCCTCCTCGCCATCGCGATCGCGGTCGCCCTGGCCGCGGCCGGCCTGCTCGGGGCGGTCATCGCCAGACGCGCGACCCGCCGCGTCGCCGGCGACCTTCCCGCCGGGGCGATCCGCGACGCCGTCTCGTCGTACGAGTCGCTCCGGACGCTCGGCGAGGCGCTCCGCGCCCAGACGCACGAGCACGGCAACCGGCTCCACACCGCGATCGCCCTGCTCGAGCTGGGCCGAACGCCCGAGGCCATCGAGATCCTCGCCGAGAACTCCCGCCAGAGCCAGATCCTGGTCGACCAGGTGGCGGCGCGGCGCGAAGGTGACCCGACGGTGGGTGCGCTGCTGCTCGGCAAGGCGTCGCAGGCCAAGGAGCGCGGCGTCGAATGGCGCGCGCAGATCGAGCCGGACGCGCCGCGGTCGGTGCTGTCGGCGGTCGACGCCGTCTCCGTCGTCGGGAACCTCATCGACAACGCGCTCGACGCGGCTGCCGCGGGCGCCGCGCCGCGGTGGGTCGAGGTCTCGATGGCCCGCACCCCCGAGGACGAGCTGGCCGTGGCCGTCTCGGACAGCGGCCGTGGCGTCGCGCCTGACGTCGCCGCCCGGATGTACGAGCACGGATTCTCGACCAAGCCCGCGGGACGCGCCGGCCGCGGGGTGGGTCTCGCTCTCGTGCGCTCCATCGTCGACGGCTCCGGCGGCATCGTGACGCTCTCCCAGGACCCGACGACGTTCCGCGTCGTCCTCCCCACGGAGGCGGACGGATGATCGGGGTGCTGCTGGTCGACGATGAGGCCCTCACGCTCGATCTCCACCGCCAGTACGTCGACCGCCTGGACGGGTTCACCGTGGTGGGCGAATGCAGTGGAGCGCGGGCGGCGCTGCGGGCGCTCTTCGACAGCCCGCGGTCGGGCGCGATCGACCTCGTCCTCCTCGACATGACGATGCCCGACGGCTCCGGCCTCGACGTCCTGCGTCACCTCCGCGCCCAGGCCCGGCAGGTCGACGTCATCGCGATCACCTCCGTCCGCGAGGCCGACACCGTTCGGCAGGTCATCGGGCTCGGCGCCGCTCACTACCTCGTCAAGCCGTTCACGTTCGCCGACTTCCGCGAGCGGATGACGCAGTACCAGCGCTTCCGCGAGGCATCCGAACGCGCCGGCGGGACGGCGACCCAGGCCGACATCGACGCGATGCTCGGCGCGCTCCACCCCGCAGCCGCCACACCGCTGCCGAAAGGGCTCGCCGCCGACACGCTCGAGCGGGTGACCGAGCTGATCCGCCGGCTCGAGGTCGTCTCGGCGCGCGAGGCGGCCGAGCACCTGGGCATGTCGCGCGTCGCGGCGCGCCGGTATCTGGAGCATCTCGCCGAGAGCGGTCGGGTCGAGCGGAGCGCCCGCTACGGCGCTCCCGGGAGGCCGGAAGCCGAGTACCGCTGGCGCCCCTGACCCGGGGTGTCAGCGCGGCCCGGGGTTGTCAGCGCGGCGCGCGAGCGCGGCCGCCCGGACGGCCGAGCACGACGTAGTCGGGCTGCTTCGCGCCCAGCCCGTCGCCCGCTGTGCGCCCCGTGAGGCGCCGCCAGACCCAGGGCAGGGCGTCGCGGCGGAGCCACGTCCCGCTCACAGCGGGCTCCTCGTCGATGTGGAACGCCTCGTCGAGTTCGGCGAGCGCATGGGCGTGCGGGACGCGCAGCGCCTCGGCGGCGCGGTAGGCCACGAAGCGATGCCCGCGTGAGCGCAGGTGCACCCGGTCGTCGGCCCACATCTCGAGGCTCTGAAGGTCCGCCTCGGCCTCGAGGTCGACGAGGATCGCGCCCGTCGCCGCCGCGATCGTGCGCAGGCGAGCGTTGTACTCCGCGAACCGGCGGGCGAGCAGCCCCGCCGCGGGCCGCCCGGGCAGGAAGACCGTGCCCAGGAGCACGTCGCAGCCGGCCGCACGCAGCCGGCGCACCACGCCGCCGACCTGATCGGCGAGCGCGGCGATGTCGACCGGGCCGCCCATCAGGTCGTTCGAGCCGATCATGAGCGACACGAGGTCGGGGCGGAGCGCCAGGCAGGCCGGGAGCTGTTCGGCCACGACGTCTCGCACCCTCCTGCTCCGGACGGCGAGGTTGGCGTACCGGAACGAGCCGCCCTCCGCGCCCGCGAGCGCCAGCATGTGCGCGAGACGGTCGGCCCAGCCGCGGAACGACCCCGCGGGCATGCGCGAGGTGTCGCAGAGCCCCTCGGTGATCGAGTCGCCGAGGGCGACGTAGCGCGACCATCGCCGCGCCGGCGGCGGGGTCGCGGCAGCCCGGCTCTCGGGGAGGTCGGGACGCGGCCACACCCGCACGCGAAGCCCCGCGTCGATGCGGCGGAGGTCGCCCGCCCGCTCGTAGTGCTCGATCAGCCGGTCGCCCAGGCTCTCCCAGGTTCGTCCCGAGACCGCCGTCCGGGCCGCCTCGGCAAACGCCCGGCGTTTGGCCGGATCGCCCACGAGGTCGAGGACCCGCGCGCGAAGGTCGTCGGTGTCGCCGGGCCGGTACAGCCACCCGTCGATGCTGCTGCGGACGAGATCGACGGGGCCGCCGCGTCCGGTGGCGACGACGGGCACCCCGCTCGCCTGCGCCTCCTGGATCGTCTGGCCGAACGTCTCGCTCTCCCCCGGGTGCACGAACACGTCGAAGCTCGCCAGGGCGACCGCCAGGTCGTCCCCCTGCAGGTGCCCGAGGAAGACCGCCTCCGGCAGGAGCCGCTCGAGCGCGGCACGCGAGGGGCCGTCGCCGACGATCACGAGACGGACCCCGGGGATGCCGCGGAGCGCCGCCAGGTCCTCCACCTGCTTCTCGGGTGCGAGCCGGCCGACGTAGCCGACGACGGTCTCGCCGGGGGCGACCTCCCCCCGCCACCGGTCGCTCCGCCGGTGCGGCGCGAAGCGGATGCCGTCGACCCCGCGGCCCCACAGCGACACCCGGTCGACCCCGAGGTCCTGAAGCTGCGTGCGCGCCGCGGCGGACGGCGCCAGCGTGAGGGTCGCGCGCCGGTGGAGGCGGCGGATGTGTGAGGCGGCGACGGTCGTGGCCTGCGGGATGCCGTACCGCGCCGTGTAGGCGATGACATCGGTCTGATAGACGGCGACCGACGGCATCCGCCTCATCTCGGCGGCGAGCAGCCCCTGCCACCCGAGCAGGAACGGCGATGCGAGATGGACGACGTCGGCCCCGAACCGGTCGAGTTCGCGGGCGAGGGCGGCGGGCGCGGGGGCCGCGAGGCGCACGGCCGGATAGCGGGGCATCGGCACGGACGCGACCGTCCGCCCCGGCATCCCGAGCTCGTGACGACGGACACCCGGGGCGACGACGAAGACGTCGTGGCCCCGGCGTTCGAGGTGCTCGCGCACGCGGAGCACCGAACCCGTCACCCCGTTCATGTGGGGCAGGAACGACTCGGTCACCATGGCGACTCTCACCCCACCAGCGTGCCCGCCTCCCGGCATCCGAACGCCTGATCGGAGGCCTGTTCGCGTACTGTTCACGCCCGCCTCGCCGAGCCGTCACCTGCCGGACGCCGCCTGGGCGCCGTTCGCCCGCCGTTCACCGCGGACTGGTACCCACGAGCGTGCTCACCGACCTGATCTCCGCCGTCGCGGAGGGGCCGTGGATCCTCCCCACGATGTTCGTGCTGGTCCTCGCCGACGCGGCTCTCGTGTTGGTGCCCGGCGAGCTCGCGGTCACGGCGGCCGGCGCCCTCGCCGTCTCGGCCGGCTCACCGCCGCTCGCGGCCGTGATCGCCGTGGCCGCGCTCGCGGCGTTCTGCGGCGACGCCCTCTGCTACGCCGCAGGCCGCGCCGTCGGGCTGGAGCGGTGGCGGTGGATGCGGCATCCGCGGGTCAGCGCCGCCTTCGCATGGGCGGGGACCCGCCTCTCGCGGGGCACCGCGACGGTGGTGTTCACGGCGCGGTTCATTCCGTTCGCACGTCTCGCCGTGAATCTCACCGCCGGCGCGACACGTGTGGCCGCAGGACGCTATCTCGGCGTGGCGGCCGTCGCCGCGACGGCGTGGGCCGCCTATCAGGCGGTCGTCGGCGCAGCGGTCGGCACGCTCCTCCCGGGTCAGCCGGTCGTCGCGGTGCTCGTCGCGATGGTCGCGGCGGTCGCTCTCGGGGCCGCCATCGACGTCGCGGTGACGCGGATCACGCGCCGCCGGAGCCGATGACGGCCGCCCGGGTCACTCGCCGGTGAGACCACCGAGGAGGTGACCGAACGAACCGCCCTTGCCGAGGTACGACTCCGGGTCGAACGGGTCGAGCACGGCCTCGTGGGGCCGGCGCTCGATCGCGTCGGCCAGTTCTCGCGCACTCCGCTCGATGCGGGCGCCGAGCGGCTTGACGTCGTCGGCGTGCGCACCCCAGTCGGACGAGGCGGCGAACACGCCGGTGGGCACCGCCTCGGCGTGCAGATACGCGAACAGGGGCCTGATCGCGTAGTCGATGGCGAGGGAGTGCCTCGCCGTTCCGGCGTTCGCGCCGATGAGCACCGGCATGCCGGCGAGCGCATCGGGATCGAGCACGTCGATGAACGACTTGAACAGACCCGAGTAGCTCGTGGAGAAGATCGGCGTCACGACGATGAGGGCGTCTGCCGACACGACGGTGTTGATGGCCGCCTCGAGCGCCGCCGGAGCGAAACCGGTCAGCAGGTTGTTCGTGATGTCGTGCGCGTACTCGCGGAGCTCGAAGCTGTCGACGGATGCCTCGATGCCGCGTCCCGCGAGATCGGCGATCGTGGCGGCCGCGAGCTTGTCGGCCAGCATGCGCGTCGACGACGGGTTCGACAGCCCCGCCGACACGACGGCGATGCGACGGGCGGTCATCGCGCACCACCGATGCCGAACGCGGCGCCTGCCGGGACGGGTGCGTCCTGGTAGGGGCTCGGGCCCGACAGGTTGTCGCCGCGGTTCGCGCGGGGGCGCGCCTCACGGGTCGGCCCGTCGCCGTAGGCGGCGACGACGCGATTGGCGTGGGTCGGGGCGTCCGGAACCTCGGCAGGCCGGTTCTGCGCCAGCTCCTTGCGCAGCACGGGCACGACCTCGCCACCCAGCATGTCGAGCTGTTCGAGCACCGTCTTCAGCGGCAGACCGGCGTGGTCGACGAGGAAGAGCTGACGCTGGAAGTCGCCGAACAGGTCGCGCATGCCGGCGTAGCGGTCGATGACCTGCTGCGGCGACCCGACCGTGAGCGGAGTCATCTCGGTGAAGTCCTCCATCGAGGGCCCGTGTCCGTAGACGGGGGCGTTGTCGAAGTAGGGCCGGAACTGCGCGACGGCATCCTGTGAATTCTTCGCCATGAATGCCTGTCCGCCGATGCCGACGATCGCCGTCTCGGGAGCGCCATGGCCGTAGTGCGCCCAGCGCTGACGGTAGAGCCCGATGAGCCGCTGGTAGTGCTCGGCGGGCCAGAAGATGTTGTTCGCGAAGAATCCGTCGCCGTAATAGGCGGCCTGCTCGGCGATCTCGGGGGTGCGGATCGATCCGTGCCAGACGAAGGGAGGCACGCCGTCGAGCGGTCGGGGCGTGGACGTGAAGCCCTGGAGCGAGGTGCGGAACTTGCCCTCGAAGTCGACGACGTCCTCACGCCACAGCTTGTGCAGCAGCGCGTAGTTCTCGATCGCCAGCGGCACGCCCTGACGGATGTCCTTGCCGAACCACGGGTAGACCGGGCCGGTGTTGCCACGACCCAGCATGAGGTCCATGCGACCCCCGGAGAGGTGCTGGAGCATGGCGTAGTCCTCGGCGATCTTCACCGGGTCGTTCGTCGTGATCAGCGTCGTCGAGGTCGAGAGGATGAGCTTCTCGGTCTGCGCGGCGATGTAGGCGAGGGTCGTCGTGGGCGAGGACGACCAGAACGGGGGGTTGTGGTGTTCGCCGATGGCGAACACGTCGAGGCCGACCTCCTCGGCATGGCGGGCGATCTCGACGGTGGCCGCGATGCGCTCGCGCTCGCTCGGGGTGTGACCCGTCGTCGGGTCCTGCGTGATGTCGGTCACCGTGAAGATGCCGAACTGCACAGGTGTGCCCGCTGCAGGGGTTCCCGCGGCAGAAGACCCGGTGGTGGTCGTGTCGCTCACGATGATCCTCGCTCTCCGGGCGGCGTACGCCCGATCCATGCAATTGAATGTACCGGATGAAACGCGGACATCCTCACGATATTCCCCACCGTTAGGGTGGCCCGGATGAGCTTTCCGGCCCCCACCTCCGCGCGGACCCGCCGCGTGCCGATCTGGGACAACGCGCGCGCCGCCTGCATCGTCCTCGTCGTCCTCGGCCATGCCATCCAGCGCCTCACCTACGACTCCGACCTCGCCCTCGCGCTGTACTTCGTCGTCTACGCCTTCCACATGCCGGCGTTCGCGCTCATCTCGGGGTACTTCTCCTCGTCGGACCCGCCCACGCGGCGACAGATGACCCGGGTGCTCACCGACATCGTCCTCCCGTACCTGATCTTCGAGAGCCTGTGGATCGCGACCATCTTCCTCGCCCAGGGGCGCACCAATCCGAACCTGACGCAGCCGTCGTGGACGCTCTGGTTCCTGCTCGCCCTCGCCATCTTCCGGCTCGTCCTGCCGTACCTCTCGCTCGTGAGGTGGCCGCTCGCCTGGACCCTCGTGGTGTCCATCTCGGCGGGGTACCTCCCGAACGTGGACTCGACGCTCTCGCTGTCGCGGACCCTCGGGCTGCTGCCGTTCTTCGTGCTCGGCTGGTGGCTCCGCCACCACCGCATCCTCGAGAAGTACGACCTGCTCCGGCGCCGACGCGTGTCGGTGCGGGTCGCGGCGGCCCTGGTCCTCGCCGCGGCCGGCTGGGCGGCGTGGTTCTTCATCGCGCAGTGGAAGGAGATGAACCTCTCGCAGTGGCTGTTCTACGACGAGAACTACGCCGAGATCGGCGCTCCCCAGTGGTGGGCAGGCGCCGTCCGGTTGGCGCTCATGCTCGTGGCCCTTCTCCTGAGCGTGGCGTTCTTCGCGCTCATCCCTCGCGGTGAGCACCGTTGGACCGCGATCGGCCGGTACACGATGTACGTCTACCTGCTGCACTCCTTCGTGCTCTACCCCTTCCGGGAGTCGGGGGTACTCCGTCAGCTCGAGCCGACCTGGCTCTGGCTGCCGACGGTCATCTTCGCCTCGATCGTCATCACCGTCGCCCTCGCCTCGGCGCCGGTGCGCCGGCTCTTCCGACCGCTCATCGAGCCGCGCCCCGGGTGGCTGTTCGTCGACCCGGCGACGACGACGCGCGACGACCGTCGCCGCGACCCCACCGGCTCCCGACGGCCCTCCGACGATCCCCCGGCCGAGAGGGCATGAGCGCCCAGCCTCAGCGGGTGAGCGCGCCCGGCGACGTGAACGGCAGACCGAACGCCGCCGCGACGCCCTCGTTGGTGACCCTTCCGGCTGCCGTGTTGAGGCCCTTGGCCAGGGCATGGTCGGCCGACGCCGCGGCATCCCACCCCTGGTCGGCGAGGGCGAGGAGATACGGCAGCGTGGCGGCGGTGAGGGCCCGCGTCGAGGTCTCCGGCACCGCACCGGGCATGTTCGCGACGCAGTAGTACAGCGCCCGGTGCACCGGAAAGGTGGGGTCGTCGTGGGTCGTGGGATGCGATCCCTCGAAGCAGCCGCCCTGATCGATCGCGATGTCGACCAGCACGGCGCCGTCCTTCATCCCTGCGACCATGTCGAGCGTGACGAGCTTCGGCGCCGCCGCCCCGGGGATGAGCACCGAGCCGATCACGAGATCGGCCTGGGCGACCTGCTCGGCGATCTCGTACCGGCTCGACACGCGGGTGTGGATGCCGGTGTATCGCCGTTCGAGTTCGCGCAGGCGCGGCAGCGAGATGTCGATCACGGTTACGTCGGCGCCCATCCCCCAGGCGTTGGCGGCGGCGTGCTCACCGGCGACGCCGCCGCCGATCACGACGACCTTGGCCTTCGGGGTGCCGGCGACGCCCCCGAGGAGCGTGCCGCGCCCGCCCGCGGCGCTCATGAGCGAGTGCGCACCGACCGCGATCGAGATGCGGCCGGCGACCTCGCTCATCGGGGCCAGGAGCGGCAGGGTGCGGTCGGCGAGCTGCACGGTCTCGTACGCCACGCCCGTCGTCCCCGACGCGAGGAGCGCGTCGGTCAGCGGACGATCCGCCGCCAGATGCAGGTAGGCGAAGAGCGTGAGGTCCTCGCGGAGGTAGCCGTATTCCGAGGCCACGGGCTCTTTCACCTTGACGAGCAGCTCCGCCTCACCCCAGACGTCGGCGGCGTCCGGCACGATCCGCGCCCCGGCGGCGGCGAAGTCGGCGTCCGCGATGCGCGATCCCGCGCCCGCACCGGACTGCACTCTCACGTCATGACCGCGCGCGATCAGTGCGTCGACGCCGGCGGGTGTGATGGCGACGCGGTTCTCGTTGTTCTTGATCTCCGTCGGGATGCCGATGCGCATGGGATGTCTCTCCTCGTCGATGAGTGCGGCTGCGCGAACATCCTGGCGATCATTCGTTTCGAACGGGTGACGATGGCAGAATCTTCGCCATGAGCTCGAATTCCGGTGACGCCGCCCGCCGTGGCCGCAGCGAGGCGGCATCCTCCCCGAAGGATCTTCGGGAGAGTGACCGTCTCGACGATCTCGACGCCGAGATCGTCCGAGCCCTCGCCGACGACGGCCGGCTCACCAATGCCGAGCTGGCGTCGCGCATCGGGGTCGCCGCGTCGACGGCCCACGCCCGCACACGGTCGCTTCTCGAACGCGGCGTCATCACCGGCTTCCACGCCAGCGTCAACCAGCGCGTCATCGGCGCGGGCCTGCAGGCGATGGTCCACGTCACGCTCCGTCCGGGTTCGCGCCAGGAGAGCATCGTCGATTTCGCGCATGAGGTCCGGGGGCTCCCCCAGGTGATCCAGGTGTTCTTCCTCGGCGGCCCGGAAGACTTCCTCATCCACATCGCGGTGCGGGACTCGAGCGACGTGCGGGCGTTCGTCGTCGAGCACCTGTCCGCTCAGCGAAGCGTCGCCAACACCCGCACCAGCATCATCTTCGACTACCACCGCAACCGCGTCGCCGCCCCGTTCCACTGATGTCACCGGCGACCGGTAACGCTCGGCAACATTGACCCCGGTCCGCCGGCGGCCACTTACCCTCGAAGGATGCCTGTCCCGAGCCTTCCCGTCCTCGATCTGTCCCTCCTCGACCAGGGCCCCGACGCCGCCGAACGGTTCCGCGCCGACCTCCGGCGAGCCACCCACGAGGTGGGCTTCTTCTACCTGACCGGCACCGGAGTCTCGGCTGAGCTCGAAGAGCGGATGCATCGCGCCGCCCTCGACTTCTTCGCCCTGCCCGACGAGGCCAAGCTCGAGATCGAGAACACGAAGAGCCCCCACTTCCGCGGCTACACCCGTGTGGGGGGCGAACTCACCCAGGGACGCGTGGACTGGCGTGAGCAGATCGACATCGGTCCGGAACGGCCGGCCGTCACCGACCCGGGCGCCCCCGACCATGCCATCCTGGTGGGTCCGAACCTCTGGCCCTCGGCGCAGCCCGAGCTGCGCCCCCTCGTGGAGGAATGGACCACGCTGTTGTCCTCCGTCTCCCGGACGCTCCTGCGCGCCTGGGCCGAAGCTCTCGGCGCACCGGCGACCTATTTCGACGATCACTTCGGCGAGGCGCAGACCCTCCTGAAGATCGTCCGGTACCCGGGCACCTCCGACCCCGAGCCGCAGCAGGGTGTCGGCGCGCACAAGGACTCCGGCGTCCTCACCCTCCTGTGGGTCGAGCCCGGAAAGGGCGGCCTCCAGGTCGAGCGCGACGGCGTGTGGGTCGACGCTCCGTCGATCCCCGGGACGTTCGTCGTCAACATCGGCGAACTCCTCGAGCACGCGACGAACGGCTACCTCGCCGCGACGAACCACCGCGTCGTCTCGCCGCGGTTCCCCGACGACCGCATCTCGCTGCCGTTCTTCTTCAATCCGTCTCTCGAGGCCCAGCTGCCTCCGATCGAGCTCCCCGCGGAGCTCGCCGCGCACGCGCGAGGGGTCTCCCAGGACCCGGGCAACCCCATCCACGGGCTGCACGGCGAGAACGCCCTCAAGTCCCGGCTGCGCGCCCACCCCGACGTCGCGGCGATCTGGCACGCCGACCTCGTGGCATCCCGCGCCTGACCTCGACCGCGAACGCGGATGCCGGTCGGGTCAGCCGAACAGACGCGCGCCGACGTACGAGCCCGGGGACGCGCCCGGCGGCACCGCCCACACGCCCGACCCGACGTGCCGGAGGTACTCCGACAGCACGTCGGCACCGAGCGAGCGCTGCACCGTCACGAAGTGGGCCGGGGACCGCTGGAACGACAGGAAGAACAGGCCCGCCTCGAGGGATCCACGGTCGTCGTTCCCGTCGACGAAGTTGTATCCGCGGCGGAGCAGCCGGATGCCCCCATTGCTTGTCGGATGCGCGAGCCGCACATGCGAGAGCGCGTCGATGCGCGGGGCTCCCCCGGCATCCGTGCGGGTGAAATCGGGCTCCGTGAACTCGTCGCCGCCCGAGAGCGGTGCGCCGACGCGCTTGTCACGGCCGATCGTGCGCTCCTGCTCGGCGAGGCGGAGACGGTCCCAGCTCTCGATCGTCTGACGGATCCGCCGTGCGACGAGGTAGCTGCCGCCCGCCATCCATGCGGGGCCCTCGTCGCCGACCCAGACGTGCTCGGCGAGGCCCGCGGCATCCGAGGCGAGGATGTTCGCGGTGCCGTCCTTGAACCCGAAGAGGTTCCGGGGAGTCGCCTGCGCGGCCGTCGTCTTCGACGTGCGGCCGAACCCCAGCTGCGACCACCGGATGCGCGCTCGGCCGAAGGCGATCCGGCTGAGGTTGCGCACCGCGTGGACGGCGACCTGGGGGTCGTCCGCGCACGCCTGGATGCAAAGCGCGCCGCCGGAGCGGAGCGGGTCGAGGTCGTCGCCGAGAAACGGGGGAAGGGGCTGCAGCTCCGCCGGCCGCTGCGACCGGATGCCGAAGCGGTCGACACCGTCCGCCTCGAACAGGTCGGGCCCGAACCCGAACGTGATCGTGAGGTTGCTGGCGGGCAGGTCCAGCGCCTCGCCGGTGTCGTCGGGCGGCGCCTGCGGCGACCCTCCGACGGCGCCGCTCGCGCTCACGTCGAGCCCCTGCGTCATGCGCGCGGCCGCGTACGACCAGTCCTGCAGGAGCGACACGAGATCCTCCCGGTTCGCGCCCTCGACCATGTCGAACGACGCGAAGTGCAGATGGTCCTGCACCTCGGTGGTGATGCCGCCCTGATGGCTTCCGAAGAACGGGCGGATGCCGCCTGCTCCCCCGCCGGCGCCGGTGAGCGACACGGCGACCCCGGCACCTCCCGCACCGCCGATCGCGAGTCCGGCCGCACCGGCCCCGAGGAGGCCGAACAGTCCGCGGCGGCTCAGGCGCGATCCGGGCTCCACCTCCGCAGCGGGATCCGGCGCGGAGGCGGGCGCCGACTCGGCAGCATCCGTCATGCCAGGACGGTGCTCGTGAGCCGCGAAAGGGGCTCGGCGAGCGCGTTGATGAGATCGGTGAGGTCGCGCGTGTCGGCGTCGGTGAGGTCGCGGTACGGCGCGAAGCCGGCGTCGAAGCTGCCGTAGGTCGCGAGCTTGGCCTCGAGTGCGGCGTAGCCCGCGTCGATGTCGGCGACGAGGCTCTCTCCGCTGTCACCGGATGCCGCGGCGAGGTCGCGGACGAGCGAGTAGGCCATCTTCGAGCCTTCGACGTTCGCGGCGAAGTCGTAGAGGTCGGTGCCGCTCCACCAGTCCTCCTCGCCCGAGATCTTGCCGGTGGCGACCTCGTCGAGCAGGGCGATGGCGCCGTTGGAGATCCCCGCGATCCCCTGGGCCTGGAGGGCGGTCGTGAACTCCTCCGAGTGCACGTAGTCGTTCAGCTGACCGACGTCGGCGACGAGCTGGTCGGCGAACTTCACCCGCTCCGCATCGGTCGAGGGAGCCCAGTCCTGCCACGCCGGAGTGACGTCGTCCGCGTTGAGTGCGTCTTTGGCGGGCACCCAGAGATCCTTCTCGATCCGGTGGAAACCGGTCCAGTCGAGACCTTCGGCGACGGCGTCGACTTCGCGGTAGTCGATCTTCGGGTCGAGGTCGCCGAGCGATTCGGCGACGGGCTCGATGCGCTCGTAGAAGGCGCGCACCTGGGGGAAGGCGGCTCGCGCGGCGTCGTCATCACCGCTCGTGTACGACGCGGTGAACTCTGCGACGGCGGGGACGAGCTGCTCGACCTGGTCCTTCACGAAGGCCTCGTACAGCGACACCGCCTGCTCCTTCTGCTCGGCGTCGTCCCCCGTGGCCGCAACCTGCTCGCCCGAGACGCGGAAGGCCGCGCGTCCGACCCCTTCGCCGACCATGCCGGGCTTGCAGAGGGTGAAGTACTCGCCCGGCTGCGCCACGACGGTGAGCGTCCGCGATGCGCCGGGGGCGATGTTCTCGACCTCGCCCACGATCCGCAGCCCATCCTCGGCGAGGAGGTAGAACTCGCTCACCTCGGTGCCCTCGTTCGTGACCTCGAAGGCGAGCGGTCCGCTCTTCGCCGACGTCGCCGACACGGCGCACGTCGAATCGGAGGCGTTCACGGCGAGGGAGGCGGACGAGGCCGCATCCACCTTCGCGACGCAGCCTGTGAGGGCGAGGCCGAAGGCGGCGACGCCGGCGAGGCCGACGAGGAGGCGGGGAGCGTTCATGCGGGTGTTCCTTGCAGGACGGGAGCGGAGGCATCCGCTCGGGAGGGGGCGGTGTGCGAGCGCGCACCGCGGACGAAGAGGATGCCGACGACGACCACGTAGGCGGTCCATCCGAAGACCTGCAGCCAGCTCATCTTCGGCATGAAGCCGACCGTGGCCTGGAGGAGGGCGGCGCCCGTGCTCCCCGGTGCGATCATTCCCGACACGTCGAACGCCCAGCCCAGGGGCGCGGCGCCGAGCCCCACGGCGACCGCGCCGGTGACCGGGTCCACCGGCGCGCCCGCGGAGAAGGGCCCGGGCAGGACGCCCGCCTCCTGCAGATCGTGGATGCCGTAGGCGAGCACGCCCGCGGCGACGACCACGAGGAGCGCGCCCGTCCAGGTGAAGAAGAGCCGGAGGTCGAGGCGCACCATCCCCCGTGAGATCGCCCAGCCGAGAACGATGGCGATGGCGATCCCGACGACCGCCCCCAGAAGGGCCGGGGGCTGCTCGTCGAACGACTGGAACAACGACCAGAGCAGAAGCGTCGTCTCGAGGCCCTCACGGGCGACGGACACGAAGCCGATGACGACCACTCCCCAGAGCGCACCGGTGGCCAGCGCGCGATCGACATCTCCCTCGAGGGCGCGCTTGAGTCCCCGGCCGATGCGCTGCATCCAGAAGATCATCGCCGTGACCATCGCCACCGCGATGAGTGAGAGGGAGCCGCCGAGGATCTCCTGTGCCGTGAAGGTCAGGGTGTAGGCACCGAAGGTGAGGACGGCGCCGGCGACGAGCGAGATCGCGACGGCGAGGCCGACGCCGAGCCAGAGGCGGGGCAACACATCGCGGCGTCCGAGCCGGGCGAGGTAGGCGACGAGGATGCCGACCACGATCGCCGCTTCGAGGCCCTCGCGAAGGCCGATGAGAAGACTGGGAAGCACGGACGACACCCTCCGAAGTGAAGTAAGGCTTACCTAAGCCGGAGTCGACTGTACTCCTCTTCGCCCGGTCCGCAAATCATGCGCCGTGCGGCGGGCGAAAAGAAAGGCCGCCCCACACCTGGGGCGGCCTTCTCAAGAAAGTTTTGCGCGATTGAACGCTGGGGGCGATGCCTTATCGACGGAGGCCGAGGCGCTCGATGAGCGAGCGGTAACGGTTGATGTCGACGTCCTGGAGGTAGCCCAGGAGACGGCGGCGCTGACCGACGAGCAGGAACAGCCCACGACGCGAGTGGTGGTCGTGCTTGTGCTCCTTGAGGTGCTCGGTGAGGTCCTTGATGCGCTGCGTCAGCATCGCGACCTGCACCTCGGGGGATCCGGTGTCACCGGGGTGCGTCGCGTACTCTTCGATGATCGCCTTCTTGACGTCTGCTTCCAGTGCCATAGGTGATCCCCTTCCTCTTCGTTGCGCGGCGCCCAACACCTGATGTGTGGGCTCTCTTTATCCGCGGCCGATCGAACGGCAACTGAAGGAGTCTACCAGCCCGGGGGCGTCAGTATCGCGAGGGGACGCCGAGGTACTCCTCGAGGGTGAGACCGGTCTTCTTCAAATGCGTCGCCGTGCCCACGCCCACGTGCCGCAGGTGCCACGGCTCCCATCGGTAGCCGGTGATCCGCTCCTTGCCCTGCGGGTAGCGGACGATGAACCCGTACTCGTGTCCGTGACGCGCGACCCACTTGCCGGCCTTCGTCGATCCCCAGGCCTGCGAGATGGCGCCCACGTCGATGGCGAGCCCGGTCTGATGCTCGCTGTGCCCCGGTCGCGCAGATCGACGCTCCGCGGTCGCTCGCCCGTGCTGGCGCACCTTGCTCGCGAACACGCTCCGCTGCGAGGCGTACGACCGGAAGCCCGACACGACACTCAGCCGGACGCCGTCGGCAGCGGCATCCGCTTTCATCTTCGCGAACGCCCGTCGCAGTTCCGGGCGGAGGCCGTTGCCGTACGAGGCGGGCAGGCCGACCGACTTGTTGACGATGAGGATGTCGCGGATGCGCAGCGGCGCACCAGGACGGACCGTGGCGACCTTGGGGGCGCCCGCCGTGCGCCACTGCGCCGTCGTGACGGGGGTCAGGATGCCGCCGAGGCGGTGGTAGACGGTGGGACCGACGGTCAGTTTCACGAAGGCATCACCGGGGATGCGCTGGCGCGTCTCGACCCGGGGGCGTCCGGCGGCGGCGTACTGCGCAGAGCTCAGTCGCGAGACCTGATCGACGGTGCGGTCCCCCGGGGCGTGCGGCCAGGTCACGAGCGCGTACACATGCGGCGACCACGGTGCGCGCACGAACGACGTCGGAGTGATCGAGACCTGCGGCTCGCCCGCGGCCAGATAGGAGGCGCGGGTCACGGCCTCGCGCGCGCCGCCGGGACGGACGAAGAAGACGGCGCCGGTCCACGCAGTCCGGTAGTAGCCGCCGGGGATGACCCGCTCCGGCTGCGGGGATCCGGCGGCGCGGCGCTCATCGCGGGTGAGCAGGTGAACGGACCCGTCGGGGGTCTCGGCGTAGAGGTCTCGCGGACCCGAGGCGTACTGGCTGTAGCGAGTGGTGGGAATCGCGCCGACCACCCGTGCGCGGGGCGACCCCGCCACGCGCAGCTGCGCCGGCGTCGGCACCGACACGAGGTCGACGTCGCGGTCATCCGCCCGATCGGGCCAGGTGACGAGCGCGTAGACCGTCGGAGACCACGAGGTGCGCACGTAGTCCACGGGAGCGATCGACACAGGAGGGCTGCCCCGGCCCGCCCACTCCGCTGCCGACAGGATGACGCGCGTGCCGTCGGAGCGTGTCTCGACGACCGAGCCGTCCGCCGCCCAGGGGGTGCGGAAGTAGCCCCAGACAGAGGCGGCCGACGGATCCGGCGCCGGTGCGGAGGGAGCCGGGGGCGCGGTGGAGGCCGCTCCGGCCGGCGGCGCGACGAACAGGGCCGATGCGACGACGAGCGCCGCGGCGATCGCGGTCGCTCTCATCCGATGCGTCCAGCTCATGTTCTCGTCCCCCAGTGAGAGAACGACCCGGCCGGAGACCGGCCGGGTCGTTCTGAACTCGTCGACTCAGGCGACGTCGAGCAGGTCGATCACGAAGATGAGCGTCTTGCCGCCCAGGAAGTGACCGCCCGCGGGGCCGTACGCGAGGTGCGGCGGGATGACGAGTTCGCGTCGCCCTCCCACCTTCATGCCGGGGATGCCGTCCTGCCAGCCCTGGATGAGACCGCGGAGGGGGAACTGGATGCTCTCGCCGCGGTTCCAGGACGAGTCGAACTCTTCACCCGACACGTACTCGACACCGACGTAGTGAACGGTGACGTTGTCGCCCGGCTTGGCTTCGGCCCCGTCGCCCTCGATGAGGTCGCGGGTGACGAGGTCGGTGGGTGCCGGGTCGAGGGGTGCGTCGATCTCGGGCTTGGTGCGGTCTGCAGTCATGCTCCCATCCAAGCCGAGCGTGCCCCCCGGGTCAACGCGAGTCAGGCCTGGATGGAGCCCTGGAGGTCGAGCTCGATCGTGACGTCCTTGCCGACGAGCACGCCGCCGGTCTCGAGCGCCGCGTTCCAGGTCAGGCCGAAGTCTTCGCGGTTGATGACGGTCTTGGCCGTCGCACCCGCCTTGTAGTTGCCCCACGGGTCGCTGCCGAATCCGCCGAAGTCGACGTCGAAGGTGACCTTCTTGGTGACGTCCTTGATCGTGAGGTCGCCCTCGACGAGCAGGTCGCCCTTCTCGAAGCGGACACCCGTCGAGACGAACGTGATGAAGGGGTACTTCTCGACGTCGAAGAAGTCCTCGCCGCGGAGGTGCCCATCGCGACCCTCGTCCTTGGTGTCGAGCGTCGAGGCGTCGACCTTGGCCTCGAGGGTGACGTCGAGCGGGTTCTCGGGTGCCACGAGGGTGGCTTCCTTGACGGCGAAGTGTCCGCGGACCTTCGAGATCATCATGTGGCGGACGCTGAAGCCGACCTCGCTGTGCGAGGGGTCGAGCACCCAGGTGCCTGCCTTGTAGCCGGGGATGTCGAGGGTGTTGGACGAGTCGGTCATGGTGATCCTTCGTGTAAGCGTTCCGGAGCGTCCGGCGTCGAGGGAGTGAACGCCGGCCTCGCCAACTATATTTCCTCGAATACAAATCGATTCGTCACCGACCCCGAGATCGCGCACGCAGCGAGGGTCCTTGACAGCGCCATGTACCCGCAGGAGGATGGCACCAGATCAACTCAGCGCCCGGAAGTCTTGCAGGCATCGCCGCAGCACCGGGCGCTGAGTCTTTCCTCTCCCGCAGGCCTCAGCGAGCGAGTAGCTCGTCCCGCGCCGCCACGACCCGGTCGAGATAGATCCGTTCGTCCGCCGCCGCGCGCGGGTCGCGTCCCCCGACGACACGCTGACGCGTCGCCGCGAGGGCGCCGGCCTCCGCGATGAATCGCCGCATGATCGACGACCGGTCCCCGGGAAGAGTCCGCGCCCAGGCGATCGCCTTTCCTCGCCCTGTCGGCGTGGCGAGCATGTCGACCTCCGCCGGCGAGAACCATCCCGCCGCAGCGTACTCCCCGAGTCGCAGGCGGGTGAGCCTCGCCTCCTCGCGGCGGAGGAGGACGACGCCGATGGTGAACGCGACGAAGAGCGGCACCTGAAGAGTGCCGTAGACGGCGAAGAAATCGGCGTACATCGCCGAGCCGTTCCAGAGCGCATGCAGCGCGATGCCCACGACGAGCCCGCCGGCCCACGGACCGATCGCTCCCCCGCGAGACGCCCCCCGCCGCGCGGCGATCCCGACGGCGTATCCGATCACGGAGGTGAACATCACGTGCGCGAAGGGCGAGAGGATGCCACGGAGGAAGAAGGTGTAGGCGGCGTCCTGAGCCCCACCCGTCAGCAGGCTGTCGGCGAAGTACAGGATGTTCTCCGTGAACGCGAAACCTGCCCCGATGAGGGCGCCGTAGACCACGCCGTCGACCGGTCCGTCGAACGCCCGGCGCGCCGAGAAGTAGATGAGCAGGATGCCGGCCCCCTTGGCGACCTCCTCGACGACCGGCGCCTGCACGACGGTGGCGAACCCGGCCGGGATCACGCCGGGGGCGGCCGCGACGGCGAGGAGCAGATCGACGGCGAGCGCGATCGCGACGGCGGCGATCGCGCCCCACGAGACCGCGAAGATCACGAGGCCGCGCGGTTCGGGCTCCCACCGGTCGATCGCGCGGATGACGAGCAGGACGCCGAACAGCGGGATGAGGGCGAGGAACCCGGCGACGACGGATGCTGTGGGGCCCAAGAAGGTGAGCAGGTAGGCGATCAGGGCCGCAGCGACCAGCAGCAGGACGACGGCGACGATCCAGAGCACGACGCGACCGCGTGAGGGCGCCGGCACCGGCAGCTTCGGCCGCGTGGGAGCGGGCGGCGGCGTGGCGGGGACGGCGTGCACTGGCTGCGCGAGCGGCGACGGGAACGTCATGCCGCTCAGCCTAGAGCGGTGACCACCCCGGGCTGGGCGAGTCCGCGCGAGCGCGGCCCGGCGGCATGCCTCGCCGGAGCGGTCACCGGTAGCCTGGGAGCATGCGCTTCGCTCACCTTGTCCTTGACGGTGCCGTCGAGCCGCAGTTGGTGGTCGTCGAGGGAGATCGCGCGGCGAAGGTGTCCGCCCTTTTCGACGGCGCCCCCTCGACGCTGCAGCGGCTGATCGACGGCGGGAGCGAGCTCCTCGATCGGGTTCGCGCACACAGGGTCGAGGCGAGCTGGATGCCGCTCGACGGCGCTGTGTTCGCGTCAGCGGTCTCCCAGCACCCGGTGACGATCGCGATCGGCCTGAACTACGCGGCCCACTCGAGCGAACTCGGGTTGAAGGCCGATGCCGCGCCGACGATCTTCACCCTGTGGCCGGGCTCGCTCTCGGGGCACCAGAGCACCACCACGTGGCCCCGCGAGCTCAGCCAGTCCGTCGACTACGAGGCGGAGCTCGGGGTCATCGTCGGCCCGGCTGCGCGCGATGTGGCCCTGGAGGACGCCCTCGACCACGTCTGGGGCTACACGGTGGTCAACGACATCACCGCTCGCGACATCCAGTTCGCCGAAGCGCAGTGGTCGCGGTGCAAGTCGTTCGACGGGTTCACCCCGACCGGGCCGTTCGTCGTCACGGCCGATGAGATCCCCGACCCGCAGGACCTGCACATCTGGGCCGTCGTCGACGGGCAGACTGTGCAGGACGCCTCGACCGGCCAGATGATCCACCCCGTGGCCAAGCTCGTCTCGTATCTGTCGCGTTCGGCAACGCTCCTTCCGGGCACCCTCATCTCGACGGGGAGCCCCGGCGGGGCCGGCTACTCGCGCGACCCGCAGATCTTCCTCCGCGACCGCTCCACCGTGACGGTGGGCATCGACGGCATCGGCGAACTCACGACGCACTGCCGCATCACAGACTGACACGTGCGTGAACGACGACGCGGCGGCCACCCGAGGGTGACCGCCGCGTCGTCGTGCGCGAAGGAGTCAGTACCGACCGGACTCGCTCAGCACGGTCATGCAGTCGACGTCGACACCGTAGAGGTTGACGATCGCCGTCGGGTCGGACGCGCAGGTCATGCCCGCCGCGATGGGCGGCCAGATCAGCGCGATGAACAGGATGATGCCGAGGATCATGAGCACGACGCTCACGATGATCGCGGCGATCGCGAGGCCGTTCTTCTGCCCTGCCTTGCGACTCTGGACGAGCGCCACGATGCCGAGGATCAGACCGATCAGCTGCGTGAACGGAATGATCGCCAGGATCAGGGCGATGATCCCCATCGTGCGACCGGGTACGGGGCCTCCGGAGACCGGCTGCGGAGCGTACTGCGGTGCGTTCGGGTAGGCCTGGGCCTCGTAAGCCGGGGCCGCGGGCGGAGTGTGCTGCGGGGAGGGCTGGTTGGGGTCCGTCATGGGGTTTCCTTCGCTGATCGGCCGATGTACGCCCCTGACGCTAGCGGTCGCGGGGGGCGAGCGACAACCGGACGTCAGTTTCCGTCCACATCGCCCGTCGTCGTGATAACAGGGATCGCGCGGGTCGAGACCTCCAGCCCCGACAGGCGCGCTGGCGAGAGCTGTTTGTCGACGTCCTCCCGCGACATCAGCCCCGCCTCGACGACCAGGTCGCCGACGTTGCGACGGGTGAGCAGTGCCGTCTTCGCGAGTGCGGCTGCCGCCGCGTACCCGATGAACGGGGTCAGCGCGGTGATGACTCCGACAGAGGAGCCGACCATGAGGTCGAGACGCTCGGTGTTCGCGGTGATCCCGTCGATGCAGTTCACCCGCAGCGTGCGCATGCCGCGCCGCATCCAGGTGATCGACTGGAAGATCGAGTGGGCGATCACCGGCTCGAAGGCGTTGAGCTGCAGCTGACCGCCCTCGACGGCCATCGTCACGGTCAGGTCGGCGCCGGCGACGGCGAAGGCGATCTGGTTCACGACCTCGGGGATCACCGGGTTCACCTTGCCGGGCATGATGCTCGATCCCGCCTGCCGGGGCGGCAGGTTGATCTCGCCGAACCCCGCCTGCGGTCCGCTCGAGAGCAGCCGGAGGTCGTTGCTGATCTTCGAGAGCTTGATCGCGTTGCGTTTGAGGGAGGACGAGAACGACATGAAGGCGCCGGTGTCGCTCGTCGATTCGACGAGGTCCTCCGCGATCTCGAGGTCGAGGCCGCTGATGTCGCGCAGGTGAGCGAGCACCGCCGGGCCGTAATCCGGGTGCGTCGTGATCCCGGTCCCGATGGCGGTCGCGCCCATGTTGATCTCGTAGAGCAGCGACGCGTTCTCGCGCAAGCGGTGGTAGTCCTCGCCGAGCGTCGTCGCGAAGCCGTGGAACTCCTGCCCGAGCGTCATCGGGACGGCATCCTGCAGCTGGGTGCGACCGACCTTGAGGATGTCGTGGAACTCCCCCGCTTTCGCGAGGAAGGACTGCCGCAGCAGGTCGAGCTCCTCGAGGAGCGACATCAGATCGAGTCCCAGCCCGACCTTGATCGCCGTCGGGTAGACGTCGTTCGTCGACTGACTGCGGTTCGTGTGGTCGATGGGCGACAGGAAGTCGTAGTCGCCCTTGTCGCGACCTGCCATCTCCAACGCGATGTTGGTGATGACCTCGTTCGCGTTCATGTTGGTCGAGGTGCCCGCCCCACCCTGGATGACCCCCACGACGAACTGATCGTGGAACTCGCCGTCGATCACGCGCTGGGAGGCCCGGTCGATCAGGTCGGCGCGATCGGGATCGAGCGCGCCGATCTTCTTGTTGGCTCGGGCGGAGGCCTGCTTGACCATGGCCAGGGCGACCACCAGGTCGCGGTAGACGGAGATCGGCCGCATCGAGATCGGGAAGTTCTCGAGGGCTCGTGCCGTGTGGATGCCCCAGTAGGCATCCGCGGGGATCTCCATCGTTCCCAGGGAGTCGGTTTCGGTGCGCGTCGTTGCGTCGAGTGCCATGTGATGGTGTCCTTGTGGGTCGCCAGCGGGTGGGTGTGACCCGAGCCTACTCGCGGGGCGTCGCCGTGATGGCGGCCGCCCCGCGAGTGCCACCTGTCAGCGGTTGACGCTCGACATGTCCGCGTAGCGATCGCCGGTGGCGGGCCCGATCGCCCCGAGCGCCTCGAGGTGCGCGGCCGTCAGCTGCAGGGCGTCCGCCCCGGCGTTCTCCTCCAGCCGCTCGAGGCGGCGCGTCCCGGGGATGGGGGCGATGTCGTCGCCCTGCGCGAGGATCCACGCCAGCGCCACCTGCGCGGGCGTCGCCTCGGCCTCGGCGGCGACGCGCTCGATGACCTCGACGATACGGAGGTTCTCGTCGAGCGCCCCACCGGCGAAACGGGGATTCGCCCGTCGGAAGTCGCTCTCGTCGAGGGAGTCGACCGATCGGAGCGCCCCCGTGAGGAACCCTCTGCCGAGGGGCGAGTACGGCACGAACCCGATACCGAGTTCACGGAGGGCGGGGAGGAGATCTGTCTCGGGATCGCGTGACCACAGCGAGTACTCGGTCTGCACCGCGGTGACGGGGTGCACCGCGTGCGCCCGGCGGATCGTCGTGACGGATGCCTCCGAGAGGCCGTAGCCGAGGATCTTGCCCTCGGTCACGAGCTCCGCGAGCGCGCCGACCGTGTCCTCCACCGGAACGGACGGGTCCATGCGGTGCTGGTAGTAGAGGTCGATGCGGTCGGTCTGCAGCCGCTGGCGCGAGCCCTCCACAGAGAGCCTCACGTTGGCCGGGCTGCCGTCGAGCCCGCCCTCGCTCGCCGAGCAGCCGCCGACGCTCGCCGCGATCACCTCTTGCGGGAAAACTCCTCGAGTCGCTCGTCCGCGGTGAGCGACGCCATGTGCGCGGTCCACTCCGGCGTGAAGAAGTCCGCCGTCTCCGCCTCGCCGACGGGCACGACCGCGTGGGTGATGGTGTCGTCGTAGACGTGGACGAGATGGAAGGATTGACCGGCATCCATCCCGTTCACCGCTGTCGCGGGCCGCTGCAGATTCATCGTGTAGCACGTGGCCGACGCCACGTTGACGGGCACTCCGGCGAAGATGCCGCTCGTCGAGTAGTGCAGGTGCCCGGCCAGGATGCCGCGCACGTCGCTGCCCGCGATGACCTCGGCGAACGCGTCCTGCGAGCGCAGTTCGAGGATGTCGAAGAACGGGATGTGGCTCGGAAGCGGTGGGTGGTGGAGGGCCAGTAGGGTGCCCAGCGGAGCCGGCTGGGAGAGCTCGGCCCGCAGCCAGTCGAGCTGCGCGGCGTCGAGGTCGCCGTGATGCCAGCCCGGCACGGTCGAATCGAGCGCGATCAGGCGGAGTCCTCCGAGGTCCCACACGCCCGTCACGGGTTCGGACGTCGCAGGGAGACCCAAGAGTGACTCCCGGAGGGCGGGACGCTCGTCGTGGTTGCCGGCCACCCAGACCACCGGAGCCCCCAGGCGCGCCGCCACGGGCTCCACGATCTCGCGCAGCCGCCGGTATGCCGAGGGCTCGCCGAGATCGGTGAGGTCGCCCGTGAACACGATCGCATCGGGTCGGATGCCGGTGCGTTCCACCGCCTCCAGTGCGGCGATGACCCCACTGGTCGAGTCGAACCGGCCGCCGAGCCGCGCGTCGCCTCCGAGCAGGTGGCTGTCGCTCAGGTGGACGATCGTGCGCATCGCCGGCTCATGCCGACCGAAGGAGACAGGCTGCATGGCGCTCAGCCTACGGAGTGGCACCGACTTTGCGGCGCGCTCAGTGGTTGAAGACGATGAGCAGCAGGCCGCCGAGGACGGCGAGGCCCGACACCGAGAAGGAGGCGTACGCCCCGAGCAGGGCGACCCGCTTCTGGGCGGGGGTGAGCGGGCTCTTCCTCGCCGCCTTCGCTGCCGCCTTCGCCGCGCGCCGCTGATCCTTCTCCGTGATGACGGTCAAGGCGTCGGTGAACTCGACGGGTGCGACCACCGGGGCGTGCCCGGCCCGGACGAGCAGCCGAAGGCCGACGGCGTAGAACGTGACGACGACACTCGCGGCGAGGATTGCTGCGAGGAAGACCTGGACGAAGGCGAACCAATCGATCGCGACACTCATCGCTGCTCCTCCGAACCGCTCGTGGCCTTCTGCTTCTCGGCGAGGCGCGCTGCGCGCTCCTGACGGCGCGTGGGCGGCGGGTTGCGCTTCACCTTCACGGCGCGTCCCGAATCGGCGACCTCGCTCATGGCGTTCGCGGACGTCACCTCGTTGCGGCGCGAGCGGAGGAAGATCGCCAGCACGACGATGACGGCGATGACCGCGCCGATGAGCACACCCACCAGCTGACCGAACCACACGACGAGCAGGGCGGCTGCCGCACCGACCGCGCCCGCCGCCGGAAGGGTCAGGACCCAGCCGATCATGATGCGACCCACGGTGCCCCAGCGGACCTTCGACCCACGCCGCCCGAGTCCCGATCCGATGACCGACCCCGAGGCCACCTGCGTGGTCGAGAGCGCGAAGCCGAGGGCGCTCGATGCCAGGATCGTCGACGCGGTCGACGCTTCAGCCGAGAATCCCTGAGCGGGCTTCACATCGGTGAGGCCCTTGCCGAGGGTGCGGATGATGCGCCAGCCGCCCATGTACGTGCCGAGCGCGATCGTGACGGCGCAGGCGACGATGACCCACAGCTGCGGCTCGTGGTGGGCCCCCGACTGCCAGCCGACCGTGATGAGGGCGAGCGTGATGACGCCCATGGTCTTCTGCGCGTCGTTGGTGCCGTGGGCGAGCGCGACCAGCGAGGACGTGAAGATCTGCCCCCACCGGAAGCCGTCGCGCCCGTCGGGCTTCGCGTCGTAGCGCCGCGTGATCGCATAGGCGACCTTGGTCGCGGCGAAGGCGATGATGCCGGCCGTCAGAGGGGCGATCAGCGCCGGGAGCACGACCTTGGACAGGACGACGCCGAAGTCGATGGCGGCGACGCTCGCTCCGACGAGGGTCGCGCCGATGAGGCCGCCGAACAGCGCGTGAGACGAGCTCGACGGCAGTCCGAGAAGCCAGGTGAGCATGTTCCAGGTGATCGCGCCGACGAGGCCGGCGAAGATGATCGCGGGGAAGATCTCCAGCGAGATCTGATCTTCTCGGACGATGCCGCCCGAGATGGTCTTCGCCACCTCGGTCGACAAGAACGCGCCGACGAGGTTCAGTGACGCCGCCAGGAGGACGGCGACTTTGGGCTTCAGGGCGCCAGTGGCGATGGGGGTCGCCATCGCGTTCGCCGTGTCGTGGAAGCCATTGGTGAAGTCGAAGAAGAGCGCCAACGCAATGACGAGGACGACGATGAGGGCTGCGGTTTCCACAGTTCGCTTTCCGTCGGGATCGGGGGAACGAGGTGCCGCGGCGATCGGCGGTGCGAACGAAGAGTTCACCCTGAGTTCACCTGTTGGTTAACCGGGCCGGAGAAATCCTCGCACATGATCCGCGCGCGCATAACCCGAGCCCGGATGGACCCGGTCCGTTAGCGTGGTGACGTGACTTCTGACGCCCTCTGCCCGCCCGTCGCCGACCCCCGCCCCTCGACCCGCACGCACCACGGTGACGCTGTCGAAGACCGCTACGAGTGGCTGCGGGCGAAAGAGGATGCCGATGTGCTCGCCCATCTCGAGGCCGAGAACGCGTACACCGATGCGCGCACGGCGCACCTGGAGCCGCTCCGCGCCCGGATCTTCGAGGAGATCAAGGGTCGGACGCTCGAGACCGACCTCTCCGTCCCCTCCCGGCGAGGCGACTGGTGGTACTACGGCCGCACGCTCGAAGGTCAGCAGTACGGCATCCACTGCCGCGCCCCGATCTCGGATCCGGACGACTGGACCCCGCCGCTCCTCTCCCCCGACGCCGACGTGCCCGGCGAACAGGTGCTGCTCGACGGCAACGTCGAGGCGGGCGAGCACGAGTTCTTCTCCCTCGGCAGCCTCGACATCACGACCGATGGCTCTCGTATGCTCTACGCGGTCGACGTCTCGGGCGATGAGCGCTACACGATCCGCGTGCGCGACCTCACGACCGGCGAAGACCTGGGCGACGTGATCGAGAAGACGTTCTCCGGCGCCGTGTTCTCGCCCGACGGCCGTTACATCGTCTACACGACGGTCGACGACGCCTGGCGTCCCGACACCGTGTGGCTCCACGAGGTCGGCACCGATGCGGCATCCGATCGAGTGATCTTCACCGAGCCCGACGAGCGGTACTGGGTGGGCGCCGGCTTCACCCGCAGCGATCGCTTCCTGGTGATCGGCGTCGGGTCCTCCATCACGTCCGAGGAGTTCCTCGTCGACGCCGACGACCTCACGGCGCAGCCGCGGTCCGTCTGGCCGCGCCGCGACGGCGTCGAGTACTCGCTCACCCACGCGGTCGTCGACGGCGAGGACGTGCTCTACATCCTTCACAACGATGGAGCGCTCGATTTCGAGCTCGTCCGCGTCGCGGCATCCGATCCCACCGGCGAGCGCCGCGTCGTGCTGCCGCACGAGCCGGGACGCCGCCTCCTCGACGTCTCGGCGTACCGCGACTGGGCCGTAACCGAGTACCGCCGCGACGGGCTCGCCCGGGTGGCGATCCTCGATTACTCGACGGATGCCGTCGCCGAGATCGATTTCGACGAGGAGCTGTACGACGTCGGTGCGTCGGGGTCGTCCGAGTGGGCACCCCCGGTGATCCGTCTGGCGTACGCGTCGTTCGTCACGCCGAGCACGGTCTACGACTACGACGTCGCCCGCGGCGAGCTCCTGCTCCGCAAGCGCCAGCCCGTCCTCGGCGGCTACGACGCCATGGAGTACGGCCAGGAGCGGGTGTGGGCCGTGGCCGACGACGGTACGCGGATCCCCGTCTCCGTCGTGTGGAAGCGCTCGTTCGGAGAGCCTGGCACGTCGCCGCGCGCGCTCCACCTGTACGGCTACGGCTCCTACGAGCACTCGATCGAGCCCGGCTTCTCGGTCGGACGCCTGTCGATGCTCGACCGCGGTGTGATCTTCGCGATCGCCCACGTCCGCGGCGGCGGAGAGATGGGCCGGCAGTGGTACGAGGAGGGCAAAATCCTCCACAAGCGCAACACCTTCACGGACTTCGTCTCCGTCGGACGCGATCTCGTCGCTCGCGGGTACACCTCCCCCGATCGCCTGGCCGCCGAGGGCGGCTCGGCCGGCGGACTCCTCATGGGGGCGGTCGCCAACCTCGCACCCGACCTGTTCGCGGGGATCGTCGCGGGCGTGCCATTCGTCGACGCGCTCACGACGATTCTCGACCCCTCCCTTCCGCTGACGGTGATCGAGTGGGATGAATGGGGCGACCCGCTCCACAACCCCGAGGTGTACGCGTACATGAAGTCGTATTCGCCGTACGAGAACGTCCAGGAAGGGGTCGTGTATCCGCGGATCCTGGCTGTTACCTCGCTGAACGACACCCGCGTGTTCTACGTCGAGCCTGCCAAGTGGGTCGCGCGCCTTCGCGAGGTCGGCGCCGATGCGCTGCTCAAGTGCGAGATGGTCGCCGGCCACGGCGGTGTGAGCGGCCGCTACAACTCCTGGCGCGAGCGAGCGTTCGAACTCGCGTGGCTCCTCGACGTCATGGGAGTGGCGGCCGACGAGAGCTGATCCACGAGACCTGGTCGCCCGCGTGGGTCCCGGAGCGACCGTCCACGGATACGATCACCCCATGTCCACCGAACGGTTCCACGCCTCCGTGCGCATCGACCTCGACCTGATCTGCTCGCATCCCGAGGATCTGATGCGCAGCGCCCGGCAGAGCGGGCGCGGACGACACGCAGATGCAGAGGACGCGCTCCTGTCGCTCATCGACGTGGGTGTCGCCCCCGTGGCGCAGCACGTGGCGGGAGTCGGCTCGGTGCAGTCGTCGATCGTGCGATCGGACTGGCGGGACGCGCGGGACAGCAAGCTCACCCGCACCTCCGACGACGCCGAGGTCGCCCGCACCGGTTCGCGCCTCAGCGGAATCGACTGGGCCCTCAACGAGCTCTTCGCGGAAGATCTGGAGCCCTCGCAGGAGGCCGACAGCCTCCGCCAGCGGACCCTCCTCAAGGGCCTCCTCTGGAATGCATCCGTCGCGATCGTCGAGTGCCTGTTCGCCGACCTCGTCACCCTTGCGGAGCGTCACGATGATCCGGCGGCGTGGCGGGACACGCACGTCCTCTCCCGGATGCCGTCGCGGTTCGCCCCGCACTACGATCGCGCCTTCACGCAGAAGTTCCTCGCAGCAACGATCGAAGTGACCTCGCGGTTCGCCGCCGCCTGGGTGTACCCGCAGTCGGTCGCCCACGAGCTCGCCCTGAAGCTCGTCCTCGACGAGGCCGAGGGGAATGCGAAGGACCTCGACGAGGCGCTCCCGTACACATGGCGAGAGCACCTCGACGACGTCCTGTTCCAGGATCTCGACGTGGAACGGCTGTATGTGGCGCCCCAGGATGTGTCCGAGGGTGTCGACCATGACGCGATCCCGGTGCCGCCGCTGGACTTCGACAGCTGGTTCATCCCCTATGTGAACGCGAGTCCCTCGGTTCCGTATGCGAACGACGAGATCAAGGAGCCCGTCGACCACGAGCGTGACCCGCGCCTGGTCTGATCGGCGAGCGCTCGGCACCTTCTCAGGAACGGCATCAGGACCTCCCCTACGATCGGTGTTTCCAGAGGGAGTACTCCACCACGGTCGGCTCGTCAATACGGATGCATCGCATTCCGGGCCACCGGTCCCGTTCCGCGGGATGGAGAAGACTCTGGCGCAGACCCGTCTCGCCACACAGGAGTACAACCTTGAATATCACCCCTCTGATCTGGGGCATTACGATCGCGGTCACGATCGCGTTCTTCGTCTACGAGTTCTTCGCCCACGTGCGGAAGCCGCACGAGCCGTCCATCGGCGAGTCGGCTCGCTGGTCGGCCTTCTACATCGGTCTCGCGCTGCTGTTCGGCGTCGGGATCGGCATGGTGTCGGGATGGAGGTACGGCGGTGAGTACTTCGCCGGCTACTTGACCGAGAAGGCGCTGTCCGTCGACAACCTCTTCGTCTTCCTGATCGTCATGACCGGGTTCGCCGTCCCGAAGATCTATCAGCAGAAAGTGCTGATGATCGGCATCGTCATCGCACTGATCATGCGCGGTGGTTTCATCGCGATCGGTGCGGCCCTCATCGCCAACTTCTCCTGGGTCTTCTACATCTTCGGCGCCCTCCTCCTCTTCCTCGCGTACCGCCAGGCGTTCGCCCACGGTGAGTCCGACCCGGCCAACGGCCGCTTCATGAAGTTCGTCCGCCGCCACCTCCCGGTGACCGACGACTACCACGAAGACAAGCTCACGGTGAAGAAGAACGGCCGACGGTTCGTCACGCCGATGCTCCTCGTCATCATCACGATCGGTTTCGTCGACCTGATCTTCGCGGTCGACTCGATCCCCGCGATCTACGGTCTGACCGAAGAGGCGTACATCGTCTTCACGGCCAACGCATTCGCCCTCATGGGCCTGCGCCAGCTGTACTTCCTCATCGGCGGCCTCCTCGAGCGCCTCGTGTACCTCGCCCAGGGCCTGGCCGTCATCCTCGCCTTCATCGGCGTGAAGCTCGTCCTCCACGCGATGCACGTCAACGAGCTGCCGTTCATCAACAACGGCGAGCCGATGCTGTGGGCTCCGGAGATCCCGATCTGGCTCTCGCTACTCGTGATCCTCGCGACCATCACGGTCGCCACCATCGCGAGTCTCTACAAGACCCGCAACGACCGCCCCAAGAAGAACCGCGATGAGATCCGCGGCGAGGAGATCACGACGGCCGAGGACTCGCCGCGATGAGCGGCGATCTCCTCTGGAACATCGCACTCGTCTTCATCTTCGTCCTCGTCGGCGGCGTCTTCGCTGCCACGGAGATGGCGCTGGTCACTCTTCGTGAGAGTCAGATCAACGCCATCTCCGCCCGCGGGAAGCGGGGGGAGAAGGTCGCCGCGCTCGCGCGGAACCCGAACACCTTCCTTTCCGCCGTTCAGATCGGTGTCACCGTCGCCGGCTTCGCGTCGGCGGCGTACGGCGCCACCTCGATCGCACCCTCGGTCGCCCCCCTCTTCGTCGTCTGGGGGGCGGCCGAGCCGCTCGCGCTCACGATCGCGACGCTCGTCCTCACGCTGATGATCGCGTACCTCTCCCTCGTGCTCGGTGAGCTCGTGCCCAAGCGACTCGCCATCCAGCGGAACGTTCAGTTCGCCTACGCGATCGCGCCCATCCTCGACCGGTTCGCCCTCGTGATGCGACCGGTGATCTGGCTGCTGTCGGTGTCGACCAACGCGCTGGTGCGCCTGCTCGGCGGCGATCCGCACAAGGCGAGCGAGCAGCTGAGCGATGAAGAGGTCCGTGACATCGTCGCGACCCACGAAGGTCTTCCCGAGGACGAGCGGCGCATCCTCGACGATGTGCTGTCGCTCCGCGGCCGGCAGATCAGCGAGGTCATGCGACCCCGCCCCGAGGTGACGGCACTGGACGAAACGGCGACGATCGCCGAGGCCGTCCTCCAGGTGCGGGAGCTCCCGTTCTCGCGGTACCCGGTCGCCGATCAGTCGATCGACGACATCACCGGTTTCGTGCATGTCCGCGACCTGTTCGAGCTCGTCGCGGTGGAGCCGGAATCGTCGCTGACGCGCGTCCTCCGCCCGATCTCCTACTTCCCGTCGACGGCGCGGGTTCTGCCCACCCTGACGCGCATGCGCGCGGAGGGCCACCAGATCGCAGTCGTCGTCGATGAGTACGGCGGCACCGACGGCATCGTCACGCTCGAGGACCTGGTCGAGGAGGTCGTCGGCGAGATCTTCGACGAGTACGACCCCGCCGCCGTGCCCGCCTCGGCCGAAGGCCTCGTCGACGGGCGGTTGAACCTGCAGGAGTTCGAGGAGCGCACCGGCGTGGAGCTCCCCCGCGGCTCGTCCGACACGGTGGCCGGCTTCGTGACCGAACGTCTCGGACGCCTCGCCGTGACCGGCGACACGGTGGATGTCAACGGGGCGGTCATCCAGGTGACCGCGATGGATCGCCGACGCATCGCCGAAGTTCGCGTGTCACCTCGAACCGACACCGACGAGACCCCCGACTGAGCCTGGCCCCTCCGCCGACGAGCCGGGTCAGCCGATCGACGGTGGCGCGGTCGATTCCCGCCAGACGACGCCCGTCAGCAAGGGCTCGGGCTCCCCGGAGGGCGCGTTCGAGCGCACCGCTGCGATGAGACGGCGCATCGCGTTGCGCCCGAGACCTTCGAGGTCCACGTCGACCGTCGTCAGGCTCGGCACGCCGAACTGCCCGAGCACGTGATTGTCCCAGCCCGTGACGCTGAGATCTCCGGGCACGGTCCATCCGCGTTCCCACGCGCCCCGGATGACACCGGCTGCGACCACGTCGTTCGCGGCGATCACGGCGGTCGGACGGTGCCGTTCATCCATCGCGCGAACCGCGCGGATTCCCGATTCACCGCTCCAGTCACCCTCGTACACCGCTGTCACCTCGAGTCCGGCCTCCTGCACCGCGCGAGTGAAGGTGTCGGCGCGAGCTCGCGCCGAGGCGAACTGGGGCGCTCCTGCCACATGGGCGAAACGGGTGTGGCCCTGGGCCGCGAGGCCCGCGACGAGCTCGACGACAGGCGAGGCGTCGGCCAAGGCGCTCACACCGCGCATCTCCTCGTCGAAGTCGTCGCTGACGACGACCGGCACCGCGGTGTGCGCGGCCGACGACGACCCCGCAAGCGGCGACAGAGACAGCACGCCCTCCACCTGACCTGAATCGGCCAGCTCCAGCGCGCGCTGCGTGCGCTCCGCCGCGCCGCCGACGCTCACCACCTCGATCCCGAAGCCGGCCTCCGCCGCAGCGGCGGCCGCCCCGGCCACCATGCGCGCCGGGTCGTACGTCATGCGCGGCAGAACGACGGCAAGGCGTCCGGTTCGGCGGGTCCGCATCGAGCGGGCAACCAGGTTCGGCCGGTAGTTGAGCTCGTTCACCGCGCGGTCGATGCTCTCCCTCGTCGCCGGACGGAGGCCGCCTTCCGCGCGGAGATATCGGGAGACCGTCTGATGCGAGACCCCCGCCAGCCGCGCGACCTCCATCATGGTCGGTCGCTTCGCGTCTCGCGGCTGAGCCTCGGTCATGTCCTGCATCCCTTCGACGGCTCGGAGCGTCGCCGATGTGTCCCCAGACTAGCGGCGTGCGCGGTCCGGAGCGGCACGCACGACCGGCCTCACGACGCCGCCCCGCGTGGGGGTCACCGCGCGCATGAGCCCGGTCACCGGATCGACGTCGAGCCGGTCGATGGCGGTCTCGCGGTGCATCCCGTCACCGTCGGCACCGGCGAAGCGGTGGTAGACGATGTACCACTCGTCGGTTCCCTCGACGCGGAGGATGGAACTGTGTCCCGTGCCGAAGATCCCTGCATCGGGGCGCTGTTCGAGGAGGACACCGCGATAGGTCCAGGGCCCCGAGAGACTCGTCGCCGTCGCGTATCCGACCCGATACTCCTTCCAGCGCGTGTCTCCGATCGAATAGGTCAGGTGGTAGATCCCCTCCCGATAGTTGACGAAGATGCCTTCGCTGAACAGTTCCAGACCCGCCGGCTTCATCAGCGTCTCCGGCCGGATGCCTCGGAGATCATCCGTGAGCTCGGCGAAGATGGCATCGGTGTTCCCCCAGAACAGGTACGCCTGCCCGGTGACCGGGTCGACGAACGCCGCCGGATCTATCGCGTGACCGACCCGAACCTCCTCGGTGTTCGTGACGAGCGGCTCGGGATCGGCGATGAACGGACCGAGCGGGGAATCGGCGGTCGCAACGCCGATGCAGTGATCTCCTCGCCGTGGATCCATTCCACAGAAGTAGAAGAAGTAGGTCCCGTCCCGCTCGAGGATCGTGGGAGCCCAGGCCTTTCCGGACGCCCACGGGACGTCGCCCCCGGGCCCGAGGCGCAGCACCGGCTCCGGGGTGCGATGCCAGGTCTGCAGGTCGTCCGACCACCATGCGAAGAACTCGGTCGCACCCCATTCCGCGACACCATCGGTCGTCGGGTAGATGTAGAAGCGACCATGGAACTCCGCGATGTTCGGGTCCGCCCACAACCCGGGCAGGGCCGCTCCGGCGCGCGAGGGCTCGCTCACTTCAGACCTGTCGTCGCGATGCCTCGGATCAGGAAGCGCTGACCGAAGAGGAACACGAGGAAGACGGGGATCAACGTCACCACCGACATCGCGAACAGCGATCCCCACGAGGCACCGCTCGTCGAGTCGACGTAGTTGCGCAGGGCCACCGTCGCGGTGATCATCTCCGGCTTGGTGAGATACACCAGCTGCGAGAAGAAGTCGTTCCACGTCCAGATGAACGTGAAGATCGCCGTCGTCGCCAGGGCGGGGACCGACAGCGGCAGGAGGATGCCGAAGTAGATCCGCCAGTACCCGGCCCCGTCGATCTTCGCTGCCTCGTCGATCTCCCGCGGGAGCCCACGGAAGAACTGCACCATCAGGAAGATGAAGAACGCGTCGGTCGCCAGGAACTTCGGCACGATCAGCGGAAGGAACGTGTTGACCCACTCGAGGTTCGCGAAGATCACGTACTGCGGGATGAGAACCACTTGAGCCGGGAGCATGAGGGTGATCAGCATGACCGCGAAGGCGATGCCACGCCCCCGGAACTCGAGCCGCGCGAAGGCATACGCCGCCATCGAGCAGGTGAGCAGATTTCCCAGGAGGCTCCCGAGGACGATGATCGCCGAGTTCATCAGGTAGAGGCTGAACGGGTGCGAGAGCGCCTCCCATCCGTTCGGATAGTGGCTGAGGTCGATCTCTGCCGGCAGAAGCGACGGGTCACGGAAGATCAACGCGTCGGGTTTGAACGAGCTCGACACCATCCACAGGAGCGGATAGATCATCACGATGCCGAAGACGATCAGCAGCGCGTGCTTGACGATCGCCCGGACGCGTCCGACCCGGCGGCGCGGCCTCATCCGTCCGCCCACGGCATCCGGCTTCGGAGGGGTCACAGTCTCTTCGAGCAGATCAACGGTCACCGTAATGCACCCATCGCTTGGAGAAGTAGAAGTTGATGGCCGTGAACACCGCGATGATCACGAGCAGCAGCCACGCCATCGCAGAGGCGTAACCCATGTTGAGTCGTCCGCCGAAGGCCTGGTCGTAGAGATACAGCGAATAGAACAGCGTCGAATCCGACGGACCGCCGGTACCGCCGCTGACGACGAAAGCCTGTGTGAACGTCTGGAACGAATTGATCACGCCCAGCACGAGGTTGAAGAAGATGATCGGCGTGAGCAGCGGCAAGGTGATGTGCCGGAACTGACGCCACTCGTTCGCACCGTCGATCGCGGCCGCCTCGTAGTACTCCTCCGGTATCTGACGCAGACCGGCGAGGAAGATCACCATCGACGCGCCGAACGTCCAGACGTGGAGCACGATGATCGTCATGAGCGCGGTGTCGGGGTTCGACACCCAGCCCGGGCCTTCGATCCCGAAGAGGGCGAGGAACTGGTTCACGAGCCCCTCTTTGCCGAAGACCTGACGCCACAGCACGCCGACGGCGACCGAGCCTCCCAGCAGCGAGGGAAGGTAATAGACGGAACGGTAGAACGCGAGACCGCGCACACCCTTGTTCAGCAGCAGCGCGAGCGCGAGCGCGACGATCAGGAGCGCGGGGACTCCGATCAGGACGTAGAGGAACGTGACGCCGAGCGCGGTGTGCAACCGCGTATCGGCGAGCATCTTCGCGTAGTTGTCGAGGCCGAGCCACTCGGGTGCGCTGAGCAGGTTGTAGTCCGTGAACGAGAAGTAGAGCGAGGCGATCATCGGGCCGACGGTGATCGCGACGATGCCGATGGCCCAGGGCGCGAGGAAGCTCCATGCCGCGCGCTCCTCGGCGCGTTTCATGCGGGAACGGGCGGGTCGCCGCGGCGCGGCGGTCGCCCGCGGAGCGGGGGCGGTGACAGTCATGAGGGGGTCTTCTCCTTCGAAGGGAGCGGGGCATGGATGACGGCAACGCCTCGCACGGCAAGCGTCAGGATCGATCCCGCGGCGTAGGTCGAGTCGGTGAGCAGGTCGAGGCCGCCGCCCGCCAGCGGCACGTCGACCGGCGAGCCGCGGTGGTTCAGGAAGAAGGTGAACGTCTCCTCGCCGTTCCGTCGCTCCACCACCTCGACATCCGCCGGTGCGGCGTGGGGCGCGCGGACGTCCGCCTCGGCGAGGAAATCGCCGATCGTCGCATCCAACAGTTCCGGCGAGAGCTCGGTCCCGAGGTAGGTCACCTGACCGAGCCCGCAGCGATGCACGAGTACGGCGGGTTCGCCGAGGAGGTCGCCGTCCGCGTACTCCCAGAGGACCGTCGCCTCGTCGAGCGCGAGCTCCTCCTGCCAGCGCGTGGCGTGACGCCCCGGGGCCGCCGGAACGCCGCCGGGTGCCCGAAGCGCCAGCACTTCGCCGTCAGGACGAGCGGCCAGGTCGAGGATCCGTGCGCCGATGAGAGGGCGGAGGCCCGGCGCGTAACCGGGCAGTTGGACGCGGTCGTTCTCATCCACGATGCCCGAGAAGCTGCCGAGGAGGATGTGCCCGCCGCCCTCGACGTAGCGCTGCAGCGCCGCCCGCCGGTCTTCGGAGAGCAGGTACTGATTGGGAACGACGATCGCGCGGTAGCGGGAAAGATCGCCCTCCCAGCCGATCACATCGACGCCGATGTTCCGCCGCCACAACGACGAGTGGTACTCCCGGACGAGCGCCCGGTAGTCCACGTCGTTGCGCGGATGGGCGACGCCTTCCACCGCCCACCAGTTCTCCCAGTCCCACACGATCGCGGTGTCGGCGGATGTCTCGGAACCGGCGACGGACTCGAGACGCTCGAGCTCCGCGCCCAGCTGTTCGATCTCCCGCCAGGTGCGGGTCTGCGTGCCACCGTGGGGCAGCATCGCGGAGTGGAACTTCTCGTGTCCGGCGCGCGACGCGCGCCATTGGAAGAACATCACGGCATCCGCCGCATGGGCGACTGCCTGGAGCGATCCCTGTCGCATCTGGCCGGGGCTCTTCGCGACGTTGACCCGCCACTGGGCGACACCGCTCGGAGCCTGCTCCATCAGCATCCATGGCCGCCCCTCGCCGAGAGAGCGCATGAGGTCGAACTGGAGCGCGGCGGAGACGTGAGACCCGGGCACGCCCGGGTCGGGGTAGGAGTCGAACGCGACGACGTCCCAGGCGTCTGACCACCTCCGGTAATCCCCCAGCGGATAGTTCTGAAGCAGGTTCGTCGTCGTCGGGATGCCGGGTGTCGCCGCCTGGAGGATCGCACGCTCCGCCCGCACGAGGTCGGCCTGCACGTCCGACACGAACCTCGAGAAGTCGAGCTCGCGCGCCGGGTTGACGCTCCCCCGCACGGGGCGGGGGACGTGGACCTGGTTCCACTCGCTGTAGCGCTGACTCCAGAACATCGTCCCCCACGCCTCATTGAGCGCAGCCAGAGACTCGTACCGACTCGCCAACCACTCTCGGAAGGCAGCGTCGCAGAGGTCGCAGAAGCAGTGGGCGTGGTACTCGTTGCCGATGTGCCACATCGCGAGAGCCGGATGCGAGCCGTACCGCTCTGCGAGCGCACGTGCGATGCGGCGACTGCGATCGCGATACACCGCCGACGACGGACAGAAGTGTCCGCGACTCCCGATCGACACTCGCGTTCCGGAGCGCTCCACGAGCAGTGTCTCGGGATGCCCCTCAGCGAGCCACGGCGGGGGCGCGGCGTTGGGTGTTGCCAGGTTCACAGAGATACCCGCGTCACCGAGCAGTCCCATCACCTCGTCGAGCCAGCCGAAATCGAACTCGCCGTCGCGCGGCTCGAGCGCCGCCCACGAGAACACTCCGAGGCTCACCAGGCGCACCCGAGCGCGTCGCATGAGTTCGACGTCCTCGCGCCACGTCTCCGGGCCCCACTGCTCGGGGTTGTAGTCGCCGCCGTAGACGATGCCGGGAAGCCGGCGGCGGAAAGCCGCCATCGGTGCGCCGTCGGCCGCGCGGCTCTGATCGAATTCCCCCCTCGTCACGGCGACGTCACATCTCGGCGCGAAGCTCGGCGATGAACTGCTCCGCCGCCTGCTTCGGGGTCAGACGGTCGAAGAGCACGTCCTGGTTGAGGCGGGCGAACGTCGGCGATGCGATCGCACCCGCGTCGATGTTGGCGCGCGAGAACGGTGCCGGATCCTGCTCCTCGATGCGCTGCATGTACTCCGCGACGCGCTGCTCGGCCTCACTGAGCTCGGGCGTGATCGCTTCGAGAACGTCGGCGTTGGCCGGAACGCCGCGGTCGAACTTGAACAGTTCTCCCACCTCGGGAGAGTTCGCCAGGTAGTCGACGAGCATGGCCGCTTCCTCCGGGTGGTCGCTGCCCGCCGACACCCCGTAGAAGAGCCCCGGCTTGGAGAAGATCCCCGTCGACTCCGCCTCCGCCTCGCCCGGGAAGAAGAGAAGTCCGACTTCGTGTCCGACTGCTTCCTCGAGGAGAGCCTGCTGTCCGCTGAGCCCGATCTGCATGGCTCCGACCTGCGTACCGATGGCCGACTGCTCGACGCTTCCGCCTGCCGATTGCCGCTCGATCGATTCCTCGACACTCGGCACACCGCCGTTGTCCCGCAGGTCCAGCAGCCACTCCCAGTACGCGGTGGCCGTCTCGGCGGTGAATCCGACGTCGGTGGAGTCGCCGTTCCAGAAATCCTCGCCTTGCTGTCGGATCCAGACGGTGAAGGTCTGCTCGTCGAGCGGCAGCGCGCTCCCCTCGATGTCGGGCAGCGCCTTCGTGATGTCGGCGGAGATGTCGATCCAGTCCTGCCACGTCCACGTCTCGTCATCGGGGAACTCCACCCCGGCCTTCTCGAACAGGGTCGGATCGGCCGACACACCGAACGCGGTGAGTCCGGCCGGCACGCCGTAGATCCCGCCATCCGTCTCCACGAAGGAGAGCGCCTGCTCGGTGAATCCGTCGAGCGGGAGCTGCTCGGAGACCGTGGTCAGGTCCAGGAGCTGGCCGTTGTCGATGTACGAGTACATGAAAGGGTCGACGATCTGCAGAACGTCGGGAAGATCACCCGAGGCGGCACCCGTCGACAGCTTGTTCCAGTAGTCGGCGTAGTTGGAGTACTCGGCCTGGACGGTGATGTTCGGATGTTCCTTCTCGAAGAGGTCGATAGCCTCCTGCGTCAGGGCGTGACGCGCATCGGATCCCCACCAGTTGAATCGCAGGGTGACCTTCTCCTCACCCGAGCCGCTCGAATCGGCGGCGGCGCATCCCGAGACCAGGACGGCAGCAACGCTGCCCAAGGCGATGAAGGATGCCGCTCGGCGGCGCTGACCATGACGCATGATGCTCCTTTGCTTGACGTGCGTCCCTATAGTGAACGTTCACTATTCTGGGTGCGAGCAACGATAGTGAACGTTCATCTTCGTGTCAACGGATCTCCGACGCGAGCGCACTGGACGACCCCGGGAAGGTGACGGGCCCCCCGATAGACCGCGTCTGGGTCCGGGGCGGAGCGACGGCGCGGGACGATCGACCCGAGTGGACCTGGCGCCGCCGGGTCACGCCTCAGGCCGCGGTGGGCCTCCGAGCCGGGGGGACGCTCAGTCGCCGACCGTACTCGCCGGCTGGGCGCGGCGGCGCGTGAAGACCAGCACCGCCACCCCGAGGACGATGGCCACCAGGCCCAGGATGCCGAGCGGGAACACGTCTGGCGCGAAGAGGTTTCCGCCGCCCCCTTCGCGGTCGACTCGATCAATCTGGGCATAGATGTTGACCTGCACCAGGACGAGGAGAGCGAGACCGATAACGATGAGGACCACTCCGCCCGCCATACCGAGCACCTTGTTCATGTCGTCCCCCTCTCGTCGCCGCACGCTCCGCATATCCCCACGCGATGCCGCCTGTCCTGTGATCGGATGGTACTCGTGGCGAGTCGTCAGAGGTAGCAACTCTCACAGGGACTCCCGGATCGAGAGCCTCGTCCGCGGCGCGGAGCCTTTCGGATGGAGACCGCTGTGAGTTACTCTCGCGCAATGCACCCCCGCCTCGCGGCTCCCATCGCCATGGTCCTTCTTGCGACAATGGCTCTGACCGGCTGCGTAGCAGATACCGGCACATCGCCGTCGAATGCACCGACACCGTCACCCTCCATCACCTCTGAGGCGGGAATCGACGCATCGCCGTCGAATGCACCGACACCGTCACCCTCCATCACTTCTGAGGCGGGAATCGACGCATCGCCATCAAATGCACCGACACCGTCACCCTCGATCACTTCTGGGCCGGTGCAGCCCGACACAGGGCAGATGATCGCGGACTGCGTCGCGAAGGCGTCGGAGGCTGGACCAGGTCCAGCCTCGCAGTTCGTTCGATCGGAACTCCTGTCTTCGGAGGTCCGCACGGCGTTCAGACCAGACGACCTCTGGTACTTGTCGGTTCCCCTCGACGATCCGATGGCCCCCGGAGATCAACTCGACGAGCTGCAGTGCCTGCTTACTCCCGAGGGCGTTGTGGACACGGCGTTCGTGCGCGCGAAGCCGGCCGTTGACGACTTCGACCTATGGGCCTCGGCGCAGAATTATGAAGGCGGGCTGTGAACGGCGGACGCGTCCGCGGTCTCGGTGCCGGCTACAGGACTTGAACCTGCAACCCCCGTATTACAAGTACGGTGCGCTACCAATTGCGCCAAGCCGGCAAGATCGCCCAGTCTACCGACAAGGCGCTGCGGTCACGGTGTCGCGGACGGCGTGGGAGTCGGCGTCGCGAGCTCGGCCTGTTCCTTGTAGAACCGGTCGCTCGCACTGGTGAGCACGAACTGCGAGAACTCTGCGGCATCCGTCAGAACGCCCATGTACGGCTGACCGTTGACGAGGATCATCGGCGTGCCGGTGAGGGTGAGCCCGTCGGTGTCGGGGATCCCCTCGATCGCGCGCTCGGTGGCATCCTTCGCCCACTCGATGAAGTCGCCGTCCTCGATGCAGCTGCGCACCTCGTCGGGGTCCGCGGCGCCGATCGCCTGCGCGATGTCGGCGAGCTCCGCGTCGCTGAAGCCGTCGGAATCGATGGCCGGCTGCCGCGACAGGAGTTCGCTGTTGTATGCGAAGTAGACGTCTTCGGCGTGCGAGGCGACGCAGGCGGATGCCGCGGCGGCTCGAAGCGAGTACTTCGTGCCGTTCGACTTCGCCGTGAGCATCGAGACCGGGTGATACGTCAGCGTCGCCGCGCCTTCGTCGACCCAGGTCGACAACTGCTGGACGTTGGCGAGGTGCCATTCGCGCGCGCCGGGCGAGAGGTAGTCCACGTAGACCCGGATGTCGACGGGTGCGGCGGTGGTCGCGCTCGGGTCGGGAGTGGGCGTCGGCTTCGTTTCGCCCTCGGGAGTCGGGCTCGGGTCGGTGATGACCGCCTGATCGGAGGTCGCGCCGGCGACCGAATCGATCGCGAAGCCGTCGGCAGTGATGTTCTCGGGCGAGAGATCGCGCCCACCCATCGTCGACATAACCGACCACGCCACGACCGCGACGATCGCCGCGACGGCTCCCGCTGCCAGGGCGCTCAGCCCGATCCGGCGTGCGAGACGGGCACGCGACTGGCGCGCTCGAACGAGCTGGGCCTTCTCTCGTACGGCCTCGCGTCGGTCGGGTGCAGCCGGCGTGGGCTCGCCAGAGTCAGTGGACATGGAACCTCGGGTGTTCGGTGGAGCGGCCGGATCGCGGCCTGACGCCCGGGCGTGCCGGACCTATCGATGGTAGCCACGCGGGCTGGAAATACGCTGACGGGACGCGACGGACAGCGCACGACCACCGTGTGCCGCCGTCCGGCGCATCATGCCATACTGAAGACGCACCCAATGATGGGTGTGCGGGGAGACCCCCGCTCGCTTCACAACGGATCGTCCGGCACGTACCTGCCGGTGAAGGAGAAGAAACGATGGCGTCCGTCACATTCGACAACGCAACCCGCCTGTACCCCGGTGGCACTCGCCCTGCCGTGGACAAGCTGAACCTCGAGGTCGCCGACGGCGAATTCCTCGTCCTGGTCGGACCTTCCGGTTGCGGTAAGTCCACCTCGCTGCGCATGCTCGCGGGCCTCGAAGAGGTCAACGCCGGCTCGATCCGCATCGGCGACCGCGACGTCACCGATGTGCCGCCGAAGGACCGCGACATCGCGATGGTGTTCCAGAACTACGCGCTCTACCCCCACATGACGGTCGCCGAGAACATGGGCTTCGCGCTCAAGATCGCGGGCATCGGCAAGGAAGAGCGCGCCACCCGCGTTCTCGAGGCAGCCAAGCTCCTCGACCTCGAGGAGTACCTGACCCGCAAGCCGAAGGCTCTCTCAGGTGGTCAGCGTCAGCGCGTCGCCATGGGCCGCGCCATCGTCCGTCAGCCCCAGGTCTTCCTCATGGACGAGCCGCTGTCGAACCTCGACGCCAAGCTCCGCGTCCAGACGCGCACCCAGATCGCGTCGCTGCAGCGTCGCCTGGGCGTCACGACGGTCTACGTGACCCACGACCAGACCGAGGCCCTCACGATGGGTGACCGCATCGCGGTCCTCAAGGACGGTCTCCTCCAGCAGGTCGGCACGCCCCGCGACCTGTACGAGAAGCCGAACAACGTGTTCGTCGCCGGCTTCATCGGCTCCCCCGCCATGAACCTGTTCCCGGCCGACCTGGCCGAGGGCGGCGTCCGCTTCGGCACCGAGGTCGTCCCGCTCGACCGCGACACCGTGGGCCGCGCCCATGGCAGCCAGGTCACGGTGGGCGTGCGCCCCGAGGACATCGAGGTCGGACCCTCCGACGGCAAGGGCCTCACGGTGCAGGTCGACCTGGTCGAGGAGCTCGGCGCTGACGGCTACCTCTACGGTCACACCGACATCAACGGAAAGCGCGCCGACATCGTCGCCCGCGTCGACGGCCGCAACCACCCGAACGCGGGCGAGACCGTGACCCTGGCTGCGAAGCCGGGTCACGTCCACGCCTTCGACCTCGAGTCGGGCGAGCGTCTCAACGACAAGGCGATCGCTTCGGCCTGATCGTCATCAGCAGCAGTGTCGCGGCGCGGGTAGGTCCTCGGACCTCCCGCGCCGCGGCGCGTCACCGGAAGGCCCACGAGTGGTCACCTCTCTGAGCATCACCGCCAGCAGCGTCGACGCCGGTCTCCTGGCCCTGCCCTGGTCGACCCCGCTGGGTGAATGGCCGAGCGAGACGATCGTGTCGCTGCCCAAAGGCCTCTCTCGCCACCTCGTCAGGTTCGCGAACCTGTCGGGTCGCGTGGTGGCCGTGAAGGAGACGACGGCTGAGATGGCCCGTCGCGAGTACGAGATGCTCGGCTCCCTCGCCCGTCTCGACGTTCCCTGCGTCGGTCGCGTCGCGGTGATCGACGGACGGCGGTCGCCCAAGGGCGAGCCCCTGCCCGCAGCGCTCGTGACCGCGCACCTCAAGTTCTCGCTGCCCTACCGCGCACTGTTCACCCAGGTGCTCCGCCCCGACACGGCCAACCGCCTGGTGGACGCCCTCGCGGTGCTTCTCGTGCGGCTGCACACGGTCGGCTTCTTCTGGGGCGATGTGTCGCTGTCGAACACGCTTTTCCGACGGGATGCCGGAGCTTTCGCGGCGTACCTGGTCGACGCCGAGACGGGCGAGCTGCACGAGAGCGGCCTGACGCGCGGACAGCGCGAGCACGACCTCGACGTCGCGCGCACCAACATCGCCGGCGAGATCATGGATCTCGAAGCGGGCGGCCGCCTCGAAGGCGGCATCGACGCCGTGGCGATCGCCGACGGCATCATGTCGTCGTATCGGTCGCTGTGGAACGAGCTCACGAAGACCGAGGTGTTCGCCGCAGACGAGACCTGGCGCATCACCGAGCGGGTGCAGCGCCTCAACGGACTCGGATTCGACATCGGCGAGATGTCCATCGACGGTACGGCCGACGGCGCGACGGTCCTGATCCAGCCCAAGGTCGTCGACGCCGGTCACCACCAGCGGCGACTGCTGCGGCTCACCGGACTCGACGTCCAGGAGAATCAGGCCCGCCGGCTGCTCAACGACATGGACGAGTTCGCCGCGCGCGTGTCACGCCTCGGCAGCGACGAGGAGATGGTCGCTCACGAGTGGTTGACCCGCGTCTTCGAACCCGTGATCAAGGCGATCCCCTGGGATCTGCGCGCGAAGCTGGAGCCGGCCGAGGTGTTCCACCAGGTGCTCGAGCACCGCTGGTACATGTCGCAGGCGCGCGGTCGGTCGATCCCGATCGCCGAGGTGCTGTCGTCGTACATCGACGACGTGCTCCGCCATCGCCGTGACGAGGCGACAGTCATGGGGCCGCCGACGGAGACCTCCGCGCTCCCCGTGATCACCGGCGACGTCCCCGTCAGCGAGGCGGACGAGGACGTCGACTGGCGCGATCTCGTCTAGTAACCGACGGTGAAGCGCTCCCGGCTGTGCTGGGGCGATTCGATCTCGTCGACGATGGCGACCGCCAGGTCGGGCCCCGAGATGAAGGACTCGCCCTTCTCATCGGTGACGAGCACATCGCCGCCGTCGCGGTACGAGCCGGTGCGCTCTCCGGGAGCCCACACGCCGAACCCTCCGGCGGGGTGGATGTAGAACCAGTCGTGGCCCTTGTCGTCAGCCTGGAGGTCTTCCAAGATGCCGATGGCTTCGAGTGCCTCGGGCTTGAACTCGTCAGGGAAGTCCGTGTCGATCAGACGCGGACCACCGGGGGCGACGAGACTGCCGCCCGCGCCTCCGATGACGCCGACGCGAACCGTGTCGGGGAGGAGCGCGACGACCTGGGCGATCGACTCGCGCATCTTGCCGGCCATGTCGCCGCGGGGCGAGGTCGCGAAGACGACGACGTCGACCCCCTCGAGCTCGGCGACGAGCGCGGGCGCGTCGAGGAGCGTTCCCTCGACGTATGTCGCACCCTCGACGCGTTCGGCTGCGAGCTTGCGTGAGACGGCGACGACGGTGTGACCGCGGGTGACGGCCTCGGTGACGATGTGACCGCCGGCGTAGCCGGTGCCGCCGATGACAGCGATGCGTGACATGGGGGGTGTCCTTTCGGTTGTGTCTGCGAGTGTGGCAACACTCCCTATGCGGACACTATCCCCCGGCTGTCACTCCGCGGCGGCTCTGAGGGTGGTGACCTGGTACAGCGCGACGGATGCCGCGATGCCGGCGTTGAGCGATTCGGTCGCCGCGGTGATCGGGATCGAGACGATCTGGTCGCACGTCTCGGTGACCAGGCGCGACAGGCCCTTGCCCTCGGAGCCCACCACGATGACGACGGGGCGGTCGGCGAGCTGGAGCGCCGGCAGCGACACGTCGCCTCCGCCGTCGAGTCCCAGGACGAACACGCCCTGCTTCTTGAACTCCTTGAGGGTCGTGGTCAGGTTCGGAGCGATCGCAACGGGGACGCGCGCGGCAGCGCCGGCGCTCGTCTTCCATGCCGCCGAGGTGACGCCGGCGGAGCGGCGCTGGGGCACGATGACGGCCTGGCCGCCGAACGCCGCGGTCGACCGGATGATCGCGCCGAGGTTGCGGGGGTCGGTGATGCCGTCGAGTGCGACGAACAGCGGCAGCTGACCCTTGTCGATGACCTCTTCGAGCAGGTCCTGGGGGTGCGCGTACTCGTACGGCGGCACTTTCAGGGCGACGCCCTGGTGCACGCCGTCGAAGCCGGCCATGCGGTCGAGCTCCTGACGGGTGACTTCGAGGACGGGGATGCCGCGGTGCGTCGTGATGGACAGCATCTCCTTGACGCGGTCGTCCATCTCCACCCGCTGGGCGATGTAGAAGGCCGTCGCGGGGATCTTCGCGCGGAGCGCCTCGAGCACGCTGTTGCGGCCCGTGACTGTCTCGGTGTCATCGGCCTTCGACTTCGGGGAGCGGTTCACGTTGCCCTGTCGGGGGGCGGACTTGCCGCCTGCCGCGGCGAATCGCTCCTGGGCGGCCTTGCGTTTGCCGGCGGGGTGCCAGGCGCGATCTTCCGCCTTGGGGGTCGGGCCGCGACCCTCCAGCGAGCGACGGTTCTTGCCGCCGGTGCCCTTGAGGGGGCCCTTCTTGCCGCGTCCTGCGGAGGGGTTTCCAGGCTTAGCCATTGTTCAGACTCCAATGGGTCCCGTCGGGACCGTCTTCGAGGACGAGGCCGGCCGCCGCGATTGCGTCGCGGATGCGGTCGGCTGCCGCCCAGTCTTTCTCCGCGCGGGCATCCGCGCGCTGAGTGATCATGGTGGTGACGAGGCGGTGCAGCGCCCCTGCTGCGGAGCGCGCCACGGGTGCGCTCCATTTCGCGTTTGTCGGGTCGATGTCGAGGATGTCGGCCATCGCCGCCACCTGACGGAGGGCGATCTCCGTCGCGTCGTCGTCACCGGCGTCGAGGGCGGCATTGCCCGTACGCACGGCGTCGTGGAGGGCGGCGAGAGCTTGAGGAACGCCGAGGTCGTCGTCCATCGCGGCCGCGAAGCTCGCGGGGAGGTCCGACGCGAACGAGCCGAACGAGCCGCCGCGCTGCCGGATCGCCCGCTGCAGGAACGATCGGATGCGATCCAGCGCCGCCCGCGCCTCGGTGAACGTCGTCTCCGAGATGTCGAGGCTCGAGCGGTAGTGCGCGGCGATGAGCGCGTACCGCACGACCAGCGGGTCGTTCTGAGCGAGGACGTCGGAGGCGAGGAGGAAGTTGCCGAGCGACTTCGACATCTTCTGATCGCCCACGGTGACGAGGCCGTTGTGCACCCAGTAGCGCGCGAAGGCGTCTCCGGCCGCGGCGGACTGCGCCAGCTCGTTCTCGTGATGCGGGAAGCGCAGGTCGAGGCCGCCGCCGTGGATGTCGAACTCGGGCCCGAGATAGCGCCTGCTCATCGCAGAGCACTCGATGTGCCAGCCCGGCCGGCCGGTGCCCCAGGGCGACGCCCATGCGGCATCCGCGGGTTCGTCTGCTTTGGCGCCCTTCCACAGGGCGAAGTCGCGAGGATCGCGCTTGCCGCGCGGATCGGCGTCGGCGGCGGGCTCCATGGCGTCGATCGACTGATGGGTCAGGGCGCCGTAGGCGGGCCAGGAGCGCACGTCGAAGTAGACGTCGCCTTCGGCCGCGTACGCGTGGCCGGCGTCGATCAGGCGCTCGATGAGCTCCTGCATCTGGGGGATGGACGCGGTCGCCCGGGGCTCGTAGGTCGGCGGGAGGACGCCGACCGCGGCGTACGCCGACGAGAACTCGAGCTCCATGCGGTACGCCAGCGCCCACCAGGGCTCGTCGGGCGTCGCGTTCGCGATGACCTTGTCGTCGATGTCGGTCACATTGCGGACGAAGGTCACCCGGTCGTACCGGTGGGCGAGCCAGCGGCGGAGGACGTCGAACCCCAGCGCGGCGCGGACGTGCCCGATGTGCGGCCCTGATTGGACGGTCGGGCCGCAGACGTAGATGGAGACGTTCGACGGGTCGACGGGCGCGAAGTCGCGGAGCGCCTGCGCCTGGGTGTCGTAGAGCCGGATCGTCACTCCCCCAGCCTACCGGCGGGTCCCGCTCGTCGTGGTGCGGCCGGGTGCCCTCGTTGCCGGTAGAAATGAGGGATGCTGCCCGTGATCGCCGTCCTCGTCGCGGCGCTGCTGTTCGGGACGACCGGCACCGCTCAGGCGCTCGGACCCGACGGCACCACTCCCCTCGCCGTGGGCGTCGCTCGGATGGTGGTGGGCGGCACCGCCCTGGCGCTCGTCGCCTTCGTCCTCGCGGCGCGCGCCCGGCGGCGCGGCGCGGCGCGGCCCGCTCTCACGGCGCGCCCGCTGGTGCTGATGGCGGTGACCGGCGTCGCGCTCACCGTGTATCAGCCCCTCTTCTTCCTCGGCACGGAGACGAACGGCGTCGCCGTGAGCACCGTGATCGCCCTCGGCTCGGCTCCCGTCATCGCGGGCCTGGTCGAGTGGGCGTTGACCCGCCGCGTCCCCTCGGGGGTGTGGCTGAGCGCTACGGGCCTCGCGACGGCGGGCGTCGTGCTGCTCGGCATCGGCGGCGGCGAGGCCGGTGCCGCCGACCCCGTCGGCGTGCTGGCGGCCGTCGGGGCGGGCGCCTCCTTCGCCGTCATCGCGAACGCGCAGCGCGCACTCCTCGACGACGGGTGGGATCCGTTCACCGTCGTCGGCGCGATGGGAGCGTCGTCCGCGGCCTTGAGCGCCGCCGCCGTCCCGTTCGTCGACCTGGCATGGGTCGCGGACCCCCGCGGCATCCTGATGACCCTCTGGCTCGGCGTGGCGACCATCGCCGTCGCCTATGCGCTGTTCACGTGGGGGCTTCACGGCCTCACCGCCGCGACGGCCGCGACCCTCACCCTCGGGGAGCCGCTCACCGCCACGATCCTCGGCGTCGCCGTTCTGGGCGAGCGACTGTCCCTCCTTGCGATCCTCGGGCTGGTCGTCCTGGCCTTGGGGCTCGCGACCCTCGCCTGGGGATCGCGTCGCGCCCGAGACCCGATCCCCTTCGCCGTCGAAGGATGATCCCGCCGGCACGAAGGAGACCCTCGGCATGACCCCACTCACCATCCGCCGCGACGACCTGACCGGCCGGGACACCCTCGAGCTGATCGAACACCATCTCGCGGGAATGCGCGGCCAGACGCCGCCGGAGAGCGTCCACGCACTGGGTGCGGCTGAACTGCGGAGCCCCGGGGTCACGGTGTGGTCGGCCTGGTCGGGCGAGCGCATCGCGGGCGTCGCCGCCTGGCGGAGATTCGGCGACTCCGATGCGGAGATCAAGTCGATGCGGGTCGCCGACCGCTTTCTCGGCACTGGGGTCGGTCGCGCGCTCCTCCGGCACCTCCTCGCAGAGGCCCTCAGTACGGAGGTGACCCGCCTGTGGCTCGAGACGGGGTCGGGCGATGACTTCCGCGCCGCCCGCGGCCTCTACGCGAGCGAGGGATTCACCGAGTGCGCGCCGTTCGGCGACTACCGCGCCGACCCGCTGTCCACGTTCATGACGCGGGCCGTCTGACACCGCGCAGCGGGGATCCGCGTCAGACCGCCACGACCAGAGCGACCGCGAACGCCGCGACGCCTTCGCCGGCACCGGTGAAGCCGAGCCCGTCGGTCGTCGTCGCCGTCACCGTCACGGGTGCGCCGAGCGCCGCCGTCAACACACCCTCGGCCTCGGAGCGACGTGCCGAGAAGCGGGGACGGTTCGCCTGCACCTGCACGCTCACGTTGCCGATCGCGAAACCGGCGTCGGCGAGCAGCTGACGCGTCCGCTCCAGGAATGCGGGCGCGTGGGCACCGGCGTACTCGGGCTGAGCCGTTCCGAAATGGGTGCCGATGTCACCGAGCCCCGCGGCGGCGAGCAGGGCGTCGACGATCGCATGCGCAACCGCGTCGCCGTCGGAGTGTCCTTTCAACCCGGACTCCCCCGGCCACTCGAGCCCGGCCAGCCACAGCGCGCCGTCGCCGCCGTAGGCGTGCACGTCGGTGCCGACGCCGACCCGTGGCAGTCCGAGCACGGCGCGAGGCGGCGCGAGCATCGCTCGGGCTCGGGCGAGATCGGACGGCGTCGTGATCTTGAAGGCGCGCTCGTCGCCGGCGACCGTCCGGACGGATCCGCCCGCGGCCTGCACGAGAGCGGCGTCGTCGGTGTGACCCGCGGCAGCGTCGCGGTAGGCGGCATCGAGCACAGCTCGGCGGAACCCCTGCGGAGTCTGCGCAGCCGCGAGCGTGTCACGATCGACAGCCGCCACGACGGCGTCGGCGTCGACCTGCTTCAGCGTGTCGATGACCGGAACGACGGGGATGACGGCGTCGGACCCTGCCTCGACCGCCTCGACGACACGCTCGAACACCGCAGGTGGGGTGAGGGCCCGCGCCGCATCGTGGACGAGGACGACCTCGACGTCCGGCCAGACAGCATCCAGCCCCGCCGCGACGGACTCCTGACGGGTGCTCCCGCCGGCGACCACCGACACCAGGTCGCGCCGCTCCCCCGCCGCCTCGAGGGCCTCCGTGAGGGCATCGCCGACACGCTCGGCGGGCGCCACCACGACGACCTGAGCGGAGGGAGCAGAGAACACCCCGGTCAGGGCGTGGCGAAGGATGCTCCGGGCGTCGATGCCGACGAACGCCTTGGGCGCCCCGCCGTCCAGCCGGGTGCCCGAGCCCGCCGCGACGATGATGACGGCGACGGTCGGCACGGGGATGAGGCTCATGCGTCCGAGCGTACCGACGGGCGCTCACGAGTCGGCCGCGCCCCGCGCAGAAGAACCACCGCCAGCGCGAGGCTCACCGCCCCGCCCACGGCGATCCACACGTCGAGGAACCACTGCATGACCGCGAACGGCGGCGCGAACGCGAGCAGCCAGCCGCCTGCGACCTGGGCTCGAGAAGGAGTCGGGCCGAGCCGGCCGAGGCCCTCCCACCGGGCGATCGCCAGGGAGAGGGAGAGAAGGACGGCGAGGACCGCGACGAACATGACCGGCCGGGTGTTCCACCATGCCGCCGATGCCGGGCTCGGGGCGGCGCCCGGGATGAGGAGGCTCAGCCCCGTGAGGGCGAGCATGACCGGCAGATGCCAGAGGTAGATCGTCATGAGCCGGGAGCCGAGCACGAACACGATCCCGCGCATCGGTCGCGTCGCCATCAACCGGCCGAGCGCGGGTCGCGCGAGACGGAGCAGACATGCCTGAGCGACACCGAGGATGACGAGCGGGAGGGTCGGCGGGTTGAGGTTGCCGAGCATGCTGGCCGAGTAGGGGCCCCACGCCGTCAACGGCCAGAGCAGGAGGTAGCACGCGGCGGCGATGCCGAGCAGGGTGAGCGGATGCCGTCGGTCGAACCAGCCGTCGGCGTACCAGAACCCGAACTGCTGGATCAGGGGCCAGACGAAGAGGAGGTTGAGGAGCCCGACCTCGGGGATCCCGCTCCCGAAGCGGGCCGCGTCGACCACGATCACACCGACGACGAGCAGCGCGAGCGTCCGCCGGGGCGCGGCGGCGTGAGCGGCTGCCGACCATGGCACCGCCGCCTGGCAGATGAGGTAGGCAGCGAGGAACCAGAGCGGTGATCCGGCGCCGACGGCGGCGTCGGCCACGAGCTGCGGAGCGAGGTTCAGCAGCGTCGCCGCGACGAGGACCACGGCGAAGAAGACGAAGAGGGGCAGGGCGGGCTGCGCGAGACGCAGCGCCCGGGTGCGGACGAATCCCGCGGCGTCGCCGCCTTTCGCCGTCCAGGAGCGCCAGCCGGTGGCGGCGGCGAAACCGCCCACGACGAAGAACAGCGGCATGATCTGGCCGGCCCATGTCGCCCCGGTGAACCACGGTTGCTGTTCCGCGGGTCGCGACGAGACGAGTGCGCCGTCCGGGCCGGGTCCGATGCCGATCTGCACCAGGTGGACCACGATCACGAAGAGAACGCAGACCACGCGAGCGAGGTCGAGCGTGAGATCGCGCTTCGACAGGTCGATCTGCGGCATCGTCTCGCGAGTGGTCATCGCCTCATCATGGCGGCCCCGCCGCGTCGATGCGACCGGAAATGCCGAACGGCCGGGGGTACCGGCCGTTCGGGGAGTCTCAGGAGGCGAGGACCTCGTCGAGAACGGCTGTCGCCTTCTCTTCGTCGGCCTTCAGGGCCAGGGCGATCTCGGAGGTGAGGATCTGACGCGCCTTGGCCAGCATCCGCTTCTCTCCGGCCGACAGGCCACGGTCCTGATCGCGGCGCCAGAGGTCGCGGACGACCTCGCTGACCTTGATCACGTCGCCCGACGCCAGCTTCTCGAGGTTCGCCTTGTAGCGACGCGACCAGTTGGTCGGCTCCTCGGTGAAAGGTGCGCGCAGGACGTCGAAGACCTTCTCGAGCCCGTCCTTGCCGATCACATCGCGGACACCCACCAGATCGACGTTGTCCGCAGGGACCTCGATGACGAGGTCTCCCTGAGTGACGTTGAGCTTCAGGTATTTCTTCGTCTCACCCTTGATGACGCGATCTTTGACCTCGATGATCGTCGCGGCGCCGTGGTGCGGATAGACGACTGTTTCGCCAACCTCAAAAAGCATGCAGTTGTGTCCTTTCGGCAACCTCCAGAATACCACAGGGGACATGCGCTAGAGTTCGCCGCCCCGTCTGCGCGAGACCCCTCGACCGCATAGGATGACAGGGATGCCGTTCGCTTCAGCTGGAGGATCTGTGAAATCGCGTTTTGCCGCGTCCATCGCCCTGGGTGCCGCTGTCATCCTGGGTGCCACGGGATGCAATCTGGTCGCTCCGCAGGCCACCACGATCGACTACTCCGCGTCGGACGGCCGCAACGTCCCCGAATCGGGACCGCTCAAGATCCGCAACGCCATGATCATCGCGAACGAGGACGGCTCTCTCGGCAACCTCATCGCGGGGATCGTGAACCCGACCGATGACGTCGTGACGCTGAATGTCGGCGTCGACGGCGCCCTCCAGACCGTCGAGGTGCCCGCCCGCGGCACCGTCAGCCTGGGCGTCACGTCGGCCCCCATGCTCTTCGAGGGCCTGGGATCCAAGCCCGGCTCCGACGTCGAGGTCTCGTTCCAGTCCGGCGAGGGAACCGGCGTCGCCGTGGCCATCCCGGTGCTCGACGGCACGCTGCCCTACTACGCGCCGTTCGTGCCCACTCCGCTTCCGACGGCCACGCCGCTTCCGGCGCCGACTCCGGCCCCGACGGCCACATCGGCCGGCTGACACGGCTCGCACGTCACGGCGAACGCCCCTGCGGATTCCGCAGGGGCGTTCGTCATCTCACGCGATCAGGCTTCGAAACGGTAGCCGAGACCGCGCACCGTGAGGAGCATGGTCGGTTCGCTCGGGTTGACCTCGATGCGCGAGCGGATGCGCTTGATGTGCACGTCGAGGGTCTTCGTGTCGCCGAAGTAGTCGCTCCCCCAGACGCGATCGATGAGCTGACCGCGGGTGAGCACCCGGCCGGCGTTGCGCATGAGCAGCTCGAGGAGCTCGAATTCCTTGAGCGGCATCGCGATCTCGGAGCCGCCGACGGTCACGGTGTGGCGATCGATGTCGAGCGTGACACGGCCGCCCTCGATGATGCCGTCGTCGATGTCGAGCTCGTCGACGTCGCTGCGACGGATCACGGCGCGCATGCGGGCGAGCAGCTCGCGTGAGGAGTACGGCTTCGTCACGTAGTCGTCGGCGCCCAGCTCCAGGCCGACGACGATGTCCACTTCGCTGTCCTTCGCGGTGAGCATGATGATCGGCACCCGAGAGGTGGTGCGGATCACGCGGCACACCTCGGTGCCGGGCATGCCCGGCAGCATGAGATCGAGGAGGACGATGTCGGCACCGCGGGCGGTGAAGGCGTCGAGGGCGATGCCGCCGTCCTCCGCGATCTCCACCTCGAAACCTTCTCGGCGCAGCAGATACGCCAACGGATCGGCGAGGTCGGGTTCGTCTTCGACGATGAGAACGCGGGTCATAGTGCTCCCCTGTCGGCCGACGCTCGCGCGCCGGGGGCCTTGGTCTTCTTGATCTTCTTCTTCGCTCCCGGGAGGGGCTCAGGAGCCCCGACCAGCGGCAGACGCACCGTGAAGGTCGAGCCGCGCCCCGGGCGCGACCAGAGCTCCACGGAGCCGCCGTGACGCTGCACGGCGTGCTTGACGATGGACAGCCCGAGCCCGGTGCCTCCGGTGCGGCGCGACCGGGCCTGATCGGCGCGGTAGAACCGTTCGAAGATGCGCTGCTGGTCTTCCTCGGCGATGCCGATGCCGTGGTCGGCGATCGCGATCTCCACGGCGCCGTCGGCCTCGCGCACGCCGACGCCCACCTGGGCGCCCGCGGGAGAGTAGGCGATCGCGTTGGCGACCAGGTTGCCGACGGCCTCGGTCAGGATCTGCGGATCGCCTCGGACGTAGAGGCCGCGCTCGCCCCCGCGGGCGACCGTGATGCCGGATGCCTCGGCGGTGATGCTCTGCGATTCGATCGCCGTCGTGACCACCTCGTCTATCGACACGTCGCGCATCTCGGTGATGTCGTCGGAGGACTGCAGTCGCGAGAGGTTCATGATCCGGGAGGTCAGCTGGCCGAGGCGCGACGCCTCCCCGGTGAGCCGGCCGGCGAAGTGGCGCACCTGATCGGGGTCGTCCGCGGCGGACTCGATGGCCTCGGCGAGGAGCATGACCGCGCCGACCGGCGTCTTGAGCTCGTGCGAGGTGTTGGCGACGAAGTCGCGGCGCATCTGGGCGACCCGCTCGCGTTCGGTGATGTCTCGGATGACGATGAGGGTGAGGCGCGGAGTGATCACGCTGGCGCGCGCGGCGACCAGGCGCGGTTCGACGCCGCGGTTGAGCTGCATGGTCTCGGTGCTCGCCGCGCCGCTCGCACGCACCGACCGCACCAGCGCTCTGAGCTCGTCGGCATGGAGGGTGTCGCCGACCCGGAGCGAGAAGACCTCTGCGGGCGCCGACGAGGCGAGCACGAGCAAGGAGGCATCGACGATGACGGCCGCATCGTCCATGCCCTGGAGCACTGCACCGGTGCCGTCGGGGACCTCGACCGACGTGACCCGCCTCGTCTGGTCGCGCGACCGGACGGCGAAGACGATGAGGCCGACGGCGAATGCGCCGATGATCGCCCCGACGATGAGGGCGAGCAGCGCAAGCTGCGTCGAATCCATGCCCCCAGCGTAGGGTGGTCGCAGACCCGCCACCGGACGGATTCGACTCGGTGAGGCGTCGATGGCCGAGTGTTCACCACGTCGGCACCGTTCGTTAACCTTCGCGCGGGAGGATCGCCGAGGCTTCGGTGCGTTTCATCGCGCCCCTGGTTCTCCCGCCCCACGCTCCCAGAAAAGGTGCCCAGATGCGTGAAGTTTTCCACCAGTCCCTCGAGGACGTGCAGACGCGCCTCGTCGAGATCGCCGACCTCGTCGCGGTCGCCATCGACAGCGCCACCCGCGCCTTCGGCACCGGTGACGTCGCCCTCGCCGAGGACGTCATCGAGAAGGACGACGTGATCGACGAGAAGGCGATCGAGCTCGACGAGCTCGCGATCGAGATCCTCGCGCGTCAGCAGCCCGTCGCCCGCGACCTCCGCATCGTCGTGGCGGCGCTCCGCGTCAGCGCCTCCCTCGAGCGCATGGGTGACATCGCCGAGCACATCGCCCAGCTGACCCGCATGCGGTTCCCCGAGCGCGCCGTCCCGAAGGGCCTCAAGGGCACCTTCGCGAAGATGGGCGAGATCGACGGTGAGGTCGCACGCACGCTCGCCGACCTCCTCCGCACCGAGGACCTCTCGCTCGTCAACCGGCTGCACGAGCTCGACGACCAGCTCGACGCGCTGCACCTGTCCGTCTTCGAGAAGGTGCTCGGCGACGCCTGGCAGGGCGAGGCCTCGGCCACAGTCGATGCCACGCTCGCCTCCCGCTACCACGAGCGGTTCGGCGACCACGCCCTCTCCGTCGCCAAGAAGGTCTCCTACCTCGCGACCGGCACCTGGGCCGCCGACATCGAGAACACCGACCCGCAGATCTGACCCCCTCGGGCCCGGCCCGGAACGACGAAGAGCGGATGCCGACCGGCATCCGCTCTTCTCGTTCGTGCGTGAGAAGGGTTACTTCTTGCCCTGCGAGGCGACGGCGGCGGCTCCCGCGGCAGCGGCCTCGGGGTCGAGGTACTCGGCCGGCTCGATCGGGGTGAGGTCTTCGCCGAGGCGGTAGACGAGCGGGATGCCGGTGGGGATGTTCAGCGCGGCGATGTCGTCGTCGCTGATGCCGTCGAGGTGCTTCACGAGCGCGCGGAGCGAGTTGCCGTGGGCGGTGACGAGAACCGTCTTGCCGGAGGTCAGGTCGGGGACGATCGACTCCTCCCAGTACGGCAGCAGACGGTCGATCACGATCTTCAGCGACTCGGTGCGGGGCACGTCGCCGTCGACGCCGACATAGCGCGGGTCGTGGACCTGCGTGAAGGGGTCGTCGTCGGAGATCTCGGGCGGCGGCACGTCGAAGGATCGGCGCCAGAGCATGAACTGCTCCTCGCCGTACTCGTCGAGGGTCTGCGCCTTGTCCTTGCCCTGAAGAGCGCCGTAGTGGCGCTCGTTGAGGCGCCACGAGCGCGTAACCGGGATCCACAGGCGGTCGGCGGCGTCGAGCGCGATGTTCGCGGTCTGGATCGCGCGCGACAGGAGCGAGGTGTGCAGGATGTCCGGCAGGATGCCCGCTTCGCGCAGCAGCTCGCCGCCGCGCTGGGCCTCGGCCTTGCCCTGATCGGTGAGGCGCACGTCCACCCAGCCGGTGAACTGGTTGGACTTGTTCCACTCGCTCTGACCATGACGGAGGAGGATCAACGTGTACGGGGCTGTCATACCCGTCATCCTACCGGCGGAGCCGGTGGGATCATGGGGTCATGACGCGCACCGGGACCGTCGTCGGCCAGGTCACGCGGGGCACGACGAACACGAATCGCCTGCGCCGCGTCGATCGCTGGATCGCCCGGCATCCCGTGCTCCGGCGGGCCGATGATCCGCTCGTGATCGACCTCGGATACGGCGCCAGCGGGGTCACCGCGTTCGAACTCGAGGCCCGTCTCCGACGCGCCCGCCCCGACGTCGAGGTGCGCGGACTCGAGATCGAGGCGTCGCGCGTCGAGAGGGCTCAGCACCAGCTCGCGCAGGTCCGTGCCGGCGCGACGCCGTTCGCCGCCGATGCCCGGGTGTCGTTCGGGCGCGGCGGGTTCGAGGTCCCCGTGCACGGCGGGCGGCGGCCCGCCGTCATCCGCGCGTTCAATGTGCTACGCCAGTACGACGAGGCCGACGTCGCGGACGCCTGGGGCCGGATGGCGTCGCGCCTGCAGCCGGGCGGGCTGCTGGTCGAGGGCACGTGCGACGAGCTCGGCCGGGTGTCGACCTGGATCGCGGTCGGCCCGGATGCCGCGCCCCGAAGCCTGACCATCTCCCTCCGGCTCGCCGGTCTCGACTCTCCCTCGATCGCCGCCGAGCGCCTGCCGAAGGCCCTCATCCACCGCAACGTCGCCGGCGAGCGGGTGCACGACGCCCTCGCGGCTCTCGACGCGGAGTGGACGCGGGCCGTCTCGGCATCCGCGTTCGGACCGGAGCAGCGCTGGCGAGCGGCCCTCGCCGCACTCGTCGCCGCGGGGTGGCCGATCGGCGACCGCAGCAGGTGGCGTCTGGGTGAGCTCACCCTGCCGTGGAGCGCCGTCGCCCCGCGATGAGCCGCGCCGGCAGGAGCGGGGCTCCGGTGCGCGCGGCCGCGATCAGGCTCGGGGCAGGAACGCGCGCGCCTCGGAGGAGGTGAGCCCGGTCGCGGTGAGCAGATCGGTCGCGAGCGGCCGCAGGGCACTGATGAGCGTCTGATCGCCGATCGACCCGTCGGGCACGAGTGCGACCGGATCGAGCCGTCCTGCCACGGCGCGGAGCGCTTCGCGGGCGAGGGGCTCGTCGGCGATGTCGCGGAGCGACGAGGCGAGCAGGTCGGCGCCGCGCGCGAGCTGCACCAGCAGATCGGCAGCGACCTCGCGCGGGACGCCGTCGTCGCTGAGATAGGTGGCCCGGCGCGCGACGACCCGGAGGTTGCGCACCGCGAGGTCCATGCTCGCGCGAATGCGCTCCTGGCGCTCGAGCTCGGTGCGCTGACGCCGCGCGAACGGCGAGATGCGCGCGATGGCACGGCCGGACTCGAGGGACGTCCGCCACTCGTCGAGCGGCTGCTGCAGGTCGCGGGCCTTCTCGAGCCCTCGCTCCGTCCGCACCCGGCTCCCCCGCCGGAGCCCCTGCACGAGGGTGCCCGCGGCCGCGTCGAACGCGGCGAACAGACGCGCGGCGTCGGCGAGGGCCGTGCGCATGGGGCTCCTCGGGATGAGCGCCGTGACGAGCAGGGCGACCGCCCCGCCGATCGCGCCGTCGATGAGTCGGAGGAACGGCGCCGTGGCGGGCACGATCACGACGATCACCGATTGGATGGCGGCGGCCGTCGCGAAGCTCGCCTGCGGAGACACGAAGCGCGCGACCGAGAGGCTCGCGGCGATCGTGACGCCGATCTGCCACCAGCCGCTTCCGGCGGTGAAGACGACCAGCTCGGCGACGAAGATGCCGAGGATCATCCCGATGACCGTTTCGAGCACGCGCACGGGCCGGGCGTCGCGGACGAGACCGAGGCTCGTGATCGTCACGGTCGCCGCGAGCAGCGGCGCAGGGTGACCCAGCCCGTAGTGCGCGATCGCGAACGCCGTCGTCGCAGCGATCGCGATCTGCGCGATCGCGACCCCCGATCCGGCGACGCGGCGCAGACCCGCCCGCGGGAAGCGCTGCGCCGACCACCGCGTCGGCACCGGTCCGGTCGGCGGTGGCGCGCTCGTCATCGTCAGCGTCGCTGCGACAGCCGGGGCAGTCGCGGGATGGATGCCGCGCGTCCGGCATCCGGGGGCACGACGACCTCCTGGGCCGCGGCGATCGCACCATCGTGCACATCGACGGTCAGCGGCGCGTCGACCGCGACCGAGCGCTTCACGATCGCGAGGGCGATGGGGCCGTCCTCGTGGTGGCGGGCGGCCGAGGTGATCGCGCCGACCTCGACGCCGTCGAGGCGGACCGCTGCGCCGGGCACCGGGAGCTCGGCATCCGAGCCGTCGAGCTGCAGCGCGACGAGGCGCCGGGGCGGATGACCGAGGTTGTGGACCTTCGCGACGGTCTCCTGGCCGCGGTAGCAGCCCTTGTCGAGGTGCACGGCGGTGCGGAGCCAATCGACCTCGTGCGGCAGCGTGCGGCCGTCGGCCTCGGCCGCGGCACGGGGACGCCAGGCGGCGATGCGGAGCGCCTCGGCGGCAAGGTAGCCGGCGAGCGGCTGCTCGCCGCGGACGGCGGCTGCGGCCAGGTCGTCCAGAGCGGCGACCGGGACGATCGCCTCGGCCCAGTCGCGGCCCAGCCCGGGGTGCGGATCTGCCGGCGAGTAACCCCAGCCGCCCTGAGCGACGTACGGCCACGGGTCCTGCCAGACGGCCGCGGCAGGCAGCTCCGCGACGGCGCCCCGGGTTCCGCCGACGACGGCGAACTGCTCCGAGACGTCCTGCGGGTCGACTCGGAGCCGGAACCGCATGCGCCGGAGCCAGCCCACGAGTCCCTCCGCGCGGGGCCCGTCCACGATCATCCAGGCACGCTCGCCGTCATCGACGACGGATGCCGCGTACTCGACGTGACCCTGCGGGTCGAGGACGAGCAACTCGGTCGCGACCCCGGGGGTCAGCGCCGTGAGAGCCTGCGACGTGATCGAGTCAAGCCAGCTGAGGCGATCTTCGCCGGCGACCGTCAGCACGGCGCGGTCGAGGAGCGGCGCGAGGGCGCGGCCGGAGATCAGGTCGCGCTGTTCGCGCACCGGGCTGCCGAGGTGGGAGAGGCCATGCTCGTCGACGACGGCTCCGGGCACACCGGCGAACACGGCGGCCGGCGAGCCGGCGACGTCGCTCACTGCATCCTCGCGAGGCGGGCGGACGCGTGCGAGCCGAGCTCGCGGCCGAGGGCGGCGATGTCCCACGCCCACAGCAGGTGACCTTCGACGAGCCCGTACATGCGGGTGGCTGCGGAGTAATGCTTGGCTCCGACGGGGCGGACGACCGCATCTGTCGCGATGTCGATGCGAGGTCCGCGGACCTGCCCGAGGTAGAGCTCGCTGATGCCGTCGGAGTGGACCAGGGCGACCTCGATCTCGAACCCGCCGGAGTCGGCTCGGAGCGCCTCCACGTCGTCTGCCGTCCGCGGAGCACCCGCGGTCACGGCCGGAAGCAGGGCCGGCCCGGCATCCGCGTCGGTCGACGGCCGCGAGAGACGCCAGAATCCCGTCTCGGCGACGAGGTCGCGGCGGGCGCCGTCGGCATCCTGCATCCAGGCCGTCGCCGAATAGTTCAGCGCATTGCCGCCGTCATGGCTGAAGCTGACGCGCTGGGCGAATTCACCGGTGAAGGTGCGACCGCCCGCCTCGTACTCGATCACGCCGGTGCCCTCCCAGACCCCGAGGAGCCAGGAGAGCGGGACGAGGTCGGCGGGGAGATCGGTCGGAAGGTCGATCACGGTGTCAGCGCTGGCCGCGGTAGAGGTTCCACACGACGACGCCGGACACGAACGCGATGGCCAGCGAGGCGAGACCGAGCAGTCCGACGAAGAAAAGCTCGAGAGCGATGAGGTCCATGTCCGCCACTTTACCGGCCCGCGGGCCGCGCGCGGCGAGCCGGGGCCGTCAACCCGCGAAGAGTGCGGCCAGCGCGAAGCCGGCGCTCACCAGACCCATCACGACCATCGCCCCGAGGACGCTCGCGGCAACCCGGATGATGAACCCCTGCGAGCGCCCGTAGGCGAGCTGCGTGGCGAAGGAGAGGAAGAAGCAGACGCCGAGGCCCACCGAGAGCCAGGCGCCGCGCCAGTCGGGTTCGGCGAACACGCCGATGGCGAGCGCGATCACGCCGGCGATACCCCAGACCACCAGCACGCCGCCGATGCGAGTGCGCGGCAGGGCGTGGGGATCGGTCATAGCGTCCATTGTTGCGCACGGCCCGGCCCGCCGCACCGGCAGCGCACCGCGACATCCGGCATCCCGCTGCGCCCCTAGGATGAGATCGGTCCGTATCGGGAGGGATCCCCTTGGCACAGCTGCTCGTTCTGAGCTCCGCCGCACCTGGCGATGCGGTGCTGCCTGCGCTCGAACTGCTCAGTCACCGCGTCCGGCAGATCCCCGCCGTCCCCGCGCAGCTGGTCAACGCGCCGAGTGCGGACATCGTCTTCATCGACGCCCGCGTCGATCTGGTGGGCGCCAAGTCGCTCTGCAAGATCATGAACACGACAGGGCTCGACTCGCCCCTCGTCCTCGTCGTCACCGAAGGCGGGCTCACCGCCGTCTCCCCCGACTGGGGCATCGACGACGTGATGCTCGTGACCGCAGGCCCCGCCGAAGTCGACGCGCGCATCCGGCTCGCGATCGGACGTGCGTCGAAGGAGCAGGTCTCGACGCGCATCCAGACGTCCGGGATCACGATCGACGAGTCCTCGTACTCGGCCAAGGTCCACGGTCGCCCGCTGGATCTGACGTACAAGGAGTTCCAGCTCCTCCACTTCTTCGCCACGCACCCCTCACGGGTGTTCACCCGCGAGCAGCTGCTCAGCGAGGTGTGGGGCTACGACTACTTCGGCGGCACCCGCACGGTCGACGTGCACGTCCGGCGGCTGCGCGCCAAGCTCGGCGACCTCGAGCAGCTGATCGGCACCGTCCGCAACGTCGGCTACCGGTTCAACGTCTACGAGGACGACCAGCTTCCGGGCTCACCCGCCTGATCTCCGCGCGCGGCGCGTTCACGCGGACGACACCTCCCCCTGCAATGATGTGGAGATGATCGACACCCAGGTTCACGACTCCGGGCTGGGCGACGCCGACGACGATGACTTCGACGGCGCCGTCGAAGCGTACGACTCGCAGCTGCCCGACAACCGCTACCTCGACCGCGAGCTCAGCTGGCTCGCCTTCAACAAGCGGGTGCTGGAGCTGGCCGAGGATCCCGATCTTCCGGTACTCGAACGCGCGAACTTCCTCGGGATCTTCGCGAGCAACCTCGACGAGTTCTTCATGGTCCGCGTCGCCGGCCTCAAGCGCCGCATCGTGACGGGCCTCGCGATCCCGACGAACGTGGGCCGCTCGCCCCAGGACGTCTTGTCCGACCTCTCCACCTCCGCCCACACGCTGCAGGTGCGCCACGCGCGCGCCTGGTCGGAGCAGGTGCGTCCGGCGCTCTCCGACGCCGGCATCGAGGTCGTCTCGTGGGCCGATCTGTCGGATGCCGAGCGCTCGGCGCTGTACGACTACTTCCAGGGCCAGGTGTTCCCTGTCCTGATGCCCCTCGCGGTCGACCCCGCGCACCCGTTCCCCTACATCTCGGGGCTGTCGCTCAACCTCGCGATCCGCATCCGCAATGCCCGGACGGGCCGCCAGGAGTTCGCCCGGCTCAAGGTGCCGCCGATGCTGCCCCGCTTCGTCGAGGTCCTCAAGGACGGCACCCGCGTGCGGTACCTGCCGCTCGAGGAGCTCATCTCGGAGAACCTCGCCGACCTCTTCCCGGGAATGGAGATCCTCGAGCACCACACGTTCCGCCTCACGCGCAACGAGGACATGGTGATCGAGGAGGACGAGACCGAGAACCTCATCCAGGCCCTCGAGGCCGAGCTCCTGCGCCGCCGCTTCGGCCCGCCGATCCGCCTCGAGATCACCGAGGACATGGACGACGTGACGCTCGACCTCCTCGTGAACGAGCTCGACATCAGCGAGGCCGACGTCTACCGTCTGCCGGCGCCGCTCGACCTGCGAGGACTCTTCGCCCTGTCGCAGATCGACCGGCCCGAGCTGCGCTACCCCAAGCACGTCCCGAAGACGGCGGTGGCCTTCCAGCCGGCCGAGCAGAACGGCCGCGCCGATCTGTTCGCCGCGATCCGCGAGCACGACGTGCTGGTGCACCACCCGTACGAGTCGTTCACGACGAGCGTCGTCGCCTTCCTCGAGCAGGCCGCGCGCGACCCGCACGTCCTCGCGATCAAGCAGACGCTCTACCGGACCTCCGGGGACAGCCCGATCATCGAAGCGCTCATCAACGCGGCCGAAAACGGCAAGCAGGTGCTCGCCCTCGTCGAGGTGAAGGCGCGCTTCGACGAAGCTGCGAACATCGTCTGGGCGCGCACGCTCGAGAAGGCCGGCGTGCACGTCGTCTACGGCCTCGTCGGGCTGAAGACCCACTGCAAGCTCCTCCACGTCATCCGCGAGGAAGACGGCGTGCTCCGCAGTTACAGCCACATCGGCACGGGCAACTACAACCCGAAGACGAGCCGCATCTACGAGGACTTCGGCCTCTTCACCGCGAACGAGCAGGTCGGCCGCGACCTGACACGCTTGTTCAACGAGCTCAGCGGCTACGCGATCGAGAAGAAGTTCAAGCGCCTCCTCGTCGCGCCGCTGCACCTCCGGAAGGGCCTGCTGCGCCTGATCGACGGCGAGCGCCGCAACGCGCTTGCCGGCAAGGACGCGCACATCCGCATCAAGGTCAACTCGATGGTCGACGAGCAGATCATCGACGCGCTCTACCGGGCGAGCCAGGCCGGCGTGAAGGTCGACGTGTGGGTGCGCGGCATCTGCTCACTCCGCACCGACCTGCCCGGCGTCAGCGACAACATCACCGTGCGGTCGATCCTCGGCCGGTACCTCGAGCACTCGCGGATCTTCGCGTTCCACCGCGACGGCGACCCGCACATCTTCATCGGCAGCGCGGACATGATGCACCGCAACCTCGATCGCCGCGTCGAAGCGCTCGTCCGGATCGTGGAGCCGGTGCATCTGAAGGAGATCACCGACCTGTTCGACTTCGCGATGTCGGATGCCACGAGCTCGTGGCGCCTCGGAGCGGAGGGCGCCTGGACGCGTCACAGCCACGACGAGGAGGGCGCGCCGCTGATCGACCTGCAGGACAAGACCATGGCGCAGGTCCTCCGCCGCCGGCGCGCGCGAGCGGTGCGATGACGGCGACAGCCGTCTACGCCGCCGGCGGCGTCGTCTGGCGCCTCGTCGATGGCAAGCTGCACGTCCTGGCGATCCATCGCACGGCCTACGCCGATGTGACGCTCCCCAAGGGCAAGGTCGAGCCCGGCGAGACGCTCGCCGAGACCGCGGCGCGCGAGATCTTCGAGGAGACCGGCATCCGGGTCTCGCTCGGCATCCCCGTGGGCATCTCGAAGTACCGTCTGCCCAGCAAGCGGCAGAAGATCGTGCACTACTGGAGCGCCGAGGCGACGGAGAAGGCGATCCGCGCGTCGGCGTTCGTGCCGAACAAGGAGGTCGCGGCGGTCGAGTGGATGACCCCGCGGAAGGCGCTCGACCGGCTGAGCTATCCGGTCGACATCGAGATCCTTCAGAACTTCCTCACCTTCGTGGACGACGGCGTCCTCGCCACCTTCCCCGTCGTCGTGCTCCGCCACGGCAAGGCGCTCGCCCGCGAGGACTGGGACGGAGCGGATGCCGACCGCCCCCTGACCGAGCGGGGTCTCCGCCAGGCATCCGCCGTCGTCGGACCGCTTCGCGCCTTCGGCATCCGGCGCGTGGTCTCGAGCACCGCCGAGCGCTGCCTCGAGACGGTCGCTCCCCTCGCCACCGCGCTCGACACGGATGTGCGCACGACGGATCTCCTCTCGCAGGACGCCTGGGAGGCGGGCACGGCGGATGTCCGCCGCGTCGTCGGCAAGAGGGTCCGCGCGGGAAAGCCCGTCGTCCTCTGCTCGCACGGCCCGCTGCTCCCGGCGCTGATGCGCGAGCTCGCCCTCGCCACCGGCACATTGCCCGGTGCCTACATCGGGAGCTCGGCGGACCTCGAGACCGGCGCCTTCTCCGTGGCCCACCTCTCGGCGACGAACCCCGGCTCGGGGATCGTGGCGATCGAGACGCACCAGCCGAAGGTCTGATCGGTCAGGCAGAACCGTTCGGACGTGGTCCGTTCACCTGTCGTTCACCTCGAGACCGGAGTCTGGTCATCGGCGGACTTTAGCGTCGAGCCAGCTCCTGCACCAGGGGCGTTCCCGATCATCCGAAGGATTACACGTGAAGCTCAACCGCATCGCCCGTCTGGGCGCTGTCGCAGCCGTCGCCGCTCTCTCGCTCACCGCTTGCGCGGCCAACGAGCCGGCAGCGAACCCCTCGCAGGGCGGCTCGGAAACCACGACGCTTTCCGGCACCGTCAAGGCGACCGGCGCGTCGTCGCAGGGCGCCGCGCAGCAGGCATGGACCGCCGAGTTCCAGAACACGCACGGTGACGTCACCATCAACTACCAGCCGACCGGTTCGGGCACGGGCCGCGACAACTTCCTCGCCGGCTCGAGCCAGTTCATCGGCTCCGACCGCGCCTACGACGCCGACGAGCTGGCCGCGGGCGGCTTCGGCGCGTGCGCGACGGACGAGATCGTCGAGGTTCCGGCTTACATCTCCCCCGTGGCCGTCGTCTTCAACCTCGAGGGCGTCGACACGCTGAACCTCACCCCCGAGCTGATCGGCCAGATCTTCGACGAAAAGATCGAGAAGTGGAACGACCCGGCCATCGCCGAGGTCAACGACGGCGTCGAGCTGCCCGACCTGCCCATCACGCCCGTCTACCGTGGCGACTCGTCGGGCACCACCGGCACCTTCACCGAGTACCTCGCGTCGGTCGCACCCGACGCCTGGCCCTACGAGGATGGCGACGAGTGGCCCGTCGACGTGACCCGCTCCGAGGCAGCACAGCAGACCTCGGGTGTGGAGTCGGCCGTCAACGGCGGCCAGGGCACGATCGGCTACATCGACGCCTCGCGCGTCGGTGACCTCGGCTCCGCCGCCGTCCAGGTCGGCGACGAGTTCGTCGAGTTCTCGGCCGACGCCGCCGCACAGCTCGTGTCGGCATCGCCGCTCGAAGAGGGCCGCGGCGAGGGTGACCTCGTCTACGCCATCGACCCGGCATCCGCACCGGCCGGCTCGTACCCGATTGCGCTCGTCAGCTACCTGATCGGCTGCGTCGACTACGAAGACGCCGCCGTCGCCGACGTCGTCCGCGAGTACTTCGCGTACATCGTCAGCGAAGAGGGCCAGGCTGCATCGCAGGAGGCCGCCGGCTCCGCTCCGCTGGCCGACGAGGTCCGCACGCAGGCCGAGGCAGCGATCGCTCTGATCGGCGCCGCCGAGTAATCCCCTCGCTGCTGGTGTCTCCCGTGCCCGCGGGAGACACCAGCAGCAGTCACGTCCCGCCCGCTTCCAACCCGAGGACTGCGATGCCCCCCACCCCTGCCACGGTCGAAGACCAGGCACCCCCGAGGCGAACCGTCCGCCGCCGCGGAGACCTCGTCTTCTCCAGCAGTGCGCTCGGCGCCGGCATCATCATCCTGATCGTCCTCGCCGCCGTCACCGTCTTCCTCATCGTCGAGAGCATCCCGGCACTGACCGGCGATCCCGACGAGACCCAGTTCCTCAACGGCAACCCCTTCTGGGAGTACGTCTGGCCGTTCGTCTTCGGCACCCTGTGGGCGTCGCTGATCGCCCTCGCGGTCGCCACGCCCCTGGCCATCGGCATCGCGCTGTTCATCTCGCACTACGCGCCCCGCCGCATCGCCGCCCTGCTCGGGTACATCATCGACCTGCTCGCGGCGATCCCCTCCGTCGTCTACGGCCTCTGGGGCGCGCTGGTGTTCTCGCAGATGCTGAAGCCCTTCTACGTCTGGCTCAACGACAACCTCGGCGGCATCCCCCTCTTCGCCGGTGCGGTCTCGCAGACCGGCCGCACGATCCTCACCGCATCGCTCGTACTCGCCGTCATGATCCTGCCGATCATGACGGCCATCATGCGCGAGGTCTTCCTGCAGACCCCCACCCTCCACGAGGAGGCTGCCCTCGCCCTGGGCGCCACGCGATGGGAGATGGTGCGCATGGCTGTCTTCCCGTTCGCCCGCGGCGGCATGGTCTCTGGTGCGATGCTCGGCCTCGGCCGTGCGCTCGGCGAGACCATGGCCGTCACGATGGTGCTCTCGGCCACGGGTGCGGTGACGTTCCAGGTGCTCACCTCGAACAACCCGACCCCCATCCCCGCGAACATCGCCCTCAACTTCGGTGAGGCCTACGGCGACGGCGTGAACGTCCTGATCGCCACCGGCCTGATCCTGTTCATCGTCACCTTCGCGGTCAACGCGATCGCGCGCTGGGTCGTCAACCGCCGCGCCGAGTTCTCGGGAGCCAACTGATGACCACCCTCACTCGCACGCGCACGGCTGCGCCGGTGGGCAACTCGCTCACCGCCGGTCAGCTGCCGAAGTGGATGCCGTGGGCCCTGCTGCTGGCGAGCCTCGTCCTCTCGGGCGCGGTCTTCGCCATCATCAACTCGGGCGGAGAGGTCGCCGACTTCAACATCGCCGGCGCGGTGGTCGTGGGCGTCGTCGTCTTCGCGATCGTCCTCGTCGCTCTCTCGAGCGTCGTCGAGACCCGCCGCCGGGCGACCGACCGTCTCGCAACGGTCCTCGTTTCGATCGCCTTCACGATCGCACTGCTGCCGCTCATCTCCCTGCTGTTCACAGTCGTCGCCAACGGCATCGCCCGCTTCGACGGCACGTTCTTCTCCTTCTCGATGCGCAGCATCGTCGGCGAAGGCGGCGGCGCGGTGCACGCGATCTGGGGAACGCTCATCGTGACCGGCTGGGCAGCGGTCATCTCGGTGCCGATCGGCCTCATGACGTCGATCTACCTCGTCGAGTACGGCCGCGGTCGGCTCGCGAAGCTCATCACCTTCTTCGTCGACGTGATGACGGGCATCCCGTCGATCGTCGCCGGTCTGTTCATCGTCGCCGTCGCGGCGCTCGTACTCGGCCCGGGCGTCAACACGGGCTTCATGGGTTCGCTGGCGCTCTCGGTGCTCATGATTCCCGTCGTCGTCCGCTCCAGCGAGGAGATGCTGCGCCTCGTGCCGAACGAGCTCCGCGAGGCGGCGTATGCGCTCGGCGTGCCGAAGTGGCTCACGATCGTCAAGGTCGTCCTCCCCACCTCGATCGCGGGCATCACCACGGGCATCATGCTGTCGATCTCGCGCGTCATCGGCGAGACCGCTCCCCTGCTGCTGACGGCCGGCTTCACGCAGTCGCTCAACCTGGACGCTTTCAACGGCCCGATGATGACCCTCCCGGTCTTCGTCTTCGACCAGTTCCAGAACCCCGGCACCGACGTCGCGGCCTACCTCGACCGTGCCTGGGCCGGCGCGCTCACCCTCATCATCATCGTCATGGCCCTGAACCTCATCGCGCGCTTCGTCGCGAAGCGGTTCGCGCCCAAGTTCGGCCGCTGAGCGGCATCCGACAGAAAGCACCCGACGTGTCCAAGAGCATCGAAGTCAACGACCTCAACGTCTACTACAGCGAGTTCCTCGCCGTGGAGGGCGTCTCCCTCGACATCGAACCCCGCAGCGTGACGGCCTTCATCGGCCCGTCGGGCTGTGGCAAATCCACCTTCCTCCGCACCCTGAACCGCATGCACGAGGTCATCCCTGGCGCACGCGTCGAAGGCGAGGTCCTGCTCGACGGTGAGGACCTCTACGGCCAGGGCGTCGACCCCGTGTTGGTGCGCCGCCAGATCGGCATGGTGTTCCAGCGTCCGAACCCGTTCCCGACGATGTCGATCCGCGAGAACGTGCTGGCGGGCGTCAAGCTCAACAACGCGCGCATGTCGAAGTCCGACTCCGACGGCCTCGTCGAGAAGTCGCTTCGCGGCGCGAACCTCTGGAACGAGGTCAAGGACCGTCTCGAAAAGCCCGGTTCGGGTCTCTCCGGCGGTCAGCAGCAGCGTCTGTGCATCGCGCGTGCGATCGCCGTCTCGCCCGACGTGCTGCTGATGGACGAGCCGTGCTCGGCCCTCGACCCGATCTCGACCTTCGCGATCGAGGAGCTCATCCAGGAGCTGAAGAAGGAGTACACGATCGTGATCGTGACCCACAACATGCAGCAGGCGTCGCGCGTCAGCGACAAGACGGCCTTCTTCAACATCGCGGGCACCGGCAAGCCCGGCAAGCTCATCGAGTACGACGAGACCGGCACGATCTTCACCAAGCCCTCCGTGCAGGCCACCGAGGACTACGTCTCGGGCCGCTTCGGCTGAGCCCCCTCTCCGGCTGAGACCGGAGTGCCGCCGCGGTCGGGCCGCGGCGGCAGACCCACCTCGCGTCCGGGTCGGGCCGCGACGCCGGGTGGACGCGATGCGCCGGTGTGGAGTCCACTCCACCGGCGCATCGCCGTATCCGGGACCAGCTCGACGGGCATGGTCTTACGTGATCAGCCCGCCGGGCTACCGACGAGCTCAGTCCCGCGGACTCAGCAGGTAGGCGTTGAAGGATGCCGTGAGCTCTGCGTCGACGGCGAGGTCGCGGTCATCGACGGCGGTGACCGGGGCGGCGAGCCGCACGCTGGAGACGAGCCACGCGGCATCCGCGTCGTGCAGCGCCTCGACCGGGACGGTCTCGTATGCGGTCGCGAACCCGCGCGATTCCAGGTGCTCGAACAGGCTCAGCTGCGTCGTGCCATGGAGGATGCCGCCGTTCGGGGCCGGCGTGACGAAGGTGTCTCCCCGCCGGATGATGAGCGACGCGGTCGGCGCCTCGAGCACGAAACCGTCGGAGCTGACGAAGACGGCGTCGTCGGCGCCTCGCCGCTTCGCCTCGCGGATGGCCGCCATGTTCACGGCGTACGAGAGGGTCTTCGCGCCGAGCAGGAGCCACGGCGCGCGCGCTGGCAGGTCGATGCTGTAGCCGCGGTCGAGGACGGCCACCCGGATGCCCGCGGTGCGCGGCCGGGTGAAGTCGGCCGCTGTCGCCACCGTGACCCAGGCGGTCGGCGTGGGACCATGCTCCACGCCGCGGCTCAGGATCAGCTTGATGACGGCTTCACCGTCGCCGCTGGCGGCCTGCGCCTGCGCGACGGCCTCGCGCCACTGGGCGAGGTTCGGCGCGGGCAGTTCGCAGATCTCCGCGGAGTGTGCGAGCCGCTGCAGATGCGCTTCGACCTCCTGCGCGTGCCCGTTCACGACCCCGATCGACTCGAAGATACCGTCGCCCCGCTGGGTGCTGAGCTCGCCCACGGTGAGCGCGGGCGCCGAGGGGTCGACCTCCGAGAACGTGTCGGAGAAGTCGGTGCGAGTGTCGTCCGACCCCGCCGGGTCGATCATGAGAGCGAAGCGCCAGGCCATGGGGATGAGCCTACGCTCGGCGCCCCCGTGACCGGGCTCGGCACCGGCCGCGACACGCCCGAACCCGTTTCAGGGGCCATCTCCGCGGAATACCTCGGCGCTGCATCCGTTAAACTTGACGTGCCGGGCCGCAGTAACCCCGGGCTCCATCTTCAGCCGCTTCGAGCGGCCACGCGCCGAGAGGCGTTCTGCGGCCCGGCACTTCTCTGCCCGGATGCCGGTGCCTCCAGGCCCCTCCCCGAGTGCGTCAGCGGCAGATGGCTCAGGTCAGACCTTCCCGTCGCCAGAGGCCGGCGGCCGACACGAGGTCACCCGCGTAGGTGTCGAGCCGCAGCGCTCGCGTCGTGAACTGCGAGGCACGGCCGGGCTCCGATTGGTCGTAGTCGTCGGCGAGGTCGGTGGCGCCCGCCGCGACGACGCGCGAGAAGGCGGCAGCACGTTCGAGGGCGAGCGCGAAATCGCCCGCGAAGACGCCGCGGAGGATCTGATCGATCAGGGCGACGAGCTCGTCCGGTCCTGCGGGGGCGGGCGCTCCCGCCACGACGACGTCAACGGACGCCAGTCGTAGCCGTCCGCGCTCGTAGAGCAGGGCGGACGTCTCGGCATCGTCGTGGATCATCAGCTGCAGCAGATAGAGCCGCCAGAGTGCGCCGGGGAGCGAACGCGCGGGCGAGTGAGACCAGAGCTCGGCGATCGTCGCGATGCCGTGCGAGTCGGTGAAGCTCACCAGTCGCTCGATCACGTCGTCGGCGGGAGCCTCGCGCACGCGTGACAGGAGTGCCGACGCCGTCGCATGAGCGACTCGACTCGATTCGGCGGGGTCGTCGGCGGCGAAGTTGCGGTCGAACGAATCGGGTGAGCGGCGGACCGGTTTGTGGAAGTCGCGGGACGCGTCGGACATCGTTCCAGGCTACCCGCGCCCGGCCTGCCGGGACCTGATCAGAGGTCGCCGGCGTCGGTCGGGATCGCGACGATGGGGGCGGTGGTGGGCACGCCGTCGGGTGAGCCGCCTGCCGCCTCGACCGTGACCGCGATGAGGTCGCCGGCCTGCATGTCGCCGTCGAGAAGAGCGGTCACCTCGTCGCCGGGCTCGAAGGTCCCGGCGGAAATCGGCGTCTCGTCGCGGACGTACCAGAGTTCGAAGGTCCGGTCCGCGTCGATCTGCGGGGCGTCGTCGGTGGTGAGAACGGCCTTGCCGACAGACGCCGACCAGTGCACGACGGCTTCGCCGCCATCGGCGAACTGACCGCTCGCCGACTGGGCGTCGGGAGCCGCTTCGATCTCGTCGAGGGCCTGCACCGAGACCGGTGTCCGCAGTTCCTCGACAACTGTTCCGACTCCCCAGCCGATGCCGACGAGCAGAACGACGGATGCCACGAGGGCGAAAAGTCCGCGGGTCCACGAGCGACGCTGAATGGTCTGCACCATGTCGGTCGGCGGGTGGTCGGGAACCGTGTCCGAGTCGCCGGGAGCCGGCGGCTCGGACGCGGGGGCCTCCGAAGCGGAGACCTGGTTCGATGTCCCGGCCGGAGCGGCATCCGTTCCCTGCGGGAGAGAAGCGATCTGCTCGAGCAGGTGAGCACGCAGTGCCGGCGGCGGGGTCTCTTCGGCCGCACCTTCGCCGAGGAAACCGGCGACCTGCGCGTCGGCGACGACCAGCTCATCCCATTCGGGGTGGGCGGCCAGCGCCTCGGTGTAGGCGCGTTCATCCTCGGGAGACAGCGCATCGAGTGCGTGTCCGGCCGAGAGTTCGGCAAATTCTTTCTCGTTCACAGTGTCACCCCCATTTCCTGACGTAGACGGGTCAGACCGTCACGCATTCGCGTCTTGACGGTTCCGAGCGGCGCTCCCACCAGCGCCGCTATCTCACTTTGGCTGTATCCCCCGAAGTAGGCGAGAGTCAGAGCTTCGCGCTGCGGGTCGGGCAGAGTTCCGAGGGCTCGCACGACTCGGCGGCCTTCGATCCTCATCTCGACCTGCTCCGCTACCCCTTCCTGGGGAGTGTGTGCGTCTCGCGATCCGATACGCACATCCCGGTCTGCGCTCGCTTGTGACGCTCGCACCCGGTCCACAGCCCGACGATGCGCGATCGTCAGGATCCAGGATCTCCCTTGGCCCTTATTCGGAGCGAAGGAGGATGCGGATTGCCAGACTTCGAGAAAGACCTCCTGGAGGACTTCTTCGCTCTGCGAGGCGTCGACCAGCACCCGTCGGATCAAGCCGAAGACCCGTGCGGAGAGCATGTCGTAGAGCTGCGCGAAAGCGGACTGGTCACCGTCGGCGACGCGCACCAACAGCTCAGCAGCAGTGTCTGCCGCCGCCCCCTCTTCGGGAACTTCTAAACCGTCGATGACCATCTCGACAAGCATGCCCTATCAGGCCGTTCTCAACCGAACGTGACCGAGGTGACTCGCCGCCTCGGAGGCGCCTCGAGAGCGACGATCACGCGGGTCGGCCGTACCCCTGAACATCTCGTATGAGTGCGGGCAGCGGGCCCGTCGCCGGCCTTCTCCGCCACGGACGACGGAGCCACTCGAAGGGAGGGGCCTTGAGGCAGAGTGGCGCACCCCGGGAGCATCCCCATAGATAGCCCCCCGCGGCATCCCTATAGAGGGAGTGCGGCGGAGCCGGAATTGCACCGCGATGAGCCCACAAAACAGGCGTCTTCGGATTGATTGCAAACTATTTCTCGTTTTCTCCCATCCGTTTGACGTGGGGTTCCGAATCCCTTGCATCACCGCCCCGAAAGGCGGACAGACAAACCGGAGGCAATCATGCTCAGCACGAAGAAGAAGATGACGGCAGCACTCACCCTGACTCTCGCCGGAGCCTTCGCGCTCTCGGCCTGCTCGACGGGTACGACCGGCGGCACGGCTGAAGAGTCGACCGCCCCCAGCACTCCCATGGAGACCATGGCCCCCGAGGCCACCGAAGACGCCATGGACCCGGCGGCCAACCTCGTCGGCGCCGGCTGCGCCGACTACGCCGAGGCCGTTCCGGACGGCGCGGGCTCGGTTGCCGGCATGGCAGCGGACCCGGTGGCAGTCGCGGCATCCAACAACCCGCTGCTGAAGACGCTCACCGCTGCGGTCAGCGGCCAGCTGAACCCCGACGTCGACCTCGTCGACACGCTGAACGGTGACGAGTTCACCGTCTTCGCTCCCGTCGACACGGCGTTCGAGAAGATCCCCGCCGAGACCATCGAGGGCCTCAAGACCGACGCCGACACCCTGTCGTCGATCCTCACGTACCACGTTGTCCCCGGCCAGATCGCGCCGGACGAGATCGCTGGTATGCACACCACCGTTCAGGGCGGCGACCTCGAGGTCACCGGCTCGGGCGACGAGCTCATGGTCAACGACGCCAAGGTCATCTGCGGTGGCGTCCAGACCGCGAACGCAACCGTTTACCTCATCGACACGGTGCTGATGCCCCCGATGTGATGACGGTCATCTAGACCGGCGAGGCCGCGCGACTTCTGGGGGAAGTCACGCGGCCTCGCCTATTTGTGCGCCCGGAACTCCCCCACGCGACGGATGCCGTGGGCACGAGGCGTGCGTATCGTCGCCCGCATGGACAGCGACGAGAAAGACACCTCAGGGTCGGGTACCGGCATCGCGATGGGGATCGCGCTCGGCCTTCCCCTCGGCGCCGCGATCGGCATGCTGGTCTTCGACAACATCGCCCTCGGCGCCGGCATCGGCATGCTCGTCGGCATCGTCGCGTGGAGCATCGCCGGCCTCTGGAAGAAGCCCTGACGTGCGGATGCCGCCCGTGCGAACTATTAGGCTTGTCTGCTGAGGGCCTCTAGCTCAGTCGGTAGAGCATCGGACTTTTAATCCGCGGGTCGTGGGTTCGAGCCCCACGGGGCCCACCTCTGGAGTAGCGTCGATTTTCCTGATTTTCCGGGGAAGTTCGGATGCTTGACCGCCTGGCGGCTACAGCGTGACAACAAAATGACAACAGCTCAGACACGTCGGATGCTGGTGCCAACCATCGATTCGCAGTACATCAGGTCGCCCATGTCGTCGCTAGCATCCATGGCATGGAGCCCTACACCCCGAAAGAACTCGCTCGGCTACTCGGTTACCGCAACGAAGATCGGCCAGGGCTGGTCGTCCGGAACTATCTGCGCGCGACCTACCCCGATCACGAGAAGTGGTCCCGCTGGGAGCTGAGTGAGGCGCAGGCAGCCGACATCCTCGCGAACGTGCCCCGTTTCACCGAGGCCTGATCAGCCGCGATTGAGTACGTCGCCAATCCCCGCATTCTCCGTAGCACGGTCGAGCGCGTCGGCAACGTTGTCGAGGTCATCGTCGAACAGATCCGCATAGGTATCGAGCGTCATCGCCGCGGACGCGTGTCCGAGCATCCGCTGCACGGCCTTAACGTTCGCTCCCGCGCTGATCGCGAGCGATGCGGCTGTATGGCGGAGGTCATATGGTGTCACCCGCGGGAATGGATCGGGCGGCCGCTCCCCCACACCCGTCGTAACTTTGATTCGCTCCTGCGTCTCACGAACGATCTGCATGACCGCGCTGTTGAACTATCCCGTCGTCGCCTTGGCCCTACGGATGAAGTAATCACCGTCGCCGAATAGCCACGCGTCGCGCGGACGCGTGGCGACGAGGTGCTCGATCGTCGGCGCGAGGAACGCCGGGTATCGCACCTGGCGCTCTCGTGCGTCTTCGGCGTCCCGACGATGACCTGGCTGCCGACCTCGACGGCGTTCTCCTCGACGCGCACGCGGCGCCGTGACGTGTCGACGTGCTTGATGCGGAGCGCAGTCGCTTGTCCCCTTCGGAGTCCCGGTAGGCGAGAAATACCAAGAGGTCGGGATGCTTCGCGATTGCAGCGAGCTGAGCGACGTGCGTATGGCTGAGGTACGCGCGCTCCTTCCCGACTTTCCTGGGAAGCTTGATTTCCCGTGCGACGTTGCGAGCGAGCCGACGGTCGAGAAGTGCAACTTCGAGCAGGCTGGCAAGCACTTCGTGGCATCGCCGAACGGTCGTGGCGCTGTGGGTCTTGGAGAGCTTCGCAACTCAGTTTTGGATTTCCGGGTGGCGGATGGACCCGATCTGCCGGTCGCTCCATTTCGACTCGACGTGGATCCGCCACGGGGACTGAATAGTGCGTTGCGTCGAAGGCTTGAGATCTCCGGATCGAGAGTCGATCCGTAACCAGGTTGTCACTCTCGACCTCTGCTCACAACGCACCCGCAAACCCCACTGGAAGGTGCCTGCGTGCATACCGACTCGAGCTATTTCTGCGCTCTGGCGAATCGTGCTCGAGATGAGGCCCGAGCGGTGATCGGGGCAGTAATGGTGTTCGGCATGCGAGACACGGCTCAAGTCCGTACCTCGAATGAACGAACTGATGACTCGACAAGCCCCGCAATTAGCGCGCCGGAGCGCGAACGGCTCAGGTCCGACATTCGGATGTACCTGAACTCAGCCCGCTCTCCTCATCAGTTCTCGATAGAGCCTCTCCAAACCCGTCGGAACTGCCCGTCAGCTCACCCGACTCCACCGCTGCGGCGTTGGATACTTCTGCAGCCGTACTCGCCTGCCCTGAAAACATCTTGTGCAGACCCGACTGAGCGATATCCGACCAGTCAATGACGTCCTTATATTCATCAATCGCTCTGTGAACGTTGAACATCAACGAAGCCGAGTTCAGCGTGTCGTCGTCATAAAGCATGAAGTGGACGGATGAGTTTTTCTGAAAACCGCGAAGACGTTCATGGTTCTCCTTCCAGTCATCCGACCAGAAGCCCTCGAGCGCTGACTCGAGAGATCGGGACAGGTAGTAGACGTCGCCGAGCGTCTTCGCCTTCGTGTATAGCAGGGACAGCGCGATCGACTTCGAGATCACGGCGCGCAGAGGTACCTTCTCCCTCATGCCTATCGAGGTCACTCCGCTGTCAGGAATGCGCCAGCGCCTCTTCCGCGACGACAACTTGAGTCGACTCCGCCCAGCGACACGTGCTGCTGCTCGCAGCTCGATAACGCCCTTTGGACTGGGGCGATGTGAGCGGACCAGATCCCAGTAGTTCACCAAGAGGGTGACGACGTCGCTCGGCTCGATGCGGAACTGGTCGCCTTCGGCGTAGACCCGCTCGCTCTCTTGATTGGGAGGACGGATTGGAGTCGGGACGCTCGTGTGGCGAACCCGGCGGCGCCACCATCTGTCCTTCTTCCTCCTGCCGAGCCATCGGAAACCAATCTCGTAGACCGTCATAGGGTTGCGGCCGGCGTTCTCGATGACGATCTCTGCGAGTTCGATCACTTCACCGGGATCTGGCTGTTTCAACGCCGCCCCCTGGCTCATCGTGGGGATCGGCCACTGGCCACCGTGATAGGTGATGTGACCGTTGAACAGCCCGACGTTGAACAGGACCGGACGAACGCTGACCTTTGCGCGGGGCCCATCGAGATAGCGAAGGAAGACCGTGACCAGGATGCCAACGATCGAGAGGGTGAGCGCGATCCAAGCGGTGGGGTCGAAGTCGCTCGCGGAGCCGGCTGAGCCTCCTGCCGCTCCCGCGCTTCCGCTGCCTCCTTGAGCGTCAGCAATCACTCCCAGCACCGCACCAAACATGCAGATCCCTTCTTTCTTCTCTCGGAGACTGGCAGACACCGGCTACGCTCATGCGCGTGACGCGCGCGAGGGTGGACTCCACTTCAATCCTCGTGGGGCATGTCACAACGCGCTCTCGGGCGGCTGGGTTAGCTCTCTGCCGGCCCGCTCTGACTCGCGGACCGCGCGTAGCGCACCCCCATCGCAGGACGGCTATAAGAGCGGTGCACGCGCTCAAGGGGCCTGGGGCAGGCGACCTGCGAGGAGAGCCTGCTCACGCTCCGCGCGCTGCGCACCCACCGTCTGCTCCGCGATGAAGAATTCCGAAAGCTCTGTGACCACGACTGAAGCGATGCCGGCGACGAGTCCCGTTGTGAGCGACCCAAGCCACGCGGAGCTCGGATCGATTTTCAGCACTGGCCACGCGATAAGCACGAGCGCGAATGAGACGCCCAGTGCCGCGATGGGGGTCCAGAATCGCCACCGACGCACGAGCCGCTGATCGGTTGCGTCCCAGATGTTTAGGTCTTTAGCGAGCGCTGTTAGCGTGATGCCTAGCTTCGTCCGCTCATTTGAGACCGGGAGAGCAGCATGCGCTTGACCGAGCACCCGTATGCGCGCCAATAGACGCCCTTCCTTGGTCCACCGCGGCCCCACCCAGCCGACGACAGCGATGAGGGCAACTGCTACAGCGCCGAGCACTGAGCCAAGTTCGATTGTCACGATCCCACGCTATCGATACTGCCCGACTCGGCGCCAAGCCAACGCCCGCAAGCGCTCGATGAGCTGTCGAGCTCATCACTGCGACCCGCGCCGACGTCGAAAGATTCCACCCTTCACACGTCGGCTCGGGTCGCCAAAGTAGTTTGGAACCTCGATCTCCTCGCGCCCGTCTACCGCCTGTGCGAGGACTTCCACACAGGCCCACAGAGCGTCATACTCTGCGCGGAGTTGGAGCTCCGTATTGCCGCGAACTCTTTCCTGCTGGTCCTGCAGACGGAGCTTGATCAGGTGCAGCGATTCCTCGAGACTCATATCAAAACCTAAGCATGGGACTCCTAGCCGCATCAGACTCCTAGCGTGTTCGCGAGGCCACCTTCGAAGCGCTTCTCGCGAGGTAAGCGGTACAAGCAGGTGCGAGTCCATCGGATGATGCGCCGCTCTTGTTCGACAGCGCAAACGCGGTCATCGGTGCACCACGTGCAGACACCGTATTGACGTCGCGACAGCGATCCCAGTTGCAGCCGCCTTCTTGCTCCACGCACGCCAAGACGACTAGTACGAGAAATCTCATCAAGCGGCTCGCGAGGACACGAGAACGCCCGCCTTGCGCCGGAGAGAACACGCCGCCGACAATCACGTCGATAGTGTTGGCACGTTCGACAGCTTGATACATGGGGGACTTGTGCGACTGGAACGGCTTGAGATCTCGGGGTTTCGCGGCCTCGACACCGTCATCGACTTCAGCTCACAGCTTTCACTGCTTGTGGGAGCGAATAACGCGGGCAAGTCTCGGACAATCGACGCCCTCCGAACGCTTCTGCAGCCCTTCTCGGACGGCGCCGGCAATCGATGGATCAAACCCCACGACTTCACTCGTCCGATGGATGGTCAGCCTCACCTCGATATAGAGATCACCGCCGTCTTTGCGGAAGTACCGAACGAACACCTCGGGTCGTTGATCTCCATACTCGCTCCATCGCTGGGCCCTGCTCGCGTTCGGCTCCGCTTGCACTCAAGGCTGAGCCAAGAGGGCCGACCGTACACACGGTGGTATGGCGGTGACCTCGGCCAGAACGAGGTTGAGCAGATCGCGCGCGATTCCATCCGCTTTATCTATCTCCCCGCCCTTCGTGATGCCGCTGGCGAGCTCACACCGGGACCAGGCAATCGTCTTGCGCACCTCGTTTCATCACTTGCCCCCGTTGGTCACGCAGACCGGGACGCACTGGTTGACATCATGAAGCGAACCAACACGGAACTGGAGACCGTGGGCAGTGTGGTTGCCGCAGCGGGGGCGATCGCAGAGCGCCTGGGGCGAATCACGGGTAGCGGTCCATACGCGCACGCATCATCCGTGAAGTTCTCGGAGTCGCGATTCGAGCGGATTGTGTCGAGCCTCCAGGCTCTCGCCGGGTCGGGCAGTGATCTCGGGCGGCTGATCGACAATGGCCTCGGATACAACAATCTACTGTTCGTTGCCGTGTTGCTCTCCCTTATTGAGTCCGACGACGCTGTGCCACTCAATCTCCTATTGGTTGAGGAACCGGAAGCACACCTTCACCCGCAATTGCAGTCCTTGCTCATGAGATATCTCGAGTCGCTCACGGACGCGAGCACGCACGTCATCGCGACAACCCATTCACCACAGTTTGCCTCCGCCGCCGAGGTCCGCCGCATTACCGTCCTCCGGCGCGGTCGCGGCAGTGACGCCCCCTCTGCTCATTCGCTCGCCGACGCCCCACTCGGATCGAAAGGCTTGGCGCACCTGCGCCGTTTTCTCGACGCAACGAAATCGACGTTGCTCTTCGCCGAAAGCGTGATGCTGGTCGAAGGGATAGCCGAGCTCCTACTGATCCCACATCTCGCCTACCTGAACGGGATCGACCTCAAAGCGGCGGGGATCTCGGTTATATCCGTGGATGGCCTCGCGTTCGACCCGTTTATCGCCTTGTTTGAGCCGGGCGGGCTGCCTCAGACATGCGTAGTGCTAACCGACTCCGATCTGTCCATCGACGACGACGGGGAAGAAGTCGTCTCTGCGACAGCGGACGCGTTGATCGCGCGCGCCTCTGCGAACGTTAGCGTGCACACGTCGGAGCGAACGTTCGAATGGGAACTCGCGAAAGTGAATGCAGCGAACCCGCAGCTCCTGCTTGACGCATTGCGCGGCGTGAAGCCTCGAGTGGCAGCCCGTCTCGAGGCTTCGTCTGGATCCACGCCCACAGTTTTCGCAGATGACTTCCTGGCCGCAGTTAGGGACGTGAAAGGTCGCTTCGCGCAGGAGTTAGCGGACTTGATCGCTGGCGGGCGGTCTGATCTGACTGTCCCGGCCGGGGCCGCCGCAGCCATCTCAGCCGCAGTTCCGCCCGCCGATTCCGACATCGACGAATCGACGGAGGGCGGTCAGCAAGATGTCGAAGTTTGACTACTCGCTGAGTGCCGCACAGACGGCGGCGGTGATGGGCGGCTCAAATATCTTCCTGCGAGCATGCCCGGGCGCCGGCAAGACTCGCTCAGTCGCTGCCCGAGCGGCAATGCTGGCGGATGCGGGCAAGTCGCTCGCACTGTTGTCATATACCCGCGTCGGTGCATCCGAAATAGGCGGGACCATCGTTCAAGAGTATGGCGTCCCCTTGTCCGACCGACATTTCATTGGCACCCTCCACTCATTTCTCACTCAGTACATTCTTCGCCCGTACGGTCACTTGATCACAGGATCGGTCGACGCGATGTCGATCGATGAGGATGCGGTTACCCGGCAAGCGCCGGTAGGGCTCAACCCCAACGAGTTCCAGTACGGGATTGATGGTGTGATGACGCGAACACGGGGATCGATTTCGCGCCCCGATGAGCTGACAGAAATGGCAGCGTTCAGACGCGATCTTGCACGGAGCGGGGTTGTCAATTTCAACGACGCGATCTCGATCTCGCTTCAGGTACTAACAAAGTTTCCCGTCATTGCGCGCGCCCTCGCCGACCGCTTCGACGAAATCCTGATCGATGAAGCGCAGGACACAAACGAGCATCTCCTCGCTTGTGTGAGGGCGATTGTCAACGCGGGCCTCAAGTCCCTTGTTCTAGTGGGCGACTACGACCAGGCGATATATGAGTTCATCGGGTCCGTTCCCACAGGATGCGAGAACCTCGCTTCGGACGTCGGAATGGAGACTCGCGAACTACGAGAGAACTTCCGATCCTCACAGTTGATCTGCAACGCGGCCGCCGAAATGCGAGGTGGCGGCGATCCGGACATCGCAGCCGGTCCGTACCGAGATCTCACAGTTCCGCCTTTGGTGCTGCGTTACGACCCCGGCTCGCAACACGAACTCCTTGATCGCTTTCAATCTCTCATGGCTCGCACTGGACTGACTATCCAGACGTCAGCGGCATTGGTGCGAAAAGCGGGGTTTGCCGAGACCCTCGACGGATCCGCTCGACCATCGGTCCCAAGTGGGTTGAAGGCGCTTGTCGCAGCGGTTTCTGGCCGGGCGCTAACGCTTGACGACTATAGGAATCTTGAGGACATCATCATTCAGCGATCCTTCCCGAGCATCCGGCGGCCGACGGGCCTAGACAGATCCCTCATCAGAGCACGCGCAGTTCAACTGGTCGCCGAACTGCCAACGCTCTCCGGGGACCTCGCGACATGGGCAAGAAGCGCTACCGACTCCCTCGATCGCGTCGCGCGAGAACTCTCTCCGCTCACAACGTCCAACCTTGCGCCGATTCCTACGCCACACCGCTGGAGCGGCGTGGATGCCTCGCGGCTTCGCGTTGAGGAACAGCAGAGGGTGGAAGTGCTCACGATCCATTCGGTAAAGGGTCGATCAATCGATGCCGTCATGCTCGTCGCTCAGCCACCCGAGCGGGCGTTCCATACTTCTAATGCGGACAGTTGGAGTAATGGCATCGGGCGTCCCCGCGCGGCTATGACTGAGGAACTCCGTCTCGGCTACGTTGCGGTGACCAGAGCGCGAATGCTCGCTGTAGTTGCCATCCCGTCAAACACTCCGCAGCACATCGCTGACAGATGGCTCCGCGCTGGATTTCAACCCGAGGAGAGCGTCAGCGCACGACGGTCATGACGTAGTCGACGCCGCCGTGCGTGGATCATCTGCTCCCTTGGCACAACGTCGCAAAGTGAAGTGATCGGACACGACGCCGGGTGTGACGTGCGCCACAGCAGCAATGCCTCGAAACAACCGCCGCTGTTGCTACATTATGGCGTCTTGAAGTCTTCCGACGCGCCCGTCCGGAAGCGAATACATGGGGGTCCTGGATTGGCAACTGCGAGCGAGCGCTACCGTCGCCACAAGGTGTGGGAATCACTTCGACTGAAGCGTGAGTCACTTAGCGCTGCGAGATTTAGTGAGCTGCAGCTTGAGCAACACCGACGAGATATTATCGAATGGTTGACCGAGGCCGAGAAGACGAAGGCGACGCGGCAGCCGGCGCTATATCTGGGAGTTCTCGACGAGTTGAGCACTGCGCTGAACGCCCTTCAGACAACGCACCACGAGTTCGCGAGATTTCTCTCCTCGGGCCACCAGCAGCAGCTGGTCTCGGCACTACGCGCATTGCCCCTTCCGTCGCCAAAAGACCTCAAAGACTCGTATGTCGCACTCTTAGATATCGAGATCGAAACCCGGACCTCTCGACTTGACGAGCTAGAGCGCCGTGTCGCGGCGACAGAAGAATCTTTGCGCGCACGACAAGCCACGCTCGAAGAGCTCGAGAAAAGGGCGGTCGCCGTCACATCAGCCGTAGATGCAGAACGTGCATCGATCAAAGAGTTGACGGCGGACGTCAGGAGCGAGCTCGGCAGGGACTGGGGTGAGATGCTCCACGACTGGCGGGAAGCGCGAAGTGAGTTCGACGAGAAGCAGAACGCGGAAATTCTCGCACATGCGGCGTCCCTCGCTGCGACTGCGCGCGCGGGAGAGGCACTTGCAGAGCACGCCGCGGGAAGTTTGAGCGCGGCAGACTGGAATGGACGAGCGAAGCGCGAACGGAAGGCTGCGCAATGGATTCGGTTTGGGGCAGCAGCCGCCTTTGTGTTCGCCGGATCTATTGGATGGTTCATCGTAAGTGAGGCCATTGCCAACAACTTCGACCTGACTGTTGGTGACGGAATCCTGCGAGCCAGCGTCGCCGCGGTGGTTGGCGCCTTTGGTGCCCTTCTGCTTCGCGAGTCGGGCCGCCACTTCCGCGAGGCTGACACAGCGGAGGACGTCGCGCTCTCCCTGAAGGCGCTAGCGCCCTTCTACGCCAGCTCTGGTGACACGGTTCGCCTCGCTGCGAGGATCGAAGTCGGAGACGCGGTGTTCGTGAAGAGCGTCCTCTCCCGGTTTGCGCACCGTGATGCCGCGAAGCACGCAGGTGAGATAAACACGAGCGAACTGCCGAAGCTCGTGGACGAAGCAGCAAAGGCGCTTGGAAAGGCCGAGTCGTCAGGAAGAGCCTCCTGAGGACTCCACGTCTCCGCAAGTCGACCCGTGAAGGTGCAGCGCACTCCTGACGCCGAGGCAATTTGCGGCGTTGTCATTCGAACGCCCCCGGAACCGCGGATACGCTCTAGCGCGTTCGCCCCGCGCCGCGGATATATGTCACGGACACAGAATGTGGACACTCATCCTGATCGATCGCCAGTTGACGGATCAATAACCATTCGCTGAACATCAGAGCCCCTGGTCCGCGAAAGCCGCCTGACTGCCGCCGGCCGAGTCCCCGACCAACGCCTCGCCTACGCGAGACGCCGATTCACGACGCGTAATCACCCGCTGTCTGACTGTTGACGAGCGAACCGCATCGGAGCTGCTGCGATACCGCCGGCGCGCTCTTGCGGTCCGACAATCCCGCTAGATTTCACAGGCGCCCCCGACGCTCGCGACTGGCACGCCAGCCCCGGTGTCAAGGAGAGCTTGTGACAACACGGTGACAACAAACGCTCGGATCGAGGCTGTCCGCCGTGATCGAACTGGAACATCAGGGCCCGGAAAAGCAGCGATCCTGACCGAGCGCGACCCGACTGATCACCCATCGGCCGAGTTCGAGCCCCACGGGGCCCACCTCTGAGTGACCGTCGGGCCGATTCGCGATCTTTCGCTTTTTCGCGTGCCGATCCGGCCGTGCGATGTCAGGCTCTCTGCATGACTACGACGCGGCGAGCACTTGTTCTCAGCATTGCGCTTGTCACCGGCATTCTCTCGTGCACCGGATGTGTCGCCGGCCAGGACGACGCATTCACGGCTCCGGCGAGTGGGGCGGACGTGCTCCCCAGCTCCACCGAGGAAGTGCTGCCCGGGATTGCCGAAGACACGGTGAGGTTCCTCGGGGAAGACTCCGTCGGGTGGCGATACTTCGCTGCGAAGGCGGCCGTCGATGGAGAACGCGACAAGACCTGTCTCGTCATCGACGCCCTCACCCCGCGCCCAACCGTCGCCTGCGGGCCGGACGAGCTCCCCGGCGAGGTTGCAATCGGCGATGTGGCCGTGACCGTCACGGACGGCACGGCAGCCGTAGCCGGGACCGGCGAGCAAGTCGGCGACTACCTGTTCGTGCAACGGTGACAACCGTTCTCGCCAGCGCGAATCACTGAGCGCGGCTGAGGCTCCGGAGGGCTTCCCACACCAGCTCGGGGCGTTCGACTGCAGCGAAGTGGCCCGCTGACCCGATCCGCCGGTATGTGATGTCCTGGACCAGCTCCCTGAGGACATCTTCGTCTGAGTCCCGCACGAACACGTCCTGCTCACCGCGCAACGCGACGACCGGGCAGGTGATCGCTCTCCAGATCGTTTCGTCGTACCGTGCCGCCGCGCGGGCGGCATCCACGAACGCACGAGGTCTGATCTCCGCCGCGACGGCGTCGATGACGGTGTCGTGCACCGAACGCGGCGACGCGAACAGCGGCGCGCTGAGCGCCCGGAGGAGACCGATCCTCTTCAGGGCGGGGACGGTGGCCTCGCCGACGGCACGGAGACCCGACAGCATCCGCATCGCGAGCAGCATCCCGGCGAACCACGGCAGCGCAGCCCCGCCTCTGAGGGGCCGGCGCACCGCATCGATAACGGCGGGGCCCGATGGGGAGATGAGCAGCACGGCGTCGGTGGCATCGGGAGTTCGCGCCGCGATGTCGAGGGCGAGCAGGCCGCCGAGCGAATGGCCGACCACGATCCATCGCCGATAGCCCAGCGCCTCGGCGACCTCCCGCACGGCGAGACTCAGCTGGGCGACGTCGAGGCCATCGGTCACGATGTCGCTCTCACCCCATCCGGGCAGGTCGACGGCTACGACGTTCGGCACCGGCTCGCCGGCCTCGCGCGCCGCGCGAAGGAGGGGGGTCCACGTCGTCCACGAGCCGGCGGCGCCGTGCACGAAGATCGTGGCGGTGTCACCCGCACGCGCGCCGGCTCTCACGACCACGCCGCCGAGCGACGTCTCGACGACCGACCGGGCCAGGCCGAGCGACGCCTCATCTGAGGTGAGCGCCGTCCGCGGATCTCGCGTCGGGTGTCGGCTGGCGCGGAGGGTGTGGGTCACGGGTGTTATTCGCTGACGCGCCGTGATCGGATCGGTCTGGTCGGGATGCATTCGACAGCGACCAGCCCGTGCGATCCCCGCTGGCCACGCATCTGCGATAGCTTCGCGACATGGGGACCTGGAGCGCAGAACCGTTCGGCAATGACAGTGCAGCGGATTGGGCATTCGAGCTCGACGACGCCGAGGACTGGACGCTCGTCCGCGTCGCGCTCGACGATCTGCTCGCGATCGACGGCCCCGACCAGGACATCGAGACGATCGCGATCGCGGCCGCCGAGGTCGTCGCGCACGGGCTGGGCAAGCCGACCCAGCAAGACCCGTACGTCGAGTCGGTCGACGAGTTCGTCTCGCGAGCGGGTCAGCCGCCGGTCGACCTGCCCGCCCTCGCGATGCGCGTGCTCGACCGCGTGGCATCCGAGTCAGAACTCGAGGAGCTCTGGGAAGACGACGTCGACGAGTGGAAGGCGGCTCTCGCACGCCTCCGGGCGGTCCTCTCCCACTGAGCGGGCTCCGACCGACGGAGTCGCGGTGCGACGCACGCCGCACCGCGACACGGCGTCAGAGGCTGAAGCCGCCCGAGAGCTCGATGCGCTGGGCCGTGGCCCACGAGCTCTTCGACGTGAGCAGGGATGCCACGAACTCACCGATGTCGGCGGGCTGGCCGATGCGACCCAGCGCCGCCTGGGAGTCGAACGAGGCGAGCACTTCGGAGGGCAGGTTGTCCATGCCACCGCCGAAGTCGGTCGCGACCGGTCCGGGAGCGATCGTGTTCACGCTGATCCCGCGGCCGCCGAGCTCGGCGGCCCAGTAGCGGACGAGCACCTCGGTGGCGGCCTTCATCGCTGCGTAGGCCGAGAACGGCGGCGACACGAAGCGGGTGAGGCCCGACGACACCGCGAGAACCTGACCGCCGTCACGCAGGAGCGGTGCAAGCTCCTGCGTGAGGAGGAAGACACCCTTCACGTGGACGGCGTAGAGGTGGTCGAGGTTCTCAGCCGTCGTGTCGCCGAGTGGGCTCGGGTCACCCGAGACTCCCGCGTTGTTCACGAGGAAGTCGAGATCGGCGCGGCCCCAGGCGTCGCCCAGCGCGGCGGTGAGATCGGCGCGGAACGCCGGGAATGAGGCCGCGTCGGAGACATCGAGCTGCAGCGCGCGCGCCACGCCACCGGCATCCGTGATTCGACTGACGAGCTCGAGCGCTTCGTCGGCGTGGCGGCGGTAGGTGATGACGACGCCGACGCCGGCATCTGCGAGGGCGAGGGCGATGCCGCGGCCGATGCCGCGGTTTCCGCCGGTGATGAGGGCGACGGACGAGGTGTTCTCGGGCATGAGTGGGCTTTCTGTCGAGGTTTCGCTGGACGGGCATCCGGCAAGGGCGAGGCGGGTAGCATGGGATTATCCGGAGGCCGCCTCCGTTCTGACCCTATACGGAGATTGTCTCCGTTTGGGTCGAGGTGTCATTACTCATAGCGAGAGCAGAGGGAGATCGATGAGCACTTCTCCGCGACGCCCGCTCCGCGCCGATGCGCAGCGCAACTACGACGCCATCATCGACGTCGCCCGGTCGACATTCGCCGAACGCGGCACCGGAGCATCGCTCGACGACATCGCCTCGCGCGCCGGCGTCGGGCCGGGCACGCTCTACCGCCACTTCCCCACCCGCGAGGCCCTCGTCACCGCGGTGCTCGAGCGTCCCGTCGACACACTGGTCGACTGGGCTTCGGGGCTCGCCTCAGGCCCCGAGGAGCCCCGACACGCCCTCGACCTCTGGTTTCTCGCGACGGCACGCCACATGCGAACCTACGACGGGCTCCCCGACCTCATGACCACCGCGCTCGCACAGCCCGAGTCGCCGCTCCACGAGCAGTGCCGACGCTTCGCCGACGTGACCGAGACGCTGGTCGAGCAGGCGAAGAAGGCCGGAACGATCCGGCCCGACGTGGATGCCGACGACCTCGGCGCACTCGTCGGATCGATCGCCTGGGCCAGCGCCCGTCGGAACGACTCGGATGAGAGCCTGCAGCGCCTGCTCGCGCTCGCGACGGAGGGACTCGGCGCGGAGCGGTAGGGCTCTGGGTGGAGCGCTGGGGCTGGGTTTGCGCTCAGCGGTTTTGGGGGTCTCCGACTCGCTCCTGGAGGCTCTGCGATCATGCATCATCGCTCACTCCAGAGATGAGGTTTTTCTCATCTGATCTGGCCTGTTATCGCGTTCCGGGGCCGGGGGAATGTCGTACCCCCTCGTCAGAATGAGGGTATGACCGAAGCCACCGATGCGATGTCGCAGGGCGCCTATCTGGTGTCGCTGGCGAGCATCGTGGCGGGTGTGGAAGCCACCGAACGGCAGGTCGCGGCGGCGCAGATCGCGCAGTTGCGGGTGCTGGCAGCGGCGGGACGGTTGGCGGAGGCGCAAACTGTCGGGACCGATGCGCGCGTTCGGGCGCATGACATGGCGCTCCGGTCGATCGCTGCGGAGGTCGGCGGTGTCCTGCGCACCACCGACCGGACCGTGCAGCGGCGCATCGACGAGGCCTGCACCATCGTCGAGGGGTACCCGGCCGCGCTGTCGGCGTGGGAGATGGGGCGGATCACCCGCGGTCATGTCCTCGTGATCGTCGATACCGGATCGGCGGTGCCGCTGGAGGTTCGTGCCGAGTTCGAGGCGGCCGCGATCGAACGATGCGAACACGACACCCCCAACCGGGTCCGCGGCGAGCTTGAGATCCTCGCGCAGCGGATGCACCCCCGCTCCTTCACCGAACGCCACGCCGAAGCCGCATCGGCGCGGAACGTGCGGCTCGTTCCGGGGAGGGACGGGATGAGCGAGCTCATCGCCGCGCTCCCCACAGTGATCGCCGCCGGCATCCACGACCGCCTCACCCAGCAAGCCCGCGCCATCATCGACACCCGCACCGAACGCGGCCACGCCGAACGTGCCGGTGAAGACACGGAATCCGCACAGGTCGCCGCGAGCGACCGGCGCACCACCGATCAGGTGCGTGCCGACGTGTTCGCCGACCTGCTTCTTGCCGGCACCCCCGCGCTCGATGACACCCGCGACACGAGCGCCGGCCCGCTCGGCGCGATCCGGGCGCGCGTGCAAGTGCTCGTTCCCGCCGCGTGCCTCACCGGCAACGACGACGGGCCGTGCGACCTCACCGGTCGCGGGCCGATCGACGCCAGATCAGCACGCGCCCTCGCCGGCGCCACCCACATCTGGGAACGCCTGTTCCACGACCCGACCACCGGAGTCACCACCCTCACCGACTCCTACCGCGTCCCCTCCGGCATGCGCCGGTTCCTGCAAGCCCGCGACCAGCACTGCCGATTCCCCGGATGCCGCGTCGCAGCCATCCGCTGCGAGATCGACCACACCCACGATCACGCCCTCGGCGGCACCACCGAACTATCGAACCTGGCCCACCTCTGCCAACGACACCACTCCATGAAACAGTTCACCGCCTGGCGAGTCCGACAACACCCGGGTGGCGTCCTCGAATGGACCTCACCCCTCGGCAAGACCTACCGCGAAGACGCCCCCACCCCAGCCGTCGCCTTCACGCTTGCCGCAACGCCCACCCCAGCCGTAGCCTTCGCCTCTGCCGCACCCTGAAACCGGCCACCGGTATCGTCGAGCCATGCGCGCGATCCCCACCGAGCTCGATCCGATCATCGTCACAGAGATCGACCGGCGACTCACCGCAGTGACACATGACCACGACGTACGCATCCCCTGGGCGATCGAAAGCGGCAGCCGAGCGTGGGGCTTCCCTTCGCCCGACAGCGACTACGACTGCCGATTCATCTACGTGCGACCCCGTGAGGCGTACCTCTCGCTCTGGCCCGACCGCGACGTCATCGAGACACCCCTCGACGAGATCTTCGACGTCAACGGATGGGACCTCGCCAAGACCGTCCGGCTTCTCGCGAAAGGTAACGCGACCGCTATCGAATGGCTCCGCTCCCCGATCATCTACACGGGTGACGCGGACTTCCGGAACGGACTCCTCAGCCTCGCCGACGCGATCGCCGAACGCAGCGCCATCGGACGCCACTACCTCCACGTCGCCGCGCAGCAGCGCCTCGGTCCTGCGTCGCTGAAGCGGTTCTTCTACATCCTCCGGCCCGCGGCCGCGCTGCGCTGGCTCGACACCCACCCGGCATCCGCGATCCCGCCCATGGACCTGCCCACCCTCATAGAAGAGGGCGACGTCGACCGTGATGTGCGCACCGCCGTCGACGACCTCATCGCCGAGAAATCCCGCACCCGCGAACTCGGCGCCGGCACCCCGCCGAGCGTGCTCGAACGCTTCGTCTCGACCCAGCTCGAGCGAGCCGCCGTCTACGAGACCATGGCACCGGCGCACTCCCCCGATCACACCCGGTCGGTCGCCGACGACTACTTCGCCGCGCTGGTCGGCTGATCGAGAGCCGGCCCCTCACTTCAGACCGGTCATCGCGATCCCCTGCACGAAGTAGCGCTGCAGGAAGAGGAACAGGATCAGGATGGGCGTCACGACCAGCACCGATCCTGCCATCAGCAGACCGTAGAACGTGCCGTTCGACCCGACCGAGTACAGCGAGAGCGCCACGGGCAGGGTGTACATCTGCTCGGTCTGCGCGATCACGAGCGGCCAGAGGAAGTTGTTCCACGACCCGAGGAAGGTCAAGATCGCCAGCGTCGCGATCGGCGGACCGCACTGCGGCAGCACCACCCGCAGGAAGATCCGGAACTCCCCCGCACCGTCGATCCGCGCCGCCTCGATGAGCGCGTCGGGCACCCCCATGATGAACTGCCGCATGAGGAAGACCCCGAGCGGCCCGGCCAGGAACGGCAGGATCAGCGCCGGATACGTGTTGACCAGACCCATGTTCGCCACCAGGACGAACATCGGCACGAGCGTCACCACACCCGGCACCATCAGTGTCAGCAGGACGAGCCCGAACAGCACCTTCTTGCCGGGGAAGTCGAGCTTGGCGAGCGCGTAAGCGACCATCGAGCAGAACACGATGTTGCCGACCACGACCACCAGCGCCACGACCACGGAGTTGAAGAAGAACTGCCCGTAGTCGAGCTGCGTCAGCCACCTCGAGTAGTTGTCGAGCGTCGCCTGCTCCGGCCACCACGTGATCGGCCGCTGCAACAGCTCGCCCTGCGTCTTGAAGCTGCCCAGCAGCATCCAGATGAACGGCATCAGCGTCATGACGAGGCCGATCGTCAGCGCGATGTACGTCGCGCCGCGCGACCAGCTCATCGGCCGATGCCGGCGTCGAGGCGCAGCATCCGTCGTCGTGGCAGCCTTGTCAGGCTCGGTCACCGTCGCAATGGCCATCTCAGTTGTCCTTCGATCGCAGCAGCCGGAACTGCACCGCCGAGAGCGCCGCGATGAACGCGAACAGCACATAGGCGGCAGCGGAGGCCAGCGAATAGTCGCCGTACCCGAACTGGTTGTAGACGTAATAGCTGATCGTCAGGGTGGAGTTCAGCGGACCGCCCTGCGTCATCACGAACGGCTCCTCGAACACCTGGAGGAAGCCGACCGACAGCAGCACGGCGCCCAGCAGCAGCGTCGGACGCATCAGCGGCAACGTCATGCTCGTGAACCGACGCCACGCGCTCGCACCGTCGACCTCGGCCGCCTCGTACACGTCACGCGGAATCGCCTGCAGACCCGCCAGGAAGATGATCATCAGGGTGCCCATGTTGCGCCAAGCCCCCATCGCGATGATCGAGGGCATCGCCCAGAAAGGATCGTTGAGCCAATCGGGTCCGTCGATCCCCACCCAGGCGAGCACCGTGTTCATCAGCCCGGAGTCCTGCAGGATGAACCGCCACACGACCGCGACCGCGACGATCGACGTCACGACGGGGGTGTAGAAACCCACCCGGAACACGCTCCTGAAGCGCTCGATCCCCGAATTCAGGGCGACGGCGAGCAGAAGACCCAGCGCCATCGTCAGCGGGATGCCGACACCGACGAAGTAGAACGTGTTGACGATCGACTTCACGAACAGCTCGTCCTGGAACAGCGTGACGAAGTTGTCGAGGCCGATCGCATTCACCGAGAACGGCGAGCGCAGATCGCGCACCCCCAAGTCGGTGAACGACATCGCGAACGACGCGAGCAGCGGCCCGAGCATGAACACCGCGAAGATCACGAGGAACGGCAGGGCGAAGACCCACGCCACCACCGCGGTACGGCGCCGCTGGGCGGCGAATCCTCCTCGCCGCCCAGCCGCGCTCGTCGAAGCGAGCGCCATGGTGGTTACCAGCCCGTGCCGAGCGACTCGGCCTTCTCTACGATGGCGGATGCCGATTCCTCGGCGCTGCTGCCGTTGGCGACCTTCTCGGCCTCCGTCTCGATGAACGCGGACATCTCGTTCCAGCTGGGCACCGACGGCGGGGCCACCGTGTTCTCGAGCTGGTCGTTGAGCACCGACAGGCGCGGGTCGGAGGTGAACGGCTCCGCGTCGAGCGCCGAGGTCACGGCCGGCAGGGCGTTGACGGTCTCGAACCAGGACTGCTGCGTCTCGGGCTCGGAGAGCCACCGGATGAGCTTCCATGCGCCGTCGGCGTTCTCGGCATCGGCGAAGACGCCGAGGTGGCCGCCGCCGAGGTACGAGTCGTTGTTGTCGGTTCCGGCAGGAACCGGAGCCGTGCCGACGTTCTCCTCGACCCACTCCGGCGACTCCTGATCGCCGAGCACCGACACCATCCACGGTCCCGAGATGAAGGCCGGGTTGGAGCCGTTGGCGAAGGCGGCCGTCTGCGCGTCGCCGTATCCCGACATCGGGGCGAGATCGCCCGTGAAGAACGAGGCGTAGTAGTCGAGGGCCTGCGCGAGCGCGGCCTCGTCCCACTCGTAGGCGGTGCCGTCGTCGTTGAGCACGTCGCCCCCGGCCTGCGCGTAGAACGGCAGGATCACCTGCGTCGAGTCCTCCGCGTCGCCCATGGGCAGCTGCAGACCGTACTCCGCGCCCTGGTCCTTCATCGCGGTGGCGAACGCGGTGAGGTCGTCCCAGGTCTTCGGCGCCTCGAGGCCCGCCTTCTCGGCGAGGTCGGTGCGGTAGTACATGACGCGCGTCTCGACGTACCACGGCACCGCGTACGACGTGCCCTCGACCTCGGTCGATTCGGCGGCGGTCTCGTTGAAGGCGTCCTCGTCGACGAGGTCGTCGGGAACCGGGGCGAGCCCGGTGGCCGCGACCATCGCGGGCAGAAGGGATGAACCGATCATGATCGCGTCGGGCACGGTGCCGGCGGCGACCGCCGTCTGGTACTTCGTCATCACATCGGCCCACGGGATCGAGGTCACCGTCACCGTCGCATCGGGGTTCGCCTCGACGAAGGCGTCGGCGAACTCCCCGAGGTTCTCGCCCTCCTCGCCCATCGCCCAGACCTCGATGTCACCCGTCGCCGGGGAATCGTCGACGGTCGCCGCCTCAGCGGCGCCACCGTTCTCGCCGGCGTCTTCTGCCCGGCCGCAGCCGGCCAGCGCGAGCATTCCGACCACACCGATGGCACCGAACGCGAGTGCCCTGTTCCGCATCTTCACGGGATCCTCCTCATTGAGTCTTGACGCCGCGGCAGTTGGCGGGAAAAGTAACTTAGCAACTGCTCGCTTAGTTTGTTGAGCATAAGCTAGCGGCAATCCCCCTCGCAAGAGAGAAGGCGCATGAGCAACGCAGCCACCCGCCCCGCCGAGTCCGGTGACGAGACCTCCGGCGTCCGCCCCGACCAGCGCAAGGTCCGCGGTGACAAGCGGCGGAGCACGATCCTCGCCACCGCCGTCGAGGTGTTCGGCGAACAGGGCTACCGCGGCACCTCGGTGCGTGAGATCGCGCGTCGCGTCGGGATCTCGGATGCCGGTCTGCTCCACCACTTCGGGTCGAAAGTGGGCCTGCTCGCCGCCACGATCGCCGAGCGCGACGACATCGACCGGGTGCGGCGCGAGGCGGCCGAGGCTGCCGGGGCGACCTTCGTCGACACGATGCGCGACCAGGTCGCGCGCAACACCCGCTCCCCCGGCCTCGTCGCGTTGCATGTCGTGCTCTCCGCCGAGGCCACCGACCCGCAGCATCCCGCCCACGACTCGTTCCGCGAGCGGTATCGCCACCTGCGCCACCAGGACGACGCGTCGTTCTCCCGGCTCCAGCAGGACGGCGAGCTGCGCTCCGACCTCGACCCGCGGCGGGTGGGGCAGCTCGTCACCGCGATGATGGACGGCCTGCAGCTGCAGTGGCTGCTCGACCCCGACGGCGTCGACATGGAGGGCCTGTTCGAGGACTTCCTGCACCTGCTCGAGATCCCCGCGCGGAGCAGCGGCGCCGCACCCTCGGCCCCCGCCGAAGACGCGACGCCGCCGAACTGATCAGGCGACCAGCGACAGGGCGAACACCCACACGCAGACGAAGGCCAGCATCCCGAGGCTGTACTTGATCGACGCCCGCAGGATCTCGCTCTCGCGGCCCGTGAGACCCACCGCACCCGCCGCGATCGCGATCGACTGCGGCGACACGACCTTGGCGACGGTGCCACCCGCGGTGTTCGCGGCGACCAGCAGCGTCGGGTCGACGCCGATCCCCTGCGCCGTGACGGTCTGCAGCTGGGCGAACAGAGTGTTGTTGTTGACGACCGACCCCGTCACGAAGACGCCGAACCAGCCGATGATCGGGGCGAGCAGCGGGAAGACGACCCCGACCGCCGCCAGCGCGTTGCCGATGCTCGCCGAGCCGCCCGAGAAGTTCGCGATGTTCGCGATCACGAGGATCAACGCGATCAGGACGATCGGCTTCCACAGCATCCGGAACGTCGCCGCGAGTTCTCCGACGAGCACCCGGGCCTTCACGTGGGGCATGGTCCAGAACGAGATGAGCACCGCGATGAGGATCGCCGTGCCGGTCGCGTTCACCGGGGTGAACATCCACGTCGTCGCGACGGCGGCATCCGCCCCCGCGGGCACCACGACGCCCGTGATCCCCGGGATCGGAACGGCGACCGTCAGCCAGGCGAGCGGACCGCCCACCGCGAACAGCGCCTTGAACGCCGGGATGCTCCAGACGAAGATCACGGCCGTCAGGATGTAGAACGGGCTCCACGCGACCACGATCTCGCGGAACGACTGGCGTTCGACGACGGGCGCCTCACTGCCGCCCTCACGGTAGATGTGGCGGGGACGCCAGAACCGCGAGATCACGAAGATCGCGACCATGCCCACGAGTCCCGGCACGATGTCGGCGAGCTCAGGCCCCAGGAACAGCAGGATGCCGGCCTGCGCCGCGCTGTAGACGACGGCGACGCCGAGCGTCACCGGCCACGTCTCACGGAGTCCGCGGACGCCGTCGAGGATCATCACCAGAATGAACGGCACGCTGAACGTCAGCAGCTGCAGCACGAGCACCATGTCGACCGACAGGTCGGCCAGCGAGACGCCGCCGATCTGCGCACCGACGATCACGGGAATGCCGATCGCGCCGTAGGCACCGGCTGCGACGTTGGCGACGAGCGACAGCATCGCCGCCTTGATCGGCCCGAAGCCCAGCTGCACGAGCAGCGCTGCACAGATGGCGATCGGCACGCCGAAGCCTGCAGCCCCCTCGAGGAACGCGCCGAACGCGAACGAGATCAGCAGCACCTGCACCCGCTGGTCGGGAGAGATCCCCGAGATGCTCGAGCGGATGACGTCGAACCGGCCGCTCGCGACCGCCAGCCGGTAGAGCCACACCGCCATCAGGATGATGTAGGCGATGGGCCAGAGCGCGGTGAGGATGCCGAGGAGTCCGGCTCCAGCGGCGGAGCCGAGCGGCATCCCGAACGGCCAGACCGCGACGACGACTTCCAGGACCACCGCTATCGAGGCGGCGACCAGGCCGGTCAACTTGAACACGAGCAGGCAGATCAGGAAGACGGCGATGGGCATCACCGCCAACAGCGCGGAAAGCCACAGCTGGCCGGTGGGATCGATGACCTGGGTCCACATGGGGACGCCCCCTCAACTCGATGTCGAGTTCAGGCTAGCGAGGCCCGAGCCCTGAGCGGAGGCCTTCGCGCCGGGGATAACCGGCGGCGTCGATCAGCGGCGGACCGGCACACGAAAGTCACCGAGCGCGAACTCGCCGCCCGGTGACCTTCGCCTGTCCCGGTCAGGGAGTCGGCATACCGCCGTTCACGTTGAGCGTCTCACCGAGCACGTAGCTCGACTCGGCAGACGCGAGGAAGACGTAGGCCGGCGCCAGCTCGGCGGGCTGTCCGGCCCGTCCGAGCGGCGTCTGCTCGCCGAACTCCTCGATGGCCTCCTGGGGCTGGCCGTCCGACACCTGCAGCGGCGTCCAGATCGGGCCCGGCGCCACGGCGTTCACGCGGATGCCCTTGGGCGCGAGCTGCTGGGCGAGCGCCTTCGTGAAGGCGTTGATGGTCGCCTTCGTCGAGGCGTAGTCGACCAGGATGTCCGACGGCGAATACGCCTGGATCGACGTCGTGTTGATGATCGTCGAGCCTGCCGGGAGGTGCGGTACGGCGGCCTTCGTGATCCAGAACATCGCGTCGACGTTCGTCGCGAAGGTGTCGTCGAACTGCTGGTCGTCGAGCGTCGTGATGTCCTCGTTGAAGACCTGCTTGCCGCCGTTGTTCACCAGGATGTCGAGGCCGCCGAGGCCCTCGACGGTCTTCGCGACCAGCTCCGTGCAGTAGCCCTTGTCGCGCAGGTCGCCTGGGAACGTGAGGACGGTGACACCGGCCTCACGGACGATGCCCGCGATGCGGTCGGCATCCTCCTGCTCCTCGGGCAGGTACGACAGTGCCACGTCGGCGCCCTCGCGCGCGAACGCGATCGCCGTCGCGGCCCCGATGCCCGAGTCGCCGCCGGTGATCAACGCCTTGCGCCCCGTGAGGCGCCCGGTGCCGCGGTAGGTGTCTTCTCCGAGGTCGGCCTTCGGCGACATGTCGGCGTCGAGGCCGGGTTCGGGCTGGTAACCCTTCTTCGGCTGGATGTCGGCGTAGAGCTCGACGGGGTTCGTGAACGTGTACTGATCACGCGTCATGATTCCTCCTCTGGATGGTGGTCGGTGGGTGGGGGTCAGCGGGTGTCGGCGTCGTCGCCGACGAGTTCCCGGATGAGCAGGGCCGACTGGATGAGCGCGAGGTGGCTCAGCGCCTGCGGGAGATTGCCGCGGAAGGATCCGTCGGCGGGGTCGATCATCTCGGCGAACATGCCGACGTCGTTTCCCGACGCCACGAGCTCGGTCATCGCGGCGACGCCCTCGTCGTGCCGGCCGACGCAGACGAGCGCAGCGGCCCGCCAGAAGCTGCAGGCGACGAACGTCGCCTCCTCCTCGCGCATGCCGGTGTAGCGGTAGAGGTGCGGCCCCTCGCCGAGTTCGGCCGACAGGGCGTCGATCGTGCGCGACATCCGGTCACCGCGATCGAAGCCGCTGAACGCGTGGAGGAGGACGGAGGCGTCGAGATCGCGACTCCCCTGCGCCATCACGTAGGCGCCGCGCGACTCGGACCAGCCGAACTCGTCGACCCACGCCCTGATGCGCTCGGCCTCTTCGCTCCACCGCGAACTGCGCCCGGGGATCTGCCCGAGCTCTGCCAGGTGCACCGCGTCGCGCAGCGCCTGCCAGCATCCCATCTTCGACGAGACGTAGTGCTTCTCCTCGGGGAGCTCCCACATTCCCGAATCGGGATTGCGCCAGATGTCGCAGGTCATGTCGGCGAACATCGACAGCATCCGCCCCGTCTCGACGTCGAGGATGTTGCCCGCGTCGACGTAGGCCCGACAGATCGCGAACAGATCGCCGTACACGCCGAGCTGGAGCTGCTCGCGCGCCGGGTTTCCGGTGACGACCGGACCGATCCCGCGCCAGCCCGGCACGTCGTACGTGCGCGCTCCACCATCGAGGTCGCCGTCGAGGGTGTACATCACGTGGAGCTCGGGGCCGTTGGCCCGGATCGTCCGGAGCAGCCACGAGATCGCCGCGTGCGTCTCCTCGCGGAGCCCGAACCCGATGAGGGCATCGACCGTGTACGCGAGGTCACGGACCCACGCCAGCCGGTAGTCCCAGTTCTTGCCCCCGTCGAGGTTCTCCGGAAGAGACGTCGTCGCGGCGGCGGCGATCGCGCCGGTGGGGCTGTGGATCAGGAGCTTGAGCATGAGCGCGCTCCGCTGCACCGCGGCCGCCCACGGCCCGTCGTAGGAGAACTCCTTCGACCAGGACCGCCACGCCTCGATCGTGCGGTCGATGCCGCGATCGACGTTGTCGGGATCGGGAAGGTGCACGGGTTCGTCGTGCGTGCCGACGACGATCACCAGGTGGCGGCTGCCCTCCGAGGTGCGGAAGTGACCGCGCACCGAGGAGGTCAGACCCGCCTCCGACGGCGCGCCGTCGGGGCCGTGGTTCTTTCCGGTGACCCCGATCGTCGTCAGGCCCGAGCGCATGATGCGGCCGTCGTGCTCCGGGTCGTGCCACGGGGCGGCCGTCTTGAGCGACGTTCCCGGCTGCACACGCCAGCGGAACTCCACCTCGCCCTCGACGCCGTCCACGCGGCGCGCGAGCTCGGCCCAGGGAAGGCGTCCGGCGACTCCGGTCACGAGGGCGTCGGTGACCGTCGCCGTCCCCTTCTCGGTCAGGAAGGTCGTGACGAGCACGTTCGTGCGCGAGCTGTAGCGCCGGCGCACGCGATACTCGCCGACCGGCTCGAGTTCGATGCATCCACCCGCGTCGTCGTCGAGCAGCCGGCCGAAGATCGGGAGGTCGTCGACGCCGGGAAGCGGCATCCAGTCGATCTGTCCTCGCATGCCGATGAGGGCCACCGTCCGCCCGTCGCCGATCGGGGCGTAGTCGCGCAGGTCGGCGCCGGGCATCGCGTCAGCAGTGGAGTGCGGCATGCGGCGGGAGGTCTCCTCGAGAAGCGTCCCCGGCGGTGATCGCCGGAGACTTCGAGTCTCGCGCTCTCCGCACGCGGGGCCATCCCGGTTGACAGCCCCCGCCGCGTGTGATGAGGTCCGGCTACTCGCCGCCGAGACCGCCCGACAGACGGCCGTGGAAGTCCGTCGTCGCCGAATTCATGCCCCGGAACTCGACCTGTGTGCCGCGCTGGGCATACTTCGCCTGGATCGCATCGAGCGCCGCCACCGTCGAGGCGTCCCACACGTGCGAACGCGACAGGTCGATGACGACGCGGGCAGGGTCCCGGGTGTACTCGAACTGCGTCGTCAGGTCGTTGCTCGAGGCGAAGAAGAGTTCGCCGTCGACGGCGTAGTGCGCGACCTCGCCCTCGACGACCCGGGTGACGGTCGTGAAGTGCGCGACGCGACGCGCGAACAGGACCATCGCCGCGATCACGCCCGCACCGACACCGATCGCGAGGTTGTGCGTCCACACGGTGACGACCACGGTCAGCACCATGACGGCCGTCTCGCTCCGCGGCATCCTGCGGAGCGTGGAAAGGCGGATGCTGTGCCAGTCGAACGTCGCGATGCAGACGACGATCATGACCGCCACGAGGGCGCCCATCGGGATGATGGCCACGACATCGCCGAACACGAGGACGAGCACGAGCAGGAAGACGCCCGCGAGGAAGGTCGAGATGCGCGTGCGCGCCCCCGACGCCTTCACGTTGATCATCGTCTGCCCGATCATCGCGCAGCCACCCATGCCGCCGAACAGGCCCGACAGGATGTTCGCGGCGCCCTGACCCCACGCCTCGCGGGTCTTGCGCGAATGGGTGTCGGTGATCTCATCGACGAGCTTCGCGGTCATGAGCGACTCGAGCAGCCCGACGACGGCCATCGCCGCGGCGTAAGGGAAGATGATCGCCAGCGTCTCGCCCGTGAGCGGCACGTTCGGCAGGAACAGCGTCGGCAGGCTCTCGGGCAGTTCGCCCTGGTCGCCCACCGTCGGCACGGTGAGCCCGAAGACGATCGCTGCCGCGGTGACGACGACGATCGTCACGAGCGGAGCCGGCACGACCTTGGTGAGGCGCGGCAGGAGGAAGAGGATCAGCAGGCCCGCCGCCGTGAGGGGGTAGACAGCCCACGGCACGTCGATCAGCTGTGGGATCTGCGCGAGGAAGATGAGGATCGCGAGCGCGTTGACGAAGCCGACCATGACGCTCCGTGGGATGAAGCGCATCAGCTTCGCGACCCCCAGTGCCGCGAGGAGCACCTGGATGAGCCCGCCCAGCATGACCGTCGCGATGAAGTAGTCGACCCCGTGCTCTCGCGCGACAGGAGCGATGACGAGAGCCACGGCGCCCGTCGCCGCGGTGATCATCGCGGGGCGTCCGCCGAGGAACGAGATGGCGACCGCCATGATGAACGACGAGAACAGCCCCAGCCGCGGATCGACCCCGGCGATGATCGAGAACGCGATCGCCTCGGGGATGAGGGCGATCGCGACCACGAGCCCGGCGAGGGTCTCCCGTGTGAGAAGACGCGGGCTCCGCAGCGCCTGCAGAACCGTCGGCTCGATGCGGTAGCGCTCGGAATCGTCGCGGGTGGGGGTGACAGCGGTCATGGGGCTCCAGGGAACGGGCGAGGTCGCGCCGGCGTGCGCGCCTCGCGCAGCGGTTCACACTACCCGCCCCGTGCGCGGTCGCCGCTAACGTGGGGCCGTGACCGCAGCGTTCGAATCGGTCGGCCGGATCATCGTCGGCCGTGTCGCCGCACACCAGGCGCCGACCGCCGCCTCGATCCACGGCGAGGCCTCCGCCGCGGGGAGGCGGCTCCTCACCGAGGCGATCGCCGCCGCGGGCGAGCCCGGCGCCGTCGTGACCTCGCACTGCGACACGTGCGGCGGGGACGATCACGGGCGTCCCGTCGTGGCATCCGGTCGCACGGTCGTCAGCGTCGCCTATGCGGCAGGGCTCGTGATGGTCGCCGCCGCTCCTGCCGAGGCCGCGAGCGCGATCGGCATCGACGTCGAGACCGACCGCGGCGGGGCGCTCGACGAGCTCGCCGCGCTCTTCGCGCCGCACCCCGCCCCCGACGTGCGGCGCTGGACGCAGCTCGAAGCGGCGCTGAAGGCCGACGGGCGGGGCATCCGCGTGTCCCCCGAGCGCGTGGTCATCGCCCAGCGCGCAGGCCGCTCCTTCGCCGAGGTTCCCGGCCGGGACGGCCTCATCGAACTGTTCGACGCCCCCGCGCCCCTCGGTTACCGGGCGAGCCTCGCCGTCATCCCCCCAGCGCCGGGCTGAGCAGCACGGGGCCGGTGACGGGCGCCGGCTCTCCGCCCGGACCGGCGGGGAGCTCGGGCAACGCCGTGCGGTGCAGCCAGGCGGCGAACAGGCCGCCCAGCGGAAGCGCCGTGTGACGGGCGGCGGTCGCGATGAGATCGTCGGTCGTCGCGGCGCGGTAGGCGAAGGTCGACACCCACTCGCGCACGATCTCGAAGAACGCGGCGTCGCCGACGGTCAACCGGAGGGCATGCAGCGTGAGCGCGCCCCGCTTGTAGACGCGGTCGTCGAACATGAGCTCGGGGCCGGGGTCGGAGAGCACGAGGTCCTGCGGCAGGCCGCGGAGACGGGCGTGATGCCCGAGCGCCTTGGCGTGGGCGGTCGGACCGCCCGAGGCCTCCGACCAGATCCATTCGGCGTAGCAGGCGAAGCCCTCATTGAGCCAGATGTGCTGCCAGCCGGTGAGACCCACGCTGTTGCCGAACCACTGGTGGGCGAGCTCATGGGCGACGAGCCGCTCGAGCGAGCCCTCGCCGTCGATGTGGTTGGCCCCGAAGATCGCCATCGCCTGGGCCTCGAGGGGGATCTCGAGGTCGTCCGGCGTCACCACGACCGTGTACGCCGAGAACGGATAGCGGCCGAAGGCGTCGACGAACGTCGCCATCATCTCGGGCAGCCGGGCGAAGTCGGATCGCACCCGGCCGGTCATCGCCGCCGGATAGTGCAGGTGCCCGGGCACATCCCGCAGCATCATCGGCTCGTCGACGTACCGGCCGATCTGGAGGGTCATGAGGTAGGTCGGAGTCGGCGCCTCGATCGAGAAGTCCCACTCGACCTGGCGCCCCGACTTCGCCGTGGTCGCGGGCGTGGAGCCGATCACCGCATATCCGGGGTCGGTGGCGACCCGGACGCGGTAGGTGGCCTTGTCGCCCGGAAGGTCGTTGCAGGGGAACCAGCTCGGCGCACCGGTGGGCTGCGAGGCGATGATCAGGCCGTCCTCGAGCTCCTCCCAGCCGAGCAGGCCCCACCGGGTGCGCCGCGGCTGCGGGGCACCGGCATAGGTGACGGTGATGCGCGCCGTCTCCCCCGCGGCCAGCGGAGCCGACAGGGTCACCTTGACCTTGCGGTCGGTCTGACGGAAGGTCGCGCGGTCATCGTGCGCGACACGGACCTTGCCCACGCGCAGGCCGACGAGGTCGAAACGCACGCTCCGCAGCTCCTCCTCCGCACGGATGTCGATGACCGCGACCGCGCTCAGACGGTTCGTCGCGAGCCGGTAGTCGAGGGCGAGGTCGTAGTGGAGGGCGCGGTAGCCGGCGTCGCCGCTGTGGGGGATGTACCGATCGACCGTCATCCGTCGGCGTCCTGATAGGCGCGCACCTTGACGACGCGCCAGGGGCCGATCGGGTTGCCGCTCCACCGGCTGCCCGCGGGCACGGTCTCGCCCCGCATGACCAGGGATGCCGGGCCCACGGTGGCGTCTGCGGCGATCGTCGCCGCCGGCAGCACCACCGAGTGGGGGCCGAGCGTCGCGCCCGACTCGAGGGTCACCGTGTCGATACTCATCACCCGATCATGGAACAGATGTGTCTGAACGACACATCCGCGGTTCACCGTCGCACCGTCGCCGAGGGTCACGAGGTCGGGTTCGGGGAACCAGTAGCTGTCGGTCCACACCCCTCGGCCGATCTTCGCGCCCAGGGTCCGGAGCCAGACGGCGAGCGCGGGAGTCCCCGCCGCCGCGTTGGCGAACCAGGGCGCCGCGAGCATCTCGGTGAAGGTGTCGGCGACCTCGGTGCGCCAGACGAAGCTCGACCACAGGGTGTGCTCGCCCGGCCGGATCGGCCCGACGAAGACCCACTTCGCGGCCGACGTCACCCCGGCCGCCACGGCACCGGCGGCGAGGAGGACGGCCCCGGATGCCGCGACCGCGGCGGCGATCCCGGCGGCATCCACGATCGCTGACAGGACGAGGAGGACGGCGAGCCCCAGCGCGCACGTCGCGATGACGGGCACGATTCGCAGCAGCTCCCACAGGGCCCGCGCGACGCGCAGACGGGGATGCGGACGATAGGTGCGCTCGAGATCGGCTTCGTTGACCACGCGGCGGAGCCGGACCGCCGGCGAACCGAGCCACGACGATCCCGGCTTCGAGCGCTCGGGCGCGACCGAGAGCACCGCCACCAGGCCGTCTTTCGGCACGCGGTGACCCGCGGCGGCGAGTCCGGAGTTACCGAGGAAGGCGCGCTTGCCGATGCGCGCGGGGCCGAGCCGCATCCATCCGCCGCTGAGCTCGTACGTGGCCACCATGGTGTCGTCGGCGAGAAAGGCGCCGTCGTCGATCGTGGTCATCGAGGGGATGAGGAGCACGGTCGACGCCTCGACGTCGCGCCCCACCTGGGCGCCGAGGAGGCGCAGCCACACCGGCGTGACGAGGCTCGCGTACAGCGGGAAGAGCAACGTCCGGGCCGAATCGAGCACGCGCTCGGTGGTCCAGGCCTGCCACGCCACCCTGCCGCGGACCGGATGGACTCCGGCCACCAGCCCGATCGACAGGAGCCGGACGGCCGCCACGACGCATCCGCCGAAGACGAGGCCTGCCGTGACCACGCCGGGGACGAGCCAGGCCGCCAGCGCCGGAACCGCCGCAGCGAGGTCGTCGGCGCCGCGGGCGCCGCCCGCCACGACGAGCGCGCCGGCTCCGAAGGCGACGAAGGGCAGGGCGCCGAGCACGGTCGACGACGCTCCGTAGGCCCACAGCCATCGCCGGCCCGCGGGCGGACGACCCGGAGCGAACGGCATCGACCGGCCCCCGACGCGAGCGGCGGGCGAGCCCGCCCAGCGCTGGTTCGACCGCACCCGGCCGAACACGGCGGACCCGGGCGCGATCTCCGCCCCACGCCCGATCTTCGTCCCCGGAGCGAGGGTGCTCCGGGAGCCGATCGTCGCGCCCGCGCCGATGCGGATCGCCCCGATCCGCACGGTGTCGCCGTCGATCCAGTAGCCCGCCAGGTCGACCTCGGGCTCGATCGCCGCTCCTTCGCCGACGTAGAGCATGCCCGTCACCGGAGGCAGCGAGTGCATGTCGACGTCACGCCCGATCCGTGCGCCGAGGGCGCGCGCGTACCAGAGCACCCACGGCGCGCCCGCGAGGCCGACCGGGTCGATCTGGTGCGAGAGCTGCTCCGCGAGCCACAGCCGCAGGTGCACTCCGCCGCCTCGGCGGTAGTCGCCCGGTCGCACGCCCGACAGCAGCAGCCGAGCGGATGCCGCGGCGATCGCCATCCGCCCGAACGGCGTCGCGAAGAGCAGCAGCCCGCCGATCACGACGCCGAGCGGGGCGTCGGGGAGGAACGCGAAGCCGGGCACCCACTGGAGGAGCCACGAGGCGGTCAGCAGCCACGTGACCCAGCGCGCACCGCTGAGGATGAACAGGGGCACGCCGAGCGCGGTCTGCAGCACCTGCATCCGCCGGGGTGTGGGCGTCGCGGCGCTGTACTCGCGGTCGGCCGTCTCGCCCGCGGCATCCTCGACCGCATCCGCCATGCGCTGCAGGCGGGGACGGTCGTACACGTCGGCCATCGTGAACTCCGGCGCCCGGGTGCGGATGCGGGACACCAGCTGCGCCGCGGCCAGCGAGCCGCCACCGAGCTGGAAGAAGTCGGCCCCCTCCTCGTGGGGACGCACCCCCAGCACGGCGAACCACTGCTCGGCGAGCCATGCGGCGGTGCCCGACAGCGTCGAGTCGCCCGCGCCCGGGTCGTCGAGGGGCCAGGGCAGCGCCGCCTTGTCGACCTTGCCCGAGGTCCGCACCGGGAGGTCGTCGACCTCCGCCAGGAGCGGGATGAGCGGCGCGGGCAGCGCGACCGTCAGCTGGGCGCGGGCCGCCGCACGGTCGAAGCCCTCCCGGGGGACGAGATAGCCCACGAGCACAGCCGCCCCGGACGCCGTCTTCTGCACGACGACCGCCGACCCGGAGACGTGGTCGAGGTCCTGCAGGGCCGCCTCCACCTCGCCGAGCTCGATGCGGCGGCCGCCGATCTTGACCTGGTCGTCGACTCGGCCCTGGAAGACGAGGCCCGCCGCGTCCGCGCGCACCATGTCGCCGGAGCGATAGGCGCGGCTCCACCCGAGCGTCGGCATCGGGGCGTACTTCTCGGCGTCCTTCGCGGGATCGAGGTACCGCGCGAGCCCGACGCCGCCGATGATCAGCTCACCGACCTCGCCTTCGGGTACCGGCCGCCCCTCGGAGTCGACGACGGCGAGCGCCCAGCCGTCGAGCGGGAGACCGATCCGCACCGGGCCCTCGCCGTCCATGAGCGCGGCGCACGCGACGACCGTCGCCTCGGTCGGCCCGTACGTGTTCCAGAGCTCGCGCCCTTCGCCGACGAGCCGGGCGACGAGTTCAGGCGGGCACGCCTCGCCGCCGAAGATCAGCAGGCGCACGTTCTCGACGGTGTCCTGCGGCCAGAGCGCCGCGAGGGTCGGCACCGTCGAGACGACGGTGATGCCGTGGCCCAGAAGCCACGGGCCGAGGTCTTCTCCCGAGCGCACGAGCGACCGCGGCGCGGGCACGAGGCAGGCACCGTGCCGCCAGGCGAGCCACATCTCCTCGCACGAGGCATCGAAGGCGACCGACAGACCTGCGAGCACGCGGTCTCCGGGGCCGAGCGGCGCCTCTTGGAGGAACATCCGCGCCTCCGCGTCGACGAATGCGGCGGCGGAACGGTGCGAGACGGCGACGCCCTTCGGAACCCCGGTCGACCCCGACGTGAAGATGACCCACGCGTCGTCGTCGGGTGTCGGCTGCCCCGGGAGCGCGATCGGCGCCGTCGCCGGGTGGGCGTCGCCCTGCAGGATGCCGCCGCCGGGTGCGTGGTCGTCGCCGGATGCCGGGACGAAGCGGCCTCCCTCCCCCACGATTCCGCGCACCGCGGCCTCGGCGAAGACGAGATCGGCGCGCTCCTGCGGGTCGTCGGCGTCGACGGGTACGTAGGCGGCTCCCGCGGCGAGGACCGACAGGATCGACACGTACAGGTCGCGGCGGCCCGACGGCATCCGGATGCCGACACGGTCGCCGCGCTGCACACCCTGGGCGTGCAGCCGCGTCGCCGCCTGCCCGACGCGCGCCATCAGCTCGGCGTAGCTCAGGGCGCCGTCCTGGTCTTCGATCGCCGAGGCGTCGGGATGCCGCCGGGCGGTGTCCCGGAGCACGTCGATCAGCGTGCGGGCAGCCGGAGCATGCGCCACACGGTCGTATCCGGGGATCGCAGGGAGCACCAGTCGCCTCGTCTCTCTCTCGCCGTCCGCGGGGGCGCGCAGAGCCGGTCGGGAGCGCCACAGGGTAGCGGGTCGAGGGGAACGGGAGACGAACGCCCTCGTGTGACCGACTCTAGAGCGCGGCGGCGCTCACCCCGCGACCATCAGGGTCGCCAGCGAGTCGACGAACGCCGAGAGCCAGAGCACGAGCGCGATCAGCCCCACCAGGAGCCCGATCAGCCAGCCCCACAGCGGTGCGAAGCCGCCCCCGGTGGCGCGTCGCACGACCACGGTGCGGCCCACGATGTAGACGGCGAGCGTGGCGACGAACACGAGCGCCGACCAGCCCCACCCGAAGGGCTTCTCGACGCCGCGCCGGCGGAGCGAGCGTGCGTCGAGCCAGGCGAAGAGGACGGATGCCGCGAGCGAGAGGCCGTTGACGAACGCGAGGAGCAGGAGCCCGCCGAGCACCCAGCCGCGCGGTCCGGGGTCGAAGCCCGCCGGCAGCGTGAAGTAGCCGATGAGCTGCGCGCTCGTGATCGCGTCGATGAGGAGCGCCGAGCACAGTGGGAAGACCGAGAAGACGATCGCGAGCCACACCCAGACGGTGTTCGTGCGCGTTCGCGTTTTCGCACCCGCACTCGAGGGTCGCGGCGCCTCGGGCTGCCGCCCCGGAGCCGGAGCCGGGGCCGGGTTCGCCGCCGACCGCTCGATCACGTCCGCGGCATCTGCCGCTCCGGCTTCGTCGGCCGGGTCGGTCGGTTCGCGCGTTCCTGCCGGCGCCGAAGGATCCGAAGGCTCTGCGGGCGCGACCGTGTCAGGCGCCCACTCCGATCCGTCCCACCATCGCAGCTGTCCGGGGACTCCCGGATCCGCGTACCAGCCCGCGGGAGCGCCCCGGCTCACCGTCCGGGCTCGGCGGTCGGGGCGGATGCGCCCACGAGCTCGGCGCCCGCGTGGGCGAGCTCGGCGAGCGCCGCCTCGCTCGGAGCCGGCGCGACACCGGCGATCAGGCCGGTCAGCACGCGGACGTGACGCCCGTGCGCGATCGCGTCGAGCGCAGAGGCCCGCACGCAGTGGTCGGTCGCGATTCCCGTCACGTCGACGTCGGTGATGCCCTGGGCCGACAGCAGCTCGGCGACGGTCTCACCGGCATCCGTCGTGCCCTCGAAGAGCGAGTACGCCGGCCGGCCCTGGCCCTTCTTCACGTGATGGGTCACGGCCGTCGTGTCGAGGCCCGGATCGTAGTCGGCACCGGGTGTGCCGGCGACGCAGTGCACGGGCCAGGAGTCGGTGAAGTCGGGCTCGGCCGCGAAGTGGCCGCCGTTGTCGCCCTCGGCGTCGTGCCAGTCGCGCGAAGCGACGATCAGCGCGTAGTCACCGGCATGTGCCGCCAGGTGCGCGGCGATCCCCGCGGCGACGGCATCGCCGCCGTCGACACCGAGCGCACCGCCTTCGGTGAAGTCGTTCTGCACGTCGACGATGAACAGGGCTCGGCTCATGTGTCGAGCGTACGACGGTACTCCGCTCTGGTCATCTTCACGGCGTCATCGTTTCGGGGGTCGAGACGGGCCAGTTTCGACGGCCACCAGATCTTCGGGCCGATGTCGTAGGCGAGCGCGGGCACGAGCAGCGAACGCACGATGAAGGTGTCGAGCAGCACGCCGAACGCGACGATGAAGGCCAGCTGCACCAGGAAGAGGATCTGGATGACCCCGAGCGCCGCGAACGTCGCGGCGAGCACGAGCCCCGCCGACGTGATCACGCCGCCGGTCGCGACCAGTCCGCGCAGGATGCCGGGCCGCGTGCCGTGCTGGAGCGACTCCTCGCGCACCCGCGACATCAGGAAGATGTTGTAGTCGATGCCGAGGGCGACGAGGAAGACGAACCCGTACAGCGGCACTGCGGGGTCGGCTCCGGGGAACCCGAGCAGGTCGGTGAACACGATGCCGCTGACACCGAGCGCGGCGGCGAACGAGACGATGACGCTGAGGATCAGCAGCACCGGCGCGACGACGGAGCGCAGGAGCAGCATCAGGATCAGGAGGACCACCACGAGGATCACGGGGATGATCACCGTGCGGTCGCGGATCGAGGTGTCGTTCGTGTCGAGGTCGATCGCCGTCGTCCCGCCGACGATCGCGCCACTCGCATCCGAGGTGAACGCCGTGCGCAGATCGCGCACGGTCTGCTCCGCCGCAAGCGAGTCTGCGGCGTCGGCGAGCGTGCCGACGAGCATCACGTCGCCGCCGACGACGGTGGCGCCGGGCGCTGCCGCGCCGGGCGGCCCCTGCGCGGTGAGCACGAGCTCGCCCTCTTCGACGGATGCCGCGGCCTGCCCGGTCGGGGATTCTTCGCTGAGCACGGCGAGCGAGTCGATGCCGTCCTCCGCGGTCAGCACGGTGGCGGCGTCTGCCGCATCCGCCTCGGCGACGATGACGTAGAGCGGGCTGCCCGATCCGGCGGGGAAGTGCTCGCCGAGCACCGCCTGGCCGTCACGCGCCTGCGACTCCCCGAGCACGAGCTCGCTCGAGGAGACCCCGTCGGCCTGGAACTGGGTGATGCCGAGCGATGCCGCGAGAAGGACCACCGTCGAGGCGATCCAGACGATGCGCGCCCGCCGCGCGATGAACCGGGCGAGGCGGGCCCAGACGCCCTTCACGGGCTGCGTCAGGTCGTCGGGCATCGCCCGGGCGCCCACCTTCGGGATGAACGGCCAGAACGCCGCACGGCCGGTGAGGGCGAGGAGGGCGGGCAGGAAGGTCAGGGCCGACAGCATCGCGAACGCGATCCCGATCGACGCGATCGGCCCGAGCGCGCGGTTGCTCGCGAGATCGCTCAGCAGCAGGCAGAGGAGCCCGGCGATCACCGTGCCGCCGGATGCCAGGATCGGCTCGAAAGCGCCCCTCCATGCGGTCACGACGGCGTCCCAGCGCTCCCGGCCTTCGCCGATCGCCTCGCGGAACCGCGCGACGTAGAGGAGGGCGTAGTCCGTCGCCGCGCCGATGACCAGGATGAAGAGGATCCCCTGCACCTGGCCGTTGAGGACGAAGATCTCGGCCTTCGCGAGCCACCAGACGCTCAGCAGGGCGACGCACAGCGCGAACACCGACGTGAGCAGCACGAGGAGCGGCAGGAGCGGCGACCGGTAGACGACGATCAGGATGAGGAAGACGGCGCCGAGAGCGACCAGCAGCAGCAGCCCGTCGATGCCGGTGAAGCCCGACGCGAGGTCGGCCGTGAATCCGGCGGGCCCCGTGACCCACGCCTCGAGGCCGGTGGGGGTCTGCGCGTCGACGAGGTCCCTGATCTCGCCGACGATCTCGGTGACGTCGCCCGAGGTGTCGATCGACACCACGATCTGCGCCGCCTCGCCGTCGTCGGATGGGATGGCCGGGGATACCTCGTCGATGCCGTCGATCCCCGCCACCGACTCCCCCAGCGCCTGCACGCCCTCGAGCTGATCGGGGCCGAGCTCGACGCCCGCGTCGAACACGATAAGGGCGGGGATCGCCTCTCCGCCGGTGAAGTCGTCGAGGCGCTCCTGCACCTGCGTCGACTCCGCACTCTGCGGGAGGAAGGAGGACTGGTCGTTCGTGGAGACCTCGTCGACCTTGCCGAAGTACGGTCCGCCGATCGATCCGCCCGCGAGCCAGATGACGACGAGGACGAGCGGGAGGGCGATGCGCAGCCACCGCGACGGGGTCCGAGAACTCATATCGCTAGAATAGCTAGTTATACGCTTTTACAGCAAACGGATCATCCGCGCGTAAAGAGCGCTACGACCGACCAGACGACCGTGACCACACCCAGCACGAAGCCACCGGCGGCGAGACCCCAGAGAAGGCGGAGCACACCGGGCCGAGCGGTCATCCGCATCCGGTCGCGCCAGCCGTGCCGGTAGAAGATGTCGGCGCGGTCCTTGCCCTCGAACGCGGCGACGTCGTGGTCGGAGAGTCGAGCGGAGTTCACTTCGCCGTCGGCGTCGATCCACCGTGCCGTCGTGCCGTCGTCGTCGAGGTAGGCCTCCGCCGCGAGCCAGCTGCCGTCGGCCGCCCAGACGATCACGGCGGCGATGGCGAACGCGAATGCGGCGCCGAATCCCACCCACGAGAAGATCTCGAGAATCGCATCGAGGGCGTTTGCCACGTGTGTCCTCTGTTCTGGAGCCACCTAAGGGAATCGAACCCTTGACCTATTCATTACGAGTGAATCGCTCTGCCGTCTGAGCTAAGGTGGCGCGCTTCGCTCGCGCGTTGCACGATCATCGATCCTACAGGGTGCAGAGGGATGCCGCGAACCGCCCCCGCACAGGCGGGTGTCGGCGTGTTACGGCCGGCTTCGAATCCCGCGCGGGGAAACGTACCGTTGTCGAGGCACCGCGATGAGGCGAGCGCGGTCCCCGGCTGTGCTCGGCGCGTTCGCGCCCCGTCGGTGCCCTCGAACCACCAAGGAGCACCATGTCCAAGAAGATCCTGGCCGCCGCCGCGCTGGCCCTCCCCGTCGCCCTCCTCCTGAGCGCGTGCGCCACCCCCGGAGCCGGCTCGGCCGGTTCGGGCGAGACCGACGGCCCCGTGCGCATCGGCGTCGTCGGCGCGGGCGACCCGTACTGGGACGCCTACACCGAAGCGGCCGCCGCCGAGGGCATCGAGGTCGAGCTCGTCGACTTCACCGAGTACACGCAGCCGAACCCGGCCCTGACCGCCGACGAGCTGGACCTCAACCAGTTCCAGCACATCGTGTACCTCGCGACGTACAACGTGCAGTCGGGCGAAGACCTCGTGCCGGTCGGCTCGACGGCGATCTACCCGCTCGGCCTCTACTCGGCGAAGTACGACTCCGTCGAGGACATCCCTGCCGGCGAGACCGTCGCCGTCCCGAACGACGAGTCGAACCAGGCCCGCGGCCTGCTCGTGCTGCAGTCGGCCGGACTCATCGAGCTCAAGGACGGCGGCTCGATCTTCTCGACCGTCGCCGATGTGCTCGACACCTCGAAGGTCACCGTCGAAGCGCTCGACGCGGCCTTCACCGCGACCTCGCTGCCCGACGTCGCGGCCGCGATCGTCAACAACGACTTCGTCGAGGATGCCGGACTCACCCCCGAGGACGCGATCGCGACCGACGACCCGAGCGACCCGAACGCCCTCCCCTACGTCAATATCTTCGCCGCACGCGCGGACGAGGCCGACAACGAGACGTACCAGACGCTCGTGGAGATCTACCAGGACACGAAGGCCGTCCAGGACGGTGTGCTCGAGGCATCCGGCGGCACGGCGCAGCTCGTGAAGACCCCGGTCGACGACCTCGTGACCTCGCTGCACGACGTCGAGGACGACATCCGCGCCAACCAGTAAGTTCCGCTCCGATGCGGCTCGTCCCTCGTGGGCGAGCCGCATCGGCATGTGCTCGAGGAGCCGCACCCATGACCTTCATCCGCCTCCGCGGCGTCACCAAGTCCTTCCCGTCGACGACGAGGGGCGCAGCCCCTGTCGTCGCCGTCGACGACGTCTCGCTCGACATCGAGGCCGGCTCGATCACCGGGATCATCGGCTACTCGGGCGCCGGCAAGTCGACCGTCCTCCGGCTCGTGAACGCGCTCGAGAAGCCCACGAGCGGTTCGGTCGAGATCGACGGCCGCGACATCACCCGCTTCGGGGAGCGCGACCTGCGCACCCTCCGCGGCGACATCGGCATGATCTTCCAGCAGTTCAACCTCTTCGACTCGCGCACCGTGGCCGGCAACGTCGCCTACCCGCTCGAGATCGCCGGCCGCTCGCGGGCCGACATCCGCGCACGCGTCGAAGAGATGCTCGCCTTCGTCGGCCTGGCCGACAAGGCGCGCAGCTACCCGGAGCAGCTCTCGGGCGGTCAGAAGCAGCGAGTCGGCATCGCCCGTGCACTCGCCACTGAGCCCCGCATCCTCCTGGCCGACGAGGCGACGAGCGCCCTCGACCCCGAGACGACCCACGAGGTGCTCGGACTGCTGCAGCGGGTGAACACCGAGCTCGGCATCACCATTCTCGTCATCACGCACGAGATGGAGGTCGTCCGCACCATCGCCGACCGCATCGTGGTCATGGAGAACGGGCGCGTGATCGAAGACGGCAGCGTCTTCGACATCCTCTCCACCCCCCAGCACGCCGCCACCCGCCGTTTCGTGTCGAGCATCATCGACGAGGTGCCGTCGGGTGACAAGCTGCAGCACCTGCGCGACCGGCATCCGGGGCGGATCGTGACGTTCTCCGTCCGCGACGGCGACGTGGCCCAGGCCGACGTCTTCACTGCGATCGCGGCGCACGGCGTGCGCTTCGAGCTGATCCACGGCGGCATCAACGACATCGGCGGGCGGGTCTTCGGCCACCTGTCGCTCTCGCTGACGGGCGACGCCGACGCCGTCGACCGCGCGATCGCCGCGGCGCGAGAACACGCGCCCCTGACTGAGGAGGACTCCCGTGGATAGGCTCATCGATCTGCTCCCAGACCTCTGGGATGCCACGTTCGAGACGCTCTTCGTGGTCTCGTTCGCACTCATCCTCGGCGGCGTGCTGGGCCTGCTGCTCGGTCTGGCGCTGTACGCCACGCGCGACGGCAGCCTGTTCCCGAACCGCGCCGTCTTCGGCGTGCTGAACGTCCTGGTGAACTTCTTCCGCCCGATCCCGTTCGTCATCCTCCTCGCGGCCGTGCAGCCGTTCGCGCGCGCTCTCGGCATTCCGGGCATCGGACCGAGCTTCGCCGTCTTCGCGATCACGCTCGCGTCGCTGTTCGCGATCAGCCGCATCGTCGAGCAGAACCTGCTGACGGTGCGCCCCGGAGTCATCGAGGCTGCGCGCGCGGCGGGGGCCAGCCGCAGCCGGGTGCTGTTCCGCCTCGTCCCGCGCGAGGCGCTCGGCCCCCTCGTGCTCGGCTACACCTTCATCGTGGTGGCGCTCGTCGACATGACGGCGATCGCGGGAGCGGTCGCCGCCGGCGGTCTCGGCGAGTTCGCGATCGTCTACGGGTTCAAGCAGTTCAACCCGGTGGTCACCTGGGCCGCCGTCCTCGTCATCATCGTGATCGTCCAGGTGGTGCAGTTCGTCGGCAACGGCCTCGCGCGCCGCATCCTCCGCCGGTGACGACGCCCGTGGCGGCGCTCACTCGCAGGTGATGTCGGCGTCCGGCACCGTACCCGACACGAAATACGCCTCGACAGTGTCATCGATGCACGCATTGCCCTTGTTGTAGCCGAGGTGCCCCTCGCCGACGCGGGTGAGCAGGATGCCGGAGTCGAGCTGCTCGGCGAGGGCGGCCGACCATTCGTAGGGTGTGGCGGGGTCGTTGGTCGTGCCGACGAGGAGGATCGGATCGGCCCCCGACGCGTGGATCTCGCCGCGGGTTCCTGTCGGCGGGTAGGGCCACGAGGCGCAGAGGTCGACGCCGGTCCAGTAGGGCGCGATCGTGGGCGCCTTCTCCTCGACGAGGGCGTCGGCGGCGTCCTGGGCGTCGACCGGATCGGCCGGGTAGTCCATGCAGTTGTATGCCGTGAACGCCTCGGTGGAGTTGTCGAGGTACTGGCCGTCGATGCGGTTGTAGTACGTGTCGACGAGGATGAACATCGGGTCGGCGTCGCCTTCGAGGGCTGCGGTGAGGGCCGAGGTCAGGTAGGTCCAGTTCTCCTCGCTGTAGAGCGCCGTGATGATGCCCATGACCGCGGCGTCGCCGCCGAGCTCGCGCCCGTCCGTCGCCGTGAGCGGCGACTCGTCGATCGCGGCGAGGGCATCGGCCAGCTGGGTCATCGCGGCGTCGAGCGAGCCCTCGAACGGGCAGTCCTCACCGGACTCGAGGCATGACGCCATGTAGGCGCGGAGAGCCGATTCGAAGCCGACCGCCTGACGCGCGCCCACCTCGCTGCCCGGCACCGAGGGATCGATGCCGCCGTCGAGCACGACGCGACCGACCCGCTCGGGGAACAGCTCGGCGTAGGTGGCGCCGAGGAACGCCCCGTACGAGTAGCCGAGGTAGTTGAGCTTCTCGTCGCCCAGCACGCCGCGGAGCAGGTCCATGTCGCGCGCGGCGTTCGCTGTCGTGATCTGCGGCAGGATGTCGCCGCTGTTCTCCGTGCACGCTTCGACGAACGTGTCGGCGCGCTCCGTGAGCTCGCCCTCCCAGGCCGCACTGCCGCGGGGGGCCGCGGGCACGTCGAACAGGTACGCGTCCATCGCTTCGGGGTCGAGGCACGTGACGGCCGTCGATGCGCCGACGCCGCGCGGGTCGAACCCGACGACGTCGTAGCTGCCCAGCAGCTCCTCTCCCACGGCGAAGGATGCCGATCCGCGGACCAGGTCGACACCGCTGGCACCCGGCCCGCCGGGGTTCACGAGCAGCGAGCCCTTCGATTCTCCGGAGGCGACACGCACGATCACCGCGAGCTCGAGGTCCTCCTCGCCGGGCTTCGCCCAGTCGACGGGGGCCGTGACCGTCCCGCAGAAGAAGTCGCCGTCGCCGCCGCCCTCGCACCGCTCCCAGCCGATGTCCTGCGAGTAGTAGTCGACCAGCTCGGCGGGGACCCCGTCGGTCACCGGCGGTCGGTCGGGCGCGTCGCGTCGCTCTTCGGGCGCGCACGACGTGAGCGCAGCCACCGCGGTGATCGCCACGACGGCGGGGACGAGGGCGCGAAGGAGGCGCCTCACTGCCGACGCCCCGTGGCGACGGTGATGAGCATGCTCTCGAGGGCGAGCGCGGGGGCGGCGTTGCCCTGCAGGTTCGTGCGGGTCTCGGCGATCGCGTCGAGAACCGTGAGGGTCCGCTGCGGAGCCCATGCGGCCGCGAGCGCGTCGATGTCAGGTTCGAGCTCGCGGTTGATGAGGTCGGTCGCGCGACCGAACTGCCGCATGAGGGTGTCGCGGTACAGCGACTCGAGGTCGGTGAGCACTCGGTCGATCCCATCTCTCAGGCTGCGCGTCGCGCGGCGCTTCTGGTCGTCTTCGAGGGCGCTGACCTGGCTGCGGACGGCCGGAGGCACAGCGCCGCCCGGAGTAACGCCGAGGGTGTGCAGGAGCGCCGTGCGCTCGTCGTCGTCGCGCGCGGCGGTGAGCGCCTTGGCATCCTCCGTCGCCAGAGCGACGATGCGCGCGGCGATCTCGACCGCGTCTCCGACCCCGCGGACCCCGAGCACCGAGCGGAGCGTCTGCTCGCGTCGATCGCGTGAGGCCGCGTCCGTCGCGAGGCGCTGCGCCATTCCGATGTGACGCTGGGCGAGGCGCGCCGATTGCTCCGCCACGGCGTCACTCACTCCTGTGCGTGCCGAGATCAGCCGTGCAACGTCGGCGACGTCGGGCTCGCGGAGGCGCAGGATGCGCACGCGCGAACGGATCGTCGGCAGGAGGTCGGCGTCGCTCGGGGCGCACAGGATCCAGACGGTGTTCTCGGGCGGCTCCTCGAGGGCCTTCAGCAGCACGTTGCTGGTGCGCTCGACCATGCGGTCGGCGTCTTCCATGACCATGACGCGGTAGCGGCCGAGCGACGGCGAGAAGTACGAGCGCTCGACGAGGGCGCGCGCATCCTTGATCGAGATGATGACGCCCTCGGTGCGCAGCGCCGTGACGTCGGGGTGCGTGCGGGCGATCACCTGACGCATCGCGTTCTCGTCGCCGGGCTCGGCGATGAGGGCGGCCGCGAAGGCGTATGCGAGGGTCGATCGCCCCGATCCGGGCGGGCCGGTGATCAGCCAGGCGTGGGCGAGCTGGCTCGGGTCGGATGCCGCGGCGCTGAGCTGCTGCACGGCGTCGTCCTGGCCCCAGACCTCACCCCACGGCAGCGTGGCGGGGGCGGCGGTCGTCATGTCGACAGCCTACGGCGTGGCGCCGACGCCGCTCTGCGCGTCGAGGGCCGCGGCGACCCGGGCGCGGACGACCTCGGCGATCTCCGCGACCGGCGCGGTCGCGTCGACCACGACGAAGCGGCCGGGTTCGGCGTGGGCGAGCGCGAGGAACGCCTCGCGGACGCGCTCATGGAACGCGCTCTTCTCGGCCTCGAGCCGGTCGAAGGGTTTGTCGGCGGCGTCGAGCCGGGCGCGGGCGACCGCGGGGTCGACGTCGAGCAGCACGGTCACATCGGGAAGGGCGCCCTCGGTCGCCCAGAGCGACAGATCCCGGATGCCGGCTCCGTCGAGCACACGACCGGCACCCTGGTAGGCGACGGACGAATCGAGGTAGCGGTCCTGGATCACGACCTCGCCGCGCTCCAGCGCGGGACGCACGAGCGTTGCCACGTGGTGGGCACGATCCGCCGCGTAGAGCAGCGCCTCCGCGCGGGGCGCGATGTCACCGCGATGGTGCAGGACGATGTCGCGGATCAGCACGCCGACCTCGGTGCCGCCGGGTTCGCGTGTGCGCACGACCGACCGCCCGGTCGTCCGCACCCACTCCTCGAGGAGGCCGGCCTGGGTGGTCTTCCCCGAGCCGTCGCCTCCTTCGAGGGTGATCCAGAGCCCGCGGGTCACTTCTTCTTCGCGGCGGGCTTGCGGGCGGCGGGCTTGCGGGTCGTGCGCTTGGGGGCAGGGCCCTTCGCGCGCTTGTCGGCAAGCATCTGCACGGCGACCTCGAACGTGATGTCGTCGGGCGTCTGACCCTTCGGGATGGTGACGTTCGTCGTCCCGTCGGTGACGTAGGCGCCGAAGCGACCGTCCTTGATGCGGATCGGCTTCTCGCTGACCGGGTCGGCCTCGAACTCCTTGAGGGAGGTCGCGGCACGGTTCGCGTACTTCGGCTGCGAGTAGATCTCGAGCGCCTGTTCGAGGGTGATGTCGAAGATCATGTCCTCGCTCGCGATGCTCCGCGAGTCGGTGCCCTTCTTGATGTAGGGACCGTACGGGCCGTTCTGCGCGGTGATGGCGACGTTCGACTCGGGGTCGACACCCACCTCGCGCGGCAGGGACAGCAGCTTGAGCGCCGTCGCGAGGTCGATCGTCTCGGGCGACATGCTCTTGAACAGCGAGGCCCGCTTGGGCTTGGGCGGCACGACCTTCTTGGCGCCGCGCTTGGGCTTCGCCTCGGGCTCGGCGGGTGCCTCCTCCTCGGGAAGGACCTCTTCGAGGTAAGGACCGAACCGGCCGTCTTTGATCACGACGTCGCGACCGTTGTCGGGGTTCTGCCCGAGCACCCGGTCGCCGCCGACCGGCGCGTCGATCAGTTCGCGCGCCTTGGCAGGCGTGAGCTCATCGGGGGCGAGGTCTTCGGGGACGTTGATACGACGCGGTGTCTCGGGGTCGTAACCGGGGACTTCGAGGTACGGTCCGTAGCGCCCGAAGCGGAGAACCGCGACGTCGCCGATCTTCGTGGAGTTGATCTCGCGCGCATCGATGTCACCGAGGTTGTCGATGATGTTGCGCAAGCCGACGTGGCCCTCCGACCCGAAGTAGAACTCCTGCAGCCAGGCCGCACGGTTCTGCTCGCCGCGGGCGATCGCGTCAAGATCGTCTTCGAGGGCAGCCGTGAAGTCGTAGTCGACGAGATCGGCGAAGTGCTCCTCGAGCAGGCGCACGATGCTGAACGCGAGCCAGCTCGGCACCAGGGCCTGGCCCCGCTTCGAGACGTACCCGCGGTCGAGGATCACGTCGATGATGCTCGCGAACGTCGAGGGGCGACCGATGCCCTTCTCCTCGAGCGCCTTGACCAGGGATGCCTCGGTGAACCGCGGCTTCGGGCTGGTCGCGTGCCCCTTCGGCTCGATGTCGCGCAGGGTGAGCGCGTCGCCCACGCTGAGCGCCGGGAGCGACTGGTCGTCGGTGCGGTCGTTGTCGTTGCGCTTCTCGTCGCGTCCCTCTTCGTAGGCCTCGAGGAAGCCCTTGAAGGTGTAGACCGTGCCGGATGCCGTGAACGTGGCTGTCTGGCCCGCGGCATCCGCATCGATCGTGACCGTCGTGGTCTCGTACTTCGCGTCGGACATCTGGCTCGCGATCGCGCGCTTCCAGATGAGGTCGTAGAGCCGCAGCTCGTCGCGGTCGAGCCCGGACGAGACGTCCTGGGGCTTGCGGAAGACCTCGCCCGAGGGACGGATCGCCTCGTGCGCCTCCTGCGCGTTCTTCGCGTTGTTGCGGTAGCTGCGCGGGTTGGCGGGCACGGCCTTGTCGCCGTAGAGCGCCACCGCCTGCGAACGCGCGGCCGTGACCGCCTGGGTCGACAGGGCGGTCGAGTCGGTTCGCATATACGTGATGTACCCCTTCTCGTAGAGTCGCTGCGCGACGCCCATGGCGTGCTTGGCGCTCATCGAGAGCTTGCGACCGGCCTCCTGCTGGAGGGTGGAGGTCGTGAACGGGGGCTTGGGGCTGCGGGTACCGGGCTTGGCCTCGACCGCGGTGACCGATGCGGCGCCGGCGGCGGTGAGGGCCTCCGCCAGTGCGCGGGCCTGGTCTTCGGTGAGCACGACGACGGCCTTCTTGAGCGAGCCGGTGTCGTCGAAGTCGGTGCCGCGCGCGAGCGGTGCACCGTCGAGGCGGGCGAGGCGGACGGCGAACGCGTCGGCGCCCTTGATCGCGGTCGAGTCGACATCCCAGTACGAGGCGGAGACGAACGCCATACGCTCGCGTTCGCGCTCGACGACCATGCGGGTCGCGGCCGACTGGACGCGGCCGGCGCTGGTGCCCTGGCCGACCTTGCGGCGCGTGACGTCGGAGACGTCCCAGCCGTAGAGGCGGTCGAGGATGCGACGGGTCTCCTGGGCGTCGACGAGGGCGTGGTCGAGTTCGCGGGTGTTGTTCACCGCGGCCTGGATGGCGTCCTTCGTGATCTCGTGGAAGACCATCCGCTTGACGGGGACCTTCGGTTTGAGGGTTTCGAGCAGGTGCCACGCGATGGCTTCGCCTTCGCGGTCTTCATCAGTGGCGAGCAGGAGCTCGTCGGCGCCCTTCAGGGCGCGCTTGAGCTCGGTGACGGTCTTCTTACCCCGATCGCTCTCCACATAAAGAGGGGTGAAGTCGTTCTCGATGTCGATGGAGTACTTGCCGACCGAGGTCTTCTTCAGGTCAGCGGGGATGTCCTTCTTGTCGGCGAGGTCTCGGATGTGCCCGACCGAGCTCATCACCTCGTAACCGTCGCCCAGGTATCCCTGGATTGAGCGCATCTTCGTCGGAGACTCGACGATGACGAGCTTCTTGCCGTGTGCCACGTGGCGTCCTTTCTTCGTTGCACACCATACACACCGCTTTTGTCAAGAGTGCCCGGCGGCGGGACACCGGGCGCTCACCGGGCGCCGGGTGGAGGGCCCGCGCGCGCCTTCGCCCGGGCCGAGAACGCGCCGAACGGAACGGTGATCTGGACGGTCGCGACGAGCCCCGACAGCGTGCAGCTCTCGACCGACGCGCCGACGCGTTCGGCGACCTCCGCAGCGCGCGCGCACGGGACGCCGACGACGAGACCCGAGGCGGTGTCCGCGGCGGCGAGCGCGGCGGCATCCGCTGCTCCTGAGGCCCGCGCAGACGTCGCCGAGGCCAGTCCGGCGGTCGTCAGTCCGACGGCCAGCGTCGCGACGACCGCGACGGTGCCGACCGTCATCGCCGTCCCCGCCATCAGAGCTCCTCGGCTGCGAGCGCGCACGAGCGTGCTCGGAGTTTCGGCAGCGGAAGAGCGGTTCCGTCGTCGACGACCGCGTCGACGCAGACGAGTTCGCCGTCGCGGCGAACGGTCACCGCCGCGCCGTCCAGCAGCGTGCGCGCGATCGCCGCCACCCGATCGCCGGGCTCGTCGCGCGCCGCCCACCGAGCCGCCTGGGCGGCCGCCTGCTCGAGACGCACCTGCCTGCCTCCGACGGACAGTGCCGAGACGGCGAGGACGATCACGAGCACGACGGCGGGGACGACGACGGCGAACTCCGCCGTCACCGACCCCCGCTCGTCGCGCCTCATGACACGGTGAGGGCGCGCCGGACCAGATCGGTCAGGATGCCGCGCACCTCGTCCGATCTCATGATGATGACGAGCAGCCCCGCGAAGGCGACGGCCGCCATGGTGGCGATGGCGTATTCGGCGGTGGCGGCACCGCTCTCATCGGTGAACAGGTCGGCTGCGCGTCGGCGCGTCAACGGCGGGAGATCGATGTGGGTCATGGTTCCTCCTGGGTGTGATGTGGGTGGGCACGAGATGGTGGGTACGACAGGGCGCACCGGGACTGAAGGCCTCCGTCAGAGCGTCAGCGGAGTGGTCGTGAGCACGGACAGCAGCATGGGCCCCACGCCGAGCAGCAGGAAGGCGGGCAGCGTGCAGACGCCGAGCGGCAACAGCAGCCGGCTCGAGAGGGCCGCTGCGCGCAGCCGTCCTTCGGTGCGGGCGGCCTGGCGCCTCGCCGCGGCGTCGGCGCGGAGGAGCTCGACGGCGGGGGCGCCCGCCGATCGCGACAGGTCGAGCACGGCCGCCGTGTCGGCATCCGTCTCCGATCCGGCCGCGGACTCGACGACGGCGAGAGCGCGCGGAATCGAGACACCGCCGGCGAGGGCGATCGCGACGACCTCGGCGCGGAGGCCGGGGATGTCGTCGCCGGGCTGAGCTCGCGCGACGAGGGCCCGCGTCCAGCGGTGCGTGATGAGCATGAGCAGCACGCCGGCGACGATGCACGCGACCCCCACGGGATGCGTGAGCGCGCGGAGCGGATCGAAGCCGAGCGCCGCGCCGAGACCCACGGCCACGAGCGGAAGCCAGCCGATCAGGCGGGCCGTGGTCTGCGGCTCGGCGAGCGCGGTGCGGACGTCGTCGCGGGCCTGATGCGCATCGCGGAGCGCATCGGCGAGCCCTCGAAGACTGTCCGCGAGCGGCGCGCCCACCGTGATCGCCACCTCCCATGCGACCCCGATCTGGGCCCACGCCTCCCCTCGCGGCCGCAGAGCACTCGCCACCGATCCGCCGTCGCGGCCGGCCGTCACGACCGCGGCAGCGGCAGCGTCACCGGCGTCGGCCAGGTGCTGCCAGGCGCGCACCGGCGCGACGCCCGCCTGGAGCAGGACGGCGAGTCGGTGCACGGTCGCGGCGACCGCGGCGACGTCGACGCCCTCCCGGGTCACGACAGCACCTCGATGCCGAGGCGGTCGCCGTCTGCCACCGGGCGTGCGATGCCGGTGACGCGTCGGATGCCGTCGCTCCCCCGCGCGACGTGGACGACGGCCCCGATCGCGCTCGCGACCTGGCGCGCGAGCGCGCGGTCGCCCATCCCCGCCAGCGCCCCGAGCGCTTCGAGGCGCGCCGGGACGTCGGCGAGCCCGCTCGCGTGCATGGTCCCCGCGCCGCCGTCATGGCCGGTGTTGAGGGCGGTGAGGAGCTCTCGGACCTCTTCGCCGCGGCACTCTCCGACGATCAGCCGGTCGGGACGCATCCGCAGCGCCTCCCGCAGGAGTCGGGCGAGGGAGACCGCTCCAACCCCCTCGAGATTGGCCTGCCGCGCCTCCAGCCGCACGTGGTGCGGGTGCGCGATGCGGAGCTCCGCGACATCCTCGATCGTGACGATCCGCTCTTCCGCCGGCACCCGTCCGAGGAGGGCGGCGAGCAGCGTCGTCTTGCCCGCTCCGGTCGCGCCGGTGACGAGGATGTTCGTCCGCTCCTCGATCAGCCGCTCCAGACGCGACCCCAGGGCCGCGTCGAAGGCTCCGCGGCGTCCCAGCTCGTCGAGGTCCGGCATCCCCACCCCGGGAAGACGGATCGAGATCGTCGCACCCTCGCACGAGATCGGCGACAGCACCGCGTGCACGCGCACGCCCTGCTCCCACCGGACGTCCACGCAGGGCGTCGCGTCGTCGAGGTGGCGCCCTCCGAGGGCGATGAGACCGACCGCGAGGTCGCGGACGGCGACGTCGTCGGCATCCCATCCTGCGACCGGTTCGGGCCCCCGACCTCGATCGACGAACAGCCCCGACGACCCGTTCACGAACACGTCGGTGACGGCGGGGTCGGCGAGATAGGCGCGGAGGGGCTCGACGACCGGGTGCGCCGGCACGGGCCGGAGCGCGGCCGCCGGCGTGCCACCCCGGGGTGCGATCACGAACGGCTGCGACATAGCCCGACGCTAGGGCGGCGTGCGCCCGCTCCTTCGACGTCCGCGATGAGCCGTGGAGACGCGGCGTCCGCTCCGCCCTGGGGAGAGGATCCCGGGCACCCCTGATCGGGGCCCCGGAGCAAAAGAGAAGGGCGGCATCCTTTGGGGGGAAAGGATGCCGCCCACGCAGCCGCGCGTCAGGGGGGATCAGCGGGCCGCGAGACCGAAGCAGATGTTCGGGCAGTAAAGATTCTACCCGCCCTCGGGCCCTCACCGCGACGCGACATCACCACGACATCGCGCCGTGTCCGTGGCCCCGACGCACCCCCACTATCGGCGGTAGTCGGCCGCGCTTCGCGGAACCTACAGTGCAGGGATCGCGGTGGCACGGATGCCGCCGCGAGGGCATCATCGTCAGACGCAAAGGAGCGCCGCATGAGCAGCCAGATCGACCATCTCCTCTCCGAGACGCGGCGGTTCGCGCCGCCCACGGATTTCGCCGCGAAGGCCGTCGCAGACGCGGGCCTGTACGAGCGAGCGGATGCCGACCGCGAGGCGTTCTGGGCCGAGCAGGCCCGCGATCTCCACTGGCACACGCCGTTCACCAAGGTCCTCGACTGGTCGAACCCTCCGTTCGCGACCTGGTTCGAGGACGGCGAGCTGAACGTCGCCTACAACTGTCTCGACCGGCACGTGGAGGCCGGCAACGGCGACCGCGTGGCACTCCTCTGGGAGGGTGAGCCCGGCGATCAGCGGAGTGTCACCTACGCCGAGCTCACCGACGAGGTGAAGCGACTCGCGAACGTGCTCACCGATCTCGGGGTCGAGGCGGGCGACCGCGTGGCGATCTACATGCCGATGATCCCTGAAGCGGTCGCCTCGATGCTCGCCGTGGCGCGACTCGGCGCGATCCACTCCGTCGTCTTCGGAGGGTTCTCCGCCGACAGCCTCCGCGCGCGGCTCGACGATGCCGGGGCGAAGCTCGTGATCACGAGCGACGGCGGCTACCGGAAGGGCCGGGTGTCGCCACTGAAGCCGGCGGTCGACCAGGCGCTGGCCGATCGCGGCACGGGTCCGCAGGAGTCGGTCGAGCACGTGCTCGTCGTGAAGCGCACCGACAACGAGGTGTCGTGGACCGAGGGACGCGACGTCTGGTGGCACGACGCCGTGCCCGCGGCATCCGCCGAGCACGAGGCGCAGCCGTTTCCGGCCGAGAACCCGCTCTTCATCCTCTACACGTCGGGGACGACGGGTAAGCCGAAGGGGATTCTCCACACCTCCGGCGGTTACCTCACCCAGGCGGCGTTCACGAACAAGGTGGTGCACGATCTGCACCCCGAGACGGACGTCTTCTGGTGCACGGCCGACATCGGCTGGGTCACCGGCCACAGCTACGTCACCTACGGTCCGCTCGCCAACGGCGTGACCCAGGTGATGTACGAGGGCACCCCCGACAGCCCGCACCCCGGGCGCTGGTGGGAGATCGTCGAGAAGTACGGCGTGACCGTGCTCTACACGGCGCCCACCGCCATCCGCTCCTTCATGAAGCTCGGCCGGGCCATCCCCGAGAAGTTCGACCTGTCGTCGCTTCGGCTGCTCGGCTCGGTCGGAGAGCCCATCAACCCCGAGGCCTGGATGTGGTACCGGAAGGTCATCGGCCACGATGAGACTCCCATCGTCGACACGTGGTGGCAGACCGAGACGGGCGCGATCATGGTGTCCGCCCTCCCGGGTGTGACGGAGACGAAGCCCGGGAGCGCGCAGGTGCCCCTCCCCGGCATCGGCGTCGATGTGGTCGACGATGCCGGCGAGAAGGTCGGCAACGGGGGCGGCGGACTGCTCGTGCTCACCGAACCCTGGCCGAGCATGCTCCGCGGCATCTGGGGCGATCCGGAGCGGTTCAAGGAGACCTACTGGGACAAGTTCGGGGCGCAGGGCTTCTACTTCGCCGGTGACGGCGCCCGCCTCGACGAGGACGGCGACGTCTGGTTCCTCGGCCGCGTCGACGACGTCATGAACATCTCCGGACACCGACTGTCGACGACCGAGATCGAATCGGCGCTCGTCGGCAATGAGGCCGTGGCCGAGGCGGCGGTGGTCGGCGCGTCCGACGAGACGACCGGCCAGGCCGTCGTCGCGTTCTGCGTCCTGAAGGAGTCGTACCTCAAGGCGCACGCCGTCGAAGGGGTCGTGGACACACTCCGGAAGTGGGTCGGCGACCAGATCGGCCCCATCGCCCGACCGCGCGACGTGTACATCGTGACCGAGCTTCCCAAAACGCGATCCGGCAAGATCATGCGACGCCTCCTCCGCGATGTCGCCGAAGGGCGCGAGGTCGGCGACACGACGACTCTCGCCGACACCATGGTCATGAGCGCGATCAAGGGCCAGGTCACCGGCGCATAGTCTCCGCCCGCGTGCCCCGCTGCGGTAGCGTCGGGGCACGCGGCCGCCAGCGTGGCGACCGCCAACCGGGACGGGGAATGATGTCGGAGCACACGAAGGCCACCGCGTCTGCCACCTGCTCCGCCGCTTCAGCGACGGCGTTACTCGTGGCGGGAATCGCACTGGCGGTGTATCTACTCGTCCCCGACGAAGGCGTATCCGAGTTGATCGTGGTCGCTGCGGCGAGCGCCGCCGCGGTCGTCGCGGGTCTCGTCGGTGCGTGGCTTCACCGTCTCACCCCCCTCGTGTCGATGCTGACGACAGCGGGGCTCCTGGCCATCGGATCCGTGCTCATCGTCGGCGCCGGGGGAACGCTTCAGGCGTACGCCGAGGGCGGTTTCAACAACATCGGCGCGGGCATTCTCCTCATCGTCGGGGCGATCATGCTGCCTCCCTCGATCGCTCTCGCGGTGCTGCTGGCAGCCTCGTACCGAAAGGCAGGACTCAGCGTTATGGCGTGATGCGTCACGGTCACTCGCGCGCACTTGCGTAAAGCGAGCTTTACATGAGAGTCTTTCCTCAAGAGTCAAGCGAACTTTACACGAGAGGACATCATGACCGAGGACAGCATCGACGACGCGGCGACCGTGGACGACACCCGGAGCCGTTTCGGCCGGGTCAAGTTCGGCGGCGGCCGCTGGCCTGCCCTCTGGACGGCCCTCCCGTTCGGCCTCCTCCTCGCGATCGGGGCAGGGGCGATCGCCGTCGCCACCGGCGTCGCCGGCCCCCGCCCCGTGTTCGGCGGCATCGCGTTCGTCTTCGTGATGCTCTGGCCCTGCACGGGCTTGGTCTGGGCGTTCCTCGTCGACCGCAACACCCTCCGCGGGACCACCCCCCACCCGGAGCAGTCGATCGAGTCGGCCTGGTACGACCGTGCCGCCGCCGGCGCGTTCAGCGACATCCTCCTCGTCGTGGGCCTGTCGACCACGGCCGTCGCCCTGTCGGGCATCGAGGTCCCGACCTCGCTCGCGCTGGCGGGCGTGGTGGTGTTCGCGATGGGGGCGTTCGGCATCCGCTACTTCGTCCAGCAGCGTCGCGGCTGACCGATGCGAAACGCCCTCCCCGACCTGCGGCGCGAGCGAGGCTGGTCTCAGCAGCGACTCGCCGACGAGCTCGGCGTCTCGCGCCAGACGGTCATCTCGATCGAGCGCGAACGGTTCGACCCGTCGCTGCCCCTCGCCTTTCGCCTCGCCCGCGTGTTCGGACGGCCCATCGAGGAGATCTTCCTCGAGACCGAGTAGACGGCAGGCGGGTCAGCCCGCGGCGCTCGTCGGAACGACGTCCCAGTGCTCGCGGATCAGTCCGCCGTCCACACGGAAGATGTCCGCAGCGACGAACGAGTCGTCGGACGCGTCGACGCCCTGCGAGATCGTCCAGACCAGATCGCCGTCCGCGAGCGAGATGACCGATTCGTTCGGCGGGAACTGCGCTCCGCTCCCGAACAGCTGCTTGAGGGCTTCCGTGCCGTTCGGGGCCACCAGGTTGTGCTGCAGATAGTCGGGGTCGAACGCCGAATCGAGGATGCTCGGGTCCTGCTCGCGGAACAGGGTGTCGTAAGCCGAGACGGCGAACTCCCGATTCTTCTCCTCCTGCGCCTCGGTCGGTGCCGGTGCGGCGGCGTCGGGCTCGTAGAGGTCGCTGAACATGGTGTTCGTGTTGCCGCTCGCGGGCGTGCCGGTGGGCACGGACTGGGTGAACGACCACCGCTCCACCACCTTTCCGTCTGCGAGCCGGAAGAGATCGACGGCCGCGTCGCCGGTGCGCTCGTCGGTCGCGTCGGCGGTGATCTGATAGTGGACCGCGACCAGGTCGCCGTCTGCCGCCATCCGCTTGACGACCGCCTGGCCGCCCGCCACCCGGGTGCCGTCGGCGGCGAACTCGTCGAGCAGACCCGAGGGTCCGTCCTCGGCGCCGGCCCCGTGCGCCGTGGCATCCGCGGCCACGAGTTCGTTCGCCGTCGCCACCGCCTCCGGGGACTCCGGCTCGGCGAACGTCTCGTCGAGCAGGCGCGTCACGACGGCCTCGTTGGCCTCTTCCGTCGCCGTGTCGGAGCGGTCGGCAGTCGTACCGCCATCCGAGGCGGACGCCGGTGAGGCGTCGCCGGCTGCGGGCGAGGACGACGGCGCGGAGGATGCCGGTCCAGCTGTCGCAGCCGGGGCGCACCCGGCCAGGAGCGAGGCTCCGGCGACGAGCGCGATGCCGGTGAGGAACAGGGATGCGGGGGGTCGACGTGTGCTCATGCACCCACCGTGAGTCCCGAGTCTAGGACGGGCCGAAGGAGCGCTTATGCGGATCCGATGGGATCGCGCAGGCCGGTCCGGTCAGGCGTGGGTGAAGACGACCTCGACCTCGACGGGACTGTCGAGCGGAAGCACGGGCACGCCCACGGCGGAGCGGGCGTGACGGCCCGCGTCGCCGAAGACCTCGGCGAGCAGTTCGCTGGCGCCGTTGATGACGCCCGGCTGTCCGGTGAAGCCGGGCACGGATGCCACGAACCCCGTCAGCTTGAGCACTCCCGTCAGGCGGTCGACGCCCCCGACGGCCGCGGCCGCTGCGGCGATCGCGTTCAGAGCGCTCTGGCGTGCGAGCCCGTAGGCGTCGGCCGCAGGGACCAGACCCGCTTCGTCGCCGACTTTGCCGGTGGCCGGGAGCTCCCCCGAGATCATCGGCAGCTGACCGGCCGTGTACACGAGGTCGCCATGGACCTTCGCGGGAAGATAGGCCGCGACGGGAGGAACGACCGAGGGAAGATCGATCCCGAGCTCCGCCAGCCGGCCTGAGATCGACATCAGCCCTGACCGAACTGACGAGCCGCCTGCGCCGCTGCACCGAGCGCCGCATCGTTGGAGGCTCCGCCGCCGCTCGGTCGCTTGAAGTAGCCGACGAGACCACCCTCGGGGCCGGTGACGACCTGCACGAGCTCCCAGCCCTGCTTGCCCCAGCTGTTGAGGATCGCCGCGGTGTTGTGGATCAGCAGCGGTGTGGTCATGTATTCCCACGTGGTCATCTGGGCTCCCGAGGATCGTGGTGGACCAGCCCGGAGGCGTGGCGATCGGGTGAGTCACCGAGCCATCGCCCAGCTATCTCCCTTAGCATCACCCTATGCCCCACTCGAAAAGGACAACCACCGGCGTGCTCGGAGGGGTGCTCGGCCTCGTCGGCCTGAGCACTGTCGCCGGTCTGCTGGTGACGGCAACCGTCACCCCCGCGATCGCGGTGTCCGGCTATGCGGCGTCGAGCGCGATCGAGATGTTCGACAACATGCCGAGCTATCTCCAGATCGACAAGCTCATGCTGCCGACGAAGCTGTACTCCAAGAACAGCGACGGCGACTGGAAGCTGATGACGGAGTTCTACGATCAGAACCGCATCCCGGTGAAGTTCGAACAGGTGAACCCGGTCGTCTACGACGCGATCCTCTCGAGTGAGGACAAGAACTTCTACGCGCACGGGGGCATCGACCTGGTGGGCACGATCAGCGCGCTGGCCCGAAACGCCAGCTCAGGATCGAACCGCGGCGGCTCGTCGATCACTCAGCAGTACGTGAAGAACGTGCTGCAGCAGAACTGCGAGGCAGAGGCAGCGGATGCCGAAGGCGTCCGCAAGTGCTTTGAAGAATCGACGGCGAACACCGGCACCGAGGGGTACGAGCGCAAGCTGCAGGAGATGCGCTTCGCGATCCAGCTCGAGAAGCGGTACTCGAAGGACGAGATCCTCATCGGCTACCTGAACATCGCGCACTTCGGCGGCTCGGTGTACGGCATCGGCGCCGCGGCGAAGCACTACTTCGGCACGACGGTCGACAAGCTGACCATCGCCCAGTCGGCCGCTCTCGCCGGCATGGTCGTGGAGCCCAACGTCCTCCGCGTCGACCGACCGGAGCGAGGAACACGCACCGCGTCGGACGGAACCCCCCGCAACACCGCGGCCGACGGGTACTCCCTCACGAAGGAGCGCCAGGTCTACGTCCTCGGGCGCATGCTCGCAGACAAGAAGATCACGAAGGACGAGCACGACGCCGCCGTCGAGGCCAAGATCGAGCCGAAGATCACCAGCCGCCCCAGCGGGTGCGCGGAGGCGGAAGGGGCAGAGTTCTTCTGCGAGTACGTCGTCTCGACGATCCGCACCGACCCGGCCTTCGGCGAAGAGCCCGACGACCGCAACGCCGCGCTGCGCCGCGGCGGGCTCAGCGTCTACACGACCCTCGACCCGAAGCTGCAGTCGGCCGCCCGCGAAGCTGTCTCGATCGTTCCGGCATCCGTCGACTACATGGACCTCGGTTCGGCCGGCGTGCAGGTGGAGGTCGGCACCGGGCGCGTCCTGTCCATGGCTCAGAACCGCCCCTACGCGGTCGACGCCGACGGCAAGAAGACCACGGAGATCAACTACAACGTGCGTCGCCAGATGGGCGGCGGCAACGGCTTCTCCGCCGGCTCGACCTACAAGCTGTTCAGCCTCGTGAACTGGCTGCAGGAGGGCCACTCGGTCAACGAGAACATCAACGGCCGCACGGGCGTGAAGAACATCGAGACCTGCGACGGCGCGCGCGTGCAGCAGAACGCCGACAACTCGGGCCGCACGAACCACATCGGCAACTTCGAGAACAACCGGGGCTACAACGGCTCGGTCTACCGCTTCACGAAGGACTCGCTGAACTCCGGCTTCCTCGCCATGGCCGAGAAGATCTCGATCTGCAGCACGAACCGCGTAGCCATGGATATGGGTGTCATGCGCGGTGACGGCAGCCCGCTCGACGAGGTTCCGGCGAACTCCGGCCTCTCGCCGAACCAGCCGTATAACGTGCTCGGCGACGCGAACGTCGCTCCCCTCGACATGGCTCAGGCCTACGCGACCATCGCGTCGAACGGAGTCCACTGCGAGTCGAAGGTCATCGACAAGGTCGTCAACGCCGATGGAAGCGACCACCCGATCCCCGAGACCGAGTGCAAGCGAATCCTCAGCACGGCCGTCGCCTCCACCGCCGCGTACGCGCTGCAATCGGTCATGCAGTCGAACGGAACGGGTTCGGGTGCGCGCACGTTCGACGGCACACCGCTTCTCGGCAAGACCGGCATCCACCAGTTCGAGCAGACCTGGATGGACGGCGCGAGCTCCGAGGTCGCGACCGTCGTCTGGGTCGGCAACGTCGACAAGAAGAAGGTCGGGGAACGCTCGCGCTTCATCCGTCTCGACGATCACTGGGAGAAGGGCTACCGTCTCTCTCGGATCCGCAATGCCATCTGGCCCGACATGCAGCGCGCCGCGAACGCGGAGTACGGCGGGAAGGCCTTCCCGAAGCCGGACAAGGAACTGACCAAGCGCACCTACGTCACCCTGCCGAGCGTGATCGGTCTGTCCGTGGACGCGGCCAGCGACCGTCTGCGCGACGCCGGCTTCAGCGTGTCGGTCGGCGACGCGGTCAACGCGACCGAGGCGGAGGGCACGATCGTCGAACAGAGCCCCGGCGCGGGCCGTGTCGTGTCGGGTTCGACCGTCACGATCCGCCCGAGCAACGGCGAGGGGGTCGTCGTGCCCGGCGTCGGCGGCACTCCGGCGGACGCCGTCGCCGCACTTCAGGGAGCGGGGTTCTCGAACTTCGCCGCGTCGTGCACGCAGACCGAAGGCGCACCGCCGGAGGGTGTGGTCACCGGCACCGACCCGGCAGCGGGCACGGCGGCTGGTCGCGGCGACACGATCACCGTCCAGTTCCAGGCCGCTGACTGCAGCGCGGTCGGCGGGGCGCCGGCGCCCGGGAACGGCAACGGCAACGGCAACGGCAACGGCAACGGCAACGGGAACGGTCCGTGACCCGCACAGAACGTCGCGCTCGCACCGCCCTCACCACGCTCGGCGTGGTGGGGGCGGTCGGCGTCGGCGCGAGCGTCTGGGGCGTCGGCATCGAGCGCTACCTCTTCACAATCCGTCGACACGATGTCGCCGCACTCCCCGCCGGCTCCCCCACGCTGACCGTGCTGCACCTGTCCGACGCCCATATGGCGCCCTGGCAGCACCGCAAGCAGCGGTGGATCGCCGACCTCGCAGACGACGTCCAGCCCGACCTCATCATCAACACGGGCGACAACCTCGGCCACGAGAACGGCCTCGAGGGCATCCGCACCGCCTTCTCCCCGCTCCGTGGCGTGCCCGGGTTCTTCGTGCACGGCTCGAACGACGTCATCGCCCCGAGCGGACGCAATCCGATCCGCTACTTCACCGGACCGTCCGAGCAGCACGCTCGCGCCACGTACCTCGACACCGACGCGCTCGACGCCTTCATGGGTGAAGAGCTCGGCTGGACGACGCTCAACAACACCGCCGCGAGCGTGAACGCCGGCGGCATCCGCATCGACGCACTCGGCGTGGACGACGCGCACCGCGACTGGGACGACCTCGACGCGGCTGAGGCGGCGTTCTCCGCGCTCCCCTCGTTCCGCGGGCGGCGGCTGCAGATCGGCGTCACACACGCCCCCTACCGCCGCGTCCTCGATCGATTCACGGATGCCGGTGTCGCGGCGATCTTCGGCGGTCACACGCACGGCGGTCAGGTCCGCATCCCGTTCGCGAAGAAGGCGCTCGTCGCCAACTGCGACATCCCGTTGGATCAGGCACGCGGCCTCAGCACGTGGTCGCACGGCGGCCGCACCATCCCCCTGAACGTCAGCGCCGGCCTCGGACACTCGATCTACGCGCCGGTGCGCTTCGGGTGTCTGCCCGAAGTCTCCGTGCTCACCCTCCGCGCCGGATCGGCGCCCGATTCGCCCGAGGACACCCGAAGAGGGTAGACTCGGAGGGTTGCCACGGGGTGTGGCGCAGCTTGGTAGCGCGCGTCGTTCGGGACGACGAGGCCGCAGGTTCAAATCCTGTCACCCCGACAGCAGAAAGGCTCCGCCGAATCCGGCGGGGCCTTTCTCATCCCTCCCCGGCAAGACCGGATGCGGAGGGGCCGTCGCTCGAACTCCACGAAACGGAGCCCGCCCAATGACCTCTCCCCGCCTCGTCGCCTTCGACCTCGACGACACCCTGGCGCCCTCCAAGAGCGCGATCGATCCTCGAGTCGGCGACCTCCTGATCGCCCTCGCCGAGCGCGTGCAGGTCGCGATCATCTCGGGTGGCCAGCTGCAGCAGTTCCGTGCACAGGTCGTCGAACGCCTTCCGCAGACGACGCCCGACATCCTGGCGAACTTCCACCTCATGCCCACCTGCGGCACCCAGTACTACCGCCTCAGCGCCGATGGTGTCGACACGGTCTACGCCCACGCGCTGACGGAGGACGAGAAGGCCCGCGCCCTGTCCGCCGTCGAAGAGGAGGCCCGTCGCCTCGGCGTCTGGGAGTCCGAGACCTGGGGACCCATCCTCGAAGACCGCGGCTCGCAGATCACCTTCTCCGCCCTCGGGCAGAGCGCGCCGCTCGACGCGAAGACGGCCTGGGATCCGTCGGGCGAGAAGAAGAACACGCTGCGCGAGGCCGTCGCCACCCGCATCCCCGACCTCGAGGTGCGTTCGGGAGGCTCGACGTCGGTCGACATCACCCACCGCGGCATCGACAAGGCCTACGGCATGCGCAAGCTGGCCGAGCAGACCGGCATCCCCCTCGAGGACATGCTGTTCGTGGGCGACCGTCTCGACGAGAACGGCAACGACTATCCCGTGCTCGCCATGGGCGTCGAATGCCACGCCGTCGAGGGCTGGGAAGACACCGCCGCGTTCCTCGACGAGCTCATCCCGACGCTCCCCGCACGCTGACCGTGCGGGCACGGCGCCTCAGCGGAGCCGGCCACCCGATTCGCGCAGGTAGCAGTTCGCGCACATCGACTCGTAGGTGACGCGCTCCGCGGACAGCTCGTCGATGGCGACCTGATCGCCGTCGAACACGAACCGGCCTCCGACTAGGCGTGCGTTGAAGAGCGCCTTGCTGCCGCACCGGCAGATCGTCTTCAGCTCCTCCAGGCTGTGGGCGAGCTCCATAAGCCGCGCTGAGCCCGGAAAAGCCCGGGTCTGGAAGTCGGTGCGGATTCCGTAGGCGAGGACCGGGATGTCGTCGCTCACGGCGATACGGAGCATGTCATCGGCCTGCTCGGGCGTCAGGAACTGCGCCTCATCGACGAGGAGACATGCGACGTCCGCCCGCTCCTCCGGGATCAGCGCCTCAGCGGCTTCGCGGCGCACGCGACCCCGCTCCGCGCCGAACAGCGCCCGCGCGTCGTCGCCCGGTCCGATCAGGAAGTCCACCGTGCGCTCGACACCGAGCCGGCTGGAGATCTGATCGGCGCCCTTCGTATCGATCTCGGGCTTGGCGAGCAGAACGCGCTGACCGCGCTCTTCGTAGTTGTACGCCGCCTGCAGCAGGGCCGTCGACTTCCCGGAGTTCATCGCGCCGTAGCGGAAGTACAGTTTGGCCACGTGTCGATCAGACGTTGATGTGCAACACGGATGCCGTCTTCTGCAGCACCTGCTCGGCCTTGGCCGGCTCCGTGTTGAGCGTCTCGCCGTACGTGGGGATGAGCGAGCGCAGCGTCGGCTCCCAGCCGGCGATGCGGTCGGGGAAGCAGGTGCGGAGGAGCCCGAGCATGATCGACGCGCCCGTCGAGGCTCCCGGCGACGCGCCGAGGAGCCCGGCGATGGACCCGTCTGCCGAGCTGACGACCTCGGTGCCGAACTGGAGCACCGGGCCCTTCTGCGGGTCCTTCTTCATCACCTGGGCACGCTGACCGGCCTGGAGCAGCTCCCAGTCCTCGTCGCGCGCGCTCGGGACGAAGTCGCGCAGGGAGTCGACCTTCTTGCCGTGGTTCTTGAGCAGCTCGCTCACGAGGTACTTGATCAGACCCGGGTTGTCGACGGCGACCTTGAGCATCGTGACGATGTTGCCCGGGCGGACCTGGGCGATGATGTCGGTCACCCGACCCTGCTTGAGGAACTTCGGGCTGAACGTCGCGAACGGACCGAACAGCAGCGACGCCTCTCCGTCGACCACGCGGGTGTCCAGGTGCGGGACGGACATCGGCGGAGCGCCGACCGACGCCTGCGAGTAGACCTTCGCCTTGTGCTGGGCGACGAGGTCGGGATTGGAGGTCTTCAGCCACTGTCCACCGATGGGGAACACGCCGTATCCCTTGATCTCGGGGATGCCGGAGCGCTGCAGCAGCTTGATAGCCCAGCCGCCGGCGCCGACGAAGACGAACTTCGCGTCGATCGATCCCGGGGTGCGGCCCAGCAGATTGCGGAAGTCGACCTTCCAGCTGCCGTCCTTGCGCTGGGTGAGGTTGCGGACCTCACGGTTGACGGCGACCTCGACGCCCTGCTCTTCGAGGTGGGAGAAGAGCTGGCGGGTCAGCGACCCGAAGTCGACATCGGTCCCGGCGGGGACGCGCGTGGCGGCGAAGGGCTCGCCCTTGCGCCGGTGCTGCATGAGCAGCGGCGCCCACTCGTTGATGACCCGCGAGTCCTCGGAGTACTCGATGCCGGCGAACAGCGGCTGCTCCTTGAGCACCTCGTAGCGCTTCTTGAGGAAGGCGACGTCCTTCTCCCCGCGTACGAAGGTCATGTGCGGCGTCGCGTTGATGAACGTCGAGGGCTCATCGAGCACGCCCTGCTCGATCAGCGCCGACCACAGCTGGCGGGACTGCTGGAACTGCTCGTTGATCCCGACAGCCTTCGACGGGTCGATCGAGCCGTCCTTCGCCTCAGGGGTGTAGTTCAGCTCGCAGAGCGCGGCGTGACCCGTGCCGGCGTTGTTCCAGGCGTTCGACGACTCCTGCGCGACCTCGGAGAGTCGCTCGAACACGGCGATCTTCCAGTCCGGCTCGAGCTGCTTCAGGAGGGTACCCAGGGTGGCGCTCATGATGCCGCCACCGATGAGAACGGCGTCGTACGTGTCAGTAGTCACGATCACCCAGTTTATCCCGCTTATGAGGGCATTCTCCGCGTCGAGCCGACTCGCCCGATGAAGTTCCGCGATTCTTTCGTCGCGGCCAAGTCATGACCGCCGCCGCCGCCGGACGCGGAAGGTCAGACCCGGGCGTGCAGACGGTCCGCGACAAGCTCGGCGATCTGCACCGCGTTGAGGGCGGCACCCTTGCGAAGGTTGTCGTTGCTGATGAACAGCACGAGACCCTTGCCCTCGGGGGCGGACTGATCGGCGCGGATCCGGCCGACGTAGCTCGGGTCCTTGCCTGCCGCGTGGAGCGGGTTCGGCACGATCGCGAGCTCGACACCCGGCGCGGCCGCGAGCACCTCACGGGCACGATCGGGCGTGATGTCGCGGGTGAATTCCGCGTGGATCGACAGCGAGTGCCCCGTGAAGACCGGCACCCGCACGCAGGTTCCGGCGACGCGAAGATCGGGCAGCTCGAGGATCTTGCGGCTCTCGTTGCGGAGCTTCTTCTCCTCGTCGGTCTCCTCCTCACCGTCCTCCATGAGGCTCCCGGCGAGAGGGATCACGTTGAAGGCGATCGGGGCGACGTACTTCTGCGGTGCCGGGAAGTCCGCCGCCGAGCCGTCGTGGACGAGGTCGAGCGTGTTCCCCTGGGCGAGCACGCCCTCGACCTGCCCGAGGAGCTCCTCGGCGCCGGCGAGACCCGAGCCCGAGACGGCCTGGTAGGTGCTGACCATGAGACGGACGAGGCCGCTCTCGAGGTGCAGGGGCTTCAGGACCGGCATCGCCGCCATCGTGGTGCAGTTGGGGTTCGCGATGATGCCCTTCGGCAGATTCTCGATCGCGTGGGGGTTCACTTCGCTGACGACGAGCGGGACGTCCGGGTCCATGCGCCAGGCGCTGGAATTGTCGATCACGACCGCGCCGGCGTCCGCGAAACGGGGAGCGTGCGCGCGTGATCCGGTGGCGCCCGCCGAGAAGAGGGCGATGTCGATCCCGGCCGGGTCTGCGGTCGCGACGTCCTCCACCACGATGTCGTGACCGTCGAACGAGATCGTCGAGCCCGCCGAGCGCGCCGTCGCGAACAAGCGCAGGCTTCCGATCGGGAAGCTGCGCTCGATGAGGATCTGGCGCATCACCGTGCCCACCTGGCCGGTGGCGCCGACGATGGCGACGGAGGGTCCGGAATCGGAGATGACGGTCATGGCAGATCCTTGCGTTGCGGTGAAGCCCTCTGCACCGGGACCGGCGGCGAGGGCGACACAGCCCGAAACGGGCAGCGGATGGCGGGTTTTCGCGATTCTATCGCGGCGGCTCAGGGGCCCGGCGGCGTGTTGCAGCGCGCAACCGACGATGGTCGGCGGCATCCTGCCATGTCGGCCGAGCCCGGTCAGGACCAGAGCGTGAGTTTGTCGGGGTTCCGCATGATCCACACGTCGGTGACGCGGTCGGCATCCGTCGCGAAGGTCACCACCCCGGCGATCGCGCCGCCGAGGCGGATGACGAAGCCGGCGCCGTCGCCGGTGACCATCGGCGCGTATTCCGCCTCCGGCTCCTTGCGCGCAAGGCCCTGCAGGAATCGCGCGACGTGATCGGCGCCGTGCACGGGACGACGAGCTGCCGAGATCCGGCCGCCGCCGTCGGCGCGGAGCGTGACGTCGGGGGCGAGGACGCGGATGAGCGATGCGAGCTCCCCCGTCGCCGATGCCGCCGCGAACGCGGCGACGAGCTCGTCGTGGCGACGGCGGCTCACGCCTCCGCCCGCGCGGGCGCCGACGTGCCGACGAGCGGATGCCGCCAGCTGACGACATGCGGCGGCGGAACGACCCGTCGCCTCGGCGATCTCCGAGAACGGGACCTCGAACACCTCTCGCAGCACGAAGACCACCCGCTCCGCCGGGGTCAGTGTCTCGAGCACGAGCAGGAGAGCCGTGGAGACGCTCTCGCCGACGATGACACGAGCCAGCGGATCGAGATCGATCGCGGCGAGAGGCGAGGCGCTCGGCACCGGCTCGGGCAGCCACTCGCCGACGTAGATCTCCCGGCGCGCACGCGCAGAGCCGAGCATGTCGAGGCAGATGCGGCCGACCGCCCGCATGAGCCAGGCTCCCGGCGAGGCGACGGCGCTCCGATCGGCGGCGTCCAGCCGGAACCACCGGACGTACGCTTCCTGCACGGCGTCGTCGGCGTCCGCGACAGTCCCGAGCATGCGGAAGGCGGCGCCTCGGAGCACGCCGCGGTGGGCGTCGACGCCGGGGACGGTCTCGGTCGACGGACTCACGTCTCCCCCTCCGGTGCCGGCGGGTTCCGGCATCCACCTCACATTCTGGTGGGCTGCGTCGTCAAAGGAGGGAACCCGAGGAAAGGTGAACCATGAAGATCGCAGTCGCAGGAGGAACGGGCACGGTCGGTCGTCACATCGTCGCCCAGGCACAGGCCGACGGGCACGCGGTGTCGGTCATCGCACGGTCGACGGGAGTCGACCTCATCACCGGAGCGGGCGCCCAGGCCGCCGTCGACGGCGCCGACGTCGTGATCGACGCCGCCAGCACCGGCACCCTGAACGCGGCGGCGTCGGTGGAGTTCTTCCGCCGGTCTTCCGCCACGCTGCTGTCGGCGGCCCGCCGCGCCGAGACGCCCCATGTCGTCGTGCTGTCGATCGTGGGCATCGACGACAACCCGAACGGCTACTACGCGGGGAAGGTCGCGCAGGAGCACGCTTACGCCGAGAGCGGCCTGCCCTGGACGCTCGTCCGGTCGACGCAGTTCCACGAGTTCGCCGGCCAGGTCGCCGCGCAGGCCGCCGTCGGACCGATCCAGCTCGCGCCCCGCGCACGGACCCAGCCGATCGCGGCGGCGACCGTCGCCGCTCACCTGCTCGAACTCGCCGCCGGCGCTCCGGCGGGCAGGAGCGAAGACATCGCCGGACCGCGCGAAGAGCAGCTCTCCGACATGATCCGCGCGTGGGCGCGCCACACCGGCCGGCGCCGCCCGGTGCTCTCCGTCGCCCTCCCGGGAGCGCAGATGCGAGGACTCCGCGCCGGGCTCGCACTGCCCGGCCCCGGCGCGCGGCTCCTCGGGCCGACATTCGCCGAATGGCTCTCCGGCCAGCCCGCCCGCTGAGAGGCCGCTACGACGCGACGATCTCGCGGAGCACATGCAGGGAGTGGGCGGCGATCGCGGGACGGGTCTCGCGGTAGTAGGGCAGCGCGATGATCGCCTGAGCGAGCGCCCACCCTCGCCCTCGCAGCCACGCGTCCTCGTCGAGCTCGAGCAGGGAGCTGAGGCGCGCCCGCCCGGCCCCGTCCAGCAGACTCCACGCACTCATCAGATCGCAGGCAGGGTCGCCGGCCCCGGCTGCCTCCCAATCGATCACGGCCGACAACCGGCCGGCGCCGTCGAGGAGGACGTTGCCCGCCAGCAGGTCGCTGTGCGTCCACCTCGGCGCATCGCTCCACGCGGGGACCTGCAGCGCGCCGGACCACACCGCGCGGAGAGTCGCAGCGTCGATGCCGTGATCGGTGAGGATGCCGTCCGCCTCCGCGAATGAGTGCGCGACGGCATCCCGGTGCCGCTCGAGGCTCACGCGGTACCCCGCCCGCGCGCCCGCTGTCGGGATTGTCCACAGGGCGCGCAGGAACGCGGCCAGGTCGTCTGCGAGCTCGGCGCCTCCGTGTCCCGGGCTCGCCGGATCCCCCTCGATCCAGTCGAGCAGCAGCCACGACTGCCCGTAGCCGGCATCGGGGCGGCCGACGTGCAGCACCCGCGGAACCCGCACGGGCAGGTGCGGCGCGACGACCCGCAGGGTGGCCGTCTCTGCCGCGACGTCGCTCCACGCCGCCATGATCGGCAGGCGGGCGAGCGCGTCGTCGCCCACACGGAAGACGGCGTTGACGGTGCCGGTCGAACGCACCGGGACGACCCGATCGAGCGCCCGAGGCGGGCACTGGTCGGCGAGCAGCCGCCGGACGTCGTCCGCTCCGACGTCGAGCTGGTCAGGGTGCAGCCGCGGCTGCACCACCGTCAGCGCCCGGTGCCGGCGTAGATGACCGCTTCGGTGTCGCCGTCGAGGCCGTAGGCGGTGTGAACGACCCGCGCCGCTCCGGCGAGGTCGTCGCCACGCACGACGACCGAGATCCGGATCTCGGAGGTCGAGATCATCTCGATGTTCACCCCGGTCGTCGACAGCGCTTCGAACAGGGTCGCCGAGACGCCCGAGTGCGTGCGCATGCCCGCGCCGACGACCGAGAGCTTGCCGATCTGATCGTCGTGGACGAGCTTGCTGAAGCCCACCTCGCCCTGCTCGCCCGCGAGAGCGCGCAACGCCGTCGAGGCCTCCGCCTTCGGAAGGGTGAACGAGATGTCGGTGCGTCCGGTCGCCGCAGCGGAGACGTTCTGCACGATCATGTCGACGTTCGCGCCCGACTTGGCGACGATCTTGAAGATGTCGGCGGCTTTGCCCGGCACGTCGGGCACGCCGACGACCGTGATCTTCGCCTGGCTGAGATCGGTGGCGACACCCGTGACGATGGGCTCTTCCATCTCTTCTCCCTCTTGATGATCGGGGGCGGTCATCCCGGCCCCGAGGACGTAGGTGCCGACACCCGAACTGAACGTCGAGCGGGCATGGATCATGACGCCGTGGCGGCGAGCGTACTCGACCGCACGGATGTAGAGGACCTTCGCACCGTTCGCGGCGAGCTCGAGCATCTCCTCCGCAGTGACGGTGTCGAGCTTGCGCGCCTTCGGGACCACACGCGGGTCGGCGGTGAAGATCCCGTCGACGTCGCTGTAGATCTCGCAGACGTCGGCACGGAGCGCGGCGGCGAGAGCGACGGCGGTGGTGTCGGACCCACCACGGCCGAGGGTCGTGATGTCGCGGGTGTCGCGGCTGAAACCCTGGAAGCCGGCGACGATGACGATGGCCCCCTCGTCGAGGGCCTCCCGCACGCGCACCGGAGTGACGTCGACGATCCGGGCGGCACCGTGGGTGCCGTCGGTGATCATGCCGGCCTGGCTGCCGGTGAACGAGCGAGCCTCGAAGCCCATCGAGTTGATGGCCATCGCGAGCAGCGCCATCGAGATGCGCTCGCCGCTGGAGAGCAGCATGTCGAGCTCGCGCGGAGCCGGCAGCGGGGAGACCTGCGAGGCGAGGTCGAGGAGCTCGTCGGTCGTGTCGCCCATCGCGCTGACGGCGACGACGACATCGTTTCCGGAGCGTCGCGCGTCGACGATGCGCTTCGCGACCCGTCGGATGCTCTCGGCGTCGGCGACGGACGAACCACCGTATTTCTGGACGATCAGGGCCATGTCGAAACACTCCAGGAGGGATGCCGGTACGGGCCGGCGGGCAGCGGTCACGCCCGAACCCCCATCCTAAGGAGACACGCATGCGAACGCCGCCATGTGACGGCGACGAAGGCGCATCTCGCGTGGCTAGGCTGGCCCGATGGCTCGCCGTCGTCCCTTCTTCACGTCGCTGCAGGCGATGGTCCGCAGCTCCGACGCGGCGGCTCCCGCAACCGAGATCCTGCCCGTCATGGACGACGCCTTCACGGTGCGCGTCCTCGACCTCGCGATCCGGATCGGCGAGACGATGCTCGTCGCCGGCGGGTCCGCGAGCGACGTGACGGTGACGATCGTGCGGGTCTCGGGCGTCTTCGGGCTCGACCCCGTGCACGTCGACGTCACCTACAACTCGATCACCGTCGCGCATCACCGCAGCGGCGCCGACCGCCCGGTGACCCTCATGCGGGTGGTCCGCGGTTCGGCCCCCGACCACGCCCGACTGCAGCGGCTTCAGGCCCTCGTGACCGACATCCGCGCAGGCCTCGGGATCGACGCGGCCGGCGCAGCGTTCCGCGAGATCCGCCGTACGCCGTTCGCCTACCGGGCGCCCGTCGTCGTGGTGGCTCAGGCCCTCCTCGCCGTGGGCGTCGCGGTGATGTTCGGGGGCAACCTTCTCGTCATCGCCCTGTCGTTCTTCGCGGCCGGCGCGGCCGCCGTCACGCAATCGATCCTCGCCCGCGTGCGCGTGCCGTTCTTCTTCAGCCAGATCGCCGGCGCGTTCGTCCTGACGCTGGTCGCGGCCGCCGCGCCGCTGCTCCGTCTCACGGGATGGGAGTTCGCCGACGGCATCCGTCCGTCCGTGATCGTCGCGTCGGGCATCGTGCTGATGCTCGCCGGACTGACGGTGGTCGGCGCCGCCCAGGATGCGATCGACGGCTTCGCCCTGACCGCGATGGGGCGGATCCTCGAGCTCATGACCCAGACGCTCGGCGTCGTCATCGGCATCCTCATCGGGCTCGAGACCGCGCGCGTCATCGGCCTCGGGATGACCGCGCCGAGCGCGTCGCTGCCGCTCGGCCCGCTCCCGGTGCAGTTCGTGGGAGCCGCGCTCATCGCCCTGGCGGTGACCGTGTACAACGGCGCGGGACTCCGGATCATCGTGGTCAGCGTCACGCTGAGCCTGGTCGCCTGGCTGGGGTACGTGACCGCCTCGGCCGTGGGGTTCGAGGTGTCGGCGGCGAGCGGGGTCGGGGCTTTCGTCGGGAGCGTCGTGGGCATCGTCGTCGCCTATCGACTGCACGTGCCGTCGGTCGCCGTCACCACCGCCGCCATCTTGCCGATGGTCCCCGGCGCGGCGGTGTTCCGGGGCCTGCTGGGCATCGTCGAATCGGGCGACAATCCGCTCGTGCTGCTCACGGGGTTCAGCACGCTCGCATCGGCAGGCACGGTCGGCATCGCCCTGGCGGTCGGGGCCTCGCTCGGCATCTACCTCGGTCAACCGCTGCGCGCGTCGCTCGGGTCGGTCATCCGCAGCCGTGCCCGGGTTCGGGTGTGACAGCAGGCTTCGCACGTGCGGGCGACCGGCCCGCCTAGGCTCTAGCCATGGCTGCTCTGACGGACGAGATCTGGGACCGCGCGCTCGACTATGACCAGGTCCTCACCCGCCCAGGCGACATCGCCCTCCGGAACGCCCTGACGTTCGACGGTCTCGTCCAGAACGGCGGCCTCTGGTACGCCGTGGAGGTCTACGCCGTCGACGAGGAGTATCCGATCGACGCGATCATCGAGGGGTATCGCACCCTCGGCCTGGAGTCGACGGCATCCGCGATCGAACGCGCCCACGCCGAGTACGAGCAGACCTACGGCATCGGCGACGAGGAGGCGTGGGGCGACGCCGAAGAGCGCATCACCGACGAGTACCCGATCGACACCGACGACATCGACGCGGCGCTCGCGCGCACATACGCCCAGGAGCCGGAACTGTTCGCTCCGGCCTGATCGGAGCCCGCGTCAGACCGCGCGGCGCCCTTCGAACGCACGGCCGAGGGTCACTTCGTCCGCGTATTCCAGGTCGCCTCCGACGGGGAGGCCCGAGGCGAGGCGGGTGACGCTGATCTCGAGGGTGTGCAGCAGGCGGCTGAGATACGTCGCGGTCGCTTCGCCTTCGAGGTTCGGGTTCGTCGCGAGGATGACCTCGGTGACGGTGCCGTCGGCGAGGCGCTGCATGAGCTGCGTGATGCGGAGGTCGTCGGGGCCGATGCCGGCGATCGGGCTGATCGACCCGCCGAGCACGTGGTACAGCCCGCGGAACTCGCGGGTCCGCTCGATCGCGGACACGTCTTTCGCGTCCTCGACGACGCAGATGAAGCTGCGGTCGCGCCGCGGATCGCGGCAGATGCTGCACTGGTCCTGCTCCGACACGTTGCCGCAGATCTCGCAGAAGCGCACGCGCTCGCGCAACTCGGCGAGCAGATGCGCGAGCCGAGTCACGTCGAAGGTGGGTGTCTGGAGGATGTGGAACGCGATGCGCTGGGCCGACTTGGGTCCGATGCCGGGAAGCCGGCCGAACTCGTCGATCAGGTCTTGAACGATGCCGTCATACATGGGTCAGTTGAACCTCGTCGGAGGTGTGTAGGGCTCTTCGCGCACGAAGCGGGCGCCGAGGAGCTGGCGGACGGCCGCCTCTCCGACGCGTTCGATGCCCACCCGGCCGGCGGCGGGCCGCTCGGCGGGAGCGCGCGCGGCGGAGCGCTCGGGCGGTGCCGGCGGGGCCGCGGGCTCCGGGGCGATCCGCACCGGGATCGGAGCGTCGGCGTCGACCGGGGGCGGAACGTCATCGTCGTCGGTGTCCCGCTCGGGAGCATCGACCGAGATGACCTCGCCCTCGCGCGGCGCGGTGAGGGTGCGGACGGCGACCGGTGCGACGTCTTCGGGCTCGTCATCGACGGCCAGCGCGGATGCCGCCGGGTCGCCGCCGGGGATGGGTGCGACCGCCCACTCGGTGACCGGAGTGTGCGATGCGGGAGCCGACGAGGTGCGCGGCGCGGCCGGGCCGGATGCCGGCGGGCGGGCTGCAGGCAGCCGAGACGCCGAGGGTGCGCCGGGGCGAGCCGGCGGGCCGGCGGGACCGGGGTCGCCCGGGTCTCCGGGGTATCCCGGATCGCCCGGGTAGCCGGGGTCGTCGTCCTCGGGCGGCGGGGGCGCGTCGTGGCCCACTCCCCCGGGCGGCGGCGGGGTGGGGTCGGTGTCGTGCCGGGTGAGGTACTTCACCCGCACACCGAGCACTGAGCGCACCGCGGTGCGGAGGTCTTCGCTCGGGCCCTTGCCCGCCGTGAGCTTCTTGAACGACTGCACGTCGGCATGGCTCTGGAACGACAGCGTCAGCACGTCGTCGTCGCTGTAGGCGACAGGCCGGGACGCACTCGCGATCATCCACGACGTGCGACTGAGGTCTTCGAGGCGGCGGAGGACTTCCGGCCATGCATCGCGCACCTGGGGGAAGGTCACCGGACCGGTCGGAACCGGAGGCTCGGGGAGATTCGGCGTCGCGGGGGCCGCGGGCTCCCCGGGGGCGGCGCTGTCCGGCGC
>NZ_JBISHE010000007.1:0-5493 GCF_045066555.1 Microbacterium sp. Ld4 | reverse complement strand
GAAGTTGCCCCGCAGCGAAGCCCGAGAGGGTGGTGGTGGGAGTATCCGATCCTTGAGAACTCAACAGCGTGCACTTGTCAAATGCCAAATAACCTCGCCTCGGCTTTTTGCTGGGGATGAGATTCCTTTGGATCAAAGTCCGGCTTCTTCCGGGAAGTCGGCATTAGATAGTCAGCAATGATTTATCTCTTTGGTCAGTTCAAACTCGCTGCTTCGGCCTATTCCGGTCGTTGTCAGTATTTTTCTTTTACGGAGAGTTTGATCCTGGCTCAGGATGAACGCTGGCGGCGTGCTTAACACATGCAAGTCGAACGGTGAAGCAGAGCTTGCTCTGTGGATCAGTGGCGAACGGGTGAGTAACACGTGAGCAACCTGCCCCTGACTCTGGGATAAGCGCTGGAAACGGCGTCTAATACTGGATATGAGCTGCGACCGCATGGTCAGCAGTTGGAAAGATTTTTCGGTCTGGGATGGGCTCACGGCCTATCAGCTTGTTGGTGAGGTAATGGCTCACCAAGGCGTCGACGGGTAGCCGGCCTGAGAGGGTGACCGGCCACACTGGGACTGAGACACGGCCCAGACTCCTACGGGAGGCAGCAGTGGGGAATATTGCACAATGGGCGCAAGCCTGATGCAGCAACGCCGCGTGAGGGACGACGGCCTTCGGGTTGTAAACCTCTTTTAGCAGGGAAGAAGCGAAAGTGACGGTACCTGCAGAAAAAGCGCCGGCTAACTACGTGCCAGCAGCCGCGGTAATACGTAGGGCGCAAGCGTTATCCGGAATTATTGGGCGTAAAGAGCTCGTAGGCGGTTTGTCGCGTCTGCTGTGAAATCCCGAGGCTCAACCTCGGGTCTGCAGTGGGTACGGGCAGACTAGAGTGCGGTAGGGGAGATTGGAATTCCTGGTGTAGCGGTGGAATGCGCAGATATCAGGAGGAACACCGATGGCGAAGGCAGATCTCTGGGCCGTTACTGACGCTGAGGAGCGAAAGGGTGGGGAGCAAACAGGCTTAGATACCCTGGTAGTCCACCCCGTAAACGTTGGGAACTAGTTGTGGGGTCCATTCCACGGATTCCGTGACGCAGCTAACGCATTAAGTTCCCCGCCTGGGGAGTACGGCCGCAAGGCTAAAACTCAAAGGAATTGACGGGGACCCGCACAAGCGGCGGAGCATGCGGATTAATTCGATGCAACGCGAAGAACCTTACCAAGACTTGACATATACGAGAACGGGCCAGAAATGGTCAACTCTTTGGACACTCGTAAACAGGTGGTGCATGGTTGTCGTCAGCTCGTGTCGTGAGATGTTGGGTTAAGTCCCGCAACGAGCGCAACCCTCGTTCTATGTTGCCAGCACGTAATGGTGGGAACTCATGGGATACTGCCGGGGTCAACTCGGAGGAAGGTGGGGATGACGTCAAATCATCATGCCCCTTATGTCTTGGGCTTCACGCATGCTACAATGGCCGGTACAAAGGGCTGCAATACCGCGAGGTGGAGCGAATCCCAAAAAGCCGGTCCCAGTTCGGATTGAGGTCTGCAACTCGACCTCATGAAGTCGGAGTCGCTAGTAATCGCAGATCAGCAACGCTGCGGTGAATACGTTCCCGGGTCTTGTACACACCGCCCGTCAAGTCATGAAAGTCGGTAACACCTGAAGCCGGTGGCCTAACCCTTGTGGAGGGAGCTGTCGAAGGTGGGATCGGTAATTAGGACTAAGTCGTAACAAGGTAGCCGTACCGGAAGGTGCGGCTGGATCACCTCCTTTCTAAGGAGCATCTGAAGATTTCGGTCTTCCAGAACCCAGATCGAGACGAATGTTCTCGCTGGGAGCTCATGGGTGGAACATTTGATGAGGTGTCAGAACCTAAGGGTTCTCGTTAGTACTCTGCTTCGGTGGATGGAACGTGAGGGCCGGCGGGGTTTGGGACATGCACGCTGTTGGGTCCTGAGGGACCGGATGCGCTTCGACTCTTTGGGGTCGGGAGCAGACGAATCCTCTGGGCCTTTTCTGGTTGCCGTTTGGTGGCTGGGGAGGGTACCGCCCGTACTTTGAGAACTACACAGTGGACGCGAGCATCTTTGAACTGATCTTTGATCGGTTCAGAAAGATGATCTTAAAGATCATTAGTCAATTTCGATTGACGATTCAAACTCATGTGATTTCAAGTCTTTAAGAGCAAACGGTGAATGCCTTGGCATCTGGAGCCGAAGAAGGACGTAGCAATCTGCGATAAGCCTCGGGGAACTGATAAGCAAGTTTTGATCCGAGGGTGTCCGAATGGGGAAACCCCGCTGGGCGGCGTGCCGACCTAGTGACTCCCGCCTGAATATATAGGGCGGGTAGAGGGAACGTGGGGAAGTGAAACATCTCAGTACCCACAGGAAGAGAAAGCAACCGCGATTCCGTTAGTAGTGGCGAGCGAAACCGGAACAGGCTAAACCGAGTACGTGTGATATCCGGCAGGAGTTGCGTATTCGGGGTTGTGGGACTTTTCAGACAGTTCTGCCGATCTGTCGGCGTTACAAGAAGGTATAGACGAACCGCATTGAAAGGCGGGTCATAGAGGGTGCCAACCCCGTAGTCGAAATGCCTCTCTTGACGCGAAGAGTATCCCAAGTAGCACGGGGCCCGAGAAATCCCGTGTGAATCTGTCAGGACCACCTGATAAGCCTAAATACTCCCAGATGACCGATAGCGGACAAGTACCGTGAGGGAAAGGTGAAAAGTACCCCGGGAGGGGAGTGAAATAGTACCTGAAACCGTTTGCTTACAAACCGTTGGAGCAGCCCTAGTAGCTGTGACAGCGTGCCTTTTGAAGAATGAGCCTGCGAGTTAGCGATGTGTGGCGAGGTTAACCCGAGAGGGGTAGCCGTAGCGAAAGCGAGTCTGAATAGGGCGATTCAGTCGCATGTCCTAGACCCGAAGCGAAGTGATCTATCCATGGCCAGGTTGAAGCGACGGTAAGACGTCGTGGAGGACCGAACCCACTTAGGTTGAAAACTGAGGGGATGAGCTGTGGATAGGGGTGAAAGGCCAATCAAACTTCGTGATAGCTGGTTCTCTCCGAAATGCATTTAGGTGCAGCGTTGCGTGTTTCTTGCCGGAGGTAGAGCTACTGGATGGCCGATGGGCCCTACAAGGTTACTGACGTCAGCCAAACTCCGAATGCCGGTAAGTGAGAGCGCAGCAGTGAGACTGTGGGGGATAAGCTTCATAGTCGAGAGGGAAACAACCCAGACCACCAACTAAGGTCCCAAAGCGCGTGCTAAGTGGGAAAGGATGTGGAGTTGCCTTGACAACCAGGAGGTTGGCTTAGAAGCAGCCACCCTTGAAAGAGTGCGTAATAGCTCACTGGTCAAGTGATTCCGCGCCGACAATGTAACGGGGCTCAAGCACGCCACCGAAGTTGTGGCATTGACATTATTGGTAGGCCTTCGTGGTCCAGCCGTGTTGATGGGTAGGAGAGCGTCGTGTGGCCAGCGAAGCGGCGGTGTGAACCAGCCGTGGAGGCTACACGAGTGAGAATGCAGGCATGAGTAGCGAAAGACGTGTGAGAAACACGTCCTCCGAAAGACCAAGGGTTCCAGGGTCAAGCTAATCTTCCCTGGGTAAGTCGGGACCTAAGGCGAGGCCGACAGGCGTAGTCGATGGACAACGGGTTGATATTCCCGTACCGGCGAAGAACCGCCCAAGCTAATCCAGTGGTGCTAAGAGTCCTAACCCGGCTGAGTGGATCCCTTCGGGGTGATGCCGGCCGGTCTAACGCTCGACCCCGTTCTGGTGCGGCTAGCGTATTAACAGGTGTGACGCAGGAAGGTAGCCCAACCCGGGCGATGGTTGTCCCGGGGCAAGTGCGTAGGCCGAGAGATAGGCAAATCCGTCTCTCATTAAGGCTGAGACACGATGCGGATAAAAAGTGGGTGATCCTATGCTGCCAAGAAAAGCATCGACGCGAGGTTCTAGCTGCCCGTACCCCAAACCGACTCAGGTGGTCAGGTAGAGAATACTAAGGAGATCGAGAGAATCGTGGTTAAGGAACTCGGCAAAATGCCCCCGTAACTTCGGGAGAAGGGGGGCCTTCCACTTATTAGGATTTACTCCGAAAGGGTGTGGAGGCCGCAGAGACTAGTGGGTAGCGACTGTTTACTAAAAACACAGGTCCGTGCTAAGTCGCAAGACGATGTATACGGACTGACGCCTGCCCGGTGCTGGAAGGTTAAGAGGACCGGTTAGCCGCAAGGCGAAGCTGAGAATTTAAGCCCCAGTAAACGGCGGTGGTAACTATAACCATCCTAAGGTAGCGAAATTCCTTGTCGGGTAAGTTCCGACCTGCACGAATGGCGTAACGACTTCCCAACTGTCTCAACCGCGAACTCGGCGAAATTGCATTACGAGTAAAGATGCTCGTTACGCGCAGCAGGACGGAAAGACCCCGTGACCTTTACTATAGCTTTGTATTGGTGTTCGGTGTGGCTTGTGTAGGATAGGTGGGAGACTTTGAAGCGGTGACGCCAGTTACCGTGGAGTCATTGTTGAAATACCACTCTGGTCACTCTGGATATCTAACTTCGAACCGTAATCCGGTTCAGGGACAGTGCATGGTGGGTAGTTTAACTGGGGCGGTTGCCTCCCAAAAAGTAACGGAGGCGCCCAAAGGTTCCCTCAACCTGGTTGGCAATCAGGTGGCGAGTGTAAGTGCACAAGGGAGCTTGACTGTGAGACTGACAGGTCGAGCAGGGACGAAAGTCGGGACTAGTGATCCGGCAGTGGCTTGTGGAAGCGCTGTCGCTCAACGGATAAAAGGTACCTCGGGGATAACAGGCTGATCTTGCCCAAGAGTCCATATCGACGGCATGGTTTGGCACCTCGATGTCGGCTCGTCGCATCCTGGGGCTGGAGTAGGTCCCAAGGGTTGGGCTGTTCGCCCATTAAAGCGGTACGCGAGCTGGGTTTAGAACGTCGTGAGACAGTTCGGTCCCTATCCGCTGCGCGCGCAGGAAATTTGAGAGGATCTGACCCTAGTACGAGAGGACCGGGTTGGACGAACCTCTGGTGTGTCAGTTGTTCCGCCAGGAGCACCGCTGATTAGCTACGTTCGGGATGGATAACCGCTGAAAGCATCTAAGCGGGAAGCCGGCCTCAAGATGAGATTTCCATGCCTTCGGGCGAGAGGCTCCCAGCCAGACTACTGGGTTGATAGGCCGGATGTGGAAGCGTGGTAACACGTGAAGCTGACCGGTACTAATAAGCCGATGACTTGATAACACACCGTTTTTGGTGCTTGCGTCCACTGAGTGGTTCTCGATGTACGGTCGAGAACTGCATGACAATGACTTTGTTATGCGCGATTGAAACATCAATAGTGTTTCGGCGGCCATAGCGTGAGGGAAACGCCCGGTTACATTCCGAACCCGGAAGCTAAGCCTCACAGCGCCGATGGTACTGCAGGGGGGACCCTGTGGGAGAGTAGGACACCGCCGGACTTCTT
>NZ_JBISHE010000006.1:0-5789 GCF_045066555.1 Microbacterium sp. Ld4 | reverse complement strand
GGGCGGCCAGGGGGGAGGCCAGCGGCGGGGGCACCCACGGGTTGCCGTTCGCCAGCGGAGCGGGGGCGTCCGCCGACGCGGACACGGGCGACGCGGCCGGAGCGTCGGCGGCGGACGGCGGGGCGAAGGCGATCATCGCCGCGCTGGTGTCTCGCCCGGCCGGCTCCGGCGCAGGCGCCGTGGCGGCGAACGGGGTGGGCGGCAGTCCCTGCGCGCGCGGGCGGCCGCGCCAGGTCGCCGAGCCCCAGCCGACGATGCTCGCCCACACCGGCAGCAGGACGGCGCCGAGCACGCTGAAGCCCGTGCCGAGCCCGAAGCCGGGGTTCAGGCGCTGCATCATCACGAACTGGAGTGCGACCACCAGGGCGGCGTAGACGAGCCAGATGAGCGCGGGCACCACGGTGGCGGCGAGGAAAGCGGATGCCGCATCGGCGCCGTTGAACGCGGCGTCGACCGATGCGGTGACGAGCGAACCGGCGACGATGGTGGCGATGACCGCGAAGACGATGCCGGCGCCGACCTGTACGACTGCCCACCAGCCGCGCATCCCGGCGAGTTCGAACAGCGTCCACAGGTTGAGGACCGGAACCCAGGCCTTCCACGTCGGCTGACCGACCTTGCGGAAGACGGCCATGAGTGCGAGCGCGAGCCAGGCGTAGACGGCGAGGGCACCGGCGACCTGCGCCAGCGCGACCCCGACGGAGGCGCCTGCGAGCAGGCCCGTCGGATCGGGGGCCATAGCTCCGAGCGCCGTCGCCGCGCCGATTGTGCCTGCTCCTACGCTCACCATGTCTCCTCGATCAACCTGCCCACCGTAGCGGCGTTCGCGGCGCGCCGCCCTCGACACCCTACCGGCGGCGCCGTGCCGGTCTCCGCCGCCGCAGCGAGCGGAGCGAGACCCGCCCGCGCAGCCGGGCCCAGAAGCCCGCCTCCGCAGCGAGACGCTGACGCTCGTCATCCACGATCTGCCAGAACCCGGCGTCCGACCCGCGGGGAGGCGGCACCACGTCGAACACCGAACGGTCGGCCCATGTCGCGAGGCGCAAGGCGCGCTCCCGGTCCTCGCCCGCGTAGATCGCCGCGAGCTCCTGCCGGGTCTGGGTCGCCGGAGCCGGATAGCCGTGGTCGACGGCCGCGTCGACGAACTCCTGCCACCCGCCGGTGAAGCGTTCGACGACGTCGGGTGCGCGACGGCGTGACCGGCGGCGGAGCGCCTTGGCGACGACGATGAGCAGCAGGGGTCCCACCAGGATGAGAAGGCCGAGGAAGGAGACGCCGACCACGCGGAGCGTCGCCCAGAGTGCCTCCAGGTCGGCGGCATCCGTGTCGGCATCCTCGCCGCGCTCCGTGCCCTCCGTCGGGCCCGCCTCGGCGGGAAGCACCTGTTCGGCCTGATCGCGGCGGACGTCGGTCGGGTTCTCGGGATCCTGGCGCTGCTCGAGGTCGGGAGAGGGGAACGCGTCGCGCTGCGGGGTGACGTCGAGCGGATGCCACGCGCCACCGGCATCCGCGACCTCGATCCACGCCGCCAGATCGGCGTTCCGGCATTCGCCGCCCTCGCACGCGGGGAGGCCGTCGACGTCGCTCAGGCGCGTCCCGACCACGACGCGGGCATCGAAGCCGAGCTGATCGGCGATCATCATCGCGGCGACCGCGAACTGCTCGTCGTCGCCGACCCCGGCGACGAGGTCGGCGTCGACGTCGCCGCCGATCTCGCGCTGCCGGTCGAGCAGCTGCGTGAACAGGGCGTCGATGCGGTCGGTCGAGTGACCTGCCCGGCTCGGCTGGAAGGCGTCGGTGCCGAGGTCGGCGAGCCACGCCGGCGGGGCGGCCGGATCGATCGAGAGCGCATGGCTCAGGAACCCGCGCGCACGGAGCCGGTCGAGGAGGAGGCCGAGACCCTCGCCGCCCGTCGGCGCTCCCTGCGCCTCGATCCACTCGCGGAGGCTGTCCGGAACGACCTCGGCGGGCAGCGCAGGACCCGAGCGCACGGGGTCGAGCGATGCCGCGGCCCCGGTTTCGCCGCGGACGGTGACGTCGAGGCGGTAGGCATCGCCGGAACGGAGACCGGGCTCGGCCAGTTGCACGGCGGCTCCGGTCGCGGCGTTGTAGAAGAACCCGTCGGAGAGGTCGGTCGCTCGGGCACCGTCGAAGGTCGCCGTCCGGAGGTCGCCGGCGGTCGGCACCCAGATGCCGGTCAGGCCGTCGATCGTGACCGTCACCGATGCGGCGGAGCCTCCGCCTCCCGCGATGCCCGCAGGCACGCGGCGGAACGCGGTCTGCGGAGAGCCGAGGCCCGCCGACGGGTCGACGGCGCGGGCGTTCCGGCCGTCGTAGAAGGGCAGTGTCGCGATGCGGACGCGATCGACCGGCGCCGTCGCGTCCACGCGGAACAGGACGCGCTCGTCCTCGCCGGGCGCGAACGCGCCGCGGTACTGCGAGAGCGGGCTGAGGGTCTCGGCGATCCGGAGGACCGGGTCCACCGTGGCCCGGGCGACGCTCCGAGGCTGATCACCGAGCGCCCACGGTGCCCAGGCGGAGGCGCCCACGACCGCGATGAGCACCATGGCGACGGCGGTCGCGAGGCGGCCGAGCAGCCCGCGGGTCGCGCGGCCCGACCGCCGGACGCCGGTCGCCTCGACCGCGGCCTCGAGGGCGCGGCGCCGCTCGTACCGGGTGCGCCAGACGACGACCGCGAGCGCCGCGAGGACCGCCCCCGTGCCCACCACCAGTTCTGGCTGCACACGGACGGGACCGGCGACGAGGGGCGCGGAGAGGGAGCGGGCGCCGAACACCACGCCGAAGACGGTGAGGAGGAGTCCCAGCGGTGCGGCGAGGGTCCATAGTGTGCGTGCCCGCCAGGCGAGGGAGAGCGCGAGGGCCGGGATCACGGTGAAGAGGAAGAGCGTCGGCGCCAGGGTCGTCTGGTAGCTCCCGAGCGGAAGGTCGAGGGTCAGCAGGTCCTTCCAGCCCGTCACCGGCGCCGTGACGACGCCGAGGAGCGCGCGCAGCGCAGGCGACGGCGAGGAGAGGCTCGCCGGCGCCGCGACGGGGACACCCAGCGCGACGTAGGCGACGAGTGCCGCCAGGACCACCCACCAGAGCGACCACGTGCGGCGGAGGCCGACGGCGGCGACGATGTGCGCCGCGAGGAGCCCGACACCGATCGCGATGAAGAGCAGCGGCGTGCGGTAGATGGGCCACACGGCCACAGCGCCGACGGCGAACAGGACGTCGAGGAGCAGGGCCTGCGTCACGACGAAGCGCAGCCGCGTGCCGCGGCGCCGAGTCGTGCGAGCCGCCCGCAGGTCGCGCCTCGAGGTGTCGCTCATGACGCAGACCCCTTCGCGAGGAGCGGACGGAGGTCATCGAGCAGCCCGATCGAGATCACGGTCAGGGGTCCGAGGCGCCGGATGCCGGGCTTCTCCGTGGGTGCGCACACGAGCGCGACGACGGCCACGTCGCCGCCGAACGCGAGCGCGGCGGACTGCAGCTGCGCCGGGGTGAGGGTGGACCCGCAGATGAGGAAGCCGATCGAGACGTCGGGGTGCGACTCGGCGGCGAGCGAGGAGACATCGCGGAGCGCGCTCACCTCGCCGCTGCGCTCGAGCCCCGCGAGGTCGTCGAGCAGGGTGCGGGTGGACACGGTGGCGAGCTCGCGGACGGTGCGGACGGCCCGCCGGGCGAACTCGGGCACCTCGCCGCCGACGGCGACGTCGACGTCGCGGCCGTCGCGGATGCCGCGGACGCCGACCGAGGCGGCGGCGCTCACGGCGAGCTCGAACTCGTCGTCATCGGCGTACTCGTCGTCGCCGCGTGCCAGGACCACGACCATCCGCGAGCGACGGGTCTCCTCGTACTGGCGGACCATCATGGCGCCCGTCTTGGCGGTCGACTTCCAGTGGATCTGGCGGGGGGAGTCGCCGGGGACGTAGGGGCGGAGCGCGTGGAACGAGAAGTCCGCGTCGACGATCGTCCGCGAGGCGCTGCCCTCGAGATCGCGGATGAAGCCCGCCGCCGTGCTGCGAAGCGCCGTCGTCCGCGGGTGCACGTAGAGTGTGCGCACGTCGTCCCAGGTCGCCTCGCGCGTCAGGATGCCGAGCGGGTCGCCGCGCACGGTGCGTGCGGGCCCGACGGTCACGATTCCGCGCCGCTCGGTGGGGATCACCACCCGCTCGGTCAGGTCGTGCTGCGGGCGGAGGAGGGGCACGTGCACGTCGACGAGACCGTCTCCGACGGGCACATCGACCCGGCCCGGGAGGGCGACGCCGCGCCCCACGTTCGTGACCACGAGCTCGCCGTCGACCGGTGTCCCCGCGACCACCCGGTCATGGGCCAGCTCCAGCCGGACGTCGTAGGCCCGTGCGCTGAACAGGAACGGGACGGCGACGACCACGAGCAGCGCCGCGGCACCGCCGGCGACCGCGAACTCCAGCAGCCCCCAGCCGAGTCCGGCGATGAGCCCGACGGCCGCGACGGCGACCGCGACCCATCCCACCGGGGTCACCGTCTCGCGCACCCACCTCGCCGCGGCGACCGCCGCGGCCCGCCCCCGCCGCCAGGTGCGCGCGCCACGTACGGCGAGGACCGTGGTCGACCTCGCCGTGTCGCCGTAGCGCGTGCGCGCGTACCCGGTGGACGTGGCCGTCCGGGTCAGGCGCGATTCGGTCGGAAAGCTCACGCACCCTCGTCACGGCTGTGGTCGCGCTGGCTCGGCGGCGCCACGTCGAGGAGAACCTGCCCGATGACCGCGCCCGCGGTGACGCCGTCGAACTCCGCCTCGGCGTCGAGGATGAGGCGGTGGGAGAGCACCGGGCCCGCGAGCGCCTTGATGTCGTCGGGCGTGACGTAGGTGCGCCCATGGGCGAGGGCCCAGGTGCGAGAGGCGCGGGTGAGGGCGAGCGCACCGCGCACGCTCACGCCGAGGCGCACCTCGGTCGCCAGCCGGGTGGCTTCGACGATGCGCGCGATGTAGTCGAGCACCAGCGGGTTGAGGTAGGCGCCGCGGGCGATGTCGGCGAGGCTCACGATGCCCTGCGGGGTAATGACCGGCTCGACGTCGCGCCGGCCCTCGCTGGAGCCCTCGAGGATGCGCATCGTGGCCGCCCGGTCGGGGTAGCCGAGGCTCGTCTTCATGAGGAACCGGTCGAGTTGCGCCTCGGGGAGCCGGTACGTGCCCGCCTGCTCGACCGGGTTCTGCGTCGCCACCACGAGGAACGGGACGCCGACCGGCCGCGTGACGCCGTCCACGGTCACATGGCCCTCCTCCATGACCTCCAGGAGCGCCGACTGCGTCTTGGGGGAGGCGCGGTTGATCTCGTCGGCGAGCACGATGTTCGCGAAGATCGGCCCCTGGTGGAATTCGAACTCGCCGCGGCGCTGGTCGTACACGGTGATTCCGGTGACATCACCGGGGAGCAGGTCTGGCGTGAACTGGATGCGGGAGCTCGTGCCCTGCACGGACTGACCCATCGCGCGGGCGAGCGAGGTCTTGCCGGTGCCGGGGTAGTCCTCGAGGAGCAGGTGCCCTTCGGAGATCATCGCCGTGAAGGCGAGCTCGATGACATGCCGCTTGCCCAGGACGACCTGGTCGACGTTGTCGACGAGGGTCGCGAAGGTCTCGCGGAACCACGTGCTCTGTTCCGGGGTGATCGTCATCGTGTTCCTCTCGGATGCCGGGCGCCGACCGTGCTGTCGGTGCGCCGCGGGACGAGTGCCGCCCTCATGGGGCGGTCTCCTCGGTGGGGGTGGGGTCGGGTGTCGGGGCGGGCGTCGGAGCGGGCTCCGGC